>JBAZWW010000003.1:0-133816 GCA_041660165.1 Patescibacteria group bacterium | reverse complement strand
CCATAATCCGAACGCTTGCGCGCCGGACGTTGACTCCTTGTAAGTGTAGGGTTTCAGATTCTATTTCACTCCCCTTCCGGGGTTCTTTTCAGCTTTCCCTCGCGGTACTGGTTCACTATCGATCTGATGATGTATTTAGTCTTGCCACATAGTCGTGGCAGATTCCGACAGGATTTCTCGTGTCCCGCCGTACTTAAGAAAACATTCGCGTATGATGAGCGCTTTCGCGTACGGGACTATCACCCTCTTTGGTCAAGCTTTCCAACTTGCTCCGCTAGTACACATCATTGACGCTCCAGGCCAACCGGGCCTGAACAATATTCCTTACAACCCCCGTGCGGCAACGGCCGGCACCTTTCGCCTCGCCTATCTTTCCCGAAGGAAATTATCAGCGGACTTCACGGCACGGGTTTAGACTGTTCCCATTTCGCTCGCCACTACTCTGGGAATATGAACGCGGTCCATCATCCCGTTCCTCGAAGCATCGAGAAACTGGATGAGGATCGAATCCTTTCTTTTCTTTTCCTCTAGGTACTGAGATGTTTCACTTCCCTAGGTTCCCTCTGCATACCTATGTATTCAGTATGACAGTCGTCAGGCATTCCCCTGACGGGGTTTCCCCATTCGGACATTCTTGGATCAACGGTTGCTTGCCACCTTCCCAAGACTTTTCGCAGGCTGCTACGTCCTTCATCGGCATCATCAGTCAAGCCATCCACCTCTACACCCTTATACTCTCCACCCACTGGCTACGAACAATCAGAATAATTGTTGCCAGTGAGTACATTAAACTTCTCTTCTATGTTTATTGTATCGCGACGTCTTTAGTTGTGAACGAACAGCCGCGGAATAGTACCTAAGGCGGAAAGTACTGTCAAGATTGGACTTCCCCCACTTTTCCACCCTTGATACACAGCCTGTTTTTCGCTAATATCAAGGCTATATGTTCAAAGTCTCTTTATTCACGGTTGGCTCTATCCCCAAGGGTCCATTTCAGGAAATAGCCGAAGAATTCCAAAAACGGCTGGGAAAGTTCTGTGATTATGTCGAGCGTCCCTTCAAGGATGAACAAAAACTGGTCGAGGCCATTCCATCAGACTCTGTCCTCATTGTGCTCGACGCCCTAGGCAAGGAATTGTCTTCCGAGGCCCTCGCCGGCAAGCTCTCTTCCTATATAGACGCCGGGGACAAGCTGGTCTTCATCCTGGGCGGTCCCCACGGCCTGTCAGACGAATTGAAAAAGCGAGCGCATCTCTGCCTCTCGCTTTCCCAAATGACCACCACGCATGATTTGGCACACGTGTTTTTCCTGGAACAATTATATCGGGGGTTTACGATTGTGAAGCGGGTAACGTACCACTACTGATCATGACGATCCGCTGAGACGGGAGAGGAACCGCCAGCCGGATCACCCGGATAACCCTACGTCGCCCCGGGGGCCACCCTGAGACTCCCCCGTAGCCCCCTCTTGGAAAGAGGGGGAACGCACCTGACCATTCTGACGGTCCGCTATCGCAATGCGGAGACGCTGAAGAACGCCGTGCAGATTTCTGCAAACTTCGTCGTTTGCGAAACGGATGACCTGGATGCCGATGCTTTCGAAAGATTTGGTTCGAATCTCATCATATCGCCTACCTTCCGGGGTGTAATGCTGCGAGCCGTCCAATTCAACCACGAGTCGTAATCGCGGGACATAAAAATCGGTTATGTACCGACCAATTCCGTACTGCCTTCTAAAACGAACGCCAAGTTGATCTGCCTTGATAGCTAACCACAGCAAGATCTCCGGTTTGGTCATTCCATTTCGTAAATCTCTGCGCCTCTCCAGGCTCCATTTTTGGTTGAATATTTCCGTCATAGTGGTGCGTGCTGTCAGGGTGTGCGCTCCCCCTCTTTCCAAGAGGGGGCTACGGGGGAGTCGCGCGTCGCATCAGTTCTCTTCTTCCCCCTCAAACGGATCAATGACATCATCAGAATGGATATTCTCGTAGACTTCTTGAGGTGCATCTCGATATTTCTCAAGCGCAAACATCTGCTTGGCTTGCTTGAGCCAAACCTCCAGATACGCAATTTCGTCTTCGACAATCTGGAGTCTCCCGCGTTCCCACGTGTAGTAATCTTCGCTGAAGTTATATTGCCACTCATCTTTCTCTTCCTTCGACACCTGTTTCATGAGTTTTGTATGAATCGCGCGTTCGATATCTCCCTCAAGCTGTTTTCTTTGCAAGGGAAACTTCTTTACAAACAGATCACACATTCTCCCTTCGGCCTCGTGAATCATGCGACCGAGCAGAAAATCACGTTCTTCCTCATCATTGTCGGGCGAATAAGCGAAATAGATCGCCTCGCCATACGCCAGCTCGGCATAGGCCTCGAGCTCGTCGTCCTCGTTCGTATCCCTGAATTCCTTAATCTTTCTGGCACTCTCAACCGTTCCCTCATGAGCCCAGCCCATCAACTGCGTTTCCGTCACTTCACGCGCACCAGTCATCTTTCTCATATTTTACCCAATTAATTATTGTCTTTGGAGCCCCCACACTCCGGCACAAAACAAAAACAAACCCGCCAAATGAATGGGGAGTTCGTGTTTTGTGTCACCTTGCTTTGGATTGCTCCAACAGGTATTTCCATTACAACATATCCTTACGAACATCGTCCTGACCGTGTTGATAACTCGACCGAACGAACAAATACCCCAGATCCACCGTGGGTTTACGCGCGCTTGTATGGATCCGGCATGACAATGGACGGAGGTTTTCTCATGCGAGGATCATTCTTGATCGCTTCATCATATTCATCTTCAGCCAAGCGCAAAGCTTCACGCACTGTTGTTGCGTCTTCGGGTGAAAGGTGCCCGGAGATACGATCAATCTCCGCCAGAATAGAACTGGCGGGGACTCCTGCGGTTAACGAATCCCAAAACCTGCCCTGCAGTCCATCAACCGTTTCTCTAGGTTCCCAATTCTTTTTCAACCCTTGGCTCAATGACGGATTAAACCCCCACAAATCTCCGGCCGTCTTAACAAAAATATGAGCAAAAGTGTGCCTCATTGGTCCGGACTCCAGGGCTTCAATGGTGTCGGCCTGTGATGATCGATCTCCCCGTCCTTCAAAGTCTGGCATAGTGATTGATTAATTTAACCTCTACATCCCACTATAAACTAGCCAACTAAAAAGATCTATCATCATGTAAACAACCCGACTCCATGAAGGCGTTTACGATTGCGAGGGGGATCCAGTATCATGCCGAGTATATGAAAGAAAGCGAAGGGAGAAAAGGAGAAGAAGAAAAAGAGACAAGTTTTGGGCCGGCGTTTGATGAGGACTATGAGCAATTCCTGGCGCATAAACGCGAGGCGAGAATGAAATACGTTGATAAACTGGTTGAACTCAAGCTTCTACCGGCGGATAAACGTGATTCTGCAATAGAAGAAGGCCTAGCAAAATACACTGGCAATCTTGATCCCCTGAAAAAAGCTGGCTACCTCCTCAATAATTTTTCGCTGTGGCTTCCCGGGGGCGGTAACCGAACGCTTGAAGCGCAGAGCGAGGAAGAACGGCGAACCCGCCAAAGACTCGTAGCAGACCTTGATGAATGTCTTTTCGAAGCGGGATACTCGCTCACCTTTGATGACATTCGAGGCACGTCCATGGAGCAGGGTGCAGACGTGTCCAAAGAAGCTCTCTACAAACAGTATGTTGATCTCTATCTGCGCATGAGGGCAAAAGGCTACAGTCAGGAGGATTTGGCAAGGTAGACAGACTCAATCCAGTCGGCAAATATCTCTGCAAAATCACGGCCTGATGCTTTTACGGCTTTTGGAAATAAGACGGATTGGCCGGGAATGGTGTTGATTTCAAGGAACCAAATTGTCCCCTCTCGGTCAACGATGAAATCTGTCCGCGACAAATGCCTGGCGCCGATGGCTTTGTGCGCGGTGACGGCGGATTCTTGAAGGCGTAAAGTGAGATCTTCGCTAATCGGCGCCGGGCAAAGTTTCTCGGCTGGCTGTGGGCCGTACTTGGCGGAGTGATCGTATATCCCGTTCGGCGAGACGATTTGAATCACGGGCAAGGCGATTGATTCGCCATGTTCGTCGATCACAGCCACGGTGAATTCGTCGCCTCCAATGAAATCCTCAATGAGCACTTTATCGGAATGCTTAAAAGCGTTTTCGAGGGCTGACTGTAGGTCGTTGGAAGAGCGGACGATGGTGATGCCGAGGGTACTGCCGGAATCCAGAGGCTTGACCACCCTGACCATCCCGAGACTCCCCCTGGCCCCCTCTTGGAAAGAGGGGGAGCCACCCTGAAGGAACTCAACACGAGTCAGAACGATCGAGCTCGGCGTATGAAGACCGACGGTAGACACAACGGTTTTCGCCAAGGTCTTGTCCATGCCAATGGCATGTGCGGTGACGTCCGAGAATAGAAATGGCACGCCGAGCGTTTTCAAGAAGCCCTGCACGGTTCCGTCTTCCCCGCCCTTACCGTGGAAGATGGGGATTGCGACATCGAAGGTATCTCGTTGCGCTAGGAATGCGTCAATCTCACTTGGAAAATCGAACTTGGTTATGTCATACCGTTCGGCAAGCAGATCAGCGACTGTTTTTGCGGACGCCAGAGCAATGTCACGCTCAGCGCTTGTCCCGCCAGTTAAAATGGCAAGGCGTTTCTTGGTCATAAATAAGGTTCACGATAGTAAGCACGGCAATCACGAATGATCGCCAGAAATGATGAGGCCGTTCCCTGAGAAGCACTGCGCGAAGCGGTTTTCAGAGACAAGGACTTCAGACTGGGTGTTCGTTCGAGAAAACCCCGCTGAGTTGTGGAGAATGAAGAATCGTCCCTCGGATGTCTCAAGGACGTCATACACGAGCACGAGGTGGCCGTTCTGCCGGATTGGAACCTCGGCGCCGGTCTTACGGATGTCTGAGCTGACCGAGGCGATGAAGTAATAGCCTCGGCTGATCCACCTCGCGACGTTGTCAGTCGATTGCCGACGCAGAGCGCGGGCCTTGAGGCCGAACTCGCCCTTTACATAGCTTGCTAGCTCACGGTGATACGCGCCGATAATCCGCCCGTCGACGAGCCTGTAGACACCGTATTTCTCGGTGGCCGTGTTATACATGTCGATCATGTCCGGAACCTCGAACCCGAGACCGAGAACGATCATGCGGACACAACAGATAGCGCACCAATTCCAGTGCGGGAGGTTCAGATCCTCCTCTTTACGGTTTTCGAGTTGTTCCTCGACGCTCTCACGCGGTTCAACTTGCGGGACAAAAACTGGTTTAGGCATTTTTTCCTCCGTGTTTTTCCCAGATTTGTTCAAACATCCAGCGCTGGGCTTGAGCGAAGTCTTTCGAGCGAACAACAAAACCAATGATTTCTTTATCAAAGCTGAGCATGGCCACTTTATCTGCATAGATATACGTTTCGCTGGTAAACGGCTCACCATCAACAATTCTCGTCTCTCGACGACACTGTTTGTCGCGCCTCTGAAGCTCGTACGACTCAGGTACATCGGCCGCTAACACACGGATCGAGAGCCCTCGACGCAAACGCTCGGCAATAAACTCTTTGTGATCAGCCTCGCTAAAAACATTTTCTTCCGTTGCCTGGTTCGTATACAAGAGAACCTCCTCCTTCCCGTATTCGAGTACATCGTCAGCAATCTGATGGAGACCTTCGATGCCCGAAAAGAACTGCAAGGTCGGTTTCGACTCGTGAGCTACATAAGAGGCGAGAAGGCCGGGAAGCGATTCTTCAATCGTATCGTGCTGACGACGCAATCGACGCATCTCCGTTCGCAAGCGCGAAAGAACAGCCTTTGGTGGCCTGGCGAGAATGGTTTTTCTAGCCGAAGTCTCGTCAGTCTCAAGCACACCAAGCTCTCGCAACTGCTCGACCGCAATATAGGCCGAGGAACGATCCATCTGGCAGATACTGGCCAGCTTCCCCACCGTCGTACGTCCGGTAGTAAAACTCGCCATGTACAAAGCAACCGCGTTTTGGGTTGCCCCTAGCATTTTCAGTGCTTCTGCAAGCTCCTTGAGCTCAGCGTTAAAATATACGGAATCTGACATATGGAGAAATATTATCCACACTACTGTGGATAAGTTACAATGCTTTGCTAACATAAGCAACAATACGCTATCTATCCTGTTGATTACTTTTCTACACAATCAAAAAACCGGCCACAACGGTCGGTTTTTTGCAACTTGCCCTTTCTTACTGAGTCTGCGTAGCTCTTGTGACGGTCACGTCCGTTTTTCCATCATCTCCCGCGCTGGCAACTACGTTCATCCAGGCATCGCCTTTTGTAAACGCGCCCGTTTCCTCTCCTGTTGTGGAAGTAGAACCGTATTTATCCCAACCCGAGGCCGTGAGCTGGTCTTTGTACCAAGCGATCACCTCCGCTGGACTCTTTGAAACGGAGTACAACACCCAACCGCCATCCTTACTGGTGGATGAGCCGGAAATAACCGCATTAGCCATAATGACCACATCCTTTGGAAAGTCATCCGGCAATTTCATGTCCTCACCGAAACTTGTGGTCCCGCCGTTTTCTTTATCCTTAATCGTAATGCCGTTGTCTTTGATCTCAACAGCGCCGTTCCCGCCAAGTTCAGCGTTGATTTTACTCTCAACGGCGTTCTCAATCAGATTCTTCGGGCTTGGGATACAACCGGCACCAAGGAGCACAGCTACCGCACTGGCACCAATGAGAAGTTTTGAGGTTTTCATAGAATGATCTTATTGTACACGTAATCTTTGAATCTGCCATAAAAACAAATACAAACCCCGCCAATAAAGGGGAGTTTGCTTTTGTATCACCCAGCGATGGATTTCTCCAGCAGGTAAATCCATTACAACATACGGAATGGGCCGGAGTCAACAACCTGTGAATAACTCTTATTTAATGAGTTCCGCAAATTCATCGCTCAAGGACATGCCTGGCGCGTACTCAACGGGCTCTTCAGCAATGCTGAGAATAGTGTCGAGGATGATGGGATATTCAGGACCATCAAAATGTCTGCCGGTTTCGGGAGCGACGAGTTTGGCGTGGAAAACTTCGGCATAACGTTCAGCATGCTCAAAGGGAATGACCGGGTCGTCCTTGGCGTGAATGACCACAAACTTGCTGGCGCGCCACATGAGCACATCATGATCGAGTTCTGTCAGAAAGAAACTGCGGAAACGCTCGTCCTTAATCATCCAAGGGGTAGAAATAAGAATGCAGGCGTGAGGCGTGGTTCTGGCTTCGGCGGCCTCGAGAAACCGCAAAGCCGTAGCACCACCGAGGGAATGACCAATGATGATATCCGTATCCTTAAGCGGACCCACGGAATCAAGCACGGCTTTTGTCCAGGCGTCCCTATCCGGTTCGGCGGGATTCGGCAACTCTGGCATGACGACCTCAAAACGACGGTCAATCAACTCGCGCTTAAGCCAAGGCCAAAAGTTTGAGTCTGGGGTGGCCTTATAGCCGTGGATAAGTATTACTCTCATATCAAGGTAAATTTACACAGATTAAAGCAGGTCAACAGATTTTACACAAATAAGAAGAGACACAGGGGTTAATCTGTGTCTCATCTGTCGCGCTTTTAGAGATCTGTGTAAATCTGTTCTTCAGTTATTTCCCCATCATCTTTCCTGCCACATCACCCATGGAAGGCATTTTTGGCATCTTCACCTTATCTTTGTTCTTATAAATCAGGTAACCCACGCCAGCCAAGGAGGCGGCGAGGACGATCAGAAGAGCGATAATCGAGTGTAAAACTGCCGAGACAATGATCGTAATTATGGCGAGTGGCAAGGCGACTGCCAGCGTGATGATGCTGATGGCCATTTTGCCCAGGGAACCAAGGATCGGGAAGAAGTCCAAGATGATGGCCACCGGCGCCAGAATCATGGACAAACCACCCCACATCATGAAGAAGCCAACCAAGCGGAAGATCCAGAGCATCATGACAAACTCACCGTGCATAGTGGCCAGGGCAGCTGCGCGGCCACCCGTAAAGACGCGGTACAGCTCATTGCCCTTGGCGTCCGTGTACTTGGTGATTTTGCTTCCATGAAGCTCACCGAAGACGGTGCCATCAAAACCGGAAGCCAAAGCTGAGTAGGACTCACGGACATCGCCCACAATCGGCGAGGTCGGATTCGCATTGTTCAGATAAACGGCGTCAGCGGAAATCTTTGCCGTCACCGGCAAGGCCAGCATATCCGGCGTCAATGAAAGCTTCTCCCCGCCCGGCAAGGAAACGGTTTTGCCGTCCACGGAATACACCCCAACCTTAAGCGCGCTCACTTTTACATTCACATCCTGCACGGCCAAACTTGGATTAGTGTGGCCTTCTGGCACGTGGAAAGAGCCGGAAGCCGCGGGCTTACTGGTCCACTCCTGCGCGTAAGAATATGTAGTGGTGGTTGTTTCCGATCCGCCCGTGTTGCTCTTTGTCTGCGTATCTTTCTTCTCAACCCAAGCATACATTTCTACGTTGCGTTCTACGGACAAGTACTTGCCCGGCTTCAGCATGTCGCCATCACCAAGCACTTCGTCACTCATCACCGTCCCGCTGGCCGAGACAAAGGATCCATCCTGACCGCTCGCCAACTCTGTTCCGCTGATTTCAACGGACTTCTTGGCAATACTCGACAAATCAACCCGGCCTTCATTCCAGTACAAAACACCAAATGACACGATGAAAAGCAAGAAGCCGATGACGACTCCCTGAATAGATTCCATAATGCGTGAGCCGTAGCCTTTGGTGGTGACGGTCGTGTATTGATCTACCATAGAAAAAATAAATTACTCCTTGGAGCGTATTCTACCTTATTTCTTCCGAACGGCAATAAAGGCCGTGGGTAGCGAGGTTATCTGCGAATGATCGCCTGAGGGATAATCACGAAGCGCGGAGGCAATGGTGGACGAGGAATACCGGTAGCCCTCCCCCATTCTGGTGCCAGGATCATTCGTGATGAACTCGCTTGAAGCTTCATCAAAACCTGTCACGACGAGCATGTGGCGCAGGGGTCCGCCGTCAGTAAAATTCGAGTTGTTCAGTTTGGTACCGTCGATCGGAATGATCACCACTCGGCCAAGCGCGAGCTCTGCCCGAATGTCTGCGGGGCCGATATTCTTCTTCACCTCGAAATTTGTGAAATTCAAATACTGCCGTAGCAGTCTGTCCGCGGTGTCATCTATAGAGGTGTCCATGAATGAACCAAAGGTGATCTTCTCCCAATCAGACATTCCTATAATCGCCGTTTTAGCCTCATCCGGCGTAAAGGTTTGGCTAAGCGCCCACTTCACCGCCATGAAGACTGAAGCCTCCTCACAGCCATCCTGCTGGCGAGGGTCTGACCATTCGCCAAAGGGAGCCTGAGAAGTGAAGAGGACGACAGGGGAGGGAGAGGAGAGAGAGGATGGAAGGGGAACGATATTTGAAGAAGGGATTTTAGACAAATCCACATTTGTAATGCCAAGGCCGAGTTCGGACATGATACGAAAAGCGTCTGCGGGTCGGCCAAGATAATATAGCTTCATGGTCAGCGGGTTTACGTAAAACGCCTTGCCGTGGTCCTCAACAGCAAGCAGAATCCGACCGGAAAGTTCAGTAGGGAGTGGCCTAGCAAGGTTGGCATTCGAAATCCCAAGGGCCAAACCGCGCATCAGGTTCCAGGCGTCATCCGGCGAGCCGAGCGAGTAGCGCAGATGATCAACGGGGTTTACATACCAAGCCTCCCCATGAGACTCCACTGCCAAAAGAATTCTGCCGGATAGTTGTGTTGAAAGCAGGGCGGTGATGAGAAAAGAAGACAGCATACGGGAACATTCTAGCACCCGCTGGGTAATTTATTGCAAAGTCCGCGGTATTTTGCTAAATTGAAGCAGGTTTTCTTTATGGGCGAGTGGTGAAATTGGCATACACGCATGCCTTAGGAGCATGTGGCTTCGGCCGTGAGGGTTCAAGTCCCTCCTCGCCCACCAAAAAGAAATATTCATAAAACATCGGCGCAGAGCCGTTGTTTTTAGTTATCCCCACCCCACACTCGAACAGCTCCGGAGATATGTTGCAATGAATGTACAAACAAACTCCCCATGGCTTCCTTTCCCCGAAGGATAGCTGTGGGGTTTGTTGTTTGAACGCGCGTTTGTTGAATCCGGTTTGCTGATCCTTAACAATTAAACACTATGTACTATGGACTCTTGGGAATCCTCACCCTCTTGCCCTTTGTGTCTCCTCTACCCGCGAGAGCAGAAGACGCATCCGAAACCGCGATCGTCGAAACCGTCGAAAGCGCTGGGACCGGTGGAGACGTAGCCACCCCCTTGGCCCCCTCCATCCCTCTGCCCTCCTCGGGCGTAACTTCGCAACCTACGGGCGAGCCTCCCTCACAAGGAGGGGATGACGCCGGGGATCCGTGCCTGCTGTGTCCGGTGCAGACGGCCCCATTGCCGGCACCGGAACCAGTTGCACCGGAACCTGAACCAGAACCCGTTGCGCCAATCACGGTCATCGAGCCATTGCCGATTGAGGCGCCCGCGCCGATCATCACGCCTACCGAGGCGGGGTCGATACATGGATCGACCCCTACGGCACCCCCATTGACCACCCTAACGCCCGCGCCATCAACCGCGCCCGTGGTACCGCCCGTGGCACCCGGGCCAATCCCGTATCCCACTGGCTCCGTCCTCATCAATGAATTCGTATCTGATCCGGCCGATGGTGTGGAATGGATTGAGCTTCTCAACACAACCGAAGACGAAATCTCTCTCGGCGGGTGGACGGTTAAAGATGCGACGACAAGTAAAACTCCGTTGCCCGATCAGATTCTGCCGGCGCACGCCTTCTTTGTCCTACAAAACCCGAAGGGCAAACTCAATAACGATGGCGACTCAATCTTCCTGTTCGATGGAACCGGAGCAACGATTGACGCGATATCGTACACCGGCAAAACGGCGCCGAAAAAAGGAAAATCACTCGCTAAACAACCCGACGGAACGTGGATTGAATCTGATCCCACTCCGCTCGCCATTAATACGAGGGTCGATACATGGATCGACCCCTACGACACAACGAATACAACATATGAGACGACAATCAACACTCCTGCCGTTATCAACCCTGATCCGGCCGTTCAAGACCAAGCTCAAGGAACTAACCCTGATGCCCCCGCCCCAAGCCCTGTTCGGCTGGAGCTCGCAACAACGGTGGCGGACAGCGTAGCCTCCCCCCTGCCCCCGGCCACCGCTACCCCTCACCTAGCCTCTCCCCTCACGGGGAGAGGAACCACCCTGACGGTACTCGACGTCTCAGAACTCGGCGATGTCCCGGATGGAGAAATTGTGACCGTTGATGGCGTAGTGGTTGGCCTGCCGGGAGTATTCGGCAAACAGCTGATGTATCTAAATGGACTTGAAGTGTATTTCAACAAAGCCGACTGGCCAAAGCTGAAATACATGGCACACGTGCAGGTTACCGGCGTGGTTCAACAAAAAGACGGCTATGTGCGTCTCAAGATAAGCAAACGGTTGGACATTAAAACAACCGGCCAGGACGCGCTGGCGCCAGACTCGCTTAACTCACTCGACGAAGCTGTCCAAGGCGGATACTTCAGTCTGGAAGGCTCGGTCACGGACATGGCCAAAGGCGGAGTAACGGTGGAACTCGAAAATGGCGACACCCTTGCCATAGCATCTGCTCCGCATGTGGCCATCAACTTTGCTGACCTGGCCTTCGGCGACCGTATTGCAGTGACGGGCGTGGCGCGAGTGAAGAGCGGAGCGTGGACGCTCGCCATAACGGAGACGAAGGGGATGAGCGTGCTTACGGGGTCGATACATGGATCGACCCCTACGGCAGATATGACAACCCCCCTACCTACTTCCTCCCCTAGCGGGGAGAGGAATCACAATCTCATCGCTCCCCCGCCCACGAAACAAATTCCGTGGGTGGGAGGCGGGTTACTCACTACCAGTTTGGGGGCGCTTGGCTATTGGTTGGCCAAGGCTAAGGGGATCACGTTACCGTTCGTTACGTAAATGAAATAATCATAATCTGGGCCGATATATAAATCGGCCCCTACATCAACAATATGGACAAGACAAACAAGAAGCCGTGGTTCGAAGTTTTAGAAGATCGTTTCAACACCCTCATGTCAAAATTCGACATGCCGGAAGATATCAGTCATGAAATCTACAACTTCGTCTTCCAGATCTCCAAGGAGCAGTACATTCGTGGAAATAATTCCGGCATCTCCTGGTTGCGCAAACAGATGCGCGGAGAAGGAAAACCAACCGCCGAACCGATAGCGGCATAACGCTTTTTGCACAAGAAGGGGGCCGGTTGCCCGGCCCCTTCAAGGTGCTATACTCGAAATAATCATCGAGACAAAAATATGAAAAAACAAACAACCGAAACCGCCCTGGACGCACTACAAAATAGTCAAAATGCCATCATGCAAGAACTCCGCGACTTTCGAAAAGAAACGAGGGAGGCGCTGAGCATCCACGAACACATCCTGCACACCGTTTCTCAAACAACCGTTGAAACTAGAGAAATAGTTGACCAGCTGGTAGGCAGACAGCCCATAGCACGAAGAGCGTATAGCCGCTAAGATTCCCACTGTTTGACGGTCAAACTCCCGCGTGATAAAGTTTTGACCGAATTGCGGCGGTAGTTCAGTGGTAGAACGTCTCCTTGCCAAGGAGAAGGTCGCCGGTTCGACCCCGGTCCGCCGCTCCACAAAAATATCTCGGAAACGAGGTATTTTTGTTATACTGCAAACATATGCAACGCTATTCGCTTGTGATCGGTATTATTGGCGTTTTGGCCGGGGTGGCTCTGCTGATTATGACCAGCCTTAACCCGAAGACGACCACCAGGAATCCGGTGCCATTGCCTGCGGAAGTACTCGACTTCAATACCGGTAAAAGCCACGAACTACCCGGAACGGAAGCGATGCTTTATGAAAATGCCAAACTTGGCCTGCGATTTGGATTCCCAAAAAGTTTTGGAACCGTCCAGGTCGAACATTACGGCGCTCGGCTTTTCCTTACGTTCTTACCGAAAACTGCGATGAACTCCGGCGATAATTCGCGCCAAGTGTTCATGGATTTGTCGAGGGAAAAACCTGAAGGACGGAATGCATACTGGGGCGACCTTGGCTGGTATTACGATGCCGGGCCAAACTGGCAAAACATTTCTGACGTTTGTTCATTCGCAAAAAAACCTTCGTCTGAACTGCCAACAAACCTCAAAGTGCTCATCAGCTCTGCTCCCTGCGAAAGTATCGCCACAAGCGACAAAAATGCCGTAGCAAAATTGAGCGTCAGCTCATCATCCGCCAACGTTTACCTTCTCCCCCACACCGGCACACTTTTTGACAACATCATCGTGTCTGACGAACGGCTGGCCGACGACGTTAATTTTGAAAACGCTTCAACGAATATCGAAAAACTCGTGAAGAGTCTTGAATTTATCGAGCCAACAGAGTAAGATTATGCGTTCATGACCCCAAAACTCGCCATACTGTTAACCGCGCTTGGACTCACCGTTCTCATCGGATTTCTTGTGGTATCGCCGTTTTCTAAAGCAAATTCGTCCATCGAAATCTCTCGAAGGGCGCATCTGACCATGGCGGGAGATCGCATCGTCACTGCGGGGTCGATACATGGATCGACCCCTACGGCGGATATCGTGCCCTCACCGAACGACTCGAGCACGACTCTTGAATTCGTGGGCGACATTATGCTCGCAAGAAACGTGGAGCAATACATAAAACTTTACGGCACCGAATATCCGTTTGCGAAGGTTGGAGATTTGCTTTCAAATAGTGACCTGCTTATCGGTAATTTTGAGGGAACAGTACGCGAAAAAGAAAACATCGAAGGAACAAACGTCATGAACTTTGACACCACGCCCGGCAATGTTTCAATGCTCGCCACCCAAGGATTCGACTTGCTTTCATTGTCGAACAATCATGCTGATGATTATGGCCGGGCAACCGCGGAGCTCACCAGGACAACAATCACGAACGCCGGCATGACTCCGTTTGGCGATGCGTGGGAAGGCGGAAAGTTTGTAGCCCACAAAACCGTGAACGGAATAACTTTTGCCTTTATTGGCTACCACGCTTTTAACGAAACAACCGCTGGCATTGTCGAGGCCATCAAACTTGAAAAATCCGCCGGCAATTTCGTGATCGTTATGCCTCACTGGGGCGTGGAGTATCAGCACAATCCGTCCAGCTCACAGATCTTTGCGGGGCATCAATTTGTTGACGCTGGCGCAGACGCCGTCATTGGCGGACATCCGCATGTCATTGAAACCGTCGAAACATACAAAAATGTCCCGATCGTCTATTCGCTCGGCAATTTCTTGTTCGATCAAGATTTCTCGGAAGCTACAAAAAGCGGGCTGGCTGTCCGCTTAACCGTCGAGGCTGACAAACTGACGCTCAAATTCGAACCGCTCTACCTCCAAAAACGCCAAATGATGCCGGCCAGCGAGGAGAAGGCGAAGCAAATGCTTGAGACGCTCGGGGTGCCAACGGGGATTCTCGAGATCTCGCGCTAATGCGCCCTTATCCGCCCCCCCCCCACTTCTCGCAGGGAAAGTCGGATCCCTCGCATGGCTCGGGATGGAGAAAGTACTATCTCTCAAACAACAGCTCGTCCGGCAAGCGGAATAGTCCCTCGTCGTTCCTCTTCTGTTCGATAAAGTGTGAAATGAAGCCAACGGTGCGGGGGATGACAAAGAGGGCGTTAAAGAATTCAGCGTCAACCAGTTCTTGAAGTTCTTCGGGCGAGAATTTATCGGACTCGGCAAGAATGTCTAGGAGGAGCGAAGCCATGACGCCGTCCACGTTCAAGATGAGGTTGCCATTCTTGCTCGTGGTCACTGCCTCGACTGCTCGCGCGAAATCGTAATGCGGATGACTTGAAAGGAGCGAAGCAAACTCGGACAAGGAAGCTACGCGTGGATCAGGAATGCCTACACGATATTTTCTATGTCCAATGCCCGCGAGCAGATCGCCAGCTTTGGTTTTCTCCTCAACAAAGTCAGAGGCGGACTTTTTTGACACTACGCCCTGCATCCAGGTCTTGGCTGAATCATTGACCGCCCCACCAAAACGCGGACCGATCGTTAACAAGCCTGAGGCGAGCGAGGAGACGAGATCTTTGCCGGCCCTGGCGGTAATCATGGTGTTCACCGCGCCGGAAACGTTCCCGCCGTGATCGATCAATAACTCGAAAATGTTCTCAACAAAGGCCGAAACTAGGGCTGAAGGTTCACGACCGAGCAGTGCTCGCAGAGAAGCCGAGGCGAACGCATTCGCCCGCGGTTTAGCCAGCTTGCCGTCTTTGACGTACTGCGGAACGGATTCTAGGTCAACAATTTTTCGTGTCGAGAGAATACTTTTTTGTCTTTCCATAAGGGGTTTAATGTAAGCGTCATCCTGAGCTTGTTTGACAGGCGAAGGATCTGATTGGCCAATCAAATCTCTCGCTCCGCTCGAGATGATATTGATGCTTGGGATGACCGAGAGAAACTCAGGGAACGTCTCCGGGGCAATGGCTCCGGCTTTTGCGAGCGCAACTCTTTTCGCTCGAGCGCTCTCATCTTTATGCGCTACCAGTGCCTTGGCGTGGCCAAACTGCATGTGCTGATCAAAAGCTTCGTCAATGATCCCGGCAATATAACAAATGATTGGCTTCGTCAGCTTTTTCTCGTCGAGTAATTTCACAATCTCATACTCGTCCGCTCCGCCAAGCTCGCCGAAATAGACGATCGCTTCTGTCTGCGCGTCTCCCTCCGCCAGCATCAACACATCAGTTAGCGAAGTGATCGGAAACCTATCCCCGCCGATAGAAACGGAAAACGAGGTCCCCTTGCCCGCATTCGCCACGGCCACAATCAACTCGTTCGTCATTCCGCCAGATGTCGAGACAACGGCGACCGAGCCAGGATTCGCTAGTTTCCCCTGCACAAGCTGGGGCACGCCCACTCCCCCGCTGGCGCCAAGTTTGAGATGGCCAGGGACGAGGAGACCAACGCCGGATGGCCCAGCGATGAGTTTCGAGAATCCATAACGGCGAATCAGCTCGGTCGCGTGGATCTCCGGCATATTCTCCGCAAAAATGTGCCCGCCGAGTGCCTTCGGAAAGGCCTCGAAAAACGAAACGGTCGAGTCATACGCGCGCCGGCCAGACTGCGCGTTCAGCATCCAGCGCACATTCTCGCCGATCACTTTCGGCACCGCATTAACGCTCTTAAAACACGGAACCAGCATCTCCCGCGCGCCAAAAAAACATTTTAAGGCCTTTCGGTTCTGAGTCACAATCCCCAAAATCGAGGGATGAGCCTTGCCCGACAAATAATCAAAATCCAAAATGGATTGCACGATTTCTGGATGGTTGCCAAGGACGAGAATACCATCCTGCCCCGTTCTTATGGTTTCAATGACGTTCATACTTTTACAAAAGCTATGGCGTCTTCTACCGCCTTAGTCATCACCGCCTCTGATCCATAAACGGCACCGAGCAATCCCTCGGCGGTCAGGAACTCACGCATCATGGCCAGTCCCGCCTGTTCATTCGGTCCGCCCCGGCGCACAAACACCTTAACGCCCTGCTTACGGAGTTCGGCTGAGCGCTCGGTCAACGCGTCAATGATGCCTGCAAACGTCCGCTTCACATCCGTAAAGTTTGCCACTCCCCCGGCAATTATGAGCGCCTTCTTCGGCGCGCTCGATCCGAGCAACAAACCGAGTACCTCGCGAGTGTACAAAAACGTCTCTTCGCGCGTGGGCCCTCCGCTGTACTCGCCGTAGTTGCCGATCAGTTGGCCCGCGCCGTGGGCGGGGTTTGAAACCCCGCTTTTGTTCATGACGGTATCTGCGATCACGATTGATCCCCCACCGCCAGACAACAAGAAAAACAATGCTCCGTCAGGATTCAGCACGGACAATTTGAGCGAGGCGGGAGTGGTTTTCGCTAATTCCTCGACCCGCGCTTCAGCCGGATGCTTGGCGGTGGGCAGAACAAGATCACTCGCCGTCCACGCGCCGTGCACAAAGAAGATTCCTGCGCTGTCCACGAGCACGGCAGCGTCGAGCAAATAGACTCGATCACCCTTGATCACAAGCGGATTGATCTCAAGAAATGCAAACATCTTATCGTTAAAAGTTGAAATTAACTGTTCAAGGAATGCCTGCGGAATCTTCGTCTCTTTAGCGATCAATGAAATCTCGCCCGCATTTTCGACGACATATGATCGGACAGCTTCCGGATGCGCCTCAATATCAACTCCGCCCTCGGCGGTATGCAAAATGCGAACCCCCTCACGCACGCGCTCAAGCGAAAGATACTGTTCCTCGTTCGCCGAGTGCTCGACAAACGGCTCGGCAATGAATTGCGAGAAGCCCTTTGCCTTCCAAGGCTCGACAGCGCTCAAAATCTCGTCCGCCGAGATATTCACTTTGACGAGGCCTTGCTTGAAGCGCTTTTTGATACCTTGATCGACTTTGACCACCCAACGCACCACCGACTCCCCCGTAGCCCCCTCTTGGAAAGAGGGGGAGCGCCCATCCGTCCTGACACCCTCTTGGAAAGAGGGGGAACGCCCACCCGTACTGACGCCCTCTTGGAAAGAGGGAGAACGCACCACACCACAAAAAGAAACACCGGCGTAGGTGTTGCCGAGGATGAGCTTCTTCGCCCGAAATTCGGTCAGTTTAACGCGAGGCATAGTTACGGGCGGATCATGACTACTCGGCCATCCTCTCGATGTCCATGCTCGATGAATCCTAGCTTTGAGTATAACCGAATGGCGCCAGCGTTTTCCGGACTTGTATCAAGCCAAAGCGGATGCGGAGGAAGAAAGGTATTGTAAGCCTTAAAAACAAAGGAAGCAAAGGGGAAAGCCAGCCGTTTTCCGCGATACGGGTTATACATGCGGACAGCAAAGGTATGCCACTCGGCGTTCGCGGTCATGGGCGGGGTTTGAAACCCCGCTTTTTCAATCGAGGGAAACGCCTTTGGGCCAAACCAGGCAATGCCGGCCAGTTCGCCGGACTTGCTCATGAGGCCAAACGGGTAGCGCTCCTTGGCATACCAAGTTTCATACGAACCAAGGCAAATCCGCTCGTGATCACTCGTAAAACGCATGAGCTCTTCATCCGTTTCATCACACGAACGCTTTTTGAAAGCGTCGACTGCTTTTTTGTCGAGGCCAAACGTTACGGCCAGCTGTTCGCCGTCCTCGAGTGAAAGATTTCCGATGTTGATCGCGGTATTAATCGGCAACGGAAGCGTTTTTAGCTCGTCACGATTAGCAAAACCGGCAATAGTGAAAAGATGCTCCATGAGCGGGGCGCCTTTTTCATGCGTAATACAAAGCGCCACCGGAAAACGTGCTTGCATTTCTTCCGTTTCCTTTGGGAGATCATCAATAAATATAAACGGCTCTTGGTGGCCGAGCATCTCTATCACGTCCACTTTTGCTCCGCTCGTAATCTCAATGCCAGTAAAATATTCACTCAGCCCTGACGCCAGCACCTTTGGCCGTTGCCATGTTTCCACGTCAGGAGAACGCGTGAGGAGTATCAGCTCGTGGCCCAATGCCTTCAAAGCGGACAGAAATTCATGGGCATCTGGCGCCAAAAACTCCTCCATCCGCTTGGCATACGCTTCATACATACTGATCGTTCGCTCAGGCGGAAAGCCGAACTGTTCAAAGAGCTGAGAAACGGCTTCCAACGTAAAATCATGCGTTTGCCTAAAATCCCGAAGCGCGGTGCGCAAAATTTCCGCTGACTCCCCGCCCAGTTCGCCCAAAATGGCATCCCCAAACTCCCGGCCCCGGGTTAGCGTGTGGTCAAAATCAATAAAAATCTTCATAGCGCCTCAATATATTCCATAATGACCCGGCCAAGCGCCTCCGGATTATGCCGAACACTGCTTCTGACAAGGAGATCGCCAGCCTTTTTCTCTACTTTCGAGGGATCCCTGAGCGCGTCCCCGCTCGTCACAAAATCTATCTTGCGGGGCAAGTATGACTCGATCTCTTTCACGTAATCGGCTACCGAGAACCCCTCCGTCTGCCCCGGCGTTGGGGCGAGGTTTACGTTATAGATGATCTTCGCCTTAGACTCGCCAATCGCCTTGCGCACTCCCTCTACAATGAGTGCTGGTATGAGCGAGGTGGCGAGCGAGCCGGGGCCGATCACGATCACATCGGCGTCGAGGATGGCGGTTCGAGCTCGACTGCTGATCTGCGCGCGGGGCTCAAGGAAGAATTCTCGCGGTTGGTTGAGCACGAGTCCGTCATCAATCACATGCTCGCCCATCACTTTCACTCGATCACTCCCATGAATAACGCCGAGCGTGGTCAAATCGAGCGTTACGGGAATGACTTCGCCCTTTATGTCGAGCATTCTCGAGGCAACGGCCAATGCTTCCTCGAAATCCC
Source organism: Patescibacteria group bacterium (assembly GCA_041660165.1). Taxonomy (GTDB): domain Bacteria; phylum Patescibacteriota; class Patescibacteriia; order UBA9934; family UBA9934; genus JAGORL01. The sequence continues at coordinate 114,329 of JBAZWW010000003.1, read as the reverse complement.
CCGTAGATTTCACGAGCGCGGCGAGGAGAAGATTGCCCGCGCTGTGTCCTGAGAGACTCCCCTCGGCGAAGCGATAACCGAATAGTTCCTTCACGGAATCCTCGGCGTCTGAAAGCGCGAGCAGGCATTGGCGAATATCCCCAACCGGTAAAATGCCAAGCTCGCGCCGAAGGATTCCCGTCGAACCGCCGTCATCAGCCATTGAAACCACGGCTGAAAGCTCAAGCGGATACTGGCGCAGTCCTTTGAGGACGGTGGCCGTGCCAGTTCCTCCCCCAATGATGACAATCTTCTTTGGCGTAGTTTTTTTCATAAAAGGCCAAACTCTTTCATAGCAGACTCAAGCCCCGGACGCTTGGGTTCCCAGCATTTGCTGAGCAAGTCCTGCGGGCTCCCCCACATTACCCGTCTGAATTCCCCATGACCAGCAGAATCAAGATAAAACTCCACGCCCGGATGGACTTGCGCTAGGAAAAACTGCTGTTCTTGGCCCCGAAACTCTCGTAATGGATTCATCATCTGATAGCTTTCCGGCCACTCGTAACGAAACTTCTGCGTTGATTCCGCCAGAATATCGAATTCTTCCGGCGCCAGGCCGAGTTCCTCGCCAAGCTCGCGCACCGCCGTATCTCTCCCCGTCTCCCCGGGATCAATCCCGCCCTGGGGTGTCTGCCATGTCCCCTCATATTTCAAATCCGTGCGCTCGCACATGAGCACATGGCCTTTGCCGTCCGTCACAATGATGCCTGCGTTGGGGCGATAGCCTTTCATACGGGAGCAGTTTAGCATTCTGCTATCATGAACGAAAGTATGAACGTCTTCTTCATTGGCCTCCTCAGTTTTTTTGGCGGTATTAGCCAGGATATTTTTGTGCCGATCCTGCCGTTGTACCTCAAGAACATCTTGCACCTGGACGCCGCGCTCATTGGCCTGTCTGAGGGCCTGGTCACCGCTGGGGCGAGCATCTTCCGCCTGCTGGCCGGCTATCTGACGGATAAATACGGCAAGAAAAAACCGATTATCTTTGCCGGCTACTTTTTCTCAATGGTGGCTCGGCCACTACTTGCGTTCGTCACGGGCGGTGTGGCAGTCCTCGGCCTGCGCTTTCTAGACGGTGCTGGCAAAGGGATTAAGGACTCGCCCAAGGACGCACTTATTGCTTCATCAAGCGTGTCTACTTCTCGTGGCAAGAGCTTTGGCATCGCCAGAATGCTCGACACGCTGGGTTCTGTGGCCGGCCCGCTCCTCCTCTTTGCCCTTTTATACATTTTCCAAGATCACGAATACAAATATCACCTCATCTTGCTCCTCTCCGCTATCCCGCTCGTCTTCACACTCGGCATCCTGGTCTGGAAGGTTAAGGAGGCGTCAAGTATTCCGCGCGCAAAACGCGCCGAACCAAACCACGGCGCTATCCCCTCACAGTTCTACGTTTTTCTGGTCATCATCACCATTTTTGCTATTGGCAACTCGTCTGACGCTTTTCTCATTCTGCGAGCGCAGAACGTGGGCGTCACATTGCTCGCCATCCCCCTTGTCTATGCCGTCTTTAACTTTGTGTACGCCACCGCCTCAGTCCCGCTCGGCAGTCTCTCCGATCGGATTGGTCGAGAAAAGGTGATGCTCATCGGCTGGCTGGCCTACGCCCTCGCCTACCTCGGATTCGCAAGCGCGACCTCGGCTATTCACATCTGGATCCTCTTCGCCTTCTACGGCCTCTATTACGCCACCACTTACGGCGTAGCCAAAGCATTCGTGGCTGACATGGTCCCCGAATCGCACAGAGGACGAGCATATGGCCTCTTCAATACCACTATCGGCGTCCTCTCCCTTCCATCGAGTCTAATCGCCGGCCTCCTCTGGGACCGCGTCTCCCCCTCTGCCCCGTTTTACTTTGGGGCCATCGTCTCGGGCTTCTCTGCGGTACTGCTGATCATCTTCATGGCCGTTCGACAAAACAAAAAATCGAGCCATTAGGCTCGATCATTTGATGGTACCGGGAGCGGGACTCGAACCCGCACACCCTTTCGGATAAGGCCTCTTAAGGGCCTCGCGGCTGCCATTTCGCCATCCCGGCACAGAGTATATTGTGCCTGTTTCGATACAAAAGATCAACTTGACGCCAACTTTTCTCGTTTGACGTAGATAATCACAATGAGTACACTGAGGTTAATACTAAGTAACAACCTTTATGCGCACCACATCCCTGGTCACGATTTCACTCCCCCCGGCGCTCGTTGTGCAATCAGAGAGAATGGCCAAGAGACATCATATGACCCGTTCCGAGCTTCTTCGGACAGCACTTCGCCGATTTATTGAGGAACAGGGCGCGCTCGAAGCGGTTGCCGTATATGAAACCGAGCGGAAAACCGGAAAACTCAAAGTGCTCAAAGGATCACTGGCTAGTCTCATGAAGTAATATGAAGATCAAACAGATCTCCTATTCTTCACATTTCAAACGCGCCTTCAAGAAACTACCAAAAAACCTCAAAGAAGAAGTTCTGGAGCGTGAGATATCATTTCGAGCAAATTGCTTTGATCCAAAGCTCAAAACCCACAAACTCAGTGGCCATCTTAAAGAATTCTGGTCCTTTTCTATCACGGGGTCATATCGAATCATGTTCGCCATAGAAAGTGATGGAGTTGTTTCATTCATTGACGTAGATGACCACGCTATCTACTCATAAGCTTTTTTTATTTGGATGCTATACTTTTCATTGAACTATGAAAAAGAAATCGTCGAGCATTGCGCACCGAACGCCGTTATTCATTCTTGGGGCGTTTGTTCTTGGCCTCATATTGCCAATGGTTGGCGCGGGTATTTGGGCAAAATCACGGCAACCAGTGATTGTTTCGGTTCCGGAAACGACTCCAACACTCCAAGAGACAATTAACGCGGGGACGAGCACCTATAGAGCCCGTTATCAGTACAATCTCCCGGAGAGCCAGTACATCATTGACGACTCTGGCATCACAGACACAAAAACCGGGAAATTTACACCAATCGCGCAGACCGATTCCTTCTATGTAGATTCAGGAGTTGACTACTCCATACTCCTTGAACCAAGGGCGGGAGACACGAATTCGCTCTACCTTGTCCAGGCAGAAAAGGGCAACCGGGGCCCAATTTGGCGAATTGACATCGCCACGGGAACTATAAAAATACTGACGAACGGCAATGATGCGACTAGCATGGTTGTTTCACCGAATGAAGACAAGATCCTCATACCAAACGGCACCCCATCTCCAGACTGCGACAGCCAAACTTTCATAGACTGTCCCTTCGAAACGTATTCTTTCACGCTCCTTGACCTGCAAACTGATACAACAACTATTATTGGAAAACTGCCAGACGGCTATTCGTATTCATACGCAAGTTATGTACCAAACCAGATGGGTGGCTACCTAGAGCCACTCACGTCTGCAGGATGGAGCGATGGGGGCAAAATGATTTACGCACCGATCTATTCAACGAAGACTCCACTTTGCCAACAGGTTCCCACCGGTGGCGAAGGAGCCACCTGCGGAGACGCGACTGGCAAAACCATCACCGCTCGCAAAGCCATTAAAACAGTAACGATCTCACCAGACCAACAAACGGTACAGTTCTAGCTACTAACGCAAAGAGAGCCCGAAAGGCTCTTTTTGCTTATGAGGGCTAACTGGACTAATATTGAGATACTGAACCATGAGATCTCTCGGCCGTCTGATGGCCTAGAGATGACAAGGACGATCGGCACACTATGATCGAAGAACAAGCCATGGAAGAGCCCCGGGAAGTTGCGCCGGTGGCGACTGAAGAGGAGCAGAAGGTAGAGATCGGCCTGCGCCCCGAACGGCTTTCGGATTTTATTGGGCAGGATGAGCTGAAGACAAACCTGGGTATTTTTATCGAGGCGGCAAAAAAAAGAAACGAACCGCTCGAACATATTTTGCTGTACGGCAATCCCGGGCTCGGCAAGACCACGCTGGCTCATATCATCGGCCGAGAGATGGGGGCGAATGTCCGAGTAACGAGCGGGCCGGCGCTTGAAAGAGTCGGCGACCTAGCGGCGATCTTGTCGAACCTCGCGAAAGGCGACGTGCTATTCATCGACGAGATTCATCGAATGAATAAAACGATTGAGGAGGTGCTCTACCCCGCCATGGAAGATTTTGCGCTCGATCTCATTGTCGGCAAAGGCCCCTCAGCGCGCACACTCAGGCTCGGTCTCGAACCGTTTACGATTATTGGCGCGACAACTCGACTCTCGCTCTTGTCCGCGCCACTACGCGACAGATTTGGCTCGACCTTTCATTTGAACTTCTACGAAAATGACCACATGGCACAGATTGTGAAGCGCAGTGCGGGTATCCTCGACGTTACTATCGACGAACCGGCTACGGTAGCCATCGCCAACCGCTCGCGCCGGACGCCGAGAATAGCTAACCGCCTGCTGAAACGCGTGAGAGACTACGCCGAAATCAAGCATGACGGCAGTATCACGACAGACATCGCCAATGACGCGCTGACCATGCTCGCGATTGACCCGCTTGGCCTCGACAATGTTGATCGGCATCTTTTGCGGACACTTATCGAGAAATTCCAGGGCGGACCAGTTGGTCTCGGAACACTCGCCGCTGCTACACAGGAAGAGACCGAGACGATCGAAGAAATTTACGAACCATTCCTGTTGCAACTTGGCTTCCTTGAGCGCACACCCCGCGGTCGAGTCGCAACTCCCCGGGCTTACGAGCACATGGGACTCACGGGCGGACGCTCGACCTTGGTTTAGTGTTACAATAATCCCGATATGACCTTTCCCGTCTGGTACATTCTCCTACCGTTTTTGGGCGTGGTGCTTTTTGCGGGACTGTTTCTGTTTTTTAATGTTTATCACATCCAGAAGTTCAGCATTGATTCCGGAAAAGCGTACGCCATACTCGCCCTTTATGTAGGCGGGTTTTTTATCATCTTTGGCATGAGTATGGGTCTTCTTTCGCGCTATGACTGGAGCGTGAGAGTGGATCCGCTGGCCGTTATCCACGTAAACACCGGCACAAATACTAGCCAATACGGCCTATGATGCGCCTTACTGAACTCCCCAACAGCGAGCCAGAGGAAAAAGTGGTCTTAGTGTTGCGCCGGCACTGGATTGATGTGGTCCGCCTGCTCATCTTTACAGGCATGCTTCTCATTGTTCCCGTAGTCATCCTTATCTATTTCAACCTTACCAAGGTTGATATTTTCAATGACCCGGCCACTGGTCCGATTTCCGCCGTAGTTTTCAGCGCCTATTTCCTACTGGTGTTTGTGCTCACCATTACCGCCATCACAGATTACTGGCTGGACGTCTGGATTGTAACGAGCGAACGCGTTATAGACATTGAACAAAAGGGCTTGTTTAATCGAGTAGTGTCAGAGCTCCACTTACGGCAAATCCAGGACATTACAAGCGAGATGAAAGGATTCCTGGCCACATTCCTCACCTTTGGCGATGTCTTTATCCAAACCGCAGCGGCCAAGGATAGATTCCAATTCAAAAATATCGACAATCCTGATGACGTGAAGATAACTATCAGCAAACTAGTCGAAGCCTGCAAGCTCCATCATGGGCACAGCGACAAGGTAGATGACAGTACGGGACTGGTGGTTGAGAAGTAAGGATTTATTTTTCCTTACCAGCGTTGTGAAATATCAACGCCGGTGTAGAAATATTTGAGAATGGATTGCCAATCCTGACCGTCTTTGGCCATGCAGAGAGCGCCGGAAGCGGACATGCCTACGCCGTGGCCCCACAAAGTCTTGCCAACGTCACACGGCACGGGGACGGATTTGGCATACGGAACGTTTCCGCCCCAAACTTCTGACCAGTTGCGAGTTCTGCCATCCGAGCGAGAAAAGAATGAGGTGACGGCGGTATCACCGTTGTACGTGACAATCTGACCGCGCGTGGCCTGCACGCCTCCGGTAATACGCGGAGTCCTGGCCTCCTGGTCATAGCCCCAGTACACCTGGTCTTGGTAAGCGTCTACGTGGAATCCTTCGGCTCTGTGCTTAGTGCTGTGCGTCCAGTGATAAAAAGCGTATGTCCTGGCCGCGGTTAACAACGCTTTCTGAAATTCAACGGGCGAGGAATCAGACGTTTCAGCCAATCCTCGTAAATAATATTCGAGCGGGAGTTCATTTATAACCCAAGTGCGATTATTCGGCGTGTTGTAGCGGAGTTCGAGTACGTTTCTAAAAGTGTTGTTTGCGAACGAGGTTCCGCGAGTGAGCCGACGATCAAAATTTGTAATGGTCATGACTGCGTTTGGCGTCTTTGGAACGAAACGGAGCGGTTTCGAGGACTTTTTGTGTGCACCGTCGTTATAGAGATAATTCGCTCCATCCCATGCCGTCCGGATCTCTTTCCCTCTTGGATAAGAACCAAGGATCGTGCCATCTGTATCAATTAAATCAAAATCGCTTTCAAATGAGGTGATGACCGCCTCGTCTTTTGTCTCCTCGTCCACAATCAACACGCCCACGCGGATAGTTGGTTCAGTTATCAGTGCGGCCGGCACGGAGGAGGGGTTGGAAACCCCGCTTTCTAATGGGGCGTCGAGTGCTTCAGCCGATCCGCCGGTTACTTCAACGGGAATGGTCACGAAGCTGTCAGGAATACTGATGCCGTCTGCAGTAATCTGAAACTTCGCGGTATGTGTTCCGTTGACGCTGGGCGAGGTGAAGAAAAACTGAACCGTGGCCGTAGCGCCAGGCTTCACTGTTTGCGAGAGGAGGGCAACCTGATTGCCAGACCATGTGCTGTTCCTAAAATCACTCGACCCAGAAGCAATGTTCATGGCTGAAGACGAGAGCCCAATGTTCTTCCATGTCTTTGTTCCCGTGTTCTGAATAACGGCCGAAAATGAGATTGTTTTCTTAGCCAGGACCTTCATTTTGGAAGCGGTTTGGGTGACCAGACTGGCTGAGTAGCCAATAGAGGCATCGGGAGCGACGGTGGAAACGGGAACCAGACCCTGACGTGAGGAAGCCCGTCCGACCGGATCGTCCGGGCGGGGGTCTACAGCTGGCGCATTGGCAGTACTCGACGCTTGCACGGTGATATTCAAAGTGAAGTCACCTCCCGTAACCCAATTGATATTCTCAGACGCCAGGGCGAAAGTTTCTTTGTATGTGCCAAGGGTCTTTGGCGCTTTCAAGCTGAACAAAAATGTGCCCGTGGCGCCGGGCTTCACGCCTTCCTCCCCCATCCGCTTCACCTGCGAGGGCGTGAGCCAGGTACCTGGGTCAAAAACACTCGCCCGGTACTTTGGGCCGTAGGTATAAAGCGAAATGTAGCCGTTGCCATCATTTTTCCACGTCTGCGAACCCTTGTTTTGAAAAGAAACGGCAATATTCTTCACCTCCCCCGGCGCCAAAGTGATATTCCCCCCGCCGGTGGTGGTTATGCGTAGAGCTGAATAAGGAATACTCGAGGCAAAAGCCGTAAAAGGGACGCCAAGAAGGAGCGTGACCAGCAAAAGAAAACCTGAAAAGGCGCGTTTGAGAAGAGGGAGCATAGTGTGAGGTGATTATACCTCCCCTATCCCCTCCTTGGTAAGGAGGGGTAACGCGCCTGACGAGAGCGCATCGCTTCAGTGATTCGCTTGAGAGCTGACTCCTGCCCCAGTACAACCTCCTCGTTTCGTAATCGTAGTATTTCGATGCCGATTCCCCTCAAGTGCTCGTCTCTAATTTGGTCGTATCTTCTTGCCTCTTCAGTATCGTGAACGGCCCCATCAAGCTCAATTGCAAATTTCAATTGGGCAGCATAAAAATCGACAATGTACCCGTCTACACCATACTGCCGACGAAACTTCACATTCATGAGTTGCCTATTTCTCAAAAGATTCCAAAGCACAATTTCAGCGAATGTTGCTCTCATCCGAAGCTCCTTTCTCCGTTCAATGCTCCATGATGGGTTATAGATCAGGGTCATAAGTGATCCTCCTCCTTTCCAAGGAGGAGCCAGAGGAGGTCGAGCTCAGGGCCAACAAGAACACCGTCAGTACCGCCAGATCATTCTTGAAAAATGGCACATCAACCAGACCGTGGATACACATGGTGGCGAGTCCGGCAAAGGCTACGAGGCTAAAAATGTCTGTCCGGCGCATATATGTCACCTGAAGAACTGAAAGAATGAAAACAACGAGCGTGATCACGCCAAGGAAGCCAAGCTCAACCCAAAAATTCAGCAAAATGTTATGCGGGTACTGGAAGATTTCGTACAGACGCGGGTCATGGTACTTAGCAAAAACAGCGGGATAGCCCTGGAGGCCAGCGCCAAAAATGGGATGATCTTTTAGAAGGGCGAGTGTTTCCGTCCACTGTGAACGGCGAACCTGACCGGAAAGGTCTTCAAGCAGCAGCTTCTCACGAACGGTCGAACTGCCCGCAAAGGCGATGACGCCAAGGAAAATGCTCGCGCCAATGATGCCGAGCTTGAGCTTCTTCGGGGCGCTCGACAGCAAAAGCGAGAACAGAAACGCTACCGGCAAGGCAATGAATAGCGCCTCGGTTTGCGAGAGAACAATCGCGATGACACCGAACATGGCTGAGATGCCGAAAAATACTCGTTCCCGGAGTGCTCGAGCCTTGTCTACAGCGAGCACGACAAACACGGCAACCGCCGGACCGACAAATAAGCCAACGGCGTTCGGGAAATCAAAGATCGAGGTTGCTCGAAGCTCGATATCCCATGGCACCGGAATGCCGAGGCCCGTCACTCGTTGGAAAACGGCAAAGATCGAAATAGAAATCACCGAGATGCCAAGAGCGCCAAGGGCGAGCGTCCAATCCTCGCGCGCGAGGAACGTTGAACGAAAAACGAAAAACAACAAAATCGGCTCGACATAAAATGCCTTCCAGGTGCCGAGTGCCGAGATCGGATCCGGCGCCACGGCCACGGCAAAACATGAAGTAGCGAGGAGAAGTAGGAATGGCACCCGGTACGCGCCCATTGTTCGCAAGAAATCTAACCGATAACCCTGCTCAAAAATAAACCAGTACCCAATAATCAACAATATATATATTTCGAGCACAGTAGTTGGCACCGGCCCAAGATGAAAACGCAAAAGATAAGTTGGCAAAACGGCCAAGAGAAGAATGAGAAAGTCTTTGAACTTCGGCATAGCGTGTATTTCTAACTTCCCACCCCGAGCCGATGGATCCCATCCCGAGCAAAGCGAGGGATAGAATTGGCTTACTGTAATTTGTCAGAATCCTTATCCAATGGCATCCAAGGCTACTCCTCCTGTCGTCGGAGTAGGACCGGACACTCAAACCTCGACGGATGGCTTATCAGGCATAAACAGGGCCATCACGTGCTTGGGTTTTGGACCCCCAAGAGCCACGAGGGCGAGAGCGTACACCATGATAGCGAGTGGTAGCTCGACCAGAATAGGAAGACCAGGAATGAGGAGAATCGAGGCGGACATGACTGCCGTAGCGATCAATGCTCGGCCAAGAGAGAGAAGGTTAGGCCAGCGCCTAGTAGCGGAAGCAACGACAGCAAATGAACACAGGCCAATCAATGACTCTGAAATAAGCGTTACCCAGGCGGCGGCCCAGGCGCCGTAAAGAGGAATGTAAAGAACGTAGCCCAAAATGGCAACCACGGCCACAAAACAGTAGCCTAATAGCATAACACGCTGGCGCTTCACAGCCACTACCGCGTGGCCGTAGAGCGAATTGAAAAACACTACGGCGGAGGCGGGGCCAAGCACGCTCAGCACTTGGCCGGCCAGAATAAGATCAGGCTTCACGGCGGTCATAACCGGTACGCCAAGGAGAATAGAGCCGACCGCAAACGGAATAGCGATCATGGCAAAGATATCAAACGTCTGTTGTAAATGACGATCGAATTTCTCTCGGTTCTTCTCGCTCCAGGCAACGGAGAGAAGCGGGAGCATGAGACCCATAAACGTCACAGGAATCATGGTCATTACATCCACCACCTTATATGCAGAACCGTACTGGCCAATTTCCGTGAAACTCCGGTGGAAAAAAGCCATGAACAAAATATCGCCCTTCAAGTACAAAAGGTTAAAGAAAATAGACACGCCAATCGGCCAGCTCCGCACGATTATCTCTCGCCATACTTTCCATTCCAGCCGGGGACGAAGTTTCACGTAACGGGCCGTGCCAAGAAGCATGAGCGCAAACTGTACAAAATTGCCAATGGTAAAGGCAACCGCCGAAGCGGCCAGCCCTAAATGTGCGGTACCAACTAGAATGATAAGGACAAGCGCCACCAAGCGGTTCAGCATTTCTCCAAGAACAGGGATGCCAAGGGCGAGGCGCTTCTGAAAAACGCCAATGAATGTCTGCGCCACGGAAGCGAAGAACGTGGTAGCCGTAATAATTGAGACTAGGACAAGGACGTCCTTCACGCCGGGAACAAAGATGGCGGAAATTGGGGCGATAGAAAGAAAGACCAATGCCGTAAGCACGCGAAGCGCCAGCAAGTTCCCCAAAATCTTTTCCTCATTGGCCCCGTGCTCAGAAATCATCTGCGTGGTAGTGAGCGTCAGGCCAAAATCAACAATTACGCCAAAAATTGTCACGTAGGTGATGGCTGTCGTGATCAGCCCGTAGCCTGCAGTTCCGAAATACTGAAGAAGTAAATAAAAAGTCACTAGGCCAAAAAGGGTGCCGAGAAGCTTTCCCCCTACCTGTAAAGCTGAGTTTTTGGCGAGGGCTGAAGACATGGGGAAAGTATAACCCACCTCTCTCTAAATTAGAAAACGACCGGTTGTCATAAGCATTTCTGCTCATGTCATCCGGCCGTTGCGAGGCCCTTCCCGTTTCCCCTACGGGCAGGACCTACTTCGGGCAGCTACAGGGAACCTTTCCGGGGTTCCGCAGGCAGATGCCAGGGATCTTGGCTTCGAGCACGGCCACCTTGGCCTTCGCATTCGCGCACTCGGGGCGCGGAAGGACGGGCGGGCGATCGAGCTTTGCCGGGCCCACGTAGTTGCTAGCGGCAACCATCGCGTTGCCACCGGCCGTCTGCGCCAGCGTCATCACGTCATCACCGTGCCGGGGGGGAAGGAACCCCATGACCAGCATGACGGCGAGCGGAGCACCCAGGCCAGTGAACAGGTACCCCGTAAGCGACTTGACGAGCTTCTCCCGATCATTGAAGTTGAACCACCCGCCGAAGCGAATGCCCACGTTAATGATGAGGATCAACCACCAAGTCAACAACGTCGAGGACCAGGCCCACCCCTGAGCCGTGTGATGAATAGGGTATACGTACCCATTCAGCAGAACAGCGATGGAGTCGACGATGATGCAGATCGTGATGAAGTGCGGACGGAATCGACCGGACGCACCCAGGCGGAACCACACCATGAGAAGACCAAACCGCTCGATCAAGCGACGGAAATCCGTCGGATGAGCCACCACGGTGCCGTCAGCGAGGTTGTTGTCGAACTCACGGATACGCGGAACCCCCCAGGCACTCATCGTAATGACTTCCGTAATCATCAGGATGTACCGGGAGATTTCAACCATGAACATATAGTAGTTCAGGTTGAACGATGCCGGGTTGAATGCCCCGTTGCCAAGGCCTTCAAACACAGGGTTCACGGCACCAGCCGCGATCGGCTCGTAGATGTGGTACAGGCCGATCGTGGACATGATGATGCCGTAGGCGAACGGGATACCGCCGAAGATAACGGCAGCCACCACACCCCATGCGTTCCGACGCCCGATGACACGACGCTCGATGGGCGACAGATCCGACACGCCCTCCACGAAGTTGGGGTCGGTCGGAGGCCTGGGAGGCGGTGTCAGGGACGTCACGAGCGCGGGGAACATGGCGTTCCAGATACGCGCCGGCTGTTCCACGATCCAATCCGCAGCGCCCGTGATCCATCCCCAGATCCGGCCGAGAGCGCGCCGACCGAGGAAGAGCACGCCCAGGAACAAGATGAAGGCCACGAACGGCATCCCCGCACAGAGAACGGCCAGCGTGGCTCCAACGAACCCGAGCGTGAACATGCCCGCGAATCCGCCCACTCCGCGAAGAGCCCCGAGAACCAGCCTCCATTGGGGCAAGAACGCCTGGCTGGCCACAGTCAGGTGGTCATCCACGAAGTCCAGACCTTCGAACCAGGGCCGAAGCCACCACGGGATGGCCGGGGTTCCGCCTGCGCGGAGTGCCTGCTCGAACGGGGCAAACGGACCGTCCAGCAGTGCGTAAATCGCCTGGGTGGCGGCTTCGCGCTCTGCGGGGGTGGGCCGAGTGTCCACGGCGGGTGGAACGGGATCAGGGTCGCGCACGCGGAACAGAGTATCCACGTCGAAATTCCCCACTCCCGCATCCGGCACCGTCATGTCCGGGAGCAGGCTCAAGACCCCCTGATTGCCAGGGAGCCAGTTGAGCATGATCCAGTTGAGCACCTGGATCTCTGTCGGGCGATCCACGATCTCCGGACCGCGAACCGGCGCGCGACCGCGGATCGTACGGCCCGGGAGGAACCGCAGATCAACGATTCGATCCCACAGGTCAGAAGCACGCTCCTGACCGGGAGTGAGAGCCGGGGTACCGGCATTTCGGGTACGACGCATGATCATTTCCTCCGGGGATCGGCTTTGCCGTTGCCCCATGTTGAACGGTATTCCTAACCAAGACGGTCATTCCTCCTTGTGCAAGCACGGGGAGGAAGACAAAAGAGAATACCCCAAATTTTCAAAAATGTCAATAGATTAGCCAAGAAACACCCTCTTTGAAACATTGACAAAAACCCATTTTTTTGCTATTCTAAAGGGTCTGGGCAAAGCCGTCGGACTGTCCGATTGCTGAGCCTAGGACCGACCACCCAAGCGCGAGGTAAACATGCGCAAGTATCTGGTTTCGATTCTTTTCACTCTGGCTTCCGGGTCCGCCATGGCCCAGGACGCCACGGCCACCCCGGCACCGAACTGGGGCCCGGTCAGCACCGCCACCACGGCCGACCCGCAAAACGGGCCGAACGTGGGCCGGGCGACGTTCTACGGCGACTGCGCCGGCGTCACGCTGGAGCCGTCTCACACGACCACGCGTGCCGGCACCAAGTTCGCCACGCAGTGCGCCGATCGGACCATCGCCCTCGCCCGCATCCAGAGCGACGAGCGCGTGGAGCTCGCGCGGACCAGCGCGAACGTCACGATCGCCAGCGTGCAGATCCTGCCCGCGTTCACGGACGCGCAGACGCGCAGTTCGGCGGTGACGAGCGCGATCTCGTCCGGCCGGCCCGTGTTCATCAGCGGCGACACGTTCGCCGTTGGTACGGACGTGGCGCTGGCGACGGCGGTCACGAGCAACGGCCGTGGTTCCAGCTTCGGCGCCGGTGGTTACAGGTACGGCGGAAGCGGGGTCATCGCAGACTTCCGCGGAGACCTCTACGGCCGTACGCCCAAGACCGGCACCATCCCAGACACCGGCACGCTAGCGGACAAGCCCGACGGCGTACCCGTGACGCCCGAGGAACAGGCCAAGATCGACGCAGAGGCGCTCGGTCAGGCCGACCTCGGGTCCTCAGTGGCGGACGTGCAGACGGCCGCCGCCAAGATCGGGGCCACCCTGGCCACGCCCACACCGGCCGAAAAACCGTAACGACAAGGACGAGGCCGAGCCTCGTCCCTACGGTACGTCATCGATGAGCCCACACGCGAGGCTCCCGTGTCTCCCTTCTTCATTGAGGGGAGGCCGGATCTACTGCAGACAGGACGGAAGGCCCATAAGCTCTCCGTCATGTCTCGCTGAAATCCGCACCCCTTGGAGGCATCATGTTCCGCTACATTGGAATCGTCGCCGCCGTTCTGGCCGTCACCACGTCCGCCATCGCGAAGGAAGTGGCCGTCTACCGCGGGTCAAGCGACCTGCACACGGACCTGCGGTTCAAGAAACCGCAGTGCGAAGGCGGTCACAACAACATCGAAGAGGGCGTCTACCTCCTTGATTGGCCGGACGGCTGTGACAAGCTGACCAGCCTCATCAAGGTGACGAACCCCAACCGCGGTACGTGCACCACCCCGGACATCACGGGCGGAGCACTGCCGGTGGTCATCGGGCTCGATCCGCGCAGCGGCGTATACGCCTCCGTCACCGTGATCAACGCGGACGGCGAGCCTGCTCCCTGCCTCCCCTTCGGGGACGCCTGGGTCAAACTCGGCGTCACCGATGGACGGGTTGTGGTGAAGGGCACGGTCTATGAGACCTCCGCCACGTGGAACGTGGACGCCTTGTGGGTGGAGGGCACCAAGATGCCCATGAAGGCGCTCAATGCGGACACGAACTTCGTGTTCGACCTCCTGCAGGGACGCCAGTGCCGGCCCCAGCCCATGACGGGCACAATGGACCTCCACTACGAGCCCAAGGCCCCGGGCAACCACTTCTGGATTACTCTCGGGCAATCCTGCCTCTAAGCGTGCGCCGACTGAGCGCAAATATACTGGCCCCCAACGCTAACGCGGGGGTCAGTTTTCGTTACAAAACAAAATGCCCCTTCGTCCTGTCTAACAGGACCTCGGGGGCATTTCCTTCTAAGAAAATTTACGTTGTTGCTGTCTGAAGCTGTTGGATCACGAAACTGCTGATAGCGTAAGCAGAGAGAATAACCACCAGTCCAACTACCGCTGAGATAAGGATGTTCTTGGCGGAAGCAACTTTCTTGTCATCACCAGCCGCCGTCATCCAGAGGAAACCGGCGTAAATAGTGAGAAGCAAGAAGACGATACCAAGCACGCCCAGGAATACGCTGATAAGCTGACCAATGGTTTCCTGCGGGGTCTTTGTTCCAAACCCTGCAGTCTGGTTTACGTCGCTCAACTGTGAAGTGAGATCCGCGGCGTGCACCGTAAGGGCCACGGCGCTGAAAGGCATAACAGCGATTGCGGTACCGATAACCAATTGCTTGAGCTTGTTCATAGTTATAATTAATTCTTACTGAGAGTATACACCATTAAAAACCTAACTGCCTACGGTTGCTGTTGATTCACCATATTCTGATTAGAAGTATTGTTCGCTCCGTTTGTTGTCCCCTGCAAAGCACCAATAACAAACGTAGAAATAGAGTAAGAGGCCACCACAATAATCATACCCACAACCGCGGATGCAAGAATATCTTTAGCCTTCTTAATTTTCTTGTCATCACCGGCTGCGGTCATCCAAAGAAATCCGGCATAGACCACAAGAACCAGCAAAATTACACCAAGGATGCCAAGCACGGCGCTAATCAGCATGCCAATCAGCTGGCCAAGCGTTTGCGTGGTGGAATAATTACCCGTAGCTGCGTCAGAAAGCCCGGTAGTAAAAGGCATAGAGTTTAAGGCGTTGGAGTGGAGGTAGTGGCGGGCGCACCGGTAATAGATCCCGAAGAAAGTGCACTAAAGAGGGCATTTGTGATTGCGTATGCACCCACAATAATGGTGGCGCCAATAACGGCAGCGATCAAAATGTCTTTTGCTTTCTGTACACGCTTTTCATTGCCGGAAGCGGTCATCCAGAGAACACCGGCGTAAATCATGAGAACCAAGAAAAGGAGACCCAAGATACCTAGCACCGGCTGAATAATATAAAAGCCAATGAATGTACCGATGTTTTTTACGTTGTCACCTGTACTGTACTTAGCGGCAAAAGCCGTTGTTTCCAGACCAGTGTCATTCACGCTAAAGGCCAAGCACTGACGAAGCGGTGCAAAAAAAGCCATGGTCAGGAAGGCGGCGGCTGCCAGTTTTCGCATATCGTCTCCGCACCTTTCCAGAAGAAAGATGCGGAGTTCGATAGGAGACAACTACGCTGTGGTGGCGGTCATGAAGCTTGAGATGACAAACGTGGTGATGGCGTAAGCTGAGAGAATGATAGCCAGACCAATAATGCCGGAGATGATGAGCTTCTTAGCCTCGCCCACCTTCTCATCATTACCGCCGGCCACCATCCACTTGAAACCACCGTAGAGAACAATGACCACTGCTACCACGCCCAGGAATCCAAGAGCCACGCGGATCAAATTGCCAATGGTCTGTTTCAGATCTCCCTGGCCAAGACCCGTAGCGTCGCCAAACTGCGGATTGATAATGTCTTCTGCAGCCAGCGGTTGAGCGTGGGCTACCGGCATGAGAGACGGAACCAAGCGGACAAACGGGAGTGACATGGCCAGACCCAAGGCAACGCTCATCCCGAACCGCACGATTGCTTTCACCATAGTAATAATAGAAATAGTGAATTTCTTAAAAGAAGTATAGCACAGGATTATTGCTGTGGTGTGGTTGATCCTCCCGTGGCAGTGGTGGGGATAACGCTCCCCGTGGTCAGCCCGCTAATCACCGCGTTAGTGAGCGCATAGGCGCCGGCAATGATGGCCAGCCCGGCCACGCACCACACCAGGATCTGTTTGCCCTTCATCACCTTCTTATCATCACCCATGGACGTAATCCATAACACGCCCCCATAAACAAACATGAGAAGCGTGATAGAACCAATGATGGAGATGACCGCCTTAATTAGGTTTCCAATAATCTCCCGGGGATCCGTGGTGCCCAATGGATTGATGAGCGTGACTGGCTTGTTTGCGTCTGACAAGGTTGTTGTGCCATTAGTTGAGGGCAGATTTGCAGATGCGTTTGAAGGCGGAGGAGTTGAGGGCGGAGCGGGGTCAACACAGGCCTGAACATTGTGACCGCTTGGCACAGGATCCGGCGCATATGTAGCAACAGATCCTAAATACGCCTCATTACAGGCCAGACTACAGAGACCATCTGAGCCACACGCGGCAACGCATGAATCAAGTACAGAACGACAATTCGCTAAAGCCGAGAGGGGGAAAAGAAAGGGTGCTCCGAAGACGAGAAAAAATAATAGCTTCTTCATATTATTGGGTGTTCAGAATGTTTCCTGCCGGCGCTCCCCCTTCCTGGCCGGTGACGGATTTATCAATGGTTTGTTCAATGGTAGCACCGGGAAGATCACCGCGGGTTTTTGTATCCGAGATAGCAAAGATGAGAAAGTTCACAAAGGCGTACGCCCCAAAGATGATAGCCAGGCCAATGACCGCGCGGGTAATGATCTCCTTACCCTTTTCCACATTCTTGGCATTTCCCATGCTTGTCACCCAGGTGAAACCACCGTAGAAAAACATGAGAAGGGCAACGGAGCCTGAAATCGCCAGAATGCCAATCGACAAGTTTACAAAAATCTGGAGCATGTCTGAAAGCTGGCACGTGCCATCGTCTCTACATGGACAAGCCACGGTCTTATCAGCCGGACAAATGTTTCCAAAAACCAAACCCTGAGACATGATCTGCGTATAACCCTCGCTTACCGTTTGGGCCTGGGCAGGTTTGGCGGACGAAAAAAAACAGGCACCGGCTAGGACAAGGAAAAGTGAAACAAAAACTGAACGAGCTAGATGCATAGCATACGTATTGTAACACGGTTCATTTCTACCCATCGTTCAACCCTGAACATCCCACCCCGAGGAGACGAGGGGTAGAATTGGTTGCCTCCTCGCTACCCCTCCTCACGTCGGGGTGGGAGCTTGCTAATACGTCTGCCCGACCACTCTCACAGCCTGTCCAATAGCATCTTCAGGCTTATCGATTCCTGCAAGGACGTTAGCGGCCAGATCTGTAAGGGCTTTTTCAGCAGCCACTGCATCTTTGCCGTGGTACCAACTGCTGGCGGTCAGAAGCTGGTCCGCAAAAACGCTGATCTTCTCATCCGTTGACTGCGTGCCAATCAAACTCCGCAGAGCAGTGGGCTTGCCGGACTTTGCTAGATAGCTTGTTACGTTTGCAGGACTGCTGGCGTACAATAAGAAATTCCAAGCGTAGTCAGAAAATTTGCTGGTTTTTGAAACACCCTGCACCCAGTAGTTGGCAATGTTCATCTGTTTCCCGCCGGCAATCTGCGGGAGCGGGGCAATGGCGTAGTTCAGCTTTGGCGCCGCTGCCTGAAGCGCCGCTACGTCATAGCTATAGCCGAGCATGAAGGCAGTCTGCCCCCGTGAGAAGGCCGTTACTGAACCCGGAAACGTATCATTCCAGGTGTAAACGTCCTTTACGGGATTTGCAAAATCCGTGTAGAAGCGCACAGCATCAAGCCCTGGAAAAATTCCCCGCTGTGTTCCGGCCGGGATAGTGTCAAAGGCGGGTTTACCGCGCTCATCCACCATGGGCGCACCGTTTTGCATCATGAGCACGGAAATAATGTCAGACGCGCGGTCAACATTCTTGCCCGTGCCAAGGGCGGCGCCGGACTGAGCCACTCCCCCGGTAGCGTCATATTTTGTCAGCTTCTGCACGGCCGAGCGAAAATCATCCCAGTTGGCGGGAACCTGGGCAATACCGGCAGAGTTCAAAAGATCCTTGTTATAAAAAAGGGCGAGGTTGTCCACGGCAAACGGCACGCCAAAGACGCGCTGTTCCGCGGGTTTCTTAGGGTCTGGCTGATAGCTCATGATGACGTCATTTGCCACCACGTCAACAAATTGCTGTTTGAAAGCTTTTTGCGAGGGTGTTGACTCTTGCTTTGCCACAAGAGACGTCTTTTTCTGGAGAGTTCCCTGCGTCACAAGAGAGCTCACATTGAGTGTAGTGGGCATGGGTTTCAAAAGGCCCTGAAACTCGCCCACGCGCGAATTTGAAACGGAAAAAATGTCCGGCCCCGTTCCTTCTGCCAGCGCCCGAATGAGTTCTTTGTCATATTCCTCCGGCCTGAAAACTCGATATTGAATGTCTACATTCGGATGGGCGCCTTTATACTTTGTTATAAGTTCACGATAAGCATCCTGCTGATCAAAAACGCTCCAAAATTTGAGCGTAACCTTTTCTGTAGCAGTTGAAGCCGTACCGCCTCCCCCGCCACAGCCTGCGCCAAGGGTGACGAGTGTGGAAAGTACGAGAAATATCGAGAAAAATCTTTTCATAGTTGATAAATATACAGATTCGTTCCCCTCTTCAGTCCCGGCACTTTTTGCTTTATAACCTCAATCGGTTTCCAGGTTGGCAAAGGAAAGTCGATGGCGACTACTCGAGTCCCTGGCTTCAGCTCGACGGCAAGTTTCTGCTCGACGCGAGCCATTAGTTCAGGGAAGAGATAGGTGACCACGTGAGTTGCCTGCGAAAGATCCTCCTGAAAAAAGTCTTTTCGACGTATCTCAATCGGCAGATTTCTTGCTCGAATCCTGGCAAGCGCATATGGCAATAAGGCACACTCGATGCCTACTGCTCGAACATTGGGATTCGAGCGCACAGCCGAGCATAACACTCGCCCATCGCCACAGCCCATATCATACACCACGGCCCTTTGCGCATGTACGGGTTTGGCGATGCTAAACCCCTTCGTCGCAAAAAGGGCCTCAACGATCCCTGGCACGGCCCTCGATGGCACCGGCACAAACGGCGCGCCATTCCAGATGATGCTTGTGGCCAAGAGAAATACAAACGGCAAAACAAAAAAAGTAAGAAAGATGGCGAAGAGAAGCAACAGGATGGTCGAAAAAGTGGCCATGTCGATCCTATTCCCATCCTGAGCCATGCGAAGGATCCGACTTTCAGACGTGAGGGTCGGACTCTTCGCTCTCGCTCAGAGTGGGACGCTATCGGTTTCTCAAATACTCGGCCAGCCCTTCACCCACTTCAGGATGCTCAAGTCCAAGCTCAATCTGCGCAATGATAAACTGTAATTTGTTGCCACAATCATAACGATTGCCGGAAAACTTGTAGCCGTACATGGATTTGCCGGACTCGACGAGAGTAATAAAAGCATCGGCCAGACGTATCTCACCGTCCTTCCCCGGCTTTTGTTTGGCGAGCAACTGAAAGATTTTTGGCGTAATCACATAACGGCCAACAATGCCAAGGTTTGACGGCGCATCTTCCGGCTCAGGCTTTTCCACAAATTTCTTTACTTCCCAGGTGTTGCCATCAATTTCCACGCCATCAATAATCCCGTAACTTGAAATTTTGTCGCGCGGGACTTCTTGGATAGCCGCAATCGGAGCATCGAACCGTTCGTAGGCAGAAATAAGCTCGCCAATGGCCGGCTGACCGCCGGAAATAATGTCATCGCCAAAAAGCACAGCCACAGCCTCATCCTTCCCAACAAAAGGCGCAGCGGCCAGGATGGCGTGGCCATCCCCAAGCGGTTTCTGCTGGCGAACAAAGGCGAACTTGGCCAGCTTGCCGATCTTTTCAATGGCCTCCAGCTCTTTCATCTTGTGCTTCTGTTCCAGGCGATATTCAAGCTCAAAGTTTCTGTCAAAGTGATCCTCAAGCGCCCGCTTGCCCATGGCGGTAACGAAAATGATCTCCTCGATACCAGCTGCCACGGCTTCCTCGACAATATATTGGATCACCGGTTTATCAACCACCGGCAACATTTCCTTGGGCTGAGCCTTAGTGGCGGGTAGGAAACGGGTACCCATTCCGGCCACAGGAATAATGGCTTTGCGGATCTTTTGCATCTTGGCAGGCATATTGTCATCATTTTACCACCTCTTCCGCTTTCTTCGCGACAACCATAAAGCTCATGACGTGCAAAGCAGGATCTTCCTGATAATCCGCGTGCAAATACGGCCGAACAAGCGTAGTCCTCTGTTCGTCGAGTATTGTTCCCTGAACAACGAGAACCAAGGAGAAACCGAGGGCGCGAAGTTTCTCCTCGTACACATTCGGCCGGATCCGATTTGGTATGCCGGAAAACTTAACCAAGCCGTAAATAGTTGAAGGATACCGATAAATATTGAGCGGATCCCGATCACGGATCACCCTGGTATGCGTCTGCAGATCCACTTCAGCACACAACACACCCCCGCTTGCAAGTACTCTTGCTGACTGTTCAAGTACGCCTATCACATCGTCAAAATGCTCAAAAGCCGCGTTGCTCATAATGAGATCAACGCTTTCATTTTCGAGTCCTGAAAAGGAAAAACTCGCGTCTCGCCTGAAGTGCAGTGCAGTCGGCTGGCCTTGTTCGTAAGCAAGGAGCGAATCACTAACTCGCGCCCGACATTCGCCGTCCTCGATCGAGCAGACAATGGCCGAATGAAGTCCCCTTGGTGCCTTGTCTGCCAGCGAGTATTTGTCGTAACCAAGATATGACACCGCCCCTTTGCCAAGAAGCAAGAGACCAACGCCAAGGTCTGCGCCAGGACCGAGTTCAAGTATCCGCCGGCCGGCAAAGGGACGCTCGCCAAAACCTTTTTCTTTCAACATGCTTTCGAAGCGCGCAACTACTTCACGATCGTACTGAACCGCTCGCTCAATCTCCTTCACCGGGAATTCACGAGGCCGGCAATACCCCGTAACGGAGTACCGCGCCTTATTTGCAAAAAGGATGCCAAGCCCAAACCAATAGTAAAACCAATTTCGCATAAGGCTTGTTTAAACGTTATCCCAAAGCATTTCAAAAATTGATTTGAATACGTCCACCATGGCTGGTACAGCAATAATAACGGCGAGCGAGGCAAGTTCCGGGCTGACGATGAGTACTTTATCATCAAAAATATCGAGCGTGCTTTTGAAGACGTATTTTTTTGGTAGGAATCTAACCTCGCGCAGGAGCTCATTGTTCGTTGGGTTCATTTCGGTCGATTCGGCAGTGAGAAGCAAGCGCGTCTTAATCTGAGCCTTGGCCCGATCAGCACGAAACTTCACAAAGTATTCGGGATCAATGCTTTCCCACGCTGGCGTACTGCCGATCACGAGATATTCTTTATTCTTGTAATCAAGCAAAATTTCATCATAAAACTTTTCCAGCTCTTTTTTGCTATCAATGAAACGCAGGCCGAGTTTCTGCGTCTGCGCCCTATCCATGGATTCAAACATGGGTATTGCTTCATTGAAACTTTGCAGTTTCTGCTCAGCCAGCTCAGCGATTTTGTGTGGTTTCTGTGCATGAAAGACTCGTTTCCCGCTCCGAAAATAGACGGCCGAAAAACCCTTGTCCGTCAGATTCTTCAAAACGGCATAGGCCGTGGTGCGTTTAATCCCTACCTCGCGAGCGAGAACACTCGCAGAAGCTCCGCCCTGCCTCAGCATGGCCACGTACATTCCCGCCTCCTGTTTAGTTAAACCCATGGCAATAAGTGCGTCTTGTGCATTCATATGTTGTCAAAATATATCGACACTTCTTCACCTACCAGATTTTATACCTAACATTGGCTACATTGTAAATATGCTGTGACATAGATTATTGACTATGGTGGAATTTTCTGCTATTATTGTTCGCTATGAAGGCTCAAAAACCCTTAGTTCAAGCCACAGATTTGAACTACCACTATTACAGCCAAAGCAAATACGACCGCAATATTATTTCGGCCATTCCTTTTCATAAGGAAATTCATACGGCGCTCTTGAAGGAACTGAAGAAACGCTTCTGCTCAGATGAGCCGTTGCGAATCCTTGAACTCGGCGTTGGCACCGGTCTCACATCCGCCCTGGTCAGATCAGCGTTTCCAAGCGCCCGATTCGAGGTGGTCGATTTTTCTTCGACAATGCTCGACCACGCTAAAAAACGGCTCGGGCAAAAGAACGTTTCCTACGTACTCGGTGATTTTGGCAAACTGCATTTTCACGGACAATACGACGTCATTCTTTCGGTCATCGGCATTCACCATCAGTCTCATGCCGGCAAACAACGTTTGTTCAAAAAGATTGCTGGCCTGCTGAAACCACGCGGAGTGTTTCTCTTTGGCGATCTGATGACGAGCACGGACCCGCATGAAACCGCGGAAAGGGACGCTCGACATTTCCACCACTTGGTCGAGCATTCTGACAGCCGTTCGACATTACGAGATTGGGCGTACCACCACATGTTCCTGAACAACCTAGCGCCCATTGAAAACCAAGAGCAATGGCTAATAGATACGGGGTGTAAGGTGAAACGATTATTCTACAAATGGAACACGGCGCTTTTACTTGTGACAAAATAACATCTCTATGGAAAAACTCATACCAGCCGTCATTGGATCAGACACTCTTGTGGTGAAGCTGAATAATGCTGCCACTACTTCTCCATTCGTGCAGACTGCAGATGCCGTTCACAAATTCTTTGATTCCTACGGCGCACTCCACCGCGGAGCCGGCCCGCATGCGAATAAAACCGTAGAAATTGCTGAACAAGCAATTGCCACCATTCGCGAGTTCTTTGGCGTGTCCGCTGAACAGGCGATGCTTTATACCTCTAACACGAGCGCGGCCATCAATGAGCTGGCGCGCCTGATGGTACTGACCAATGAAGACGTCATTCTCACCTCATGTATTGAGCACACCTCGAATAATCTCCCCTGGCGTTACAACACCAAAGCAAAAATAGTGGAGGTTTCGGCTTTTAGCGATGGCTCGCTAGACATGGACGATCTTGAGGAGAAGGCCAAAAAATACAGCAAACAGCTCAAATGGATTGCTATGACCGGCGCCTCAAACTTGGCCGGTTTTGTGCCGGATGTGAAACGCCTATCCGCCATTGCTCACCTGCACGGGGCGCGCTTGTTCATTGACGCCGCCCAGCTGGCCCCGCACCGGCCGATCAACATGAAGAAACAGGGCATTGATGCGCTGGCTTTTTCCGCGCACAAGATCTACTCGCCCTTTGGTTTAGGCGTCCTTGTGTTACCGAAAGATATGCTTGAAAGAACGCCCGTTGATCCCGGCGGAGGATCAATCGACATGATTTCAACCGAACGAATCCTGTGGGCGCCAAGCGCGGAACGGCACCAAACGGGAACATGGAATGTGGTTGGCATTGTGGCGCTGGCAGAAAGCTGTCGGATCATGACGAACACAGGCTGGAGCACCATTCTCAAACATGAACGCGATCTCATTCAGTACGCCGTAAAACGTTTGTCAGGCATTCCGGACGTCATTCATCATGTCCCGCTTGAAAAGTTCAAAGCTGAAGACCGCATTGGCACTTTTCCGTTTACGCTCAAGGGCTACCATCATGCGCTGGTGGCCGCTATCCTTGACCACGAATACGGCATTGAGACCCGGGCAGGGACCATCTGCAATCACCGGCTGGTTCGGCGCTGGTTTGCTATTGATGATAAAACGCAAGAAAAAATTGAGGAACGAATAAAAAATGGCGATCGTCTTGCATCCTATGGCGCCGTGCGCGCCAGTCTTGGCATCTTCAACACCACTAAGGATATTGATCGGCTAGTTGATGCTTTAATCTCCATCCAAAAAAACGGGCCGAGTCTCTCTTATAAACCCTCGCCAAAGGAAGAAACGTATATCCCTGTGCTCTAACAAAAGGTGCTTTCACGATCCAAACGGCAAAGGCCTGCTATATACCCGCTCGAGCATCTTGAGAGTAGCTAAAACGGAGGCATTGTCAGTCTGCTTGAGGAGTACACGGCCAGGAAACATATCAAAGAGCGGGCGCAAAAATTCATCCCCCCAAGATGGGGTGAAGGTGATGACGCCATCAAAATCGACAAGAATGTCCTCACTACCGTTCACTTCGCGCAAAATGGGCAGGAAGGCGGAGAAAGCCTCTTTCCCGCCTTGTCGCGACGTCAGTGTTGTTCCAAACTTTTTCAGCGCAATAATCATAAAATTATTTAGTACTTTATCACGGCAAATGTTCCACGAATACTTTTCGGAGCACGGCCAATAACAAGCTCCGGCGAATCCTTGCTGAGGTTTACTCTGGCATCCCCGGACTGAAAAAGAAGATGCAGAGGATTATCTCTCACTACGGCATACACAAATTTCAATCCATTCCCCCTTGGTTCTGGCGCCCTGCCGGAAATAATCTCCGTGAATGCGACTTTCAATGCCTGTTTGTGATCCTCAAGCTCCGGCCTAACTCTTTTTAGTGAGGCCAGGATTCCTTGCCCGCGATCTGCAAGCACGATCTGTCTTTTTTGAAGATCCGCAGAAAAGAAAATCCCCCTGACATCAGGCCAGTTTCCGTGGTTATGATCAAATGAATTGTTGCCAATCTCCCCTGCCACTGCAGTAATCAAGGCGGAAAAGTTTAGGTCGCCGAGCAGATCAACAAGCTCGCCCTCAAGCCGGTGGAGACGGACTTGAAATGTGCCGCTATTTTCACAATAGGAGTTTGCTTTTGGCAATACGCCACACTCTGATGAGGCCCATTGTTCGGCCACTGATGCCTGATCCGTGGCAAACGCATCAATCGTTTCTCGCTTGTATTTCCTATGTCCTCCGGGAGATCGGAAATCAGGACGCAAAGACCCCGCCGTATCCCACCGGCGTAATGTTTGTTTATCTACCCCCAGTGACTTTGCGGCCTCTGTGATCGAGAGAAAATCCTGATCTGACATACTGTACAGCTTTGTATAGCTTATATACTATAATGTATACAAAACTATACATGTTGTCAAGTACCCCGTCACCGGCATTTCACACGCTATACTAAAGACCTATGAACTCACTTGGAAATTTTTATAAAAGGCGCCTGGGAAAGACCTTTGGCTTTGCTTTGCCCATCATTCTCGCCTGCGTGGCTCTGGGCGTCATAGGCAATATCATGGACAGCCGGGGCTATCCGCAAGCCACTGTGGATGGAGTCCTAGAACTTGGCATTTTCCTCATTCTCATCATTTCATGCTTAGCCATGTTTCTGCGCAAACCATTGCCCGGCATCCTTGGCAAATGGCAAGCGCTTTGGCGAGGGATTCCCACCTGGCAAGAACGACTAAAAGGGAAAAAGTAAGGATGGGTTGTTGGGCATTCTCTATGCTTCTGGTTCCGTTACGCTTTTGATAATCCTGGCCATTTCATCGCTAATTACTTCCGGCGGTACCTCGCCAAAATCAACGCTTTGCGAGAGATCGTAGGTATGCTCGCCAACATTGAAAATGAAATCCAAATTACATCCCTTGGCCCCGCCTACTAAATATTTTATGCCGTTAATCGTACCCACTAGCTCGCGCTCCGCAAAAGGATGACCGAGACAGCCTTCGCTAAATCTGCTCCAAAGATCAAAACCGCGAGGGTCCTGTAAAAGATTCTCTTTTGGCATTTGGGACAGACCGTACTGACGAGAAATAGACATCCCAAAGTCTACTGGCCGGCCAAAAGTGATCGAATCGGATTGCGAGTCGCTCAGATTCTCGCTCTGGTCATAGACTGACAAACCGACCGTCGAGACAGACCAGCCCGGCGAGTACGGAAGAGCCAGGCTAAAGCCATTGAGAGTCAGCGTTCGCCAATCAGGCTCAGCATCGCGTGCAAACTCATCGCGAGCTCGCCATTCCGTGCCGGTAACTGCCACCGAAGGGGTGATCGTCTTCGCAAATCGAAAAGCCCCCGCAGTAAAACCGAGCGCGAGGCCTACAACAAACAGAAAAACGCCAGCGCCGAGAATCTTCCAGATTCGTACTTTCATATCGGCCAATATACACAATACATGGCCTTCCAACTAGTGTTTCCCGGTTAAAGGTGAAATAACACTAATACTGCCAAATCTTGGCTAGTAATCACCGGGATATACAATAATTGACAATATACCGGGAATCCCGGTAAAATGAGCCAGTGAAAATCCACCTGCCAAACAGTGCTTTTCTGGGAACTTTTGACGCCTTCTTAAAAAAGTGTGATTTTTCAAACCCCCAAGAACTCTTCATTACTGCCCATCCAAGCTGGATAAGCATCCATCCGGCGATCATCGCCATGATGGCGGCACTGAGTGCCACCGTCCAAAAACAGAATATCCATACGGCCCCATTTACCGCGGCCTCAGCTCATCACCTTGAACGGATGGGACTCTTTACATTTTTAGGGGTTAACCCAAAGCATCCCGTTACCGAGCATGAATCCGCCGGAAGATTCATCCCTCTCCAAAAAATTACTAGTTCAGAGGACCTCTCCCGATTCATCACCGACATGGTTCCCCTACTCCATCTTGATAAAAAGCATGCAGAGCCAATTAAGTATGTCGTAAGCGAAATTGTACGCAATGTTCTTGAACACGCACATACACCAGAGGGCGCATTTATCTGCGCTCAGTATTATAGGAAAAGCAACCGTATCGGCATTGGCATTGCAGATACGGGCATTGGCGTCCTCTCATCCATCAATCACTCATATGATGCAAAAAATGATCTTGAGGCGCTCCAGCTTGCACTCATGCCGGGAATCACTGGAACAACAAAAAGAGAGGGTGGAACTGAACAAAATGCCGGAGCAGGACTGTTTTTTACAAAATCCATCGCCACAGTGAACCGTAATCACTTCGTCATATATAGCGGTAGCGCCATGTACAAGCTTCTCAAGCCCCTTGCCACGACTGCAAAAGTCATGTTGCACGCCGATCCTTTTGCTGATCGGCACTCAAAAAAAACGATGCTTCCCTATTGGCAGGGTACCGTAGTGGGGTTTGATATTTCGCTTGATACAACAAAGGAATTTTCTCAACTGCTTGATCTTATCCGAGACACGTATGCCAAGGCTCTGGCTGAGCGTAAACGCACCAAATATCGCAAACCCCAATTCATATGATAGAAATACTCCTCCTCCCAAAAGTCGGAAGCTTTGCTGAAAATAAGGATACCGCCCGTGATATCCGATTAAACGAAATTCTCCCCGCGCTCCAAGAACAACAGACCGTTGTCCTTAACTTTGAGGGCGTTGATTCAACTACGCAATCGTTCATCCATGCACTTATCAGTGACGTCCTCCGTAAATACGGGTCAGAAATCCTTGATCGGCTTCAATTCAAACACTGTTCTCCAACGGTTAAGGAAATAGTCTCCATTGTTGTCGAATACATGCAACAAAGCTAAACAACTCGGGCCGGCATTGCTACAGCGCATCCATGGCTCGCTTAAAGACTTCGATCAAAACGGCGAGTTGTTGAGGAGACTCGGTTCCGGCGGAGATGCGCAGGAAAGGCGTGGTCACTTTGCTTGCGTGGAGCGCAGTTAAATAGACGCGGGTGGTATCAAGACCAAAACTTGTGCCGGCGGTGAGATCAATGTGTGCACTCCGGGCTTCTTTGATTGCTCGACTAAGAAATATCTTTGATAATCTAACAGCCTGCCGATCATCCTTAAAAATGGGGATTAAGCTGGCGCCATGAAAGGAACGTTCACGCGCCCAGGCGTATGAAGGATGCGCGGGCAGGCCCGGATAGGCTACGCGGGCAAAGGGCGAACGCGGACGGGAACGTACGTGCGTGTCCAGCGCCTCGGCCAAGGCCTGCGCGTTACGGCCAATGAGCGCAAGACGGGCATCCAAAAGCGCGCGGTTGGGCGTGGGGAGAGAGAGAACTGAAACATCCGGCATTTGCGTGCCCAAATGGATGCAGGCACCGCTCAACCAGCCGAAATAAATTTCCTGCGTCCAAATAACCCCGCCCGTTACCCTGTCCAGGCCAAACTGATGATGCTTGTTCAGGCTTTCAAACACTACCAGCCGAAAACGAGTAGGCACGGCGGGCATGAAACGGAGCGGTTGGCATGATGGCCCAAGCCCGCTGTTATCAAGCACCAAATACGTGTCCTCGGTGACGAGCTTCGCCAGCGCGGGCATGAGCCGGGCCAGGTCTGGCATGGCCAGCGTTTGCGCGTTACAAAGCGAATCCAAAAAGATTACCTTCGGCTTGTGCAGGCGGACGGCCTCAATCAGCCCTTCCGTGTCCTCCTCATCCACCTCAACCACCTGCCCTGGAAACAGCCGGTGAATGATCATCTTATTTTCAAAGTATGAAGAGCACCCAAGAAGAATGGGTCCGGGAAGCACGCCGTACATCTGGAGCGAATTTACAATAGTGGCGAGGGCGGACATCCCGCTGACTGTCAGATGGGCCCGCACGGGAAGCGGGGTTTTTCTATCAACATATTCGCGGATAAACCTTTTTTCGTAGTCCGCAGAATCCAAATGATGGTCGCGCTTATAGTCGTTAATAGTGCCCTGGATTCTTCCGGTCTGCAGGCCGGCTTCGCTCTGAAGCGCATGAAGAAATGACGGCGATTGCCAGTCGAGCGACGCACAAATGGCACCAACCATCCCCTGGAGGCTCCGCAAGCGAGATGCGCTGTCGGCAACATCAGCATTCTCCGCAAACACACTGATAACTTCGCGCTCGAGGACATCAAGAACTGCAAGCACGCTGGCCCGCGCCCCCGCACGAGAGAAACTGGGATTCCTTTCAATGGCGCGCCGAAAAACATGCATCTTTTCCGCCAATGACCCCGCCAAAACGTGTAATTCCTGGAGATGATCATCCATAACGGGATATATGTTACAGTAGAAATACTATGCTTCGCGTAAACCTTGGGGACGCCATTGTCCGCATTCCTGTTCATGAAATTCGGGGACAACGGCCCGGGAAAACCCTGCTAATCACGGGCGGGATGGATGGGGACGAGTATGCCGGGATTGAAGCGGGCTACCAACTAGCGGAAAAGTACCGCAACGGCCAATTTGAGGGAAGGCTCATTATCATTCCTATCGTTAATATACCGGGATTTGAAGGCGAGTGCAGTCAAAATCCTCTTGACGGCAAATTTCCAAAGTACATATTCCCGGGAAAGGCCGACGGCTCATCAACTGAGCGTTTAATGCATTGGTTATCGAGTAATTATATCTCACAGGCCGACGTTTGGCACGATCTGCACGCCGGCGCCATTACGGAAGGGCTCCGGCCATTTGTTTCGCTCTATCAAACGGGGACGCCAAGCGTAGACGAGTTTACGCAAACACTCGTCCATTCCCTTGACGCCGAGCGGGTAGTCATCGAGCGCGCTCGCCGAAACTCGAAGGCTGAAAAACTTGCTCGTGCAGGCACGGCGTATATCTTGGCAGAGTCTGGCGAGCGCGGAAACCGTGATGAGGCGTCAATTGCCCGCCATATTTCCTGGGCCGAATCCACCATGCGCGTGCTTGGCATGCTTACTGACGCTCAACCAAAGAGACTATCGAGCCCCACTATTTTCACAGGCGTCCGCTATCTACTCGCGCCCACAAACGGGCTATGGAGGCCAAGCCTGCCCGTCCAAAACTCGTTCAAAAAGGGCGACATGGTTGGTATCTTTCAGAAACTGCACAACCGAAAATCCTCAACCCTCCGCTCCCCCGCCTCCGGCACTCCGCTCTGGTGGAAAGAAACGCTCCGCGCCAAAAAAGGCGACGTACTTATGGCAGTGGGGCAATAATCCCGGCGGTAATGAGTGCTTGATAGTGTTCTGGACGCTTTCTTTCAAGATATTCCCTGACTTTTCCGCGCACGGGGGCAATGGCCAGGCCATGTTCTTTGGCAAAGGCAAAAATTTTCTCAATCGCGCCGTCAATTTGCGATTTCTCGTCCACCATAAGCTCGATCTCGCCAATCTTATAGGTGAAATCGCCAAAATCAACGCTATCAAGGTCAATGATGAAACCGTCTTTCGAGTATTTTCGTCTGGTCGTCTTACACGTACAAAAGGGCGAGTATCCAGCCCGCGCAATGTCCTCGATAAAACTTCCGACCACATCGAGATGGAGGGCTTCGCGGATTTTCGCCTCGTCCTCAAGCTCATCATACTGATCTACAAGCCTCTCGGTACTCGAAGATATAGCCACCTTTAGCTCGAACTTCCCATCCCTGGCCCTCAGCCACTTATCCTGCACGGACAGGGCGTAGTCCGCTCTATCATAATAGATGTCCGTAAAGGATTTCTCGCTCAAAAACTCTGCACCCTCTAAAAGGCGGGCCTCATCACTTTCGCTCAACAGAAATTTCTTTTCTACTTCGATCATACTGTTGATTATTCCTGCACTTATGCCAAAAGCATAAATGCCCATAAGGGAATGGAGTATATATTCTGCGAGACATGCCACTCATCAACAGTTACAAGAATTCCGCCAATAAGCCCTCTTTCGCCGACCACGCGCTTCAGGGCCGCAATGTCCTGACCTCGGATATCTGTTTGGTACTTCACCTCCACAGGACAATCGTGCATATCTGCACGCAAATAGAAATCAATCTCGCCAGCAAACCTTACATCATCCGACTGCATGAAAGCCAAAGCACTAAGATTTTTTAAACGGTGCGTAGTTTGAGCAACAAGGGATTCTGCAATCATCCCCTTTTCTAAGGTTTCGAGTTGCGGAATTACTTTTGTCATAGCTGTCGTGAGCATTAAATCGACAGGATAAACCTTTATATTTCTCCGTTTCAGTGGCTCAGCTCTTAAGGAAAACTTCTCAACAAAGATAAGCAGATCTGTCTGCTCAAGGAGACGCATGCCCTCTGCCAAAGTGACCGTCGTTGTACCAAGCTCGACAGCCACCTTCTGTTGGCTATATTCCTGTCCCGGCCTAGCAAACAAGTGCCGTAGAAGTCTTTCGTACAGTTCCGGCTTCTTAATAGACTGTAAGAGCATGAGATCCTCAAGCGTTACCTTTTTCACATAATTATCATCCATGAATTGCGCTGTCTCGAGCTGTCTATACTGATCCATCTTCCATAGCTGTGGAAACCCGCCCTTCAGAAGGAATTCGGAAATATACGTACGGATCTTCGTTGCATCACAGCTCATTGTGGCTGTCTTCAGGTCGTTATACAAATTCACCGGGTTTAACCCTCGCTCAAAATCTAACTGTACCTGGCGAACTCCGGCGAGCGTTTCTTGGGAGATATATTTATTCATCTCAAGATATTCCCGAAATGAAAAAGGGGCGAGTTTAACGTCAATGACTCTCCCAAGTAATATTTTGAGAGCCTTTTCAAAAATAGAGTGAGCTGCTGAACCGGATAGTACAATTCGAACATGATGGTTTCTTTCAATACGATTCTTCACAAGATGCGCCCAATCCTTCACCTCTTGCACCTCATCAAAAAAACAATAGGCGGGAACAGCAATCTCATCGTACATGTCAAAACCAAGTATCTCTGCCCAAGCATCAAGAATATGCTGAACGGTCCTCGCTCTATCATCTGGACGTTCAGAAATAATCTGTAAATCATCAAAAGAAAGGTAGAGAATAAACTTTGGCGAAACTCCACTTTGCACGAGATCTTGAATAAGTTGCCTTTGTGTTTCTGTCTTTCCGACACGGCGGGGTCCTTTTATGAGAACCGCGTTTCCATGCGGTGCCGAAAGCTCCTTCTTCACTTGAAAAAATGCCTCTCTCCTGTACGCCTCAGGCTCTATCAATCTACTAGGATCCTGGATCCACGGAGAATTAGCGTGAATAATCTTCTTATAAAACTCAACGCTTTTATCGCTAACCATAGATAAGAAATGTGTTAGTTACTTGTTACACATAGTGTACTATGCTTAACAAAAGCAAGTCAAACATATTTAGCACAAATCTGTTGATAGTTGCTGTAAAAACGCCTTCGTAGCGGGATACGCGGGCAGTCCGAGTGCGCTCGCCAATGAAAACCAGCCCAACTCGGCAATTTCACCTCATAACTTACGAGAGCTTTTTTGTATCAAATAACTGCTCGAACCCTAGTTTCGCTACCGCAAACAGATAAATAATCTCCAGAATCCCGCCGGTGTTGACGATGAGAAGAATCACAAACCACCATGGCTCATTCCGGCGTGCCGAGTGCCAAAGCGCTAAACCCTTCCAGAAGATAGACCAGATAACAAGCACGAGGACCCCTATCCCAAGCCCAAGGCCCAGGCCCGCGATTGCACTCAGATCATTCGTCATATAGCGACCATGATACCCTTGGCGCCAAAAGATGCAAAAACCTATTTCCTAAGCAGTTTGAATAGTCGAGGAAGCAATAAAAGAAGCGCGAGCGAACTCAGACCAAGACCAATAATAATATCTACAGGCACGCTTCTCCGGAGCACGGGAATGACGTTCGCTAGCACCGAAGGGATGTTCGCAATCTCGCCTCTGCTTGGCGGAGACACAACTCCCCCAGCTGGTGCCGATGGCCCTCCTGGAATGGGTTTTGCGCCCGGTGCAGTGGGGACGGGCTTTGAGGGGACAGTTGGGATGGGAGCCGGCGGAGTAACGGGAACGATCGGCGTGATGACCGTTGGCAACGGCAACTCCGGCGGTTTTGGCACCTCAGCCAATCCGCCAAAGATCGCCAGCCGGGCTAAATGATCCATTTGAACCGTAACGCTATTTGGTTCAAAAATTGCATCGGGGATAAGCGCCCATTCTTGATTAGACTCGTCAAAAAAATACAGTCCTAAATTATTCACGGACAAAAGCTTCCTGTCTATCGGGAGCGTGATAGCGAGCGGAGGAAAAAAAGATTCTACGGGACTACCGTTGGGATCCGAAGCGGTAAGGTCATAAAACTCTCCGTTCACAAGCACGGTGTTCCCAATCACCAGATACCTATTGTCTGCAGTTAATGGCACGGGCGTAATGATAAACGTGATTGGCCCTGATGAGGTGTTTGTCGGGACGTCCAAAATAACGGGCCCAACCGGGGTATTGAATGTCAAACTTCCGGACTCGCCGGGAACGGTGATGAGCGGTTGATCCACTACATCAAGACGAGTAGGCGTCCCTTGCGAGGGGAGAACGGACGCTCTGCTAGACGTTGGCTCTTTTGTTTCGCGCCAGTCAGTATTTACATCGCAATACTGCGGACAATCAAAAGTGATTGTGCCTACCAAATCCCCCGTGGCTGTCCCTGACCATTGCCCGAATGTATCTATCGCCACCCCGCTAAAATCAATCCAACCCAATTGCTCGCCCCAGGCTGAACCGGATAAGTTGCCCTTACCGTCATTATGAACCCCGCCCCTTGCGGGATTGAACGTAATAAAACCCTTATTCGCGGACCAGGCATACCCGCTTAGTGAGCTGTCCGTAATAACCACGTTGCGGAAACTGATGTAGCCAACATTATTGCTCCAAGCGTATTCGTGATCTGCCAAAACGCTTCCGGTGAAAGCAAGGGCCTGAAACGGAAAACACACGCCAAGCAAGAAAAGTATGGCGAGTCTCTTCCGCATACAATTTACTTACCTGAAATAATCAGCAAATCCGCGTTTGGCACGGCCTCCCCATCAGGCAATCCGGCAACGATGCCATGGACAACTTCCGCGACCTTCGCGGCTTCTTCAGCGTGTTTGCCTGAAACATCTACCACAATGGTTTGTGTGTAATTTGTTTTTGCTGCCACTGTGACTGACGCTGTTTTGTATGAACTGAAGGCGTCCTTAACGAGTTTTTCAGTGGCGGTCGTAAGCCCAGCCGTTGTTGTTCCGTTGTAATAGGCCACCGACAACTCGGCAGGCGCGGTCTGCGTGGCCGCATCAGCGCTCACGTTAATAGAGGCCACTTGGATGATTTTGTTCGTGGATGGCCGATAGAGAATAGCTTCTTTAGTTGTCACGTAGGCAAATAACACATCTCCATTCTCCGCATTTTTGAAAAATGCTTGATCAGCCAGTTTTGTTTTATCAACAATAGTCACAACCGAAGGCGTCTCATCTTTTGGCAACTCAATATGCTTGCCAAGCGCCTCAAGCAAAGCCGCGCTTTCTTTCTGCGCCTCTGCATTCGGGTTTGCCTTGAGCGCGGTGTAGCGCTTATAGAAATAAACAGAACTCCCCGTGCCGGCAACAGCCATGACAATGAGCAGACCGAGCAATGCGCGCTCAATACTCAGGGCGTGAAAGATTTTTGAGACGATAGCGGGGATCACGCGAAGAGGGCTTCTTGAGATGTTCATAGAAATAATTAGATTTAAGGAGCTGGGTCAGGAGCAGGAGCCGATTCTGGTGCAGATTCTGGCGCTGGTGCCGGCTCACTCACAGGGGCTACGTCCAAGGGCGCTGGCACAATGTCAGGAACACCCGCAGGCGCTTCAATGACAACAGGCTCGCTCACCGGTTCCTCGGCGGAAACCGGGGCGTCCACAATTGGAACCGTCTCCACTACAGGAGCCGAAGTATCTGTCGTTGCTTCATTTGGTACCGTGTCAGAAGACACGTCAGCAGGAAGGGCTATGATTTCCGGCGTTGCTGTTTCTGTCGGCGCAATCACATCGGTCATCGACGTCAAGGTCTCCGGTGCCGGAGCAGGTGCCGGGCTATTCGATGGCGCCGAGAAATTCGCTAGAGGCCCTTCCCCATTGATTGCCTGTTGCAATTGGTCTCCGTCAAAACACGCCTCCGTACCATCCGCCTTCTTCACACAAAGCTGTTCCGTGTGCACTTTCTTTGCGAACACTTCATCAAAGTATCCGCGGATTGCTGTAACGCGAGCGGAGACAAAGTCTGTAAGGAAGTCCTTTCCGCCTGCAATCTTCTCGCCAATGATTATCACAGGGTCATGCGCCGTCTCAGCCTGAAGCATGGCAACGAACGTGGAAAGACCATTGTCTGATCCGTCGGCCTTCGGCTTTGGCGAGATGTCTCCTAGAAGCACCAGCCTCTCATCTCCCAAGTCAAAACTCTTAACGAAGGCAAGAACCGTGCCAATCCCCTCGCCGTCATACGCAGACATGGCCTGTCCAATAACAGGGCCTGTCCCATCGGATTTCATGGCCGTGCCCGGTTCTGAAGCGGGTGTGAGGTAATCGCCAACTCCAATCGAACCATTTTCTGTAACTACCCTCACCGGCACTCTTCCGGACAGGGCTACAAAAACCGGGAAATCTTCCGTGTTCACTTCTGCGTCGCCAAGGATCAACCCCGGTTTTGTTGAAATAATGCCAATCACCTTAGGATCACGCGCAACGGTTGATTTCTTAACCCCTGACGCTATAGATCCATCAATGCTCACCACATCTCCGGGTCTCATTCCAGAATCCCTCGTGTAATACACTTCAGCCAAGTCAGCACCGCCAACTTTCTGCGCGATAACAAAGCTTCCCGCTTTCACCGTTAGGCTTCCGCTGGTGTTTGGAGCCCATTCCAGCGTAACTGATCCACTGCTCGTTGTTGTAATACTTCCCTGCAACACTACCTCAAATGGAATTCCACCGTTGGAAGCAATTGTGCCGTCTGCTACCGCGGTAGGCACGTTGTCACAATCGGTTCCCGCTGACTGTGGGAAGGCAGAGCTGCCTGGTTCCTCGCCGTGCATGATGAAGTTACAGGTCCAACCCGATGCGCCCAAAATTGCTGCTTGCCAATCAGGTGCCGTGCTACTCAAGTTATCAACCATGAGATTGAATTGGAACACCCATGTTTCGCTTGCTCCCACCGCAAACGTCAGTGCATCATCAGTTTGGAGCGTGTTCCCTGTTGGAACATTTTCATCTGCACCCTTCACAACGAATTTTGATGTCGAGCTCGTTCCACCGCCTATGCAATTTGCCCACGCGCCATTTTCATAACAACGGAACTTGTTTGTGGCCGTCGAGTAATACATCCCACCATTCACTCCGGTTGGGTCTGCCGTTCCGTTATCGAGTACTAATAAATCCGGCGTGGCGGTTGCGCTGTTGCCAATACGTACCTGGCCGCTTGACGCAGTGCTGTCAACCGTCATCAAAATACCGCCTGTCCCTGATTTCAAGTTCAATGTCGTACCTCCCGTTACGTTACCTACATTCACCGTTTTTGCCGTACCGCCAGTACCAAGGTTCACGTCACCCGTTGAACCGGAATCGATCGTCATGGCAGATGATGTTGTTGAAGAAATAGCTCCGGCACCGGCGAAGGTAAAGGCGGTTGCTGATGTTGCGACGGTGTCAAGCGAAGCCACACCCGTCAATGCTCCAGCCGTTGAGACAACAAGAGCCGAGGAGTTAAGCGAGAACGTGTCATCCGCTCCATTTCCGATAGTAATCGTCTTTGCTGCTATGCCTGTTCCCAGGAAAACCGATCCTGTTGTTCCGGAATCAACGGTCAGATTTGAACCGGCCGCAGAGGAAAGTGTCATTGTCCCTGTTGACGTATGAATGGTCGAGCCTGTACCCGTGAGCGTAGGTGTGCCAGCAGCAACCGCAAACCTTGTTGCACCACCCGTCAGAAGGTTCAAAGCGTTCGCATCCGTTGTACCAAGAGTAGCGGTGGCGGCAAAAGCATTTCCTCCCTGAATGAATCCAAAAGAACTAATTGTACTCGCGTTCGCTGGGGTACATCCTAAACGCCACCGTGTAGCGGTGATGTCGTATTGCGCACAAAAAGTTCCATCCGCCGGAATAGTAAGAGCGCTACCCGTTCCGGTAATGACTCTATTGGCCGCAATGGAACTGACAGACTCATTATCAATAGTGAGGCCGAATGTGGAAGCATTCATGAAGCGGACGTATTTGCCATCAGAACCACCGGCAAAACCGGTGATTGTTGCCGAACCCACTCCGGTATAACGGAATAGTGAACCATTTCCAAAATTAACGTCATTGGTAATGCCTGTAGTGGAGTAGTCCGTACCCTTTGGCGTAGAAAAACCGTCAGAAGCGGAAATTGCTCCCGTAACCGTAAGGCCTCCATTCATAGTAACCAACCCGGAACCAAAGGTGACCGCCTGATTTGTTGCGGTATTGATCCCAAGAGTTCCACTCGACAAATCAATAACCGCACTTGCGCCGGCAAGCGTGATGGCGGTTGAATTGATGGTGGTTGTGCCGGTACCGGTTGTAAAAGTATTAGTGCCAGAAACTGAAGCGTTGCCACCCATCACAACCCCGCCTGACCCGCTGTTCAGATTCAGCGTAGTCGTACCTGTTGTGTTGCCAATGGTGATTGTTTTCGAACTTGCACCCGTACCAAGGTTTACTGCGCCCGTTGTTCCGGAATCAAGCGTAAGGATACCCGTTGTGCCTGTGGTGATACCTATGGTCGAGGCCGCAGCAGATGACAGAGCGAGCGCGCCGGTGGAAGCAAGCGTTGTCGAACCTGTACCGGTGAGCGTGGAAGAAGCAGCGGCAACAGCGAAACGGGTAGTGCCACCAGTCATAAGATCCAACGCATTCGCGTCTAAAGTACCAATCGAAAGTGCTGCTCCGGTATTGTTTCCCGCATTACACGTTATCGAGCCCGTTGAAAGACAAGTTGAAGTATCAAGCAGAACGTTGCCTGTCAGGTTTGGGAAAGTCCACGTCTTTCCACTCACCGTCAAATCTGCGGAAGTAATTGATCCCGTGAAAGAGGAAGCTGCGCCGGTATGAGGAACGAGCGCAAGTTTGTCGTCTGTGGTTGTGGCGGTTTTGAACGTTGCACTGGGCGCGGTCAGATCAAAGTTACCCGAGCCGGAAAGTACATGTACCTCCGTTGCACCGGATGTATTACCGATCGTGATTGTTTTGGCATTTGCCCCGGTACCGAGATTGATTGCTCCCGTAGAACCGGAGTCAAGCGTCAAGACGCCGGTAGTGCCAGCGGTTACGTTAAGCGACGTACCGGACGGAGTGACGACATCGCCACCAGTCACGGTAAAGTCGCCGGTCAGATCTCCATTGCCGGAGGTATCAAGAACTAAGGCATTCGCCCCGTTTGTCTTCAGATTGAGCGCAAAAGCATCTGTAGTGCCAAGATTTGCCGCAGAACCGAAGGCGTTACCATTCTGAATGAATGCGATGTCAGCTAGAGTACCAGATGTAACCGGTAGAATGATTACTCGCCAACGACTAACACCGGAGTCGTACTGCATACTGATAGAAACGTCTGAACCAATCGTCAGAGCACCACCCGTAGTGGTAATGATGCGATTTGTGTCTGTCGAAGAAATGTCCTGATTCGTAAAGATGAGGTCTGACGATGAAGCATTAATAATACGGATAAATCGACCATCAGTACCACCGGCCAAGCCGGTAAATGTTGCTTGGGAAATACCGGTATAGCGGATCAATGAGCCGGTTCCGAGATTGACATTGTTTTGTGATCCCGTGGTGGTGTAATCCGTGCCCTTAGGTGTTACGTAATTTCCGGAGTTAGAAAATGTACCCGCAACTGTTGCCGCGCCGCTTGCCGTAAAGAGTCCGGTACCGGTGGTAATTGGCCGATTTGTCACTGTGTTCAAACTCAGCACGCCGGTTCCCGTCATGTCTAGAACAGTGCTATTGCCAGCAAAAGTGAAGGTTGAGCCATTTACCGTCACGGTGTCACCGGTAGCATTGCCAAGGGTGGTCAAGCCGTTCACCAACAGATCGTCATTGAAAGTCTTTGCCCCGCCAAGCGTTTGGACGCCCGTGGTCAGCAGACCGCGAGCGGTGGTAGAGGCGTCAGGCAAATTGAACGTATGAACATCGAGAGCAGAAACAATGTTGAAATCTGTACCGGTTGTGCCCACAACAAGCGTTTGTGATGCTCCGCCCTGGCCGTTCAACGTTTGCGCGCCAACTCCGCCACCCGTGTCACAATCTTTCCACCCGGCACCTTCATAACAACGGAACTTATCGCTGGCAATATTGTAATAACTCGCGCCCGGTGTCCCGCCTAACGGATCTCCCGAACCGCTTACCGCAGACTTTGTGTCAACAACAAAGAAGTCGGGCGTGGCCGATCCCGCCCCGCCTGCGCCGATTTGTACGTTCCCCGTTGTCCCCGTGCCCGCAACCTGCACGTTAAGGTTGCCGGTTGTAGTTCCCCATGTTGAGGCGGCACCACCAGTCAAAGTCAGCGCACCACCGGACGTAAAGCTTGACGCACCTGTTGGCGTTAATGTGACTGCACCGGCACCGGACGCGGTGAAATTTCCGCTCGTGAGCGTAAGCGCAAGGTCATGCGCGGATGATGTCGTGATCGTTTGGCCGGAGTTATATGCGGACTGCAACGTAGTCGTCCCGCCGGTGGTGTCACAATCCTTCCATCCCCCGCCTTCATAACAACGAAACTTGTTACTCGTTGTATTGTAGTAGCTTGCACCGTTTATTCCGCCAGCAGGATCTGTTCCATCATTATTTTTTATGTCGAGCACCAAAAGATCCGGCGTGGCAGATCCCGTGCCCGCGCCAATTTGTACGTTGCCAATTGCGCTTGTACCCGCAACTTGTAAGTTAATATTTCCGGTTCCCGACTGGAGGTTCAACGTCGATGTGGTTGTGGTGTTGCCAACTGTCACTGTTTTTGCACTCGCCCCAGTACCAAGATTCACGGCCCCGGTACTGCCAGAGTCCAGAGTGAGAATGCCTGTGGTACCAGTCGTAATATTTAATGCCGATGTAGCTGGTGTAGCAATATCACCTCCCGTCACCGTGATATCTCCCGTAAAGTTTGCATTACTTGAAGTATCAATTGCTAAAGCAGTAACGTTATTTGTCTTAAGATTGAGCGCATAAGAGTCCACTGTACCTATGTTCAACACCGCGCCCAAAGTATTCCCGCCTGCCACCACGGCAACATCCTCAACGGGGAGGCTAAATACGCGCCAGCGTAGTGATCCTGAGTCATACAACAAACCAACAGAGCCGTTCGGTTTTAACGTAGCGGTTGTTCCATTCGCGGTGAGGACTCTATTCGCCACTAACGATCCGGAATCCTCATTGGTGATGGATATATTTGAGGATGAGGCGTTCGTTATCCTGATTTGCCTGCCGTCCGCACCATTGGCAATACCAGTAATAGTCGCCGGGGCAACTCCGGTGAAACGGAACAACATCCCCGTACCGAGAGCGACGTTATTCTGGGTACCAGTTAAAGCATAGTCTGTCCCCTTCGGGGTGACAAAGTTACCCAAGATAGAAAATACCCCTGAGCCGGAACTAAAGGCATTACCATCTGTGAATGTCGTATTTGCATTGATATGAAGCCCGCCGGTTCCAGCATCCAGATGAATGGCTGAAGCCCCGGTTGTGTTCCCGATGGTGATTACTTTCTCATTGGCACCAGTGCCTATGTTAATAGCACCCGTTGTTCCCGAATCAAGCGTCAGGGCACCAGTTGTCCCGGTCTTCACGTTCAAAGCTGTTGCCGCCGGAGTAGAAATGTCTCCGCCCGTCACCGTCAGATCACCCGTCAGCGTACCGTTCCCGGAAGTATCAAGCGCCAATGCTGTCACGTTATTCGTTTCAAAATTTAAGCCAAAGAAGTCATTCGTTCCTAA
The DNA here is from genome assembly GCA_041660165.1 of Patescibacteria group bacterium. Lineage (GTDB taxonomy): Bacteria > Patescibacteriota > Patescibacteriia > UBA9934 > UBA9934 > JAGORL01. The sequence continues at coordinate 73,435 of JBAZWW010000003.1, read as the reverse complement.
AGTTGCCGTTCCCGCAAAAGAATTTCCATTTTGAAGAAAAGCGGCAGTTGCGATAGCGGCCACGCTTGAAGGCGGAGAAATAACATGCCACTCGGATTCGCCTAAAGGGGTTAGCTCATATTGAAGAAGCACGGCTGTATCCGGAGCAATGCTGAGATCTCCACCGGTACCGGTAATAATCCTATTCGCCACAACTGATGATGAGCTGTTATTTGCCAACGTCAGTGTACCCGCTCCTGCCACGTTCATGAGCGTGAGATCTTGACCATCAACTCCTGGAAGGATACCTGTGAATGTTGCGTCCCCTGCGGCAGTAAAACGGATAAATGATCCCGCGCCAAGATTAACGTTATTCTGGACACCGGTTGTTGAATAATCTGCGCCCCTGGTTGTGGCAAAGTTCCCCGCCACAATCATGTGACCGCCCACGTCCGTATCACCGGACAAAGTGGTCAGTCCCGTACCCGTTGTGATTGGTCTATCCGTTGTAGTGTTGAGGCCAAGCGTCCCTGTGCCGGTCATATCTATCACCATCCCATTCCCGGCAAGTGTCATTTGGGTTGAATTGATGGTGGTCAATCCCGTACCCGTCGCAAACGTATGACTTCCCGTAACGGTTGTGTTTCCGACTAGCGAAATGCCTCCGGAACCGCTGTTCAAGTTTAAGGCCGTCGTACCGGTAGTGTTGCCAATAGTGATAATTTTCGAGTTTGATCCGTTCCCAAGGTTTACCGCACCCGTTGTGCCGGAGTCGAGTGTCAACACTCCCGTTGTGCCAGTGGTGATGCCAATGGTCGAGGCCGTCCCCGACGAAAGAGCGAGCGCGCCGGTGGAAATGAGTGATGTGGAACCAGACCCCGTGAGCGTTGAGGCACCGGCAGCAAGTGTAAAACGTGTTGTCCCACCGCTGATGATGTTGAGAGCGTTAGCATCCGTGGTTCCAATAGTGGCTACTCCACCAAAAGCGTTACCGCCCTGTGCAAAACTTTGAGATGAGGTGGTTGGCAACACCGCAATACGCCAACGGGCAGTACTCGCGTCATACTGCATGTCAAACGTAGAGTTTGGCGTGATGATCGCGTCCAGCCCAGTTTCGATGATAATTCTGTTCGCAGCTACAGATCCCGTATTTTGATGCTGAATGGTGAGATTTGATGAAGATGCGTTTGTGACACGGACCATTCGACCATCAGCTCCTCCCGCAAAACCCGTAAAGGTCGCAACTCCTGCGCCCGTATAACGGAAGAATGAGCCCGTACCAAGATCCACGTCATTTTGCGTGCCGGTTGTTGTGTAGTTTGTTCCGCTTGGAGCAACAACGTTTCCGTTCATTACGAGTCCGTCTGCAAAGGTCTTCACCCCGCCAAATGTTTGCGCGCCAATAGTGACAAGCCCGCGGTTCAACACGGAGGCACTTGGAATATTCAGCGTGTGGATATCTCCGGCAGAAACGAAGTTTACGTCAGCTCCTGACGTACCCGTTGCAAATGTTTGTGAGGCACCCGTCTGACCATTCAAGCTGGTTATTGTCGTTCCACTTCCCACGCTCACCCATGAAGTACCGTTGTACGAATACAAAATACCGCCCGCTGTATCAAAGTAGAGCGCGCCGGTATTCGGGCTTACAAGCGAAGGTGCACCGGAACCCGTATGCGCGTCGCCGATAGGAAGTACACCGCAACTTGAAGCACCCGGCGCACAATCCGGAGCAAGCGTTTCGCCCGGCAAATAAACCGTTGCCTGGGCAATACCTATTGAAGAAAATGAAAATACGAAAAAGAAAAATACTATGATAAGTTTAGCGAAAAGAGGCTGTGTGAAACTGCCGTAAAATTTGTGCATAGCACCTGATCAAACGATCGGTACCGGTGCTCAAAGGCTCTCTAAAGTTATATAAAAAAACGAATCCGCGTATCGGGATTCGAGATCCTCTCACTCATTGCACGGCGCTCTGTGGCGCGCAATATTATAAATTCCTGGTCTCCCGATCAATACATCTCTCCATGAACACGATGAATTGTATCTCATTTTTTGAGTCGAGCACAGGAGATACCGTTATTGCCGCTTGATAAACCACCCCGTCCTTTCGCGTATTCGTAACCGTGGTCATTATCGGCTGTTTATTCTGCTCAACTGAGGCAAGAAGTCTTGTGTAATTTTCCTCGCCTGTCTTCCCTCCCCAAAGTGAGGGCGTCTGGCCGATCACCTCGGATATCAAGTAGCCCGTCGCTTTTTCTACTACGCTATTCGCATAAAGAATCTTGCCCTTTGTATCGGTTACAATCGTATGCTCAATGAGCCGCCCAAGAATCGTATTTTTCTCCCCACACCGGCCACACTTCACCTCATATGAATCGGGGGCTGGCCCGATTTTTACAAGGAGCTTTCCACACTCGCCACATCGGAACTCCCCCTTTTCCTTATCAAGCTTCGCTAAGGGCGACATAACATAGATAATTATTTAATTTTAAAGAACAAATGACGAAAAAAGTATAGCATGCAAAAAGCAAAACCGACCCCTTCAGGTCGGTTTCACATGGCGGAGAGGGAGGGAGTCGAACCCTCGATACCCTTTCAGGTATACATGATTTCGAGTCATGCGCATTCGACCACTCTGCCACCTCTCCCTTTGGTCGAAAACAGAAGCAGGGTAGCGTTTTTGGCAAGTGTTGGCAAGGTTGTTATGATTGGCGCCATATGCACGTCTTTCTTCTGGCCCTCATCTCCCCCGCCCTCTGGAGCATGAGCAACCACATTGATAAATACCTAGTTAGCAAGTATTTCAAGGGCGGAGGAACGGGAGCGCTCATCATCTTTTCCTCCGTCATCATGGTGTTTTTTCTGCCCGTTATCTATCTTTTTCGGCCAGAAGTGCTCGCCGTTTCCATCTCCCAAGCACTCTTCATGACGCTGGCGGGCATTACCTGGATTGTCTCCGTTCTCCTCTATCTCTACGCCATGCAGGAAGGCGAGACGTCCTACGTAGCTCCGCTTTATCAAACGATTCCCATTTTCAGCTTCATCCTCGGCGCGGTATTTTTACACGAGGTGCTGAGTGGCCGGCAGATTCTCGGCTCGATTATTATCCTTTTGGCGGCTGTGGGCTTGTCATTCGAGCTTGGCGGACGGTTGCCAAAGCTCAACAAGAAGATCCTCGGCCTCATGCTTGTGTCATCATTCCTCATCTCCCTTGGCTGGCTCATACTCAAAATGGGCGCGCTTGGCACAGAGTATTGGACGGCTATCTTTTGGACGTATGTGGGCGATGGCCTCATGGGCATCACGTTCTTCACTTGTGTGCCGAGATATCGCCGTGAATTCCTGGCCGTAATCAAAACTAATAACGTGCCAATCTTGGGACTCAATGTCTTCAATGAAATCATCACCATCCTTGGCGGGCTGAACTTCGCCTTCCTGTCACTTACCCTCCCGCTCGCAGTCCTTTCCACGCTCAATGGCTTCCAGCCGTTCTTCATTTTCCTCTACGGTGCGCTTCTCACCATCTTCTTCCCCCATATTGCCAAAGAAAGCCTCACAAAAAAGCACATCGCCCAAAAACTGATTGCAATTGTTGTCATGCTCATCGGAACATATATTCTTAGCACGTAAAAATATGAAAATCATCTCTCTCAACACTTACGGCGGTCACGTTTTTGAGCCACTCATGGAATTTGTCGAGCGGATGGCGCCGGATACGGACGTGTTCTGCTTCCAAGAAGTCATGAATAATGCGCATGGCGAGTTTCCACAGCCTGAGCAGGGCGAACGGCTGAATTTGCTGAGTGAATTGAGATCCAGACTGCCGAATTTTCAGGAGTTGTTTTCAGTCACTCAAGAAAAGTTTGGTTTTGACCAGAATGACCTTGGTAGTTCGGATGAGGGACTGGCAATTTTTGTGAAAAATGAGCTTCCGATCGCCGGAAGCGGAAATTTCTTCATTGCGAACGGCTTCAATTCGCTCGTTGGCCATGATTACGAGACTCTGGGCGCGAATGCTCTCTATATTCGGCTTAAACTGGGCAGCTCAATGCTCAACATCTGCAACATTCATGGCGTTTCGGAACCAGCCAACAAGCTCGACACGCCAAAGCGCATAGCGCAGTCGCAGAAAATCCTCGACATGATGTCAAAACTTCCTGGCGAATCAGTCGTCATGGGCGATTTCAATCTTTTTCCAGAGACCGAGAGTATCAAAATGTTCGAGCGAGCCGGCTACAGAAACCTCGTCGTCGAGTACAACATCAAAACAACTCGCGGTTCCCACATGCGAAAACTCCATCCGCAACACGAACACGGAAAATACGGCTTTCAAGAATTTGCGGACTACACTTTTGTCTCACCGGGTGTTCACGTTCAATCGTTCGAGGTACCAGACGAGCCGGTTTCTGACCACTTGCCGATGATTCTGGAAATTGACCAGAAGTAACTTTTTCGCTAAGGTCAGGGCCGGAGGAAATCATGCTCATCGTTTTCTTAGTTGTGTCGGCATTCGCGGGCGACAAGTTCGTCTTCATCGCCACGGAAAACCGGATCAACACAGACGGCGTAACGCCCAGCCTGATAGTCTTCACGGACTCCAAGCTGGCGGATCACTGGTCTGTCAGCGCGTTCTCAGCCGTCAGCGCCGGATACTCGCTGGCCTACCTCGGCCCCGTCTGGAAGCCGAACGACCAGCTGGCGCTCAGCGTGTCCGCGGGAATCGAATCAAGTCCGTCACTCTGGCGGGTGGCTGCAAAGGTGCTCTACGCGAAAAAAGGGTTCAAAGGCTTTGTCATCCTGGAGGATGGCGGAACCGGCCCGTGGTACCGCGTGGACATCACGGAACGCGTTGGCTGTTTCAAGTTCGGCGTCATAGCCAAACGCTACAACGGCCTTGGCGTTCGGCTGGGATTCGCAGGACAGCACTTCGAGCTCTGGACGGCCCCGCTCTATGATCCGGAAGCCAAACGCCCGAATCTCATGGCCGTCTTCAGCTGGACCCCGTAATTCCAAACCCGCACCCGCGGATTCTGGATCCAAAGACCCCCGCCGGCACTTAGCCCCGGGGGTTTTCCTTATGTGGTACGATTTCCTTATATGAAAACCCTTTCGTGCAAAGACATGGGCGTAGTGGATTGCGAGTTCGTAACTAGAGGAAGCACGGCAGAGGACGTGAAAACCATGCTGACGGAGCACGCTCTGGCCAAACATGCTGACAAAATGGCTGGCGCTGACCTGGCCTCCATGGATGCCATGATGATGGCGAAGATGCAAGACATGGTATAGAAAAATCCTCCCAAATGGGGGGATTTTGCTATTGATTTCCAATGCGCCGCCTGTAGACCCTTCCTTACGTCAGGGTCTAAGAAATGGATCCTTCGCTATTCATCCATCCGTTTCTTAAACTCGAACACTGTAGCCGTGTCAGTCGTTACCACACCATTCAGGAGTGCCAGGTAGAGGCCAAGGTAACTGCCGAATTGGAGAACCTCGCCCACTTCATCCATTTTTGAAGCGCCACGGCAACCATAGTCAATGACAGAGATGCCCTTTTTCTCAAAAATATCGGCAGTGATTTTACAACGCTTCTGCGTGCGCTCGTGATAGTGATCGGATTCAAGGAGAACGACAGTCGTATTCTCGGCGAGACCTGACGGGAATTTTAAGCCTTCTAGAAAGTGATGGTTCAGCTCGGGCAATAATTGATATGTAGCGAACTGCTTGGCAGATTCGTTCAACTGGTTAGCCATGATATGCGCGTTCCCGGCCAGATGCTCAGCGCCCACAATAATGACGTTATGATTAGCAAGAGCGAGCGCTACTTCTTTGGCAGGATTCTCAGCAGTTGGCACGTCCACGGCGCACGTATCAATCACCTCGCCCATGGCAGACATCATGGCTTGAAGCTCGGCTTCCTTGACCTTGACGAGGCCGGCGCGTTCGAGGATACCGAGGATGCCAATGAGCGAGAAACCGGTGCCGTAGCGCGGTTGCTTGGCCAAATCGCCGGGTTCGAAAATATAGGCGGGCCAGCCTTCACTAGATGCCATGTCGGCGAGCACGCCACCAGCAGCGACGACAGCAATTTTCGCTCGACAATCCTTAGCCTGTTCAGCACAAGCGATCACCTCCTCAGTGGTGCCGGAGTAACTCGACAAAATGACCAGCGTGTCTTTAGACACATACTTCGGCAAAGTGTACCCGCCAACAATTTCAAAAGGGACATCCAGTCGATCTGCAAAAAGCGCTTTGAGCATGTGCGGGCCAAGCGCGGAACCGCCCATGCCGGCCACCACGATGTTTGATACCTCCGAGTATCCTCTTGGCAGAATCAAATCACGCGTGTCATGCCAAGCAATTTTTACTTGCTCGGGTAAATTCTCAACACCGAAAGCAATATCATCGGGATCAAACTTTTTATAAATATCGTCCGTATCAAGCACCATAGGTTTGACCAATATTCTTGGTGAGGATTGCTCTCGAAGCAATGTCCCCGATCAGAACCGCGCCAACCAGCTTGCCCCCCCGCAAAAACAGCTCACATGCCTTGTCCGTCTCTGCCACGGTCTGCCGAATTTCATCAGCAAATTCCCGCGCCGTATCGCCAATGAACACAATCTGCATGTCCAGAAAGGCGATAGAAAAGGCCGGCACAAAACGGCTGGCCGTCCGCTCGCCACAGATAGTTTTAGCTACTGTCCGGCCCTGCATCAAGGCGTTTGTCCAGTTGCCGTAGCGAATGCGCCGGCCAATGATCGTATCGTCAAACTCAGCCGCATCACCTGCAGTATACACATGTTCCACGCTTGTTTCGAGATATTCGTTCGCCAGAATGCCATGATTCGTAGGGATACCGGCATCTATGACCACTTTCTCATTTGCCCTGTGGCCAATCCCTACGCCAAGAATCCCGCAGGGAATATCCTTGCCTGACGCCAAACGCACGCCCATCAGCTCTTCATCGCCAAGCAACTCAATAGACGGTTCATTCAAATACATTGGCACATTATTCTTTTCGGCGTGACGAGCGAGCACCTGCTGGCTAGCCGGAGACAGAACCTTCGACCAAAAACCCTTGCCCCGCATAGCTATGCCGAATGGAATCCCGTGATGGGAAAAAATGTTCGCGTACTCAAGGGCAATAAATCCCCCGCCATAAATAAACGCCCGCCGGTCAGCAGTTGGGCGAGTTTTTAGTTCACCAATGAGCGAAATCAGCGCGTCCGCATCATCAAGCGTGTTCAAATAAGAGACGCCCCGGCGGTCATCATTCAGCAGATCAATTTCCGTGCCGGTAGTGACGAGCAATTCGTCATACGGCAATTCTCGGCCCTCACTTGTGCGTACAAACTTATTTTTCAAATTGATTTCCTCTGCGCGCACGCCCAGCATGACCTCAATATTCTTATCGTAATACCACTGTGGCTGCTTCAAAAAAACCTTCTCCCGGCCCACCACGCCTTTCACGTAGTGCGTTAACAGAACGCGCGAATAACACGGATGCACTTCTGCATCTAAAATAGTAATCGAGCATTCCTTATCGCGCGCCCGAATTTCATCGGCCGCTGTGGTGCCGGCTATTCCTCCGCCGATGATAATGATGTTTTTCATGTGTATGTATCTATGCCAATGCCCCCTATCCCACCCTGAGCGAGAGCGAAGGGTCCGCCCCTCCCGGCGTCTCGCAGGGAAAGTCGGATCCTTCGCATGGCTCAGGATGGAGAACCATTATGAATCTCTAGCTCGTGGGATACAACTGTGTGCCGACTTCATCAAAAATGGAGATCGCCAGCGTTGGGCAGGACTGGGCAGCCACGATTAAGTTCTCCTTCTCAGCCTCAGAAACCTCAACCGTTCTCTCATACTTCGGCCCTTCAGGCGAGCGTCCAGCGTCAAGCACTTCAGCCTTATTTTCCGGGTTCATCACAAATGAATCCGGGGCTACCGTCACACAACTAGCTGCGCCGATGCAAAGATCGGGGTCTACAATGATGCGAAGTTTCATACGGGGGAAAGGATACGTTTAGCGGGATACTTCGGTCAATGCCGTAATGAGTCCAAACACATCTGTCCGTTTCGTCCCATGTCCAAAGGATATTCTAACACTCGACCTGATTTCGTCCTCAGAGTAGCCCATTGCTCGAAGGACATGACTGCGAGCGCTCGGATTCGTGCAGGCGCTGGCCGAGGAGATGAAAATGTCCTTGGCGTCGAGCCTGAGAACAATTTCTTCGGAATCTTTACCGGGGATTTGCACGTTAACGATATGGGGAGCGACGAGTTTTGGATCACCATTGACGATAGCACCAGGAATTTCTCGATGAAGTTCGCGAATGAACATTCTGCGCAGACCGCCGAGTCTTTTTGCCTCCTTCTCACGTTCGGCGAGTACCAACTCGGACGCCTTGCCAAAGCCCACAATGCCGGGAACGTTTTCCGTGCCAGCTCGGAGTCCATGCTCCTGATTGCCCCCGAATAGCATGGGCTCGATCCTGGCGTTCGGCGATATGACGAGTGCGCCAACGCCCTTGGGACCACCAATCTTTGCAGAACCGAAACTCAAGAGATCAATGTGGTTGCGCTCGACAAAAAGATCGAGATATTGCACAGCTTGCGCGGCGTCAACGTGAAAAAGCGGGGTCTTGGGCGGAGGAAGGCCGGGCCTTGGTTTCTTCAAGCGCAAAATTTCTCGGCCAATCTCATTGATCGGATTGACCGTGCCAACCTCATTGTTGACGGCCATGATTGAAACTACAACCGTGTCTGGCCGGACAACGGCCATAACATCTTCAACCTTGACGAGCCCGCCACGATCAACGGGCACAATCGACACCTCAAAGCCCTCGTTCTTGAGCGCCTCGAGCGTGGCCTTGTGCTCAACGGCAGAGACGACGACGTGACGGCCAGTCCCTCGATGCGCTTTCAGCGCGCCAAAAAGCGCGAGGTTGATGGACTCAGTCGCTCCGCTCGTGAAGACGACCGAGTCCGGTCGCGCACCAACCAGTTCGGCCACGTGACGGCGAGCGTCTTCAATCGCCCACTTGGCCTCAATTCCCATCTTGTGAATGCTCGACGGATTCCCGAATGATTTCGAAAAGTACGGAAGCATGACTTTGAGCGCTTCCTTGCGAACGGGGGTGGCTGAGGCGTAGTCGAGGTACATAGAGAGATACAAGATTAGCAAAAGATGAACCGCCTGGGAAGGCGGCGACCACCCCCCCCCGGTCGCCCTCCGGGGCTCATCAGGATGAACGCTCGATCAATGGGTCACTCGACACACCCGCCAAACGTAAACGCATACATCCGCAAATTTCCGCTCCCGGTTTTCAATTTCAGCGTCCCGCGGTGATACACCTTCGCGCTCACCAACTGATACATGCGTGCGTCTTTGATAATTATTTCAGCTCGGCCGTCTTTCATCACTCGAACATCCGCGCCGGCCATATCCTTGGGAAGCGGTTTGCCGTCCAGCTCGATTTCGAGCACGGCAGTCTTACTGTCTGAAGTGCCCATCACGAGATTCACAGAGAAGGCGCTGTACTTGAGCGATAGATATTCGTTGGCCGAGGGGAGCGCTCGGGAATGCTCGACATACTCTGCACCCACCTTGAAATGGCCATGAAGATACGGAACGTCGTCATGGTGCTCGCCCTTATCCGTAAACGCCTCTTCAACGTCCGGCAAAATTTCGGCCATGTTGCCAATCCGTCCGCGGAGATAGCCAAGATACGTTTCAGGCGTAGTCCTATAGCAAACGCTTCCGCCCACGGAATCATCCGGGCCAATGGCCGGCAAGTCTACGGGACCAAGCTCGCTCAGCGCCTTTTGAATCTCCATCTCCGTCTGCGCGTAGTCACCCTCGCCCGCATGGTCGTAAACAATGTAGCCCGATCTGTTCACGAGGTATTTTTGGGGCCAGTACTTATTCGCGTACAGCTTCCAAATGGCAAAGTCAGGGTCGAGCACTACCGGGTACTCGATCCCCGCCTCAGTCACCGCTATCTTCACGTTATCCTCATCTTTCTCAAACGCAAACTCCGGCGAGTGAACGCCAATGATAACCAGGCCGAGATCCTTATAGGTTCTATGCCACCTCGTGACATGCGGTAGCGTGCGTTGGCAGTTCACGCAAGAAAACGTCCAAAAATCAATCAGCACCACTTTCCCCTTCAGGTCAGCGAGTTTGAGCGATTTTGAGTTCAGCCACGTCATTCCTTTCGGAAATTCAGGCGCCCGGACTTTTGTGAGGCGATGCAGGATGGACATGCCTAAAAGTATACCCCACCTACCACCTATAGCCTTTCCGTGTTAAGCTTTAACCAATATGCACATCTCAGACCATTACAGTCCGTTTGAGAAAAAGACCCTGATCGCGGTTACCAATAATGAAAAGGCTCGGCTGTTCGTAGCCGAAGGCCGTGAAGTTGATGAACTCGAGGTCATTGAAACCCCTGAAACGGCCGAAACTGACCGCGTGACAGAAATGTACACGGATCTTGATCAGATGAAACTTCACCGTCTCAAGGAACTGTATAGCGCGCTTTCAAAACGCCTGCTTGAGCTCGTCGATCACGACGGTTACGCCACCATCATTGCCTGCGTCCCTGAAGTAAACAAATCTCACTTCGCTACGCACATGCACACTGACGTTCTCAAACACATCAGCGAAACGGTGCCGAAGAACTTGGCCAGCATGGATCTGGCGAATATTGTACGCATTTTGGTCGAGGGGTAAATCATACAAACCGTATAAGCTATCAGAAAAAGACCATCGAAACGTCTCGATGGTCTTTTATATTCTGTTCATGTAACGGTAAATCCAGCTGTGCGGACCGACAGAGAGAAAATAAATTGCATTGTTTTCGGCGAAACGAAAAAGAATGCGATAGCTATAGTCTATTCTAAAACTCCAAATCTCCTTTTTCCGCGGATTCAACTTTTCGGTGTGGAGAGAGGGGTGAAACGGATTCTGTCGAAAAATCTCTTCTCGAAGTTCTGCTTTCTTTTGAATGCTTAAAGGCAATTCGCTATAACGGCGAGTGAATTCATCGGTCAAGAAAACCTCTGGAAGCGCTAACTTTTTCGTAAATCCTTCAAAGAACTCAACTTAGTAATTCGACCAGCACGAATATCATCCTCTGCCCGATCAATACTCCGCAAAAATCCTTGGCCAAAAAATCCAAAAATGCCTGCCAACCGCTCAAACCGCGGACGGTCAATCTCCAAATGTAAAGTCTTCGCTTCCTTCTGCTGCAATTTTACTGCAAGTGAAACCATATGTCCTTATCCTATCATTCGTACTTGTGGGGGTCAAAAATACAAAGAAGGAGCCGCGGCGTTCGCGACTCCTTTTCGATTCCGCCCCGAGCTAGTGAACCTGCAGATGCTCGTCTGCAAAGGCGGTCCACTTCGGAGAAGTGATGTCCCCATGAGACGCGTCGTAAGCAACGAGCGCGGTCAGGAACGTATGTGGCGACCGCAAACCGGCCAGGCGACCGTTGGCCCGCATCGGCACAAGGAGGTGTTCGCACATCCACCACCACGTTTCGGACTCGTTGATGAACGCCTCCTTAAACGGCGCGTCCTGCCTACAACCAGAGGTCACGAAGTGCCGGTGTTCGTGCAGGAAAACCGTCAAGAACATGTCCTTAAATGTTTCCCTGTCCAGCCGGCTGTATTCGAGCTCCGCCTTTGGCAGGAAGATCTCGATTTGGCCATAGCCGTTTCCGGGGCCCACGCACTGAGCGAAGACATTCGGATTCATGGCCCCGCTCATGACCTCCGTCACAAGCGTCTGTTCGAAGACTGGGCGGAACTCATCGCGGAGCCCCTCGATCGGGTAGCTTTCCGCGATTTCCGTTGCGAGTGGCATTAGCGTCTGGAACACAAACGCCCTGTACCGTTTCTCTTCGGAGACGCGCAGAGAGTCGCTCATGGCCCCGACGGTGAGAACGAACCCGGGTGTTGCGGGTGCAATTGACGGCTTGCCCGTCTCCATGTGGATGGCCTTCATGTCCAGGGCCGAACCGGTGGGGATACTCGGAAGCACCAGCACCCCAAGGAGCCCAAGCACAATCGTCAGTACCATGACCCACCCGCGATAGTCACTCCGGTCCTCGCGTCCCTTTTTCTTGTCCATTTCCCCTCCGGTCTGCAGATTTCGGACGGGTGATCGTACAATAAAACTAATAAAAAGTCTAGCCGATAGTTACCCCGGCAAGTATCCCCCGCTCTGTAACCGCCACAATTTCTCGTACAACCCTCCTTCCGCGAGGAGTTCATCATGCGTGCCGAGTTCGACGAGTTTGCCTTGCTCAATGACGGCGATTTGCTCGGCCATATAAACAGTCGAAAGTCTGTGGGCGATGATGATCGTGGTCCGGCCCTTCATGGCGGAACGAAGAGCAACCTGCAGGCGAGCCTCAGTTTCTGAATCAAGGGCGCTTGTAGATTCGTCAAGGATTAGGATTGGCGGGTCGGCCAGGAAGACGCGAGCAAGCGCTAAACGCTGGCGCTCACCGCCGGACAGCTTGGCTCCGCGTTCGCCAACAAGGGTTTCATAATCGTCCTTCATTCTGACAATGAATTCGTGCGCCTGCGCTTTTTTGGCAGCCGAGATAATTTCGTCTTTGGTGGCGGAAGGTTTGGCGAATTTAATATTTTCGAGAATACTTTCGTTGAACATGACGGTATCTTGATGCACCACGCCGACTGATCGGCGTAATTCCTCGATATCAGCCTCCTTCACGTTGATGCCATCAAGAAAAAGCGAGCCAGCGGTTGGGTCGAGAAAACGATTGATCAAACGAACCAGCGTGCTCTTGCCTCCGCCGGACGGACCGACGATCGCTAGAGACGTGCCGGCAGGAACGTGAAGCGTAATATTTGAGAGAACGTCATTTTGCGAGCCCTTGTAGCGGTAAGAAATCTTCTCAAAAACTAACTCGCCCTTTAGTTCGCGCAAATGTTTGGGCTTCTCCACCTCGGCCACTTTAATCTCAGCGTGCCAGTCATCGGCAAGCCTGACAAAAGCGTTCTTTGTTTCGCTCGTTCTCCGCAGGATGTCGGCCAGCAGATAATCAAACGGCGCCAGAATGAAGGCCATCATGCCAAGAAAGGTGATCAGCGTGCCAAGTGTCAGCGAACCCTGAGAAATGAAATACACGCCAGCGCCGAGGGTGAAGAGACGCGCGAGAAACCTCGTCCCTGTATTCAAAAAGTCGAGCGTAGTCCAAACTGTGTTTAGGCGAGTTTGTCTGGCCAGGCCGATGTCAATCAGATGCGTGTACTCGCGGAGCATTCGACGCTCGGCGACAAAGGATTTGATTGGCACGATGTTTGCTACTATCTCGTACAGTTTGCGCGAGACGTCTTCCCAGGCCTCGTTCAATTCGTCCTGCCGTTTATCAGCCCATTGATAGGCAACAATAGTTAGTAATAACAGGATCGGAATGGTGGCGAGTGAGACCAGCGTCATGCGCCAATCAAGCACCATGCCCACAATGAAGAAGACGGCAAAGGTGACAATCGTCGGCACGATGTCTACTAATGTACGAGCGCCAAGCTCCCAAGAGGCCTCGCCCGCGCGGTCTAACCGTTTCGCGAGCGAGCCGAGGGATACTCGACCAAAACGTTCAGGATCCCAGCTCAAAATACGTTTCAAGGCGGATTCAGAAAACTGCTCCCAAATTTTATTGCCAGCTTTGTAGCTCAGCCACTGACTTAATTCCTTCGCCGCGCTGCCGAGCAATGTAGCGCCAGCCCAAGCGATAATAAAAACTAAGAGATCGGTTGAGAGCGTCGAGAGAGTGTGATTCGAAATGCCAGAAACGATGCCGTCAATAATTTTTCCGTAGATCAACGGCTCGGCTACCTGGCCTGCAGCGGCGATGATGATCAACAACAAAACGCCAGCATAAAACATGCCGGTTCCACGGAAAGATGGGGCCAGCATGCCCCACACTCCCCGCCAGCCGAACTTCTCCTCCTGTTTCGGCATATCTTCCATGATTATACCGCGAGCTCTGTCTACCGCATATTTCTTGACGACAACGATCGGAGTGGTAGAATATTGTTAAACACTTGTTAAACAATTATGAACGTTAAAACTATCACTGTTCGAGAACTTCACCAGAACATGCCGGCAATAGGAGCCGCAGTGAAGCGTGGCCAGAGATATATCGTTGTCCGTCATGCCAGACCGCTGTTCAGTATTGCCGAGCCTGAGGCAGTCGAACCGAAAACATACAAAATTGCTGATCTCGTAGGCATTTATAAAGGCGATAAGCACTTGAGCAGAGACATCGATAAAATTCTGTACAGTTAATTATGGTGGTCTTTGATGCAAATGTTTGGGTTGCGCTTTTGAATGCGAACGATTCACTTCATGCAAAGGCCAAAAGTGTCGAACAAAAGGCTAAACGTCCAATCCTCTTGCCAGAATACATTGCAGTTGAGGTATGCAATGTATTGACACAGCGAGCCGGAAAAATTACTGCCGATCGTTTTCTCGAAGTAGTGACGGGGGGTGATGTCGAACTACTTTATGCTGGAAAAGACACTTTTTCCGCAACCTGCTCTCTGTCCAGACAGATAACTCACAAAAAACTTTCGTTCGTCGACGTCTTCCTTCTGCTCCTCTCCAAGGAACACGATGTGATTACCTTCGACAAAGCATTGATCAAAGCGATGAAGTGAGCGGGTTAGCCTTGCATTTTCAGTCGAATGCCGTAAAATAGCTCAGCATGGCCGCGTGGCGAAGTGGTTAACGCGGGAGTCTGCAAAACTCTTATGCGCCGGTTCAACCCCGGCCGCGGCCTCCATGAAACCCCCAGATTTGGGGGTTTTGTGTTTTTGTGATAAAACATCCCCCGGCCACATTCACGGGAGGCTGTGTCATGGAACCCTATTTGACTGTCAGGCGAATCATGGCGAGTGAGGGCTACACCCTCTTGGCCTCGAATTTGAGGGGGACGCCGGAAGAGGTCCTGAACGGACTCAAGGAACACTTCCTCCAGAACATCCAACGGAGCGACAGCATCACCGCTCGGTATCTGCGGTACGTGGTCTCGGCCTGCCGAGACGTTCATCTCCAATGCTTCTACAGCGTGGAGGGTGAACTGAAGGCCGGGGCCGATCCCGCAGAGCTCGAGCGCGCCCAGGAGCTCGCCGACCAGCTCGTGAAGCAGACGCTCGCAGAGCTGTGGCGCAAGGTGCCGGACGATGGGATCGACGAGGACAACCCTACGTACGCTGAAACCCGTCAGGCCATCCTGAAGCACGTCAGCCACGCTGACCTTCTGTAGTCCAGGCTGTTCGGGCGTGCCCGTCAAAAAAAGGAGCCTCGTCTCGCGCGGCTCCTTTTCCTTTTATTTCGACTTCACTTCGATCGTTGCTCTGTCAGTATAGTGATTCACAACCTTGGCCGAGAGAATAATTTTCTTGAGCGCCTCAGCATCGCCAACCGCGTTGAACTGATACTTCGCGGAATCAGTCACGAGGTAATATGTGTCAGCCTTGTCCAGCCGAACGTAGAAACCGTTTCCCAAGTCCTTCAATTCTTTGAGATCGAGTACGCGGTGAGAGTCGAGCGCGGATGCCTTGATCTGCTCGCCCTCAGTTGCAGATCCCTCGGCGCAATTCCCGCCGGTCCAACAGATGGCTTTATCAAGGCTCTGGAGATAGATTTCTGAATCGTCACGTTTCACGTTCTCGTCGAGTGGTTTCAATTTCTCGGTCTTTCCCGGAACGCTATACGGCTCAACCATCACCCAGCCAGACGGCAGATCAAAGGCCAGGCGCCACTTGCCGTCAATGGGCTTGTTCGCGACCGGCACACAACCAGCACCGGCAAGAACGAGGGCGACGAATGCCAGAACGATTTTTTTCATATTGATTGGTTGGGATCCCACCCTGAGCTATGCGAAGGGTCCGACTTTCACCGGTGAGGGTCGGATCCTTCGCTCTCGCTCAGGATGGAGAACCGTTTATGGAATTGGTGTAATCGAAGTAACGACCGGCTCTCGCACAAAGACCTTTACGGGCACGGTTTCCTCAACCTCGCCGGTTATCCGGGTAGCCTCAGCTCCCAAAGTGTAATCACCCGCCGTGGGAAGTGTCCAGTTGACTGTGCTGATCGCTGAAACCTTTGAGATCGTTCCGACCGTAGTGGTGGCACCGTCCCAGAGATTACGCGCAATGATGGAAAGCGTTGCATAGTCGCCAGAATGCGGAACCTCAACCACCACCGCGTAGGCCGAACCGGACTTTTCAATGGTTTGGTTGGTAAACGGATTCGTAATTCTAAACGCACCTTGGGAACCAGCTTCATTCACGTTGAGAAGTGCCGTGGCGCTGGCCGAGTTATCTACGTCATCATAAACGGTGGCTGTAAACGAGTGTGAGCCAATGCTCACCCAGCCGGGAAGCGAGATGATCGCCCCGCCTGTACTTGATGATGAGGCGATGAATACGCCGTCTACTGAATACTCGACCCGGCCAAACATTCGACGAGTTTCAAGGGAGACTTGCACGTCAATCGTTCGGCCAACCGCCCAATCATTTTGCGGTTGCATCATGGTGATGCCTGGTTTGTTCTCAAGGGTATGCATGTCATCAGATTCCGTGGGCACCACGCAAGTTTCATACGGCTTCTCGCCTTCTTTGAGAGAAGCGTTATGGCGCGTGATGTAATCTTGCACGGCTTTTTCCCACACCAGGTAATCGGGGTCATTTTCTGGCCGGTTCGGAGCGGGATCTGTTGGCTGATCCTTGTCCACATATTTTAAAATGGTGTGATACTCGCCACAGAGCATCTCTTTGCGGAAACGTTCAGGCGTCAAATCCGTAGCGAGCTTGCCAGACGCAGTATCAAGAACCACGGGCGTACCGGGAAGTTTGCCGTCAAGAACGGGCTTGCCGGTCTGAGGAATACTCGCCTTCGGAAACGCTTCCACAGGTGTTCCCTGCAAAGCGTTCTTCATGTACTGGTTCCAAATAGGAGCGGCTACTTGCGAACCATCGGCCTTCTTATTCATGAACGAACCGTTGGCATTGCCCACCCAAACGCCGGCCACGAGAGACGGCGTGTAACCCATAGTCCAGGCGTCTTTGTACGAGTTGGTCGTACCCGTCTTAGCCGCCACCGGGCGGTTCGGCAGGACCAGCCAGTTATTCGTGGTGAAAACGTAGGACCTGGCTTCATTGTCAGACAAGACGTTGCTCATGATAGAAGCAATGTTTACGTCGAGTACCCGCTCGCCCTGGTTTTCCTCGGGCTTGAATTCCTCCATTGTTGAGCCGTCTGGAGCCTCAACCTTCAAAATGCCCACTGGCGCGTGATACGTTCCGCCGTTCGCGAACACACCGTATGCGGCGGCGTGGTCAATGAGTTTCACTTCCGCTCCACCGAGCACCATAGACAATCCAATCTTCGATGGATCATTGAGCGTGGTGTAGCCCAAACGGTGGGCAAATTTAACGGCAGTATCAATACCAACCAGGTAAAGCGTCTTCACCGCGGGAATGTTAAGCGATCCCTGAAGCGCCTTACGCATGGAAACAATGCCGTGCTCCTTGCCGTCGTAGTTCTGTGGCGGGTAAGGACCGGTGGCAGTGGGGAAAACGGTGTTCACGTCCCACAGGAGCGTATTCGGCGTGTAGCCCTTCTCAAAAGCGGCCGCGTAGACAATGGGCTTAATGCTGGACCCAGGTTGTAACGGTTGGATGGTGACGTTCACCTGGCCGTCAATATCGTTGTTTCTGAAATCGGCCGAGCCAACCATAGCCAGCACTTCCCCATTCTTAGGATCGAGGGACAATAAACCGCCGGTCGTGAAACCGTAGGCCTTGCCATTTTTTGCTACGCCGTCTGTCACAGCCTGCTCGGCCATTTTCTGTTTATCATAGTCGAGGGTAGTGATGACCCTAAGCCCACCGGTTTCAACAATTTTGGTCGAGTACTTATCCTCGAGTAATGACTTCACCCAAAACACAAAGTGCGGGGCTTCAATCCCGCCAACATGGTTCGTCACCGGCGTTTCCGTAGCGATGGCCGTGTCCGCGTCTGCTCTGGAAACATAGCCAGCGTCCACCATGCCGTTCAAAATCCAGTTTTTTCTGGCCTTCAGCTTAACCGGGTTATTCAGATACGTGGTTGGAGACTGGGGCAAAGCAGCCAGCGTGGCGCTTTCAGCGAGTGTGAGATCCTTTGCTTTCTTGCCGAAATACGCATCCGAAGCAGACTCAATTCCGTAGTTCGTCTGGCCGTACGGGATCTCATTCAAGTACATCTGCAGAATTTGATCTTTCGAATAAACTTGTTCAAGCGCCACGGACAGCATGAGTTCCTTCACCTTGCGAGACAGTGTTTTTTCGTTTGAAAGAATGGCGTTCTTCACGAGCTGTTGCGTGATCGTTGACGCACCCTCCCGCACTCGGCCAAACGACAGCACAAAATGCATAGCGCTTCTGGCATACCCGCGCAAACTAAACCCCTGATGCTGGTAAAAGCCCCTATCCTCAGCGGTGATGGTGGCCTTTTCTAAGCTGTCCGGGATATTGTCGAGTGTCACCAGCGTTCGGTTTTCGTCGAGCGCAATTTCATAAAGAAGATGCGTACCGGTACGGTCGTAAATCTTCGTAGACTGAGAAACATTGCGGTTGGCCAAGCCATTCGGATTTGGCAGGTCTTTGGCATACCAAGCAAAAGTACCAGCCACAACGATGACAAAAAAGAGAACGCAGGCAAAACCCGCCAAAACGATATTCTTGGCTATGGTTAGCTTATTTGCCGATTTCCAGTATTTTTTGATCTTTTCACCAAAAGCCGAAAATCCTGTTTTAAGCCGTCCCTGGATGTATTTTCGCATAAAAATGACCGTTTCCGCCATGATACTTGAGGGCATGAAATAGCACAAAAGGCTTGCCTTAGCCATTCTCTAATATTAGCCAAAATATGGCATTTTTTGATTGACAAAGGGGCGAATTTTTGCTATACTGTATCTCTATGATGAACACCATTCGTAAGCTCCAAAAGGCCATCACCAAGTCTCCCATGGAAACTGGCGTCATTGCCGTTATGGTCCTCATGCTTGGTTCATTCGTCCTCCCCTCTAGCGTGGACGCTAGCACTAACCTTAACCCGGTAAATGACAAGTCCACGGCCCTTGAGATCTCTGCCATGCAGAACCAAACCAAGGATTTCGGCGTCCTTCCTACCGCTAAGGATCGTAAGGGCGTGTCCGTGCGCTATATGCAGGTTTCTGCCTATACGTCCCGCGTTCAGGAATGTGACTCTACCCCGTTCATCACTGCATCAAATACGCACGTGCGTGACGGCGTGGTAGCCACAAACCAGTTGCCGTTTGGTACCCGCATTAAAATGCCGGAACTCTACGGCGACAAGGTCTTCATTGTAGAAGACCGCATGAATACCCGTTACAAGAACAATGTGGACATCTGGATGGACGATCTCTCCGTGGCCAAGCATTTTGGCCGTAAGACGGTCAAGATCGAAATCTACAAGAGCAAGTAAACTAAAAAGGCCCTCGAGCATCCTCGGGGGTCTTTTTTTTGTTTTGTCGTTTCGATCTTTCTACCGTCTCAACCATTCTGTCATCCCGAGCGGAGCGAGGGATCTGATTGGCCGAAAATGAGATGGTAATTCAGATCACTATTGCCGAATCGGCATCACAATGTACAGATATTTCTCGTCTGGCTTTTCGTTCGGGACAACTAGGCAGGGGTTTGTAGCGTCTATGAACTTCACGATTACTTTATCCGAGTTCATGGCGCTAATACCGTCCAAGAGATAGCGATAGTTGAGCGTGACGGCGTTGTCTGTGCCCGTCACCTCGCCCTCGACTGCCACTGTGTGCTCACCTCTGCCAGCGTCCGTAGCCGAGAGGACAACTTCGTTCGTCCCGGCCTTCACTTCGAGCTTTACATCGAACAGGCCGGCCTTCGAGAAGAGACTCGCACGCCGTACAGCCTGAGAGAACAGCGTTTTATTAACGATGATCTCTGTCATGCTCGTCTTGGGGATAATCTGTCGATAATCGGGATAAACGCCGTCGATTGTTCTGCTCGATAGCTCAACGCTTCCGTAGCGGAAAGCAACTTGGTTATCGGTAATTTCTATTTCGAGCGTTTCGGGAATCTCGACCGCGTCGCGCAGAACGCCAATAATCCGGCGCAGTTCGGCCAGCGTCCTTGAGGGGACCACAACCTTGCGCTCGCCCATGATGTCGCCCGTAAGCGCAATCTGACGCTCGCCCAGCCTGTACGAGTCTGTCGCCGCAATGGTGAGCATTTTCTTGTCGCCGTTGAACTCAAGATACGCACCGGTAAGTACCTGCCGGGCCTCGCTTGTTGAAACCGAGAAGAGCGTCTGACCGAGGGCGCTATCAAACGGGGCTACGGGCACGATGAATTTCACTCCGCCTGTAACTTGAGGAACGAGTGGGAACTCGCTTGGAGCCAAACCGTTGATTTTCGTTTTCGAGGATCCACAGACGACAGAAAGCGAAGTATCAAGAAGATCAAGATCAACCCGTTCGTCCGGCAGTAACGAAACGTAATCGGCAATGAGCTTAGCGGGAACGGTGTACTCGCCGGGCTGGTCTACCTTGCTTCTGACCGAGCAAGTGACGGTCATGTCCAGGTTAGTTGCCGTTAGCTTGAGTCCACTGATATCCGCCCTAAAGAGGACATTGTTCAAAATGGGCAGGTTCACTGATTTTCCACTTATATGACTCACAATGGAAAGTCCTTGGTGTAAATTTTCACGGGTGCAGGAGAGTTTCACAGATTGCTTCTGAATTATTTATATATAAGAACCAGTAACAATAGAGAGTCTGTGGATAAGGCGGATAACTCGGCAAGCCTTTTATCTATCGGCCTATTTGAGATTATCGGTTGTGTAGAAAACCTGCGCGGAGCACTGGACGGATGGTGGGCAAGTCAGCGAGGTTTGAAGCTCCTCGATCTATCCCCCATTTATGCACCGCGTTATCCTACTGGTTATCCCTCCCCTTATCCACGGGGTTGTACACAAGTTTTCCTCAGTTCACAGGTTGTCCCCCTTTTATACACCGGTGTACAGGCGTTGCTTGATAAGCTCGAGGTCTTTCTGAAGTTTATCATCAGAATCAAGCATATTCATGATCTTTGAGTGTGCGTGCATGGCAGTGGTGTGATCTCTACCGCCAAGTTCTGTGCCAATGGTGGGGTACGAGGACTTCATTTCCTCGCGAAGTAAGAACATGATGATCTGTCGGGGGAAGGCTAGGCGTTTTTCACGAGACTTGCCAAGTACGTCCTCAATCTGAATGTCGAAATAGGCCGCCACGATCATGATGACCTGCTTGGGTGTCACAGTTTTCTTGATGTTTTCGGACTCAAACGTGGAAATAATCGGTTTGATGGTGTCTAGGGTTGCTTCCATGTTGCGGAACTGGTGAACGGCGATGATTTTGTTCAAAGCGCCTTCAAGTTCGCGAACGTTCGATGAAACAGTTGAGGCAACGTACTGCAGGATCTCCTTATTTAGAGGAAAGCCTTTCTCGAGACACTTCTTTTCGAGAATGGCGATCCTGGTTTCGAGATCCGGCGTGCCAACGTCTACGAGCATGCCCCATTCGAGCCGGGACTGCAGGCGTTTTTCAAGGCCGGCGATCGATTTCGGTGGACGGTCTGATGAGATGACGATCTGCTTGTTGTCCTGGTGGAGCGTGTTAAAGGTATGGAAGAACTCTTCCTGAGTCCCCTCTTTGCCGGTAATAAACTGAATGTCGTCGATCAGCAGGAGATCAACATTGCGGTAGCGATCCTTGAATTCCTTGCCCTTACCAGAGCGGATAGAGTGAATGAAGTCGTTCGTGAAATGCTCGCACGTTACATACATGATACGGGCGTTTTGCCACTTTCTGCGGATTTCGTTGGCTATGGCATGCAGTAGGTGGGTTTTGCCGAGTCCGACGCCTCCATAAATGAAGAGCGGGTTATACGTTCCGCCGGGTTGAGAGGAGACGGCCTGTGACGCGGCGTGGGCGAGTTCGTTCTGTTTGCCGACGACGAATGTTTGAAAGGTGTAGATGGGATTAACGGAAATGTTGCCCGTTGGCGCCTGCATTGGCTCTGCGCCATTGGTTGGCAGGAAACCGTAGTCATCAGCGGGGGCGGGCTTCTGCGCGGTGAGCTGAATGGGTTGTGGCGGAAGGGGCTTTGTTTCAATGCGAACCGTTAGTTTACGGATCGGCTGGTCCGTCACGGCCTGGAGTGCTTCAAGGATGTCTTTGTAATACTTCTTTTCCAGCCACGACTGGGCAATGTTGTTCGGCACGGCAATGATGGCCTCCCCTATTCGGTATTCGCAAACAAAGGTTTGGCGGAACCACGTACTGAAATGCGCTTTACTCAGCTTGAGTTCAAGGCGGGCCAGAACAGCCTGCCAAAGTTCGTGAGTATTCATGGGCGAACCAATTTCCATAGCGCATTGCGTTTAGGAGTAACGACATCAAGTATCATAGCCAATCTATCCACAGCCCACAAACTATTGCAAGTGTTGAGCTTTCTGTGAAGTTGTGGATAAGTGTGGATAGGCTGTGGGTAACTCGACATTCGATGAACACAGATCGCCCTCTGTCACAGATAAACACAGATGGACATGGATCGGACCTCATATCTGTGTTAAATCTGTCGTCGTTTTTGCGATCTGTGTAAAATAGGGTATTATTGCTTAAGCAGTTGACGTTTTCTCCAAACTACCCTATCCTCTCGGTACTTTATATATGCCTAAGCGAACATACCAACCAAAGAAGGTCAGACGGGCCAAGGTGCACGGCTTCCGCCAGCGGATGAAGACCAAGGACGGCCGAGCTGTTTTGAAGCGCAGACGCGCTAAGGGACGCAAGAAACTTACGCTCAAAGAGCGCCCCCGCTAGAACGGGGGTTTTCTTTTATGTTAAAGAAGAGCCAACGCCTGAAGAAAGACGCGGATATTGCCAAAGTCCTTAAGGCCAAGAAGGGCGTGTTTGATGCCGTGTGTGGAGTGAAGTACAGCAAGAACGGCACAACTACTGTTCGAGTAACCGTCGTGACCGGCCTCAAGGTGAGCAAGCGGGCTGTTGATCGCAACTGGGTCAGGCGCCAGTATCAGGAAATCATGAAAAAAATGTTACCAAGGATTACTCCAGGCTATGACCTTATTCTCTTGGCCGGCAAAGGAGCGCTTGACCTTGATTTTTCAGCAAAGGAACAGCGCCTTGAAGGCGTTCTTAAGAAATCTGGCTTGCTTGCCAATTCTGGCCTATCAAAAGACCGTGTCCTTTGATCACGGTCCTTTGAAAATTTTGTATCCGTATGGGTATTGTCCATTCTATCCATCGTGTTCCGAGTACACTCGGCAGGCCATTCTGAAATACGGGGTTCTGAGGGGAGCTTTTAAAGGAGGGGGAAGAGTTTTGAGATGTCATCCGTGGACTGACGGCGGTATTGATCAGCCGTGACGCGCCATCCCGAGATGTGTTATCCCGAGCAGAGCGAGGGATCTGCATCGGTCGAGAGCATTTTGCTAAAGCTACAATGTAGCTTTACTGGGAAGAGAGCCCCGAAAGAGAAGTCCCCTCCGGCAGTTCAACCTTTTTGACCCGGCTGGTGTGCCCGCTTTTTAGAAGAATGAACGTTTTGGGGACGTTGAGTTTGGCCGAAAGGAATTTGATCAGCTCGAGATTAGCCTCGCCATCACTTGGCGTCGCATGAATCGCAATAACCGCCGTGTGGTCGTCTAGCCAGCTCACGAACTTTGTCTCGTGGGCTTTTGGTTTAACGTGGATGGAGAGGATCATATATGTGTCATCCCGAGCAAAGCGAGGGATCTGATTAGACGGCTTTGTCGATAATCATCTTGATGAACGACTGATACGGGACGTCGATCTTATTGGCCGCCGACTTTATACGGCTGAGAAGCGAAGTGGGCAAACGCAGAGAAATTGCTTCCGTTGAAGTTTTTAATTCAGGAAAAACAGCCAGTTTGGCTTTTGACCAGTCAAGATATTCACTGGAGTCGTGTTTCTCCCAGAAAGCCTGTTCAGCGGCTTCGTTTTTGAATTGCGGGATCATTTTAAGCTTTTGCATATGCTTGTCGTTCATGTTTACTCATGTCTCGCGCTGAGATGATACGGATTTTTTCATGGCGGATGGTGAAGGCCAGGAAGAGTAAGCGTCCCTCGTTCGTTTTGCCGAGTGCGTACCAACGGGGCTCGCTCTTAGGCGGTTTTGTAAGTCGCATACATTTCAGCCGTACTGATCTCGCGTCCGTCAGGCAACGTAATCTGAGTTGGTGGCATGTAGACTGAATGACCGAGAGACTCGAGTTCATTCTTTGTCGAAACCATGTCATCAAGAAATTTGAGACTACCGCAGAGAGTTATTTTCATAGGTTATTTGCGGAAACCCTTTAATAATTTCATATCCTCTACTCGTTCTGGATCATTCCCTCCCCCGCCCTCGTAAGGAGTTTCGAGGATTAAGTCGACGTGTTTCAGGAGTTTGCTTTGGACGATGGCTTTGAACGCCTCAACGCCCATCGAACCTTTGCCGAGATGTTCGTGTCTGTCCTTGTGCGCTTCGAACTCTACTTTCGAGTCGTTGCAATGCGAAGCGACGAGTTTTTTGAGGCCGATGGTTTTGTCGAACAACTTAAAGGTCTTTTCGACGTCTTTGGCTGTGCGAAGATCGTAACCGCTCGCGAATGCATGCTGAGTATCAAAACACACGCCAATGTCCTTGCCATATTTCGAACCGTCTATAAACGCCGTGATTTCTTCGAATGAATCACCCATGATTTCCCCTGCACCGGCCGAGATTTCGATCAGCAACTGCGTCGAACCTTCATATCCCTCGAGCATTTTGTCGAGCGCCTTTGAAACCATCTCGATTCCCTTCCCTCGACCAACGTCCTTGGCTGAGCCGGGGTGGAACATGACAGCTTTTGCGCCGAGTTGAGTGCCACGCTCAAGCTCTCCGCGGATCATGCTGATAGAACCGTGATAGACGCGGTTATTGCCGGAGGCGAGATTGACCAGGTACGGGGCGTGAATATACACGTCTTGGATTTTGTGTTCTTTCATCGAGGTTTTGAACTTCTCGGCATCTTCATCCGTGATCGGCTTGACCGAAAAACTCTGCGGAGGCCGAGTAAATATCTGAATCACCTCGCAACCCAACTCCTCGCCATAAATCCCGGCTTTCCACAAGCCACCTGCTGCCGATACGTGTGCACCGAGTCTCATATAACTGATAGATTAGCACATAAAACAAAAGCCCTCGAGATGTCTCGAGAGCAATTTGTTTACTTAACCATGGTCTTCTTCAGGAACTCCAGGGTTTTGCGGTTGCGGACTTGGTGTTCAATTCGTTCGCGGAAGGCGGGAGAGTAGACGTACTCCTTAGCTTCGGGATTGTTTTCGATTGTTTTGGCGAGTTCGTCCAGTTCGTGATCAACTTCCTCAATTGTGGGGGTGATTTTCTCGAGCTTGGCTACTTCGTTCAAGACGAGTGCGACCTTGAGACGGATAATCGCCTGGGGCGTGAAGTCGAGCTTGATTTCGGTGATTGATTTGTTGGTTGAGACAAGATACTTGTCCCATTCCATGCCGTTTTTATCAACCCACTGTTTCAATTCTTCGACCATCTTGTCTATCTCTTGGTTAACGAGAAGATCAGAGAATTCATCGAACGTAGACTTTTCGGCCAGCAGTTCGAGTAATTCTTTTTCCTGACGGCGGTTTTCCTGCTCAATCTTTTCAGCTGAGAGATTTTCGTGAAGCTTCTTCATGAGCTCATCAGCGCTTGGCAGACCAAGGCCTTTGGCAAACTCATCGTCAAGTGCTGGAATATCAAGTGTAAAGATTTCGTTCACCTTCACGTGGAAGTCCAAGTCCTTTCCGGCCAAGTGCTTCTGGTAATGATCGGCCGGGAATTTTAGCGTGAACAATCGTTCCTCGCCTTCCTTGGCGCCGATTATTTTCTCGACAAAGCCCGGGATGTAGTGCGGTTCGTTGGTGTAAATGCCATGGTTTTCTGAGCTTCCTCCCTCAATTTCTACGCCGTCTTTCTTCATGGTCAGTTTCACGACTGCCTTGTCGCCTTGAGCAAGTACTCGGCCGGCTTCTGCCCGGGTTTCCTTCATCTTCATGCGCGTGAGGTCAGTTTTTGCTTGTTCAATCGTCTCTGGGCTTGGCGTGGTTGATTCGGCCTTGATCGAGAACGATTTGTAATCGGCGAGTTTTTTTACTTCCGGCATCAGTGACATCTCGGCGGTAAACACCATTTCATTTCCAGGGGCCAGCTTCACCATGTTGAAATAGGGCTGGCCAACGGTTTCCAGGTCCTCGTCAAGCATGGCCTCGACAAAGGCGGCTTTAATGAGTTCTTCAGTTGCTGCCTCAAGGATTTTCATTTCGCCATAACGCTGAACTATAGTCTCATACGGCGCTTTGCCGGGACGGAAACCGGGAATAGTGGTGTCTTCACTCAAGTGTTCAGCCGAGTGGCGCATGCCGGCTTCAACAGCCTCTTTAGGAATAGTGATAGTGAGCTTGACGCGATTCTTTTCGGACTTTTCAACAACGTAAGGCATAGGACAGCTATTGATTTTGATTCCGGGATTATAGTTGATTTTCTTGAAACGTCAACTCGGTTGCGGTATACTACGTTGGTAACCTTGCTAACATATTCCTCGCTTAAATTCGCCATTTTTTGTCAGGATCGGGTTGCTCTTTGTTGGCCTCTTGGTCATGACAAAGCGCGCCTTTTTCTCCGTTTCACGGCTTGTCAGCCGGGTATTTTCTCCGCTTGGGCGTATCTTTATCAGCTTTCTTGTCATTCCGGCCTACGGACTTTTGTATGGAGTAGAGCGCCAGATGAGCGTATGGTACCGGCCGGCTAAAAACAGGTTCATGTTCTTTCTTTCAAACCGGTATTCCGTTCACGGCATTGTTCTTCTGGTCGCATTTGTGGCTATTGGCGTAAATTTACAATTTGGAGAGGTGAGAGCGGAGTGGGATGACTTTGGCAAAAAAAGTTTGCTGTATAACATCGTCACCCAAGAGCCGGTGCAGGTTATTGAGGAGTATGCGGATTACTCGCGCCCAGGTTCTGCCGGTATTTCCTATCTTGGCGATAGTACGCTTAGACCGGCGCCGGTTGCTTCAAATACGGAGCAGGGCGTACCGGTAAGTTCGGTTTTGGGCGAGGGGATCATTTCCACGTCCGTGGTTTCAACTACCACCACAGTTGATTCTGTTGCGCCAAGAGAGACCACGATTGTCTATAAAGTGTTAGATGGGGATACACTTTCAACGGTGGCGCATAAATTCGCTATCACGCTTGATACGCTTCTTTGGGCGAATAATTTGACGGTGCGTTCGGTCATTAAGCCTGGAGACAATTTGAGCATTCTTCCCGTCTCTGGTGTTTCCTACACGGTGAAAAAAGGCGATACCTTGCTGGCGATTGCCAAGAAGTACGGCGCAAGTGCTGATGACGTGCTGGCCTTTAACAAGATGCAGAGCGGATCTGCGCTCACGGTTGGCGCCACACTGATTGTGCCGGGCGGTGAGTTTATTGCCCCTCCGCCGGTGAAATCGGTTCGGCCAATCGCGGTCAAGAACATTTTTACGGCCCCAAGCGGAACGCCTAAACCGGCTGGTGGCGATGTAAAGCCAGCTTTGGGCAAGATGTTGTGGCCATCCGACGGCCATTACGTGGTTCGCGGATTGAGCTGGTATCACACCGGACTCGATATTGATTGTGATGGCCATGCAGATGGTACTAGTACGGCCACAAACTATGCCGCCGCGGACGGTATTGTGCAGTTTGCTGGCGTAAAGGGCGGTTACGGAAACGCGGTTGAAATCAATCACGGCAACGGTATTACTACGCGGTACGGCCATTTCCATCAGCTTTACGTGAAGGTGGGCCAGCAGGTGACGGCCGGTACTCCGCTTGGTCGGTGTGGTTCAACTGGTAATTCAACCGGCACCCATTTGCACTTTGAAGTCATCATTGGCGGTAAATTCAAGAACCCATACGAGTATCTCCGGTAAGGTTTGATCTGAACTGTAGTGCTTCCATGAGATGCCCGCGAGTGATCGCGGGTGTTTGTTCTAAATCCGCAATCGTGCGCGCTACTTTGAGCATTCGCGAGTACGCTCGCGCGGATAACTTGAGCCTCTCAGCCGAGCGTTGGAAATACTCCGCATCAGCGGGGTCTAGCTTGCAGTGTGTTCGTAGATGCGCGCTGGTCAGCTCAGCGTTCGTGGCTATGTGTTCGCCCGCGTATCGCGTTTGCGCGTAGGCACGAGCGTTCGCGACTCGTTGTGCTACAGCGCTTGATGGTTCGCGCTCGGCATCGCTGAAACTCGTTAGTGGCAATCGAGGAACTTCGACCACCAGGTCAATGCGGTCAAGCAAAGGGCCGGATATTTTTTGTCTGTAGCGTTGTCGAGAAATTTCTGAACACGTACACGGGCGTTCTTTGTCAAAGGCATACCCGCACGGGCAGGGATTCATGGCGGCCACCAGCATGAAGCGCGCGGGAAAGACGACGGTGCCGGAGGCTCGTGAGACCGTGACCTTGCCTTCTTCCAGCGGTTGGCGCAGATGTTCAAGGGCGTGTCTTGGGAATTCGGGGAACTCATCCAGAAACAAGACGCCGTGGTGCGCGAGGGTGATCTCGCCCGGTTTTGGGTTCCCGCCTCCGCCCACGAGCGCCACCCCGCTGGCCGAGTGATGGGGCGAGCGGAACGGCCGGTTGCGAATCAATACCCGGTCTTTCGGCAAGGTGCCATGAACCGAGTGGATCGCGGTGACTTCGAGTGATTCATCAAACGATAACGGCGGGAGAATTCCTGGAAGCGAGCGGGCGAGCAAAGTCTTTCCACTTCCCGGACTGCCGGAAAGTAGGACGTTATGCCCGCCGGCCGCGGCAATTTCCAGCGCCCTCTTGGCTCTGTCTTGCCCGACAATGTGTTTGAAATCACTGGCAATAATGCCGAAGTCGCACGGCGAATCGTCCGCGATGTACTCGACCACCGGCAATGATCGTCCGTCTTTCAGCGCGCCAGCCAGCTCGTCGAGTGTTTTCACCGCGTGAACGTTAATGCCCTGTACGAGAGATGCCTCGCGCGCGTTTTCAAACGGCACAACCACCGCCGTGAAGCCGAGTTTTTTTGCCAAGAGGACGCAGGGCAGGACGCCATTTGTCGATCTGACGTTTCCGTCGAGTGCCAGTTCGCCCAAGAACATTGTTCCGCGCAGAAAGTCGCTGTCAGGAATCTGATCGTCGGCCACCAGGATGCTGATGGCAATCGGCAGATCGTACGCCGAACCATGCTTCTTCACCTCGGCCGGCGCGAGATTTACGGTAATCACTGGCCTTGGAAACTGCAGGCCGGTATTTTTGATAGCAGCCTTCACGCGTTCGCGTGCCTCGGTCGTTGCTGTATCAGGCAGGCCAACAAGGTGAAACCTGGGCAGACCGCCTGAAATGTCTGTTTCTACTCGCACATGCAAGGCTTCAAGACCAAACATGGTAGCGGAACTCACAAAAGCAAAACCCATACAAAAAAGTATGGGGAGTTTTAATTTAGATTGTTTTCGGTGCCTCACTACTGGGGATGCCTTTATGGTACCACAAAAAAGCGATCATGCCGGCCAGGATCATGAGGTCAGAGAGATTGATGGCCGAGGTTCTGAAGAGAATGAGGTAGTCGGTGGTAAAACCGTTAACGGCTCGGTCAATGAAATTACCGAGGGCACCTATACAGATTGAGGCGCAGGCTAGGGCTTCAATGTATTTGTGAGAACGAACAGCCGAAGCGCCGAAATACGCGCCGAAAATACCACCAATGACAAGGGTGAGCGGAAGAATGATCGCAAGCGGGAGCGGAATATCAAAAGCGATGCCGGGATTTTTATGAAGAGCGAAGGCGAAAAGTAGCGGAATGCTCGAACTATTCGCGGGACCGGCGTGATTGATGGCGAGCGACTTGAGTATGGCGTCGAGTACGGCAAGGAGCGTGAGGACGGCCACCCCCGCAAGGAAGCGTCCTTTGGTCATACTAGAGCTCTTGGGTGAGTGTTTTCTTACAGGCCACGCAGGACGTTGAGGTTGGGCGAATGCGCAGGCGGGCTTCGGAAATTTGCTGTTTGCAGTATTTGCAGGTGCCGTAGGATCCTTTCTCAATAGCTTTCAAGGCCGAGTTTACGTCCTTTTGAGCGGACTCCAGCTCCTGTTCGAGTGAAAGATTGTCGCTAAATTGGGCAACTTCAAAAGCGTTTTCGCCTTCATCGCTTCCTACGTCTTTATAATCCGTAATCAATTCCCCGTTTTCTTTGGGGTTACGGTGGGCAATATGCGAAAGTTCGGTTTCGAGTTTTGCGGACTCGGCAACGAGAAGAGCTTTCATCTCTTCAATAAATGCTTTGGAAATAGCTTTGGCCATATGATTGATAGACGATATACGATTCGCCTGAAAAAGAAAAGGGGGCTCGGTTGCAAAGGGATTTCTGATAGATATCCCCGCGATCGAGTCCCCGTGGTCGAGCATAGCCCGACCGGGCGGATTGGGGGTTCATGAACTCTGACATTGGGTTCGGAGTGCGAGGGTCCTCGTACACCAGACACAACGCCAGAATGCACTTGCCTGCCAAACCTACTGACTGATTGCCCTACCCTGACCATGAGGTGACGGTTTCCCGAAATGCTACCGCCATCAACCGCGGAGCCATGGAGTGAGGAGCGCAAGTGAGGTCATCCCGAAGATCTTGTGGGGCTTCGGCAATTTCCCCGAGTCACTCCCGTGGTTTTACCCACAGGACGGAATTTAGAAAGAACGATTACAGGATTCAGTATATAACCTGAGTACAAATTGTAAACAATTTATATATCTCTAGGATTAGCCAAATACGTTAGTCATGTGGATAATCGAGTACAGGGGGTGTTCACCCTTTGAGTACAAGAAGTGTGCAAGTTATCCTACTTATACCCAAGTTATCCACAGTTATCACCAGCAGGCCTTCGTTGAGGTGTCAGCGAAGGCAATCTCATTACTGGCTAGTAACATGGTCACAATTGTCCTCGGTGAAACGATAATTTGTTGTGGGGCGAGTGCGCCAGCTACTTCCGGCAGGATAAACTGATTTGTCCCACGCAGACAGCTTGATTTCTCCTTTACAGTTGGCGATTTTCCTTGGATTTTTGTTTCTCTATTGGTGATGATAAGGCTCTGATTCGTCTGGGTCGCCCGGACCACCCGGCCATCATTTTCGCGGAGACTTGTAATGGTGATGCCTGGCTCGCTCGTCGTAACTGGTTTTTCGGTGCTTGATGACACTATTTCGTCCAGTCTGGTGTAGACATCCTCGTACTCGGTGGTCTTTAGGTGATCAAGGGCGAAGAGCTCGCTTGTGGCGCTTTCTAAATCCTCGCGCGCCAGCGATCCGCCTGGGATAGTAAGTGAGAAGGCTGTGCCGGCTTGATCTTGGCCAAGTACGAAGGAGAGTCCCTTGGCGCCAGCCTCCGCGAACAGGGCTCTGATACCCGGGTAGACCAGCGGGACGTCAGGCGAAAGGATCGTTTTGAACTCGCCGGCGGTCATTGAGAAGGCCGCTGCTACCTTGGCGCCCGCGTCATCGAGCGGTGAGCGCAGGCGAGCACCTCTGCCAAGTCCGTAGATGCGCAGTGAATCCTTAGTCAGGCGAAGTCCGGCGGATTGACGCTGGCCATTCGTGAACACGCTTACTTCCCCATTGGCCCAGGGCATAAAAGAGGCCAGGCTGAATCTTGGCCTTAGTTGAGTATCAAAAGGAGCTTCCCGGCCAATATAGGTGCCAGCATCGGTTTTTGAAACCGTGAAATGCAGGGCCTCAGCAGTTTGTTTATCGGTTTCATCGAGCTTGCCGTCAAAAGCAACGCCCGAAATTCCTGAATCGTTAAAGAAAAAAATGGCATTACGGTGGGATCGATCGAGTATTCCGTCTATTGTCCACGGCGCGTCATTGAAGACAAGGATGCCGTGAAAACGGTCATCGAGTGCTTGGCGGGTCATCGGTGTTTTTAACAGACGTACGGCGTAGTTTGTATCCTTTGGGGCAAGCGAACTGAGCGTATCCATGGCAAGGACAGCTCGAAAAGCGATCATCGAGGTGACTGCGACCAGGATGCTCGGTAATACAAACGCCACAATCCCCCAAAATTTTTGGGGGATTGGATTTTCTTGTAATGGGATATTCAATTTTTCCATTTTACACGTAGCGCTTGCCGGCGGGTTTTGAAGATCCCGTGGAAGCCTTGGCTTTCATCTCATCAGTGTACACGTTTCCTTCGGCCTGTTTCATGGAGAGGTTCACTCGGCCTTTTTCATCTATCTCGATGACCTTCACATGAACCTTATCGCCAACGTTCACGACGTCTGTTACCTTCTCGACCCTCCATGGGGCCATCTCGGAAACATGGACCAGGCCATCTTTTCCGGGGAGCACCTGAACGAAGGCGCCAAAGTCCATGAGGCGGACCACTTCACCGTAGAAGACCTCGCCTACCTGGAGATCACGCGTCAGGTTGTAGATCCAATCATATGCTTTCTGGGCTGATTCCGCGTCAGATGAGGTGATCATAACAAGACCGGTTTGTTCGATGTCGATATCTGAAACACCCGTCTTCTCGATAATCTCATTGATTGTCTTTCCGCCCGAACCAATAACTTCGCGGATCTTGTCTGGATTGATTTGAATGTTAATGATGCGCGGAGCGTTTGGTGAAAGCTCGGCTCGAGGCGTGGGGATGGCCGTTGCCATCACGTCGAGAATTTTCATGCGGGCAGTTTGCGAGCGGGTAACGGCCTCAACAATAACGTCATGCGGGATGCCGTCCGTCTTGGTGTCGAGCTGAATAGCCGTAATACCTTTTCGAGTGCCTGTAATCTTGAAGTCCATTCCGCCTTCGCCATCTTCGAGATCCTGGAGATCAGTAATGACCTGATATTTCTTGCCGTTCGACGCCAGTCCCATGGCGATTCCAGCAACTGCGGCCTTGATCGGCACGCCAGCGTCCATAAGTGCGAGTGAGGTACCGCAGGTTGAGCCCATAGAACTCGATCCATTAGAACCGAGTACTTCGGATACCACGCGAATGGTGTAGGGGAACGTTTCCTTGTCCGGAATCATGAAAGCGAGGGCTTTTTCTGCCAGTGCGCCGTGGCCAATTTCTCTGCGTCCGGCTCCGCGTAATGGTTTGGCCTCGCCCACAGAGAATGGGGGGAAGTTGTAGTGGTGCATGAATCGTCTCTCGCCGACTAATTCCATGCCGTCCAGCGTCTGCTTATCGCCAGGAGCGCCAAGCGTTACGATCGACAGCACCTGTGTTTCACCGCGGTTAAAGAAACCGGAACCGTGCACGCACGGGAAGAGCGCCACTTCGCTTGAAAGTTCGCGCACGTCATAAAGTCCGCGTCCGTCAACGCGCTTGCCGTCCTCAATAATTGTGCGCGTGATTTCTGCGTCGAGTAATTCGCCGAGCAAGGACTTGCCAATGATAATCCCCTCTTCATCTTGGCCTTGTTCAGTTAAGAAGGCGACGGTGAGTTTTTTCATTTGATCCTTGGCCAGAGCGCGTTCGGATTTTGTGGCTTTTGGTACGGCAAAGAAAAGTTCCTGGATCGTTTTTCTTGTGAATGGGGCAAGGAGAGCGCGTAGATCATCCGTTTTTTCGGCAATCCGTTTTGCACTGTCCGTTTTGGGCGTGATGAGATCGACTTTTGGTTTTCCGCATTCAGAGCGAACCTTTTCAATCAGCTCGATAACCGGGCCAAGGCTCTCGCGTCCGTAGGCAATGGCGTCAATCACTTCATCTTCCGGCGCTTCATCACAACCGGCTTCAATCATGATGACTTTTTCTGAATTACCGGCTACGTCTACGTCAAATTTGGCAATTTCGCGTTCAGCATATGTACCGTTCAGAATGAATTTGCCCTCGGCGTCAGCGTTGATGCGAGCCACAGCAATTGGGCCGTTCCACGGAATATCGCTCATGTGAAGCGCGCAGGACGCGGCGATCAAACCTGGAATGTCGGCGTCATTTTCTTGATCAAACGCGATGACCGAAATGATGACCTGCACGTCGTTAGCAATTCGTTGATCGAACAGCGGTCTGATTGCTCGGTCAATAAAACGAGCGGCGAGGACTGCCTCATCAGTCGGACGTCCTTCGCGCTTGATAAAGCGAGATCCTTTGATCCGGCCCGCTGCGTAAAGCTTTTCTTCAAAATCAACCATGAGCGGGAAAAAGCTTAGTCCTGGTCGCACGTCTTTGCTCATCACGGCCGTGGCGAGCACAACGGTGTCTCCGTAACGCACGGTACAGCTTCCATTAGCTGCCTTGGCAAACTTCCCTGTCTCAATCGTCAGTTTCTTTCCGCCAAAATCAATCGAATACGATTTCAAGTCCATAGTTTTATTATTTTACCCTTTTACGTTAGTTCCTATTCGGTGTGCACGAAGTGCTCATCTTATCCCACCCTGAGCGAGAGCGAAGGGCCCGACCCTCTCCACTGTCACAGGGGAAAGTCGGATCCCTCGCATTGCTCGGGATGGGAACCCGTCCGGTTGCTCGATCGTTTACGCCGCTGGATTCTTTGCTGGACGGCCTCGGCGACGCGGTGCGTTTGCGTCTGGCGTTTCGGCTTCATGTCCAATCGGCTTGAAGGCATGCTCGCCCTGTTCAGCAATCACGTCATCGAATGTATCTGTAGTTGACGGCTTGCGCTGTTGCGTTGGCCGGTACTTTGGATCACGGATTAGGAACTCGCCCAAGTTGTCTGATAAGTTTGTGTAAATGTCCGCAGCTTCGACCAGTTTGCTTGACGTTGATTCGCGGAAGGACACCACATGGAAGATGCGTCCGCGATTTTTGATGTACTCGCCAAGCGGAATGTAGTCGCCGTCGCCGGACACGATGACCACCACGTCCACGGTATCAAGCATGCGGATGATATCGACCGTAATTCCTACGTCCCAGTCCCCTTTTTTGTGTCCTGAATCGTATTCGAGAAGCTCCTTTGTGTTTACCTCGATGCCTGACTTGTGCAAAGCCTCAAAGAATGGAAGTTCGTCCCCCGTCTTGGTCGAAATGGTGTAGGCCACGGCGCGGATGAGCTTCTGATCCCCCGCTGCCACCTTCACAATGTTGCCAAAGTTCACCTTGCTTCCGTAAATATTCCTGGCACTGTAATACATGTTCTGCACGTCAATGAAAACTCCAACCCGACGATTCGAAAAGTCTAACATAGCAAGAAAAAAGTGAATGAATTATATCTGTCGAACAACCGGACTGATCTCCATCCCGAC
The DNA here is from genome assembly GCA_041660165.1 of Patescibacteria group bacterium. Taxonomy (GTDB): domain Bacteria; phylum Patescibacteriota; class Patescibacteriia; order UBA9934; family UBA9934; genus JAGORL01. The sequence continues at coordinate 38,047 of JBAZWW010000003.1, read as the reverse complement.
GTGAGGAGGGATAGAATTGGCTACTGAAACTTGTTTGAACCAATGACCTCCATGCTACCCCTCGTTACCTCGGGGTGAGATAAAAAGCCGACCGGACACCAAGGTGCAAGGTCGGCTGTTCCTTTATTTCTTCAAACCAAGCTCTGCAATGATCTCTGCATACGCCTTTTCATTCTCGCGCTCCAAGTACTTCAAGAGGCGGCGGCGTTCCGAGACCTTCTTTACAAGTCCACGGCGTGAGCTGAAATCCTTGCGGTGGGTCTTCAAGTGCTTAGTCAGCTCCTTGATTTCCTCCGTCAGAATGGCGATCTGCACCTGTGGTGAGCCGGTGTCTGACTCATGGGTGCGGAACTTCTTAATGACCTTATCTTTCTTTGTCTTGTCGAGCATAGCAGTATGAGTTGTGCCGATTGTCTCAGTAAAAGGCTTGCTCTAGCCAAAAACCGTGGTAAACGGCTGTATAAATGAATGCAGGGAAAGAATAGTCGAGAATGCCGAAATGGTCAAGAAATGCAGAACCCCGCGTCTCACGAAGAGAGCGGGGTTCAAGGCGTTCAATGCTAGTGCCGGCTCCCACCGCGGGTGGTGCCGAAGTGGCCGTATCCGCTGGTTGGCGCCGTGGCAGACTTTTCGCCGTCGATATTGGGCGGTTCGTTGGCCGGCGACATAACAGGCGGTTTCGCCGTGGGCGGGATATGACCTGTTGCCACCAGGTCGTAAACCACGAAGCACGGATCCACGGGGTCATTGAACACGGTGAATGCATCAATAAAACGATCGTCTCGGCTCATCGGTCTACCTCCAGAAGGTTTTTCCGTCATTCAGGATGCTCGTTTCGGAAACGAACGTGCCGTCCGCGCGCCGTGTGACCACGGTGTCACAGCGTTCCGGCGGGCGGGGGTTTCCGTTACCTGCCACCGGGGCATCTGCTTCGTAGTCGTTGTAGTGGCAGGATGGGTGATCTGCATCACTCGTTTCATCCGTCGGCATTCGCTCTCCATGATTTTTCCAGCTCGTACGGTACGGCTGGGCTAGGGTGAGACGTTGGGACAAGGGGCAACCTGCCTGTACCGGGCAATTTGTAGATTGACAGGCGCGGGCGAAAGTCTTCCCTCTCGTCAAAGGTCGCGAGCGGTTGCTCGCCAAAGGGATCAACGGGCGGGAGGCTGGGAGCCTCATGAGGCAGGGGCACGAACTCTCCATGGAACGAAAGGAACTCGATCCGCGTCAGGCGACGCAGAGGCAGGAGGATACACCGGAAAATGGCTGAGGTCAACTCTTTATACGGTACCGCGGGTGTACAATGTGCGACACACGGTCAGTGTCATCCTGAGGAGCTTTTAGCGACGAAGGATCTGATTGGCCATTCAGATCCCTCGCTCTGCTCGGGATGACAACATCGTAATATGCCAAAGAACATACTTGCCAAATACATTAAAGAATTTCTTGAGTACCTGGAGATCGAGCGTGGGCGGTCGGATAAGACGGTGAAAAATTACCATTTTTATCTGAGCAGGTTTTCGGATTGGGCCAAGCATCCCAATCCGCAGGAGATTACGCAGGAAATGGTGCGGAAGTACCGGCTTCATTTGAACCGAGACATTGCGGGGCGAGAGGAAGCGAATTTGAAAAAGAATACGCAAAATTATCACCTGATCGCTTTGCGAGCGTTCCTGAAGTACCTCGCGAAGAGAGATATTAAGAGCATGGCTGCTGAGAAGATCGAACTCGCGAAACAAGGCACCAGGCATGTGAGTTTTCTCGAAGCCGACGAGTTCGAAAGATTTCGCGCCGGCCCGTTGAACGACCCAACCATTGTTGGTTATCGCGACAAGGCCATGCTCGAGCTTTTGTTTTCGACCGGTATGCGCGTGTCCGAGGCTTCGACTTTGAAGATCGAAAATATCAATTTGAAACGGGATGAGTTCACGGTGCTCGGCAAAGGCAAGAAACATCGCATTGTCTACTTGTCGGACGATGCCAAGCGTTCGATTAAGGCGTATCTCGATCATCGCAAGGACACCTCGCCTTATCTTTTTGTACGGCATGATCGAGCTCGACGTTCTTCGGCGAGCGCCCAACCGCTCACTCCCCGCTCGGTTCAGCGGATCGTCGATCGCTACGCTCGAGAAGCGGGGATCACTAAACGCGTAACCCCGCACACGTTGCGACATACTTACGCTACAGACTTACTGCGAAACGGCGCCGATATTCGCGCGGTGCAATCATTGCTTGGACACGAGTCGATTACGACGACGCAGGTGTATACCCATATTACGGATAAAGAGCTGGGGCGCGTGTACAAAGAGTTCCACGACAAAAAAAAGAAATAGAGGCGCTTTTTTGGTGTGTACAAACCGTTTTGCGACAAAATTTGTTCGTCGTATGATACGAACATATGCCGAACAATGCCATTGTGCCGGTTTCGTTACATAAGGATTTTGAGTCAATTAAGAAGGTAGATGAGCAGGGTTTTGAATATTGGGAGGCCAGGGAGTTGATGTCATTACTCGATTATTCGAGATGGGAGGACTTCCATAAGACTATTCGTCGGGCCCAAGCAGTTTGTGCTAGTACGAGTCAGTCGCTTGAGGATCATTTTCGGGTCGACCCGAAAATGATAATCATTGGCAAAAACACGCCGAGAGAGGCGAGGCGTAAGATTATTGATTATCAGCTTTCCCGCTTTGCTTGTTATCTAATTGCTCAAAATGGTGATCCTCGAAAGCCCGAGATCGCTTTTGCGCAAACATATTTTGCTGTGCAGACCAGGAAGCAAGAGCTATTAGAGGTGATTGATGACGATGGGAATCGGTTGCAGATAAGACGTCAGGTGGCTTCGCATAATAATCGGTTATTTAGAACCGCTAAAGATGCCGGTGTAGAAAATTTCGGGAAGTTCAATAATTTTGGCTACGTTGGTCTTTACGGACTAACGGCAAGCGATATTCGCAAGAAGAAAGGAATTAGTGAGGGTGATATTTTAGATTTTGCCGGGTCGGCTGAGTTAGCAGCCAATCTTTTCCGCATCACTCAGACCAACGAATTACTAATAAGAGATGGTATTACAGGCGAAGATCCCGCTAGCTACACGCACTTTAAGGTTGGACAGGCCGTCCGTGAGACCATCCAAAAATTAAATGCCCCCATGCCTGAAGACCGGCCAGCCCAAGAGCACATTAAAGACCTTGTTCGCCGAAAAATCGGCCAGCTCCCGCCTAAGCAGAAAAAGTTAAAAGGTTAAGTACTGATCCCTCTTCTCTTCAGATCTTCTTTTGTTTCAAATTCAAGATAGTTTTGCGTCAGTTCCTCGCCGGCGGAAATGTCTTTTAGGGCAATGAGGCGAGTTTCTGTTGAGATAGGATCTTGCGTGATATTTGGCGCTGAAGAGTGATTGATAAATTTTGAAACATCAAAATCAACGTGCCAAAGGCCAGATTGTTTATCGAGAAAACCCCAATACGAAATCTCGGCTTGTTCCGAGAGCGATAATTTACTGAATTCTTCGGGAGAGATATTAACGTCGAGCAACGGGCTGGCCGAGTAAATCAGCTGATTCTTTTGTATATTTTGATCGGCAAAAAGACCGATGCCGTGATGTATTGAGGGGGCAAGTTTATACTTGATGTGCAGCATACTTTTTTAAAGCGTAGCGCGTCTTTCAGTATCATTCAACTGAAATAATTAAAGCCCCGACGAACGCCGTCGGGGCTTTGTTTGCGGGCACGGTAGTTACGGCGTCCAGCTGAGACCGGCTAGGATGTTGAACGCGCCGTCCTCGTAGTCGTACATGGGCGAGATCCAGAATTCGGATCTGTCCGTCGCAAGGCCGATGCGCGGGCCAATGCCGTCGAATCGTTGGGTGAGAATACCGACCGTGAGGCATCCAATGTGTTCCTTCACGAAGCTGACGTACCATGGCCCTGACCCGCCGGTTTCAGCGGAGATGAGCACTTCAAGATGACGGTGCGCCCAGTAGAGTGAGAACTCGCCACGCAGGGGCATCTCTGCAGTTTCGATGCCGATGCTCACGGTGAGCGCGAAGTCGTTGACGTGAAGCGTTGGCCCAAGGATGAGCTCGCCGTAGTTTGGCGTTACGAGCGTGAAAACGCTCACGCTCCATTTCTTATTGAGCGGATCGTCAATGAGCACCTTAGCGCGCTCGTCAACCGCGCCATCAGCGAGGGTGACCGCCGTATCAGCCTGGAGCTGAACAAAGGTGTCGCCGGCCAACGCGGAACCGAGCAGAAGGAGTGCGAGCATGGTGACCTCCGAAACGTGGGGATCGGTCGGTCATCGGTGGACGATCGACGTGAGAGAGTGCCTTGTAAGTACGTTTTCGTCAATTACCGATTGCGTATTGTCATCGGGATGAAGCCTTGATTTATCCCCTTTTCCCTGCTATCATGCCTCCGTTCGTGTCATGGTGGCTATGGTGAAATGGTTATCACAGAGGTTTGTGGTACCTCTAGTACGGGTTCAATTCCCGTTAGCCACCCCAGCAAAGAATCTCCCGAACGGGAGGTTTTTTGTTTTTGTTTGTTTGTTGGTTATACTTTGGGCAACTTATGAACAAATATTCTTTTGGTCGAGGTTTGATGGTGGTCGGGGTGATGTCGGCGTTTCTGGTAACGGCCGGATGTGATGAGGTTTATAGGAGCACCAGAGCAGCTGCGGAGCAATACGCAAATGAGAATCCAAATAAGTCGACTGACCAGATATATGTTGAGACCGAAGATGGCAAGACAACGCCGTTAAGCGATTTACGAGATGCAGATAGCAAACCGGCTTCGGTTCCAGCGCCAGCTCCAGCTTCGACCACATCAGATACTGATGGAACGGGCGAGGTGTTGAAATATGAAGATACGCCAAGCCAGCCAACGGTAGAGCTGTTTAATATCGGCAGTATCATGGCGGTGTTTAACGGCGGAACCCCGGCTACCTTTACCCTCGCCAAGAAAGCGCAGTTGAAAACCATGTCGACCTACCATTGGAATGATGCGAAGGGCGCGACCGGCGGGACACTCGGCCTAAAAGATGCGAGTGGAAAAACGTACGGCCCGTGGTCAGTGACGACCTCGGACGGCCAAGGTGGCGCACCGAGTGTTTATTGGAACGTCTCGCCAGATGTAACCCTTGAACCGGGAACGTATACAATCGTCGACTCAGAACCAGCTACTTGGTCGCAAAATACTGAAACTCTCGGGGTCGGAATGAGTTGGGGGACGGGCTACTATTTGGACTAGGGCGAGCTTTGACATCTCCTAGTAAATTTGTAACAACTAGAGCCGGAGGTGGTTTATGGGTCTGTTTGTTCTATCGCGGACTATCGTGGATAGTCTGCACGGTATTGTGAATCTCACTGATGAAGAGATGGCGGTGATTGATCACAGCCTTTTCCAGCGCATGAAGCATATTCGTCAGACCGGCCTGCTCCACCTGGTGTTCCCGTCCGCGGTTCACACGCGGTTTGAACATTCAGTGGGAACGATGGCCATGGCGAACAGGATCCTGAAGGCGGTCAATCGGGAATCCGTGAAGATCCGCGGGAAGCTCTATGCGCTCCGGGATGCAAAGCCGGGACAGGCGGTTTGTCTGGCTGATCTCCCGCCCGCGGAGTACGCGCAGATCCGCCGGGTACTCAGGCTGTGCGCGCTCGTGCATGACCTGGGACACGGGCCGTTGTCCCACAATTTTGACGCCTTTGCGCCCAGCGTGAAGGACGTCGATCGCGTGCTGGATGACCCTCGACTCAAAGCAATCGCGCCGTACCGCAACGTGCTGATCGCTTCCAAGTCCGGCCGAGTCCACCATGAGACGGTGTCCGTCATCATGTTCGCCTGCATTTGGAACGATGTTGGCGGAGATGAATGGATGCCCCGAGTGGTGGCTTCCGTTCTTCTTGGAGAGGACGCCCTCAACGTGCCGGAAGAGCTCCGGCCGTGGATCCCGTTCATTCGGGACATGGTGAGTTCTGCGCCAGTGGACGCGGACCGTATGGACTACCTGTTGCGGGACTCGCGGGCTACGGGTGTGACCTGCGGACACTACGATCAGCACCGCATTCTCAAGTCCGCGCTCTGTGTGCGCGATGCAGATGGAGCTGACTGCTACCGCCTGGGCTGGCGGGAAAGCGGACTCTCAGCCATTGAGACCTTCATCTGGGGGAGGTTCCAGATGTTCCGCGGGTTCTATTTTAACAAGACCAACCGAGCCGCGGAGCTCATGCTCCAGACCATTGGAGAAGAGGCAACCCGGCAGGGCCTCACTCCAGTGAACATGGAAAGTTTGGATTCGTTCACGGAGAGTTACCTCTTCTTGGGCGATGAAATGTTTCTGGGCCTGCTGACGGGGACTCTTCGACCCGGCTTTCCGGCGAATGAACGGATCTCTGAGCTGGCCAGATTGATTCAGGAACGAAAGCTATGGAAGCGGGTATGGGCCTTCAAGGCCAGAGAGACCTGGCTCTGTGGCCCGCTCCTGGAGGGACTACAGAAGCAGTATCCGGAGATCCATTTCATTATGGATCGGCGTCCGCTTCGGGCCATGAAGGACATTGAGAAGGGTTCGTACCTGGTGGGATTCGATGCGGAGAGCAAGTACAGCTGTTCGACTGCGGAATCCACCTGGTTCCAAGAGTCCGCCATCATGTGTACGCTCCGTGATCAAGAAGCGAGCATGGTCCGGCTCTACATGGAAGTCCCCCGTTCCCCGCTGGTGCCCACGCGCACCGTCCGCGAATCCGCTATCCGTCTGGCGAATGACCTCATCCACGCCAAGAACGATTAGCCGTCAGACCTGAGCAGGTCTTTAAAAGGGCTCATTTTGTTTTACTCGCAGAAAATTACCCAACCCATGGCTGGCGTGTTAAGCTGGGTTTAAAGGTCTTATGAAAAATGATTTTTACCAGCTTCATCTCCAGTTTCAGAATTTCATGATTGCCAAGGGGTACGCAGTCCGCGAGAGGGAGAAATTGGTTTCTTCTATTTTCCCCACAACATTTACCATGAGCGGTGGTCCTGATTTGGCCTATAAATTTTGGCGTGGTGATACTTCTTTGCAGGGGAACCACATTGTTAATCAGCCATGTATCCGGCATTGGGATATTGATTTGACGGGAGACGGTAAGCATCTATCATTTTTTAATATGTTTGTTGCCGATAGCATTGGCGGGTTCACTCGCACTGAAGTTCTTGGGCACTTTTTAGAATTCTTTACGAAACAGCTCCATCTTGATGCCTCAAGAATCTACGCCACATATTTTGCCGGGGGTGAGATCAAGGGCATCGCCTTTGAACCTGATAACGAAGTGCGGGACATTTTGCTTTCGCTTGGTTTTCAAGCAGATCACATCATTCCTACGCTTCTCAGTGCGCCGATGGAATGCTTTGTGGCGAATACGGTTGAACCTGTTGGCGGTCCGCGGTGCGAATTCTTTTATGATTTGCAGGAATCGCGCATTGCATTAACACCGGCAGAATTTTGGGCTGCGGAACAGACAGGCGGAGTGCTTGAGTTTTTTACCCACGTTCTTTACAGCCTTGAGGTCAGCGTGACGAAAACCAAAACCGGCGAATCGCATTTTGACTTGACGCCTATGAGCCAATCAGCCATTGCTGCAGGTTTCGGGCCTCAACGTTTGATGAGAATATTTGAACAGGTTGCCGATATCGGCGATATTTCAATACTCGACAATCTCAAGGGACAGCTTGGGGTTGTTCCTCCAGAACTTCACAGAGAAGCGATCATTATGTGTGACCATATCCGCGGACTGGTATTTTTAGTGCATGACGGGGTATGCGAACTTCACGGCAGTAAAAATCGGAGCCGCAAGTATCTATTTAACAAATATATACGTAATTTTAATAATAGCGCCGAACGGTTGTCGCTCCGCAACTCGCCGGTCACCATTGCCAATCTGACAGATAATGCGATTGATCTTTTTGGGGTACTATTTCCTGAGTTTGAAGCAAAGCGTGAATATATTAAAGAAACGTTAGCAGATAAAATTGCTTCAACAAGATAGTCAACATTCTTATGCCGAAAATTGGCTTTACTCACGGGGCGTTGTATAGACTACCGGATAAGTTTTCTCCGCGGGCGTTTGAGGCCTATGCCAAGAGCGGGAGCGAATTGCTGGAGATTTGTTGGAACAATTTGGCGGAAGGAGAACGGCTTATGGAGGTTGCGCCGTTTGCTAAACAGTATCCAAGAACGTCCATCCATCTGCCGTCTGATGTTCGTTACGCGAATGATGATGTTACAAAGGCCGTGCTTGATAAGGCATTTGAGTTGTATCAAGCAATTGGTGCTGAGCTCGTTGTTGTACACCCGGATCTCATTGATAGCACCGAGTTATTCGGTCAGTATCCGATGAATTTCTCGGCGGAAAACATGGATTGTCGAAACAAGGCTTTTAAGAATGTTGATGACTTGAAAAAGTTTTTTGAGGAGAATGATTCATGGGGCATGGTTCTTGACCTCAATCATTGTTTTTCTAACGACCCCTCAATGAAACTTGCTGACGAATTTATCGCCGAGTTCCGCGCCCGCATCAAACAACTGCACATCAGCGGATACGCGGGCTATCACGAACCGCTTTATCAAACACAACAGCTGATCATCCTTGATTACGCTAAACAGCTCGACGTGCCGATGGTTATTGAAAGTACGTTTGACGCCATTGAAGAGGTGAAGACGGAGTTTGAATATATAACGGGGTACTTGAGAGCAGGCTAGGGCTTGGCCGTCTTCCAAAGATTTTTGAACAGGTTGAGCTGTCCTTGGACAAGGTCGGGATTTTTTATGCGAATGGCGGTTACAGGTTGTTCAGTAGTTGAGTAAATTATGTTCAGCATGGTGTTCGCTTCTGGGTAGATATGAACGCCGGAAGGATTCTCAATTTCGTCTGGCAGATAGCGCACCTCATAGATCCCCTCTTTTGTTACATCCTGTTCAAGCGCGGCCCTTTGTGACTCATATGCAATCATTTTGATCTTAATCCCCTGCTCTTTGGCTACTTTGTGATATTTGCGCCAAATGGGACGCATGGTTAGGGCCATGAATGCTTCCCCGCCGGTGCCAAGGACGTACTTGGTGGCACCTCGAGGCAGTTCGCGAATCAGCCTGGCTAACAGCGCGAGGTATTCCTCATTTCCCTCATGCACGGAGATTTCCTGCCTCTGGCGTTTGGCGAGGGTCTGAATTCCGAGTGCCACATCACGGGCTATCTCGGCTTTTTGCGAGAATTCTGTAGAAATGACAGTCGGATCAGCCACTACAAACTGTTTTTTACCTTTTACTTGGGATTCGAGGACGAATTTGCGAGCGATTAAGTGTTCTAGCGCCGTGTAGACAACATTTCTGTGCAGGCCAGTTTTTTCAATAATCGGCCCGCTGGTACATGCTCCAAGCTCGGCCAGCGCTAAATAGACCTCAGTCTCCTGTTCCGTAACGCCCAGCGATATAAGGGCTGATTTTAGCTCTATTTTAGCCACAGTATTCTATTATTATCACCCTGTTAGGTTGACAAAAGCTGTGATTTATGATATCCTGTAACCGTGCGGTAAGGCAAATTCTTACCCAATCATACAGCCAGGAGGTGGACTTTGCACGTTGGAGATCCGATTGATTGCTGGGGAACTATTTCTGATTCTGACATATCGGATATACGCCAATTGGCTCACAAAGCGTATATCGCTGCAGTCATGCGAACGGGTCTGAAGATTGACGAGCGGATTATCGATCTTATGGAACCCACTCGTCATGATCTCGACCTTGTACGATCAGTTCATGCAGAGCCGTCTGCTGACATGACGGCAGCTCAAAAGCCGTCGCGCGAGGATTGAGATGACCATCATCTCTCCTCGCGTTCAGATCCGAGCGATCGAATACATCGATAGCTCAGAACTGACAGATTGGGGGCAACATGTACGACGATCTCGAGATTCTTATGGCGGTGAAGGATGGTGACGCCCCCGCCTACCGACTCATTGTCGAGAAATATCATGTGCAAGTGTATTCTCTCATGTTCGGCATGCTCCGTAACCGGGAGGATGCTCGCGACATTACGCAGAATTCCTTCGTGGAGGCATACACCAACCTGGACAGCTTTTCTCTTGAGTCCAAGTTCCACCTCTGGTTGTACGGCATCGCCATGAAGTTGGCGGTGGAGTTCCTCGGCAAACGAAAGAAAAAGCGGAGTTCGGACGCGGAGGAAGTAGGGCTACAGATGGCAGATCGAGACAATGATGTATCGTTAGGTGCCCAGGAGCGTAGGCGGTTACATAGGAAAGTTTTGGATGCGCTTGATAAACTGCCGATTGATCAGAAGAAAGTGATCCTCCTGCGCGAGCTCGAAGGTCTCTCGTATAGGGAGATCTCAGACGTCTTGGGTATTCCGCGGAGAAAGGTGAAACGGTGCTTGTTTTCTGCCCGTATGAAGTTGCGGAAGATGGTGCACGAGTATCAGTGAGAAACGGGTAGACAAACTATCAGCGGTCGGGAACGAATTCCCGGCCGCTGTTGATTTTATGCGAGATTCGCCAACATCTTGTGTGATTTGCATTCATTTTGTACAATTTGTACATATGCACGTTGTGACGACTACAAACGCCAGGAAACAGATGAGCCACATCATTGACCGCGTAAAAACGCACGGCGAAGTATTCGGCATTGGTAGGCGTCACTCAATTGACGCGCTCGTGATTCAATTTCCAAGCTACTACAACAAGGATGTTAATGAGATTACGAATATCAACACTGCGTCCAGGAGCTTTGATTTTTTGCAGGAAGAGCCGGAGTTGTACTCGGTGGCGGATTTGAAGAAGAGATATGCTTAAAGGAACCATTGTCCTCGTTCCGTTTCCGTTCACTGATCTTTCGGGGAATAAAGTTCGCCCCTGCGTAGTCCTTTATGAGCAGAAGACTGGCGACGATTGTATCGTGTCATTCATTTCCTCTATCCAAAAGGCTAAATTGGGGGCGTTTGATTTAAGGATCAAAGCAACACGTTCGAATGGACTCAAAAAGGATTCGGTCATCAAGGTTAATAAACTAGCCACGCTTCAGAAGAAGATTGTCCTTGGGGAATTGGGGCAGATTGAGCCAACACTTATGCAGGGCGTGGATTCTCGATTAAAGAAGATGCTCCAGTTAACATAAAAGTCTCCCGATTTGGGAGACTTTTACTTTTGTGCACTATTGGTGCCCCGGGTTGGAATCGAACCAACATCATGGCCTTAGAAGAGCCCCGCTCTATCCGTTGAGCTACCAGGGCAGCAAAAATGCATAACGCTGAATAGAGTAGCAGATATTGGCCGAAAAATCAAGTTATTTCCAGAGATGGGGTCATTATTGCGGGAGATGATCAAAGGCGAAGAGAAAGAATTGCAGGAACGCATCGGCAATGATTGGGGACTCAAGAATTATTGAATACGTTTGGCCTTCTTTGGTAGCGAAGTAGACTATTTTGTGGGCGTAAATATCCATGGCGCATTGGAAGAGATATGGTTCTGGCATGAACCGTACCTGGCGATTATGGCCTTCATAGAAGTTTGTCCTGTCACGCGCAGATTCCGGCAAGATCATTTTTGTAGTCACGTCGAGTTTTTCTCTTCGTTTGACCCATTCGTGATAGTACTTTGGCAAGGCGTCCATGACATCCGGATAGGCGGCCGCATACAACACTTTTTCACCCGTACTTTTGAGAGTTTCTAAAATGTCTTCAAAGGCCAGTTTCAGGCCTTGCGTTCCGGTAAACATTTTTACTGAGGGCTGGATATCCGTGCCTACTGATAAAGCCTGCAGAGACGGCAGTAATTCATTCATTATTTCTTGTTTGTGGCGGAGAATGGTGAGAATTTGTTTTGGATTTTCAGCAGTGAAATAGAAAACGTTGTTTTTCCTGAAGGAGGTTACTAGGCCCTGCGCTTTTAGCGATTCGAGTGATGCATAGACTGTGGTTCTAGGGATATCGGCGCGTTTGGCAATCTGAAAAGCCGTTCCCTCAATGATTTTAAGGAGACACAGATAGATCTTGGCCTCATTTTGGCTGAGCCCAACTTTAGTGAGAGAAGAGACTGTATTCATATACTGTCCGATATTAGGACAACACTAGTATATCACAGTGGCCTTTAACCGCAAGCATTTTATGGTTTTGGGTAAAACGGTAGTCTGTTTTACTGACAATAACCAAGATTTCATCTATCATGTATCCAGGTTGCACCTTAACAATATCAACAAAGGACACTTAAATGCTCAACGAACAGGAATTCGCCGATGTTGAGATGAAGGTGGAGATCACCAATACCTGCCGGGGTGGTCGCTGCAAGTTCTGCTCTCCGCTCATTCGGCCAGTGGTAGAGGAAGCGGAGACGCGGTCGTTTCTGGGGGACTTCGAGCAACATCTTGAGGCCTACCTGAGCGGCGGCGGACGTCGGATCATTCTGACCGGTGGGGGGTGAGCCCCTTGATGCTCCAGCTAAGCTCTTTGGAGCACTCCGGCTCATCAACGAACAGCGCCAGCATGGCGCCGAAATCGACCTGTTGACCATCTATTCAAACGGCGTGCGTCTCTTCGAACCGATTTTGGCGGATACGACGGAAACGTATCTCGATCGGTTGGTAGCCCTCGGGGTTCAGGACATGAACCTGTCCCTGCACGGCCTGACGCGGAAGGACCGGGTGGCGGTGAGCGGGGTAGCTATGGGGAATGTTGATTTCGACCTGCTCATTCCTCACATGGTAGGTAAGGGCATCAGGGTCATGACCCGCACCACGCTCGCTCTTGGTTACATGGACTCCGTGAAAAAGGTCGAGGCCTTCGTACGCTGGGTGGCGGATCTCGGGGCAGGGATCGCGTACTTCTCTGACCTCTTCACGATACCGATTCGTGATGAGCAGACTACGCCAGGCAGTAAGACCATACTGCAGTGGACTGATGAGCACCGCATTAACTTCGATGCGTTGCTTGTGGAGCTGAAGCGCTCCCGCGAATTCGAGTTCATGTCAGAATCCACCAGACACAACCACCAGGGCCGGACGGTAGAATTTCGACACCGCAGAAGTGGTCTCAAGGTTCTCTTCGGTGACCTGGTTATCGGCAACGAGTCGGAGGAGAAGGCTACGTACGCCTACGTAAGCCTGACGGTTCAATGGCATGGCACAACAACGCCCGTGACGCTACGGCCAGGAAATTTCTGCCGTCTAACGGGCTGAAGGTGTATCTGCAGAAGTATCGTCCTGGGCGGGATGACCTGTAGATACCTTGGACCTCGAAGAGAGGCTTTGCACCGTGTGCAGGCCTCTCGTTTTTATTTCACCAAATCGCAAATCAAATACCAAGCATACCTGGCCAGTTTCTCGGCATGTCTTGGTTTCAAGACGGTCCAGGCTAGGGAGCGGTGCTTGTCTTTGCTGTCGCAGAATTGTTCCAGGAAGGACTCGTGTTCGGCGGAGATGATCCCGAACATGGCCGTGAATGAGCGATCAGTCCGCATGCGGTCCCAGATGAAGCGGTAGGCCAGCTGGCGGACGTAATATTTCATGATTCCGCCGTGCTGGTTCATGCGTTGGCGCAAAGTGTGAACGGCTTCGGTTCTTCCTTGCAGGTAGTCGTCAATGACTCGCGCGGCTTCTTTGCCGGAGATGACCGAGCCTTTGATGCCGTCAGCGGCGAAGGCTCCGCAGAATCCCGCGGCATCGCCTATCAAGAGCGTATTGCCGTCGGCAATTTTTAACCGAGGACCGCCGAGAGGGATATGCGAGCCGAAAACGTATCCAGGTGCAGTGATTTCGCCTTCTACTCGAATATGACCGAGCTCGACTAACTTTTTCATGAAGGATTCCATGAGGCCCTTGGCTTCACCTCTGTCTTTCATTAACTTGGCGAGGCCGATGCGGAAGGCTTTGCGTCCTTCAACAACCGTTGGCGAGAGCCAACCACCGTAGCCGAGGGAGAACTCGCCAAACCAATAGTGGAAAATTGTTTCTGCGGGTTTTGGGCCGAGTAACACCTCGCCAAAGAAAACTTGCTCGTAACCAAAAAGAAAACGGGTATTTTTGCTGAGCGTGAGATTCGTCGAAGCAACTTTCGAGTGTCCCCCATCGGCTCCGACGAGGAACTTGAGGCCGATTTCTTCTGGTTCCTGGCCGAGTGTTCGGATAGTGGCTGAGGTTGGATTGTGGGGCCGATTACTCGTAAGATAAATCGTCGAGGTTTTGAGCGTTACATTTTGGGGGAGCGTATCCGCGAGTGATCGGATGAGCGCCTTGGTATCTGTTTGATAAATCCACGGCTCCTTCACCGTTGAAACGAAATGGTCAGTAAAATTAGGAGCGACCACGCAAATTGAGCTGATCGGATTAGTAATATACCGGTCAATCGGAAAGAACGAGAGAAACTCGGCGCGGGTTTTTTCGGTGATTAAACCAGTGGATTCGACAGTACTGCCGGCGCCTGGTTTTGCATCGACAATCAATACTCGCAGATGACGAGGAAGATGATGCGCTAAGGTTAGCCCAGAGAAACTCGCCCCAACTATCAGCACGTCGAAGTTTTCCATAGAGTCGCGTATGATGTTCCTAGACTAAAGCCCCTATGTCAAACCCACGAAAAACATTTTTGATTCTGGACGGTAATGCACTCTTACATCGAGCCTGGCACGCCATTCCCCCACTAACGACCGCGGATGGTCGAGTGGTCAATGCCGTTTACGGTTTTACCAATGTTATCGAGAAAATGCTCGGTGCTTACAAGCCGGATTACATGGCTGTGGCTTGGGATTTGCCGGGTGGAACGTTTCGCAACGTTGCTTATGCGCCGTACAAGGCGCATCGAGAGAAGAAAGCGGACGAATTGTACGCACAGATTCCGATTATTCAGGAAATTCTTACGGCGTACGGAATTCCTTCACTTTCAGTCAAAGGATTTGAGGGCGATGACATCCTTGGCACCGTCTCGGCGATGAATGAGGAACGGGGCGATATTGATACCTTGATCGTGACCGGTGACCTTGATGCGTTGCAACTCGTCTCACCGAATACGAAGGTTGTTTTCTTCGTCAAAGGTTTGTCCGAGGTGAAATTATACGACGTAACGGCAGTGCAGAGTAGATATAACTTGAATCCGAACCAGTTGATCGACTTGAAAACCTTGATCGGCGACACATCCGATAACTTGCCAGGGATCGAGGGGATAGGTGAGAAGGGTGCCGGCGAGCTTTTGTCGTCCTACAAAACTGTTGATGGGATCATGAAGGCGCTTCATGAGGGCATGTTGCAACATAGGTATGAAAAGAAGTTTCATGGCCAGGAGAAAAATGTCGAGCTCATGCGCAAGATGGTAACGATCGTGCGCGACATGAAAATTCCTGAGTTTTCGTACGAGGAATCCGAGATGAAACCGGCGGATGTGCAGAAATTGCTTGAGCTGTTTCGAGGGCTTGAGTTTAAGAAGCTCGTTCAGAAATATGAGGAGAAGGGAGACGAGAAGGGCGAGGCGGGGATAGTTGAAAAAGTTGAAAAAGTTTTCGGCAAAGCCGGACCCGGATCCGCCGGAAAAAAAGCCGTGAAGGAGCTGAACGAGCTTGATCTCTCGCAGATCGGGATTCTGTTGCAGGAGGGACAGCAGGATTTGTTTGGGGTATCGCCACTCGGCATTGTGCTGACGGATGGGCACCACTATTGGAAGAGCAGTCAGGTGAATGCGGAGGAAGCCCGGCGAGTGATGGCGGTGCTTTCGCGGGCGGACATGATTATCGGTCATGATCTCAAGGCTACGTATCACGTGTTTCAGAAAATGGGCATTGATGTGCTCGCCGAACTTCGGTCGAAAACGATCTTCGACACTATGGTGGCAGCCTATCTCTTGGCGCCAGGAGGTCGCGAGCTTGCATTCGTCGAAGTCATTAATGAGACACTCGGCCAACAGCTAACCGAGGATGCGCCGATTGACGAGCTTGCTCCGCACCTGATTCATTTAAAAGAAAAACTTGAAAAGAAAGTGAAGGCTGAGGGGATGCAGAAACTTTTCGAGGAGATTGAAATGCCGTTGATCCCGGTGTTGTTCCAGATGGAGCTTGATGGCATCGCGGTTGATCAGGAAAAGCTTGTTTCGCTTTCAAGCGAGTTTGAGAAAACCCTCGGCAAGCTGACAACGAAGATTCATAAGCTCGCTGGTAGGGATTTCAACATCCAATCCCCTTCTCAACTCGCTGACATTTTGTTCATAGACCTCGGCTTGCCGACGAAGGGTATCAAGAAGACGAAGACCGGATTTTCGACGGCGGCGCCAGAGCTTGAAAAACTTGAGGACGAGCATGAGATCATTCCGCTTGTCGGCGAGTACCGAGAGATCGCGAAGCTCAAGAGCACTTACGCTGATTCCCTGCCACAACTTGTGGCGAAGGATGGCAGAATTCACACGACGTTTAACCAAACCGTTGCCGCTACTGGACGCTTGTCCTCAATGAATCCGAACGTGCAGAACATTCCGGTCCGGTCTGAGCTTGGACGTGAGATCCGGAGCGCCTTCATTGCTGATCGAGGATATGTACTTCTCTCGGCCGATTATTCGCAGATTGAGCTTCGACTTGCGGCTGTGCTCGCCCAAGACGAGCCATTTTTGAAAGCCTTTAAGGAAGGAGCTGACATCCATCGCCGAACCGCGGCCGATATTCTCGGCATCGACGAAGACAAGGTGACAAAGGAACAGCGCGAGGCGGCGAAGGCCACGAATTTTTCAATTCTTTACGGCGTAGGTGCGCGAGCATTGTCTCGCCGGATCGGCATGAGCTATGAAGAAGCGAAGGACTTCATCGACAGATACTTTGCGGTCCATCCGGGCATCGCTGCGTTTATTGATGCGTCGAAGATGAAGGCGCGAGTTGATGGATATGTCGAGACGATGTTCGGTCGAAGGAGATACTTGCCGGATATTCAATCGGGCATGCCCCAGCTGGTTGCGTCGAGTGAAAGAATGGCCATGAACATGCCGGTTCAGGGAACAAACGCAGACATCATCAAAATGGCCATGATCAAAATTGATAAATGGATCAGATCAAGCAAACTGCGCGTGAAGATGCTCCTTCAGGTGCATGATGAACTCGTGTTCGAAGTTCACCATGATGACGTTGAGGCCGTGAAAGCCGAGGTACCAAAGCTGATGGCTGACGTAGTAAGGCTGGAAATCCCGCTTGTAGTTGATACGGCTACTGGAAAGAGATGGGGGGAGATTGAATGAGTCATTCTGAGCCATGCGCATGTTGTCATCCTGAGCGGAGCGAAGGATCTGATTGGTAATCAGGATGAGGCGATCACTAGTGGTTCCCACCCCGACGCGAGGAGGGGTAGCAAGGATGCCATTCGGGATGGGATTGCCAAGTAGAGCGGGATGAGGCTAGCGTCACTTCGCCCGCGCCCACAATAACTCGAAAACACTCTTCATCATCTTGGCGAGGTATTCATCCTCAATAAGAATGGCGACGGGTGTTTTTGGTTGCCACATGATTATTTTGTTGGCAAAGACTTGATAGAGAGTTTCAAACGGTTCGGCATCATCGAGGATTCGAGTCTCGCGGAATTCTTCGGCGTCAGTTTTCTTGAAGCCTTCGGCTTCCTCACTCGGCAGGAGCAACACCCGAACGCGCACGGCTCGTCGAATCCGTTCGGCGATCCATTTTCGCTCCTCTGCCCAAGAAATGAAGCCAATAAAGTCGTGCGCAGAGCCAAGCCAGCAGGATTCGTTCGTTTCTTCAATCGTTTGGAAAAAGAGCTTTAGGAAGTTTTCTTTGTCTTGAATTATTCGAACCGAAGTCGGCAATTCGCCCTGTTGGTACATGGCAAGGAGATCAGGCATCGAAAAGGTGAGACGCTGATCTGTTTGGACGGTCAGTTGCTGATGTTTGCGCAGGAGTTCTTGAAGCTTGGACGGCGATTCAACAATAAATGTGCGCGAAAACTTTTTTCTCCCCGAATAATTAGCCAAACCGAACTTTTCCAGCTCGCCAATGAGCTTATACGCCTGCGGGCGGGATACGCCGAGCTGTGTGGCGAGCGTGGCCACGGACGCCGGCCCAACTTTGAGCGAAAGAATGTACAGCCTTCCCTCTTGCTCCCCTACCCCCAGTTTCTTCAATGAATCTGTCACAATTTCCTGCACTTCGTTTTGGCTAAGCATAGAGGGGTATTTGAGTACATTGTAAACATACCCATTACATCATGTCAAATCATGGCTAGTCTAAGCCAAACGTGATTGACAATAGTGTAACCCGCGTGTATTGTGCTCAGTTGACGATCGCCCAGATCAGTCGACGCATCCACTTCTTGGAGGACACGTGAATATTGCCATTCTCGAGGGCATCGATAGAGTCTGTGCGCTTGGGGTCATCAAGACTTTTTGCGAAACGTTGGACGGACTCGTCTGGAACGATCGAAACTGCGCATATAAGTTTCTCGTCGTTGACGGTCAGCTCGTGATCGGGCC
The DNA here is from genome assembly GCA_041660165.1 of Patescibacteria group bacterium. Taxonomy (GTDB): domain Bacteria; phylum Patescibacteriota; class Patescibacteriia; order UBA9934; family UBA9934; genus JAGORL01. Next base: position 19,563 of record JBAZWW010000003.1, on the reverse strand, counting down.
GATCAACGATCACTCGGAGCTCTACGCCGCGTTCAAGATGCGGGCTGAGTCGATCGATGACGCGCGATCGAAGATCCACACCATTTCCATGGAGCAGTACGGCCGGTGTAACTACTCGGTGACTGCCGCCGGCCAGATCAGCGCCGACGGTTGGGTCACCGGTTGGAAGTCTACTGCCTTCCGTCTCGAGACCCCGCCCGAGATGCGCGGCGAAATCGAACGCGCGATCGCGGAGTTGTATCAGAAAGGAGCCTTGAAGCTTCGCTGATTCTTCCCCTGGCGCAAGCTCGGCTTGCGCCCCCACCAGAACTGCTGAATGTTTCGGCGGTTCTGCGGGTCAATTGAAACCTTGGGTGAGCAACATGCCGCAATTTAAGGTTGTAGCGATTAATGGCCGTGCCGATATCGTCGAAACGCTGGAAGGAAATATGCCGGAAGGAGCAATTCGTGCCAGTGTTGAAGTTGTAAATAAGGATTTTGGCGGTATCGACATGTACCGAATCATCAATGGCGTACGAGTCCCGGTTGAAGCGTTCAACTCACTGCCCAAGGTGGCGTGGAATGAACGTCTGGTCATTATCGTGGATAATGATGATCGACCTACGACATGCGGCTACATCGCGATCCTTGGTAGTACTTGGAAGGGATTCAACCCTCCAGGACACGAACCTATTGCGATTGTCGGCCCGATACAGGTTTCTGAGCTCCCTAAACACGCGCTTGGATACGAGGATGGGCGGTGGGTAAATATATCAAAAGATTACCATCCTCCAGTCACATTTCGTGTCCCAAAATGAACAGACGTATATCGTGTAGCGGCTCGGGGAAATCGTCCCTGGGCCGTTTGTAATTTTGACCAATCAGATCCTTCGGCCGTCGGACGGCCTCAGGATGACAACGACTCGATGTAGCTCACCAGTTCCTCAGTTGCTTTTTCTAATCCGCCGAGGGCAAAGTCGTTTTTGATGGTTTTATCAATGTGGATTGGGATTCGGGCGCGGAGTTCGTCAGCTGCTATTCGGCTTGCTGGCTGGGTAAAGCCTTTGGGTTCTAGTTTGATGACAATGAGCGGAATGCCGGCGTCAATGTAGGTTTGAATGCCGTGTTCGACTACGGCGAGGATGCCGATTTTATGTTCGAGAACCTGCTTTATATGCGGACGATCGGTGCCGTAGATGTGGCCATTGAACTCGATAAGTTGCACCACTAGGCCGGCAGTTTTTCGTTTTTCGACTTCTTCGCGAGAAACAAATTCATACCACAGTGTGTCTGCCTCGGTTCTTTGAGGCCTGGTAGTGAAAGAAATTATTCGGCCAATTTTGTCCGGGAGCCGGGCAATTGCTCTATCAATCAGCGTGGTCTTCCCGGCCCCGCTTGGGGCCACAATGGCAATGATGGGATGCATAGTTATCCAAATTGTACACGTTGGCCGAGTATAAAAACAACGATACGCCGGTCCCCGCGGGCCCGGCGTATCATGACGATTGTCCCTCACGCCTCTCCGGTTTCTCCTGCCCCGAGGATAGCCAGTTTGACGATGGCATCGTGAATATCGGCTTGCGATGGTTTCTCTCCCGCGGTCTTGAGGGAGGCCTCTTTCGCTCTTTCTGCTATTTGTTCTTCTACGGCCAGGATGCAAACTCTGCAGACCTCTAATTCCAATTCATGCGTCGCATTGGAGGCAGTCTCTTCTTCGCCCCAGCGTTTCAGGATGCCTAACAGTGCTTTGAACCAAATTACTTGAGGATCTCCGGCGTGTGCGTTTATTCCGCGCTCCAGACCAGCAGTTCTTACGGATCCCTGTATGAATCCGAGGTATCTGCGGAGGTGGAAAAACTCCTCAAGCGCCTCCCGGCACAGGGCAACGGCATCCTCACTCATATCATCGAACTCCCCATTCACCGTCAGAATGGCCAGGAGCACGAGAAGTCTGGCAAAGGTTGCATCATCGTACTCGGCATCGCAGGTTTCCTTTGCGAGTGTGATATCCCGGCGCGTGGTGGTGGCTGATGAACCGAGAGAACACATGACGTCAATGATATCAATCAACGCCATGCCGTTCTCATAGAGCGCCCGGACCGTGGCCCGGCGCGCGCTTAAGTCCGCAAGGAGCCGGCGAACCTCAACGTCTGACAGGGCCATGAAACCTCCAAGGGGTGAACGAAGACCACCCTATCCCGTCTTCCCCTTCTCGGTCAAACGTGTTTTCATATGACCAGTTGGGTCGACGCATGGGTCGACTCCTACAGCCATATGTTGCTTTTTGTCTACGGTGATGATCATTTGCGGGTAAAGGAGCGCGCGGATGATCTCAAACAGAAATTCCTGGAGAAATACGATCCCACTGGTATGAACGTGGATGAATTTGTAGTTGGGACCAAGGCAGATCTTGAGCCGGGGCCGATTATGCAGGCCGTTCAAGCCTCGCCGTTTTTGTCCGAGAAACGACTGGTCGTCATTCATAACTTGGTCGAGGCCATTACCAAGGCCGAGTCAAAACCGTGGATCGAGGGATTCACGAGGACGCCGGAGTCGAGTGTGGTGATTTTTCTCGACGACTTGGCTCCAGAGGCTTTTGATAAAAAAGAACTCGGCAAAACATTATCGACGTTGCCGAACGTGCACACCTACCCCCTGCCAAGACTCGCGGGCGCCGAGCTTGTAGCCTGGGCGCGCGAGCGTGTGGTGAAACTTGGACTCGTCATGGCGCCGAGTATCCTCGACGAAATCCTGCGACGCACGAAGGACGATGCTTGGAGAACAGACGCCGAGCTTCATAAACTCTCGGCCTATGCCGGAAAGGAATCTGTGACCATGGAGATGGTTGATCTCCTGGTGCGAACGGATTATGAGGCCGATATCTTTGGTTTTATGGATGCGCTCGCCTCGCCGGTTCCTCGAAAAGCCCTTGAAAAGTTATTTGCCGAGAGAAAAGCAGGCGCGGAGGATTTTCAACTGTTCGGCATGTTACTTCGGCAAGTTCGACTTTTGCTCCAAGCGCGAGCAGTCCTAGACGAAAAGCCTACGGCGCAAAAACAGGACATCGCCACTTCCCTATCCGTTCACCCATTTGTGGCGCAAAAACTCCTGGGCGAGGTAAGAGCCTGGACCATGGCCGATCTCACTAAAACCCACGAACTCGCCCAAAAACTAGACCTTGGCATGAAATCTGGCATCAAATCAGATATTTCCGTTGATCGCTTGGTGAGCGAGTGGCTGATTTAGTTGTTTACCAGTTCCATGTGCGGGTTTCAGTTTTCCACCCCGACGTGAGGAGGGGTAGAATTGGGGCCAGGGTTTCTTGACTCACCTGCCCTTTTCCGCTATATTCCCCTCACTAAATCACTGGTCGAGCATCGTCTCGACTGCTACGGCGCCAATGCGACCGTAAGAAAATCTATGCCAAATTTGGATAATGCGAAGAAAGCGTTCCGTCAGGCCCTGGTACGTGCTGAGAGAAATGCCAATGGACGCGCCAAGATTGAGTACATTCGAAGGAGCTTCCGTAAATTGCTTGAAGAGAAAAAGTTTGCAGAAGCAGAGAAGCTCATGGCCGATTTGAACCAGGTTTTGGACAAGGCCGCCGGTAAGAACCTCATGAAAGCCAACACCGTTGACCGTGTGAAGAGCCGAGCCATGAAAGCGCTGGCAAAAGCGAAGAAGTAAGTAGTAGATTTACATAGATCTCGAATGGTGCGACAGATTGTCACAGATCAGATGCAAAAAGCGCGGGAGCGATCCTGCGCTTTTGTAATCTGTGTAAAATCTGTCCCGCGCATTGATCTGTGTCAATCTACATTACCCCTCAAGTAGTGGTTTCTCAACGAGTTCTACCTCGATCAAATCATCCATGTCGCCCGAAGTAATTTTTAGCGCGTCCTTGTGGACTTTTTTGAGCTCGTTTGATGAGACGTTGTAGTTCCCCACTACCGTAGCGAGTTGTTTGCCGATTTTGTCATGACACTCGGCATATGAACGGACATGTTTCCCAAGATCTGCCACGCGCTTCAAAATATCCTGCGTTGATTTTTCTAGTTGTAATTCACGCATGCCAAGCAAGACCGTTTGTAAATACGCGAAGAAAGACGTAGGCGAGACGATCATGACGTGTTTTGCGAATGCATACTCAATGAGGCTCCGGCTATTGATTCCACTGCCTATCTCCGCATTCATCAAGTTGTAATAGACGCCTTCTGCCGGTAAAAACATGAACGAAAAATTCATGGTCCCCTTCTGTGGCTGGATGTATTTTGCAGTTTCATCAATCCGAAGCTTGATGTCTGTCTTCAAATCCTTTTCAAGCTGCTCGCGCTTCACCGCATCTTGTTCCTCCATGATGCGATTGTAATTTTCCAAGGAAAACTTTGCATCAATAGGAATGATTTGATCGCGAATGAAAATTACTGCGTCAGCAATGAGCTCCTTGCCGGTATTTTCATCCGTGCCCATGTGATACTGCATCTGATAGGAGTCTTTTGGCAGAACGTTGCCGAGTAATGCCTCCAGCCAATACTCGCCAACTACTCCGCGCTGTTTCGGATTCTTTAAAATGTTTTGCAAGCTCTGCAACTGCGACGAAAAATCCAGCACCTGTTTGTTCGTGTTATCAAGTGTGGTCAGTTTAGCGGTGATGTCCTCAATAATTTTCGATGTCTGCGAGAATTGCGACTGAATTGTTTTCTGTGAGTCGGACAGTCCTTTGTAAACATTGTCATTCACTCGAGTCAATTGCATTTGCATCTCCGTGCGTGATTCAAAATGCGAACGCTGGAGCTCCTCGCGCATTTCTTGGAGGCGAGTGGTGAGATCACTGACTGATTTCGACTGGGACGAATTGCTGAGCTTCAAATATAGCGCAATAACTGCACCAATAAGTCCTAAGAGAAGTATAATAACGATGATAATTTCAGGTTGCATACGTTGACCAGGCTATGTGCTTTGTTTATACTCTTTCCGCGACGAATGCACAGTATAGCATGTGAGAAATGTGTTTTACGACACTCGGTATTGAGGTGAGAGGGGTTGTGGGTATGCTCCCGTAGTTCAATTGGATAGAACAGGGGCTTCCTAAGCCTTAGATCCTGGTTCAATTCCGGGCGGGGGCACCATAAGACTGTCTAAAATATTCCCCAGCGTTGTCGCCTCTGTCGTTCGGACCTCTACGTATCCTACGGATACGTTTTGGTCCTCACTCGTCGGCGCCTAGCTGGGAAAAATTTTATCCAGTCTTGTCATAAGGAATCGCTAGTACTAGCCAATATACGGGCCAATAGCTCAGTTGGTAGAGCGCAGCATTCGCATTGCTGAGGCCTGGGGTTCGAATCCCCATTGGTCCACCATAGAAAATCTCCTAATTTGTAGGAGGTTTTTTGTTTGTCGTGTTTGGATGTCCCATATGGAACGTATTATTGAGTGAGCTCTGTGGATAGCGCCACAAACTGTGGATAACATGTGTATGAGAAGGATAACTACGCTGTAAGTTCCATGTGTGATGAGATGCGTAGCGACTTGTATCGCCAATTTCTTGGCTGGTCGCAGGTATACAAAATATCATTCCGGTCGGATTACCTCCCAAGAATTCCATTTTATATACCCGCAACCTAACGTGAACTGATGGTTGCTATGGTTTGGTGGGTGGAAAAATAGAATTAGTTGGTAACAGTCTGTAATGAAAACGATTGCTGGGGATAACTTTATTTGGCTACACTGGTGTAGACAAAATATCTGTGTATAAATGACGATTTTTCATTACAGTTCGTAGGTTTGTCCACAGTTTTATCTTGTGGATAAAGGGGTGAACACCTATAGTACTCAATAAGCGATATGGGAAGGAATATCGGTTATCACTATTTCATTACAGCATCTCTTTTTCTGCTAACATTAGCTCCATTTAGGGCTGAGTCAATGATGTCCTCAAGCAATTATCAGATTCAGTGGGATAGCGTCGGAAATGGGGGAAGTGAGACGAGTTCCTCCGCCTCTTACAAGCTTCATGACACCATCGGAGTTAATCAGGGAATTGGTTCTTCGTCCTCCTACCGCGAAGATGGGGGGTATAGAGGCGGTATTTATGACCCCACGGTCGCGTTCCAGGTTTTCTCAGAGAATACTTCAACCCAGGTAGCAACCACTCTACTTGTCTCAACGACGGTAACGGTGACGTCCACGGTTGACTACTCTGTAGGCGATTACGTCGCGGTGGTTCAGGACCTCGGTGCTTCTCAGGTCTCGGCCATCGGTAAAGTGACCGTCGTGGGAGGCTCTACGTTGACCGTGGATGAATTCCATGATGGCGGTGTAGCGCCGACCATAGATGGATCGAATGACTACGTTTATAAGCTGTCTGGCACCGCACTTCCCCTTGGAACCTTTTCAAGTAGTGTAGTTACAACTGGTATCGTTGGTTGGGACTCATCCGCGGATGTTTCAAATGGCTATAGTGTTTTTTTATACGAAAATCATAATCCATCGGATGGGGGCAACACGATTTCTGATGTTGGAGATGGCTCAGTTGATGCGGGGTCGTCCGAGTATGGCGCTCGCTCCTCAGACACCTCGCTTGCCAGCTCAACATTTGATACGCAGGATACGGCTATCACAACTTCGCTTCAACAGGTGGCAAGCAGGGGAGACAACTCGCTAAAAGCGCGGGATTTTGTGACGCTGAAGGTTGGTGTTAGTGCTACGCAGGCCGGCGGAAGCTATTCGCAAACGCTAACCTTCGTGTTTGTTGGTAATTACTAAATATGATTTCACGATTTTTATTGGCGCTCACCTTTCTTAGTTTGCTTGGCGCGCCATGTGTTTCTTTTGCGACTACGGTGAATCCTCAATCAAGCGATCTGCGGGTGAAAATTGGTGAATCCGCATCTGCCACTATTGTTGTGACAAACAATTCTACAAAAGAAGCGAGTTATCGCGTTTCATTTTTGTCTGCTGAATTCGGGGGGGATGCGGAGGATCTTTCATTAGGGACGCTTAATCCTTTGCTTTCTTCGGGCGTCATTGCTACGCCGTCATTATTCACCCTTGCGGCTACTGAGAAAAAGACTGTCAATATTTCCGTGACAATTCCGCAGGAATTTTCCGAGTCGGCACCTACGATTGCGGTACTTGTCACTGAGGGCTCGGCCGGTAATGAATCCGGTTCTGTGCGAACGGCGCTGACATCACTTCTGTTCGTGCACGTTGCTAGTAATGATGCGAGTAATGATAGTAGAGTAGAGATCCAAAATTTTTCAGCTATTCCTGGTTTTTCCTTTGGCAAACCGATTGTCCTTTCAGAACTCGCCCAAAATTCGGGAACGGATACGCTTTTCGTTCCAAACGAAGTGCGCGTGGTAAATATGTTTGGCAGGGAGGTCGATCGATTCCTCCTTTCAAATGTACCAAAGCATCTACCGACCGGCACCTCGCGTTCGGTGAGCGCAAAATGGCCGGATGGCGTACAGAATTTCTCGCCATTTGTATTCGGCAAATATCGGTTCGAGCTTTGGGATGGCAACACGCAATATGCGGTAACGAATGCTTGGTTTTTTCCAGTTTCGTCGCTTGGCGGGGCGTTCATCGTCATCGCGGTCTTGTTGCTTGGTATAATCATCTTCGTGCGGAGACGGAGGTAAACTAAAATTGTGGGTGGCTATTTCAAGCGCGTGGCTATTGTTTTGTTTTCCGCAGTCTTTTTGATGAGCGGGATGTTTTCTTTTTCGTCGATCGCGAGTGCGGCTACGGTCTCGGCCTTAACCTCGCAACCGAGCACGCTTGTGACGAGCGCGCTTTCGAATCAAAAATTTATTTTTACGCTGGCTACCGGATGGGACGACGGTGAAACCATCGCGCTTATTTTTCCAAGCGGTTTCACCGTGAGTTCTGTCATTGAAGATGATGTTGATGTTGCGGATAACGCCGTGGATCTGACGACGGCTCCTGATTGTTCGGGCGCGGAGGCTGTATCTATTGATCGGGTGGCGAATACTGTTACGCTAACGGTTTGCGCTGGAGACGGAGGGTCAGTATTGGCTGGCCATGTGGTTACGATCGAAATTGGTACGAATGCATCCTCATCCGGAACTGGTGCAAATAGAATTACAAATCCGTCCACGGTTGGCACGTATTACATTGACCTTGCAGGAACATCGCTTAACAATGGGTCAATCGCTATTCCGATTATTTCGGCATCGACGTCCGGTGTGTCAGGGACGGTAGCGTCTCCACCTTCGCCTCCCGGCGACTCTCTCCCGCCTCCACCTCCTCCACCTCCACCCCCACCCCCGCCAGAACCAATTCCAGAACCAGTACCAGAACCTCCTCCGCCGGAACCGCCTCCGGCCCCCGCGCCTGAACCAGCACCAGCTCCGGCCCCTGCGCCAGGTCCTGCTCCCACACCGGCGCCAAGTCCAAGCACTCCTCCGCCGGGGGGCGGAACTCCAACCGCGCAGATTGAGGTGGGTGTGAGCGTGACGTCGGGCGGTTTAAACTTGCCGGTCATTAACGGCTCTGTGAATGTGTTGTCCGGAACCTCGCCCATTGTTCGGGTGACCGTTTCAAGTCCCGATGCAGTCTCCGCGGTTTCAGTCATGGTTGGGGATACCACGTATGTTCTTTCGCAATCAGGTCCGGGTACGTATGACGGCATGATCACTGCCCCCGGGGCTGATGAGGTGCTCAATGTTATTGTTTCAAGAAAAGCCGGCGGTACGCAGATTGAACCCATTGCGCTCAATGCACAAAGTTCAGGAATCGTGCTTGAGACGCTGGAGGACGGCCGGGAAGTACCGGTAGAGAATGTCATTGTTACCGCATATAGAATAGACAGCGGAGCCAGGATTCTTTTTGATGCACAGCAATACGGAGAGGCGAACCCCGAACGATCAACCGCGCGGGGCACTTTTGGTTGGTATGCGCCAAACGGGCAATATTCGTTGGTGGCTGAGCGCGATGGCTATGAGTCAGTGACTGCCTCGATTTTTGTGGGAAATACGATTCTTGGCGGACAAATTATGTTGCGCCGAATGGCGGAGATTCCGGCGCCTCCCATTGTGCCTCCTATAGCTCCTGTTGTGCCGGCGGTTGTCTCTGCCATTCTGCCGGTAGGTGCGGTTCAGGCAATAACTGCCGTAAGCGCGGTGGCGTCAGTTGCTGTGCAGGCCGTGGCGGACGTGCTGGCGTCTCCGGAGGCTCAGGCAACGGCTACCGTTACAGGGCCGGTGAACGCGGCCGTTACGGTTTCATCTACCATTATTCTGGCGTCGAGCTTTAACCTTGGTGCGTATCTTCAGTATCTCATCACCTCGCCATTGCTTTTATTCTCTAGGCGAAAACGAAAAAACTTTGGCGTGGTCTATAACGCCATGACCAAGATCCCCATTGAGCTGGCGATTGTTAGACTTTATCGAGTGACAGATAATCGGCTGATCAAATCCGTGGTTACCAACGCCGAAGGTAAGTATTTTCTGTTTGTTCCTGAGGCCGGTGAATATATTATTAAGGTGGTAAAAAACGGTTTTAACTTTCCAAGCGCTTACCTTGCGAACGTGAAGGATGATGGCACTTTTCTTGATGTATATACAACGCAAGCTATCCGTGTGACGAGTAAGGATGCGACGATAGCTGCGAACATCCCTCTTGATCCTTCATCGAAAGCGCAGTTTCAAGGCGAAAACCGTTTGCGCTTCAAACGATTCTTTCGCGTTTTCCAGCGGATCGTGTCCCCACTCGGCGTCTTGCTGTCGCTTTTTGTAGTATTGACGTTGCCGAGCGTGTTCTCCGTCGTCATGTTCATTGTACAGATTTTCTCGCTCTTTATTTCTATCCGCTTGGCCTGGCCAAAGAAGCCAAAGGGCTGGGGTCTGGTTACTGAGTCCGCTACACGCTCACAGCTGGGGAACGTTGTCGTTCGGCTCTTTGAACCGCGGTATAATAAACTTGTCGAGTCCACACTCACGGATAGCCGAGGGCGCTACTCTTTTCTTCTTGGCGCGAATGAGTACTACGTAGCTACGTCAAACCTGGCTTTACGGAGAAAATCGTTCGCCCAATTGATTACCGAGATAAGAAGGAGCCCGCGCCGTTAACCGTGAATGTCGCGCTTGATCACAGTTAAGTGGAGGATACATGGATCACCGTGTCTTTCAGCGATTCGTGAAAAGAATCGCGAGTATTTTCCTCGTGCCTGTTTTCCTTGGTTACGCGGTCCTCTCCGCGTTGTTTGTGTTGCCAGTACAGGCCGCCTCAGCCCCAAATATTACCAGTTATCAAGGCAGATTGCTGAATGCGAACGGAGTGCCTATTGCTACGGCTACCGCGAGCGTGTTGTTCGAGTTTTATGACGCTCTTTCCGCCGGCACATGTCTGTGGTCGAATTCATCCGCCACTTGTGCGAGCGCGACGGCTCGAACCGTTACCCTGACCGATGGGCTTTTTTCGGAAAATCTTGGCGATACCGCCGCGGGCGTTCCTTACGCGGCAATAGCCGATACCGTTTTCGGTAGCAATGCCGGGGTATATCTCCAGGTGACAGTGAATGGTGAGGCGCTTACGCCACGCAAACAAATTGTCGCGGCACCGTACGCACTTAACGCTGATACGCTCGACGGACTGGACTCGACTGCGCTTACCTTGTTGACTGATGGTGGCGCATCCACGTACCTAACCTCTACCACAGATGGCTTGGTGATTGGAGGAACCACGCCGCCGGCAGGTACACTGTATTTCAATACGGCCGCTGCGGAGCTGAATATCGGAACGGATAGCACTACGAATGGTCTTCTTCGTTTTTTTAGTTCGGGTGGAGCTATTACTGACCCCACTATTGCTACGAACATAACAGGCGATTTAATTTTTACGGTGGACGGTCAAATATCTTTTTCGAATAGTCTTGTCACGCCAGGCAACCTAGCCCTTAATGGTGGGGTGATCACTTCGACAGCGGGAACGTTCAATTTTTTGCAAGGTGCTGGCAACTCACCGATCATCAATATTGGCGGGGTCGCGGCAGATATTGGGAATACCATCAGTATCGCTACGGAAGGATCAACTGCAGATGCAATAGCAATAGGAAATACCGGCGCCGGTACGACGTTCCAGCTGGGAGGGGGAGCGTCTTGGAATATTTCAACCGCGGGACTCATTACCTCGGCAAGTGATCTTGCGCTCAACGGCGGTGACCTGACATCATCATCCGCCACGTTTAACTTTCTTGACGCCGTCGCTAGCTCGGCCACTATTAACATTGGCGGAGTGAGTACTGATCTTGCGAATACAATCAACATTGCAACGAATGGAACTTCTGGGGATACGGTCTCCATTGGAAGCGAGAGCGCGGGGTCAACGATCAATCTAGAATCTGGAATAATTAGTATTAATGACAATTTGGTAATCGGAACAACAACCAATATCGGTACCGGAGCCGCTTTTCCAGATGCTGTAGATATTGGAAATACTAATGCGGCTACCACATTGGTGCTCACCGGCGGAAATGATTGGAGCATTGATGCGACTGGCGCCGCCACGTTCAATGCCGGTACTTTTGGCTCCGATGTGAATATGAACTTTGTTACAGGCGGAGCTGGAACTGAGAACTTAGCGATTGCCAGCACGCACTCCGTGGACAGCGCGCTTAACGTGATTGATCTGACATTCACTGACGATGCGGCCGCAAGCACGGCCTATAACACGCTGATGACTCTTTCCAATGCTAACGACGGCGGTCCGTTGGCTTTGACCGGCACCCCGGATGCCATGATTGCTCTCAGTAACTTAGATTCTAATGAGATGATGGATGATGGCATCATTTTGACCGGAGTTGCAGGTTTTACGGACGCGATTGATGCCTCAGATTCCACGATTGTTAATGCAATGAACGTGGGCGCAAATGTAATTCTCGGAACCGGGGCGGCAATTGATTTTTCAAATTTTGATGTTGCGACAAGCGGCGGGATTACCGTGGCAGCGGCCCAAGGGTTGGATACGAATGGCGCAGGGGCGCTAGCGATCGGAAATGTGAATGCAACTTCTGTATCGCTTTGTGGTTCGGTTGCCTGTGACACGATTGATATTGCAAATTCCTCGGATGCGGATACGATTAACATTGCTACTGACAATACTGCGGGTGACAACATCACCATAGGGAATAATAACGGAGTAACATTTGTTTCAACGTATGGTAGCGGGGTGGTGGTGGCTGGTTATACTTCATTGGATTTGAACAATGTCTCCGGTGGCCACACTACGAATATTGGCGGCTCCGGCGCCGTTGATGGCGCCGATGTGATCAATATCGCCACGAACGGTACGACCGCTGACGTAATTACTATTGGCAATGCGAATGCCACAAGTACCCTGGCAATTACCGGTGGCATAGAGTGGGGCGTTACTTCCGCGGGTGTTGTGTCTGTTGGTCTAGATAACCTCGCAACAACAAACGGTCTTTGTCATTCTGGTGCGAACGTTGATGCGGCGACAAATGTCACCCGAGATGTTGTGGCTTGTTCTGCGGCCCCGGCTGACTATGCTGAGTGGTATGAGACCGACGGGACGCCAGGTAACGGCGACATTGTCGCACTAACGGGATCCATGTTTACCTATCAAGCTCAAGAAAGTAACGCGTTCACTGGAGAGATTCTTCCGGGCACAGTCACGAAGACCCTGCCAATTCTTACCCGTGCGGTTTCCGCGGATACTCTATTTGGCATTGTTTCAACTTCGCCAAATGAAACTATCGGTGCGAACGTTAAGGATCAGGGCGCGCATCCGTTACCTATTGCGCTTGACGGCCGAGTGCCACTACACGTTACGAGCGAGAACGGCCCAATTGCGATGGGCGATTATCTGACCGCATCTTCAACGCCGGGATACGCTATGAAGGCTACGGAACCAGGACGTGTGATCGCGCGTGCCCTGGCAAACTTTAACGGCGTTGGCATGACTACGATTACGGTGTTTGTTGATAATAGTTGGTACGGCGGGGATGTCATCGCTCCTGACGGAAGCCCTATGTTTGCTGGCGGAATTACTATTTCCGCTCTGGCGGTGGCTACGGCAGGCGCGCCGGTTGCGAACTCGAACAGCTTAGTGATGCACGGTTCGGCTTGGAATGGCTCAAGTGCAGAGACGGTGAGCATGGGTTTGCGCACAAAGGTTTCAAGCCTGGGCGATTATCGTCTCTCAATTGAGGACGGAACTGGCGGGGAAGTAGCGGCCTTTTCAAACGCCGGCGACTTGTTTGTGGCCGGCAAGCTATTCCCGTCTGATCGAGGATCCGCGCAAAGTACAGCTTACATTTTCTATGATAGTACTGCCGGCCCCGGGTACATGAAGACAAACGCCGCCGGTTGGAACGTTGGTTCTTATGACTTTGCAGAAATGTTCCCATCCGGCGACGCACTCGTGGCCGGCGATGTGGTGGTGTTTGGCGGAGCTGAACAATCTGTAGCAAAATCAAGCTCAACGGCATATGACAAGAGTGTGGCTGGTGTTGTTTCAACTCGCCCCGGCTTCCTGGCCGGCGATTACGTTAACGGTAGTTATCCGATTGCTCTCTCTGGTCGAGTGCCCACGAACGTCTCGGCTGAGAATGGCGCGGTGGCGATTGGCGATCCGCTAACCACGTCCTCTAAGGCGGGCTATGCCATGAAGGCAACGAAAGCCGGCCCGATTCTTGGCTATGCCATGGAGCCTCTGCCGTCCGGCGAGGGGAAGATTGTGGTGTTCATTCGCGCTTCTTATTACGCCGGCACGGGTGGAAACTCCGCTCCCGATGCTAATCTGGCCATCTCTCAGCTTCCGATGAATAGTCTGTCCAACCTTGATGTCACCGGTTCGCTCAACATGAACGGAGGATCTATGCTCTCTGTTGGTTCGCTTGAGGGCATTGGCAATACTTGGCAGATCAATCAAAATGGAGACATTGTGACTAATGGCGTAATCACTGAGCGCGTGCTTTCATACCAGAACGAGCTAGTTGATACGCTGGCGGTTACCAGCCGGCAGAAAACTATCGAACTTTCTGGAACGAGTACGCTGATGATGGGTCAGTCAGAGGTGGTGTTTGACACCATTGATCCAAAGTTTAACGACGTTATTTCAAACACCGCCTCCTATCGCGTGGTTGTTACGCCTGCGGGTATTACGGGCCAGATATATGTCACGGACAAATCAAACGGCGGTTTTATGATTCATGATTCAGCTAACACGGACGGCGTGGCCGTTGACTGGCTTGTCATTGCCTATCAAAAAGATTTTGAGCCGGTAGCAATAAGTCCTATTGTTTCTGCACCTGCACCAGACCCTCTTCTTGATACAAGCCCCGTCGCAACTGACGTCATTGCGGATAATGGAACCAGTGTTGCGACTGATCCCATGATTACTCCCCTTGATACTTTAACTCCCGCCACGGGGACCGTTACACCTACCCCCACTGATACTAACGTACCCGTTGACTCTGTGACTGCCCCTGCACCAGAAGTTGCTGGAGCCACCGATACCTCAGCAATTGCATCAACTGTTGATCCCGTCACGACCGATGTTCCTCTCGTTGACGCTTCCGCGACAACAGATCCGGCTTCTGTCATACTTGATCCGTTGGGCGTGGGGGCTACAAGCATCACTCCTACAGCGCCGTAAATTTTGTTTTATGAATATACACGTTGGCCGAATTCTTGAAAAAGTGTCCCAGATATCATTGGGTGCAATAGTTTTCTTGATACCGATTGTGGCTTTTCCGTGGACCACGGATCAGCTTGATTTCAATAAGAATTTTGTCTTTGTCGTGCTGGCAACTGTTGGAAGCTTGGCATATATGGGAAGCATGATTGCTGAGCGGAGGATTTCATTCAAAGCTCACTGGTTTTTCCTGTTGCCGGTGCTTATTCTCATCATGACAGCGGTTTCAAGTTCGTTTTCCATTGCGCCCTATACCAGCTGGCTTGGTGAAAGCGGGGCTGAATATATTAGTTTTCTTTCAACCTTGTTGCTCGCGATCTTTCTTGTTGTGAGCAGTCACTTGCTCAGTGACCGTCATCTTCAAAGAAAGGTGTTTTCAGTCTTTTTTGTTTCAAGCGCCCTTTTGAGCGTGTTTGTCCTGATCGCCTTTGTCCAGGGGGCTACGGGTATTTCCGGCGGGACCATTGGTTTACCAAGCATGCTGGCGCTCTATTTGCTGACCGCAACTATTCTTGGTCACGCGCTTTGGCTGGTTGAGAAGAATGAGCTAGAGCACCACGTGCTTCCGGAGGGCGGATGGGGAATAGTAATCCGCGGGGCTATTGTCCTGACGAGTATGGCCTGCTTTTGCCTTCTTATCGCGCTCCAAATCCCGGCGCTTTGGATGCTTACAATAGTTGGGCTGACGCCGATATTTGTTTTTGCTCTGGCGCTTCCAAAGGAATTTTCTCAGCCGATTCGCTACGTTTTTCCCATGCTTCTTTTGATCTCCGCGTTGTTATACTCTTTGCCTTTTCTTCCGCTTCCGCAGTTGCGCGATCCCTACATTCCGGAGGTTAACGCGCCATTTTCTTTATCATGGAAAGTTGCCGTTGGCACACTCAAGGATGGTCATTTGTTGCTTGGTTCTGGCCCCGGTACGTACGCTGACGATTTTGTAAAATTCGTTGGAACGGAGTTGAATACGGCGAACGGAGGACAGTTTTGGGATCTCCGGCTGAACAGGGGCTCAAGCCAGTTGACAACGATGCTTGCCACCCATGGAATCCTGGGCACGGCGCTTTTCTTGCTTATGATGTTGGCCGTTGTTCTCTTAAGCGTACGGGCGCTTTTGAGATCAAGAACGCACGATGGCTGGAAGTATCTTTATGGTTCATTTTCTGCCTGGTTGTTATTGTCCGTCGGCTGGCTTTTTTACTTCTCGCAGAACTTTACGTTTGCTGTGCTCTACGTATTCTTGACTGCCATGCTGTTGGCAGAGATTCTCCCTTCCGCAAGGGAGTTCCCCTTTGCAAGATCACCAAGAGCCGCGCTTGTTTCCGCCTTTGCCTTCATGCTGACAGGAGTAGGGGTGCTGATGGTCTTTTTCGTCAGCAGTTCAAGATACTCAGCGGAGATTGCTTTTGCAAAAGCGGTGTCCAGAGACAGGGAAGGGGCTGACGTGACGGAGGTTGTTACGCTTTTGAACCAAGCGGCCACGCGGAACCGCTGGAATGATGCGTATTACAGAAACCTTTCGAACGCGCTCCTCATCCAATCATCACAACTCGCCCAGGAAAAAGATGCGGACCCTAAGGCGGTGCAGGCCATCATTGATATGGCGAATCGGTCTGGACTTCAGGCTACCAGTCTAGGGCCGAATACAGTTATGAATTGGGAATTGCGCGGGATGTTGTATAGGGAGCTTTCACAGGCTGTGCCGAACGCTAATGATCTCGCTATTGCAAGTTACGAGCAGGCTATAAAGCTTTCGCCGAATAATCCAAAGTACCTGGTTGGTTTGGCGCGTACGTTTCTTGTTCGGGCAGACTTGCTCGCCCCTATCGTAAAGGGCGATGACAAAGATTTGGCAAAGAAGGCGGATGATCAGCGCAGTGCCGTCTTGAAAACAGCGAAAGATACACTCGCCCAAGCCTTGGCCCTTAAGGGAGATTTTGTTTTGGCGCAGTACTACATGGCGTTTGTTGACGAACGTCTTGGAAGCCTGGCTGACGCGGTGAAGGACATGGAAGTTGTGCGCGCAACCAATCCAAAGGACGTAGGTGTTAGCGTTCAGCTTTCTCTCCTTTATTTGAGACAGGGCAAGAATGATCTAGCTCAGGCTGAACTTGAGCGAGCGCTCACGATCGCGCCAACATTCGCCAATGCTCACTGGTATCTTTCCACTATTTATGCGGATAAGGGTTTGATTGATAAGGCCATTGCTGAGCTTGAAGAAATTAAGAAGACGAATCCTGATGATACCGCCGTTCAGCAACAACTGGAGAAGCTGAAGAGTGGAAATACCGTGAAAACGCCAGAGATTCCCGCGCCGATTGATGAAACAGTTCCGCCGAGTGAGACGACTGCGCCAACCACAATCACTCCTTAAACTCGACAGAGTGCCGGGATTTTTGTACGCTTCGGCCTATCTATGCTGAATGTAGGAATTGTTGGTCTGCCGAATGTAGGAAAATCAACCCTGTTCACTGCTTTAACCAAAAAGCAGGTTGATTGCGCTAATTTTCCTTTCTGTACCATTGAGCCGAATGTTGGTGTGGTTGAGGTGCCTGACGAGCGGGTAGATGTGCTCGCAGAGATTTCGCATACCAACAAGAAGATTAAGGCGGCGATCGAGTTTGTTGATATTGCTGGTCTCGTGAAAGGCGCGCACAAGGGTGAAGGACTTGGTAATAAGTTTTTGGCGAATATTCGAGAGGTGGACATGATTGTGCACGTTGTCCGTTCGTTTGCGAACGCTGATGTGATCCATGTGGACGGTAGCGTGGATCCGGCGAGGGACGTTGAGGTGATCGAGCTCGAACTTGCGATGGCTGACCATGCGACTGTTGAGAAACTGCTCGACAACGCCAAGAACAAGATGAAAGGGAACCGCTCGCCAGAACTGGCGCCCCAAGCATCCGCGCTCGAAAAGTGGCTGGCCGTTCTTCAGCAGGGTCAGCTCGCAATTTCTGTCGAACTTACTGATGAGGAGAAAGAAGCGGTGAAAACAATCCAGCTGTTAACGAATAAGCCGATTCTGTACATTGTGAATGCTGACGAAGAGTCAGCCAAGGATCCAAATTGGGTGTCGCCACTCGGTCCATCGAGACTTGCCGTCCCCATTTCGGTGAAGATTGAGGCCGAGCTTGCCGGTCTTCCGCCTGAGGAAGCAAAAGAAATGCTCGACGCCTTGGGCATGAAGCAGTCCGGGCTTGATACGGTTATCAAGAAATGCTACGAATTGCTTGATCTCATCACTTTTTTGACGACTGGCGAGGTTGAAACTCGTGCTTGGACCATTCATCGAGGAGCCAAGGCCCCGGAAGCCGCCGGTGTCATCCACACGGATTTCACGAAAAACTTTATTCGCGCCGAAGTGATTTCATACAACGATTTTGTCGAGTGTGGCGGAGAAGCAGGCGCTCGGGATAAAGGGAAGCTGAGGATTGAGGGAAAAGACTATGTGATGCAGGACGGAGATGTGTGCCATTTCCGTATAGGGGCGTAGGCCGAGTGCTATTTTGACTTTGTTGGTATTTTCGATACGATTGCCACCGGTGCAACTCACTTTGTTTTGGGGGTTCTCATGGCGAAGCCCGTGGATCCGAAGCTTAACAAGGCAGACGTGATCTTCATGCTCGTTGCTCACGAGTATAGCCTGATCACGGAAACCGGCCGGCGTTTTAAAACCGAGTATTTATTTCTGATCGCCCGCCTCTTGCTTGGCGACGGTTGGAATGCCAGGCTTATCCAGTTACGGGAGAAGGGTTGTTTTCAGATGGAAGATGGCAAGTGGCTTCTCATTGACGCCATGATCCCGCACACCTTTTCTCACTATCCGGGTGAGGAACCCAAGCGGATACCAAGAGAACAGCTCGTGGCATTAGCGCTTCGCCAAAAGCAGGGCGTGGAAGTGCCGAGTGAGAGTGATCTCATCCCGGCGTCGGATGGGCTGAAGAAACAGCAAAGTTCGGGAAAACAGGGGAGCCAGCTTCCCAGTGATCCTGTTCCCGCGAACGCGGCGGCCACGAGCGTGGCTACGGCTGAGGACGTGCTCGTTGAGGAGACGGTCGTGAAGATCCGTGCGCTCGCGCTTGAGAGCGCGGTGGGACTGGCGATCAAGGTGGGGGAGCTCATCATCACCACGTTTTACGGCGGTGATGTTGAACGGTGGCGCCAGCGTGGTCCGCAGGAAACGTCATTCCGGAAGCTCTCTGCGCGGTTCGCTACGGCAGGAGAAGACGGCTTCAGCGCCGTCACGCTCTGCCGGTCAGTGGGTCTCTATATCATGAGCCTCCGCCGCGACCTTACGGGAAGCGAGAAGCTGAGTCTGGCTATCCTTCGCCCCATTCTCCACCTTCCGGAAGAAGAACAAGACCGCCTTCTTGAGGAGATCGAAGACGGCTCCCTCCCAACGGGCGGGCACGTGGAGAAAGAGGCCGCCAAGGTCCGCAAGCAGATCGGCAATAAGCGCGGAAGAAGGCCGATCCCGGCTATTGTTCGCAAGTTCAACGACCTCGAATCGGCGTTTGCTCAGGCGCGAACGCTTGAGCGGGATGTTGACGAGTTCAGCGAGCTTGATGAGGTGACGCAGGCGCGGATCCGCAGGATTGCGGAGAACGCCCGCAGTTACTGTGAGACGTTTCTGACCGCCACTGCAAAGCTGGAAAAGAATCGCGCCTGATTCTTGTCCGAAAATCGCAACGCCGGCACTCCTACGAGGGGGCCGGCGTTTGAGCGTGTGCACAAGATCTATTTTCGAAAGCGGGAAGCCTGTTAAACTTTGTCCATATGAACCCATAGCGAGTTTCATACGAACTGTCTCAGGTTGATCATTGAGTAAGCGAGATAACGGAAACCCATGTGTGTTTCTTGTAACATCTCGTAACGTTGAGAGAGCTTTCGATAACTCTGTTTCCA
>JBAZWW010000002.1:0-196749 GCA_041660165.1 Patescibacteria group bacterium | reverse complement strand
AACTGCTGTCCAAAGTCTCTCTAATGCCGACTGTTATTGAGGATCTGCTCGGGAAGAGGGTTGCTTCTGTTCAAAAAGGCGGGCGAGCTCTGCATGCCACGTTTCGATGATGTCGAAGGTCAACTCATCAATAAATTTGATCTTTGCAACCCGCCAACTTGCGATTCTATTTTGCTTCTTGTATAGGGTGAGAAGAATGGCGGCGATCATAGTTAGATACATGACTGCTCGTGCACCATTTTGATTCCGAGATATGAGGTGAGTGAATCCGAGCTCTTGTTTGATGAACTTAAAAAATGTTTCTATCTCCCAGCGCGACCGATAGAGCTCCGCAATCTCCAGAGCAGATAGATCACGAATATTTGTAATGAAATGGAGCGTCTTTCCGGTCGTTGTGCTCTGACCAACAACGAGACGAAGGTGTTGGGGAAATGTGACCGTTCTTGTTTCCGTTTTCTTTCTGGAGAATTGCACAATCTGATCATCGGTAATGACGATGTGATCATTTTGTTGTTTTTGCATGGACAGCTTTTCTACAATTTTAAATTTGTGTTTCTCAGCACGTGAGACAAAATATACTCCTGTGTCGACTAGCTCGAGGAAGGTTAGTTTTTTGCGAACGCCTTGGTCGAAAACCGCAATATGTACAGTCTGTTCTGTATTTTTTGGGATATTTTTTACTAGCGGTGGCAGAGCGATATCCTCGCTCACTGCCGAACGCTCAGTATAGAGCACGATGTTAACGGGAATACTTCCAGAGATCGCTACACTATATTTTAGATGCTTCCTATCTGCGCTGCGACCGTTTCTTACGCCAATTGTTAGCAGCTTTTCCGCGATGCCGACGAAGGTAGAATCTATCTTGTGCGTTTGGATCTTTTTGTCTCCAAAACATATTTGTTGTAGCTCGGGGTGCGTGAGTAATGATTCGAAGATGCGCTCAAAATATGCGTACTTGATATTCTCTAATCGCATGCCGATGCTCGAATGTTTTACGCCTGAAACCTTTGTTGGAAAGAGTGTCTGGAATCGTCGTGATGAAAAGATTGTTTCGAGGACACGCAATGACACATCGCCCTCCTGCAGTAATCCAAAAAGAAAAAGTTTAAAAAGTGTTTTACCATGAAGTTTCTGTACCGAGTAATCGACGCCAGTCTCATCTGCCAACCTGTCGAGAAGCTCGTCGGGAACCATATTGATAACCTCGCTCGCACGGACACCTAGAGCTCCTCCTCTCATAGGGTATTTTGATGATTCTTACCCTAAGTTTACTGTAAATTATGAGACTTTGGACAGTAGTTGTTCGAATCCCGTTGGGTCCATTTGGTGAAATACCCTAGGCCCGGGACCACCAATCCCCCTTAGCTCTGCGAGCTACGGGGGGATTTGGTTTTGTGCTACTCTCTTTCCGGGGAGGCTCAAATGTTCAATAACCTTGAGCCTGGAGAAAGGCTCAGAATCACGTTTACTGACCCGGATAGGTACAAAGGCGGGGTGAATTACCTGGGGTTTCCGGTGCTTGAACGCGTGGGAACCAGGGAGTTCGTTCCACTAGTCGAGTACGTCCACGCCGACACGCTGGCAGATCCCACGCAAGTCCTGCTTGAAATCCACGGACTCATGGAAGACCGCGTAGGTCCGCTCATGCTTGGCACACGGGGGCTCAAGGCCATGTTCGAGTCTGTGCGCAATTCCGCCAATCGGCGTCTGCCGGCATTCAAGTACGGCCTTGGTGTCGCCTACGGCAATAACATCATCAAGTACTTCAACGTGACACACATCGTCTACACCCTCGCTGCGTCCAGTGACGCATAACCGCCAGCCCGCGCACGGGCCAGGCGGTTTTTGGACTCTACTATTTTGCCGCGAGTGATTCTTGAGCTGGCTCGACGTGCTCCTCCCGTTCAAGCGCCGTCAGAAAAACTGCCAGACGATCAGCCTCCTTCCGGAGAAAGGCTTCTTGTGAAGGCGATATTTTCATTCCTCTGTCCAAAAACTGAAGCGGTCCGGAAATGGCCATTAACCGCTGGGCCAAATAATCGCGTGCGGTACCGGTAAGCACGCCGGAACGTTCGGCGAGCTTTGCGCGATCATCAAGATCATTCAATGTCTCTGGAGCATCTTCGCCAAGCGCCAAAAAGGCCGAGCGCAGGCCATCAGCTAATCGCAGAGCCAGCTCCTCCCTGCTCAGGCCTTTCGCCTGTTCAAGAGCCGAAGAAACAATCGGCCGATCCACCACCTTATCAAATGCACCCAGTGAATCTGGCGCCTCTTGCCAAATTTCATTAAGCCGTTCAGCTGACTGCCAGCGAGGGAATCGTGACCGCCGTGCCTCAGGCTCAGTTTCCCGGCGCGGGCCTCTGCCGTATTGAGTATCAAGCAAGTTCATACGCCGGCGTGTAAATCTTTAAGCACCTCCCGCGCATGTTCTTTTGGCTTCACGTCTTTGTAAATCTTCTCAATCATCCCTGTGGGATTTATCAAAAACGACCAGCGGTAAATCCCCTCATACTCCCGTCCCATGAATTTCTTCTTGCCCCAGGCGCCGTAGGCATTGATGACTGTCTTGTCCTCATCCGAAAGAATTGGAAACGGCAGAGAGTGCTTCTCTTCAAACTTCTTGTGGCTCTTCACCGAGTCTGCACTGACGCCGAAAACTACCGCATTAACTTTCGCAAAATCCTGCCAGGCATCTCTAAGCTCACAAGCCTCAACCGTACAGCCCGGCGTCATGTCCTTGGGATAGAAATACAACAAAACCCACTTCCCCTTATTTTGGGCGAGGCTGTGAACCGTGCCGTTTTGATCGGGGAGCGAGAACTCCGGTGCTTTGTCGCCAACGTTTAATGTGCTCATACTTATTCAATCCTACACCAGCCCAAAAAACCCCGCCATAACGGCGGGGCTTGTTCATTACTTCTTTGTTCCGTTTTGCTAACAATGACTCATCAGCACCGCTCTAAGTTATTTCCTATATTACGTTTATATTTTGTCAAAGTTGTTATTTAGATAGGGCCCATTAAGGAGCTTTTGGTGTCGGCTCATTTTACAACAAGCTATAATGAGGCTAAGCTTGGCACAAGCATTTTAATTGATGAAGGGTCTCATTTATAGTATGGATTCTTCGAAGCCGTCCTTCCAAACTAAAACATTGCGACTAGCAACTAGCGACGCCGAGTACAAACTATATCGTGCAGCTCTGGAGTACGGACTTATAGCCCCGATCATCATAGATAAGCCGGAAGATCTCCGATCCAAAAGAGTCTGGAAAGAACTGATCAAACCATACCGCCATCAGGTTTCGAATCTGATGAATTTTTGTCGTCGGTTACCGGTGACTCTTCTCGCTGACGACGTGGGTCTTGGAAAAACCATTAGCGCCGGCCTAGTGGTCAGTGAACTCATGGCCAGAGGAAGGGTTAATAAGGTCTTAGTTGTGTGCCCTAAACTTCTCATCCCTCAGTGGAAGGAGGAACTCGAGACTAAATTTGCCATTTCGAGCATAGGAGAAACGGGTTCTAAGATTCTCAAGGTCGAACTTCCAGAAGACCGAGGCGCTCTCATCACTACCTACCATTCAGCCAGGGAATACTTAGATGAATTAGGCGAGATGGGTTTTGACATGCTCATCCTCGATGAAGCTCATAAATTACGTAATCTTTTCGGTACCGAGAAACCGCCAGAAGTAGCCAAGCGTTTCAAGAAAGCCCTAACCGACCGACTCTTCAGGTACGTATTGATGCTCACGGCCACTCCAATTCAAAATCGCCTGTGGGATCTCTATTCACTCGTTGATTTGCTCACTGGAGCGCGAGGACACGAGAATCCTTTCGGGAGCGAAAGCTCTTTTGCTCGGAAATTTATCGAAGGTGACCAGATACAAGCTAGAAAACTAAAACCGGAAAAAAGAGACGAATTCCGTAGCATCGTTTATAGCTACATGTCTCGCTTTCGGCGCGCAGACGCCGATTTAGATTTTCCAGATCGAAAGGTAGAGCTATACAAGGTAAGACCGACAGCGGAAGAAGACGAACTCTTCTCTCTTATTGAAAAGGAGTTCTCAAAAATGAATCGTCTCAGTCAAATCTCGATTGCTCAAGCCCTCGTCAGCAGCCCCCAAGCCCTAGCCGTGCAACTAGAAAACATGGCAATAAATCAAACTATCGAGAAGCCACTAGCCGTGGACGTTCGTGAGGTCGTGAATCGTATCGGTACAACAGCAAAACTTCACGGTCTTTCTACCCTCATCGAGAAGCTAAGGGCTGAGAATCCTGACAAATGGAGAGTCGTTATTTTTACCTGTAGAAAAGAAACTCAGGCTGTCATTGCTGAACATCTTTCCGATAAAAAGATTACATGCGGGCTTATCAACGGGACGTCGGGGCCAAGGAACCAAGAGACAATCGCGAAGTTTAAAAAGGACATTCCAGAAATTCACGTTATCGTTTCTACTGAGGCGGGGTCGGAGGGCGTCAACCTCCAAGCGGCCAATGTTCTGGTTAACTACGATCTCCCCTGGAATCCAATGATTGTTGAACAGCGTATTGGTCGTGTACAACGCCTTGGATCTCAGCATTCCAGCGTCTGCATATTTAACATGGTTCTTGAGGGAACATTTGAAGAATATATTGTCGCGAGGCTATTGGAGAAATTGCAGATGGCATCTCATGCAGTCGGCGATGTGGAGGCGTTATTGGAAGCGGCGGGCATGGGCGAAGAAGGTGAAAGCCTAGAGGACAAAATTCTTAAGTTGGTTGGCGCGTCTCTGGCTGGAAAGAACATAGAGGCTGCGACTCGTCTGGCTGAGAAAAACATAGCTGAAGCCAAACTCCAACTAGAACGCGATGAAGAAACAATCAATGCGACTCTTGG
The DNA here is from genome assembly GCA_041660165.1 of Patescibacteria group bacterium. Taxonomy (GTDB): domain Bacteria; phylum Patescibacteriota; class Patescibacteriia; order UBA9934; family UBA9934; genus JAGORL01. The sequence continues at coordinate 191,877 of JBAZWW010000002.1, read as the reverse complement.
CAGCAATGGTTCTGACGACTCTGGTCCCCTAAGCCCAAAGCTGCCACCAATTTCGTACTCTATCGACGAACGTAGTTTTGTGATGTCAGGCTTGAATAGCCTTGGTGCTGACCTTGTAGAGAAGCCGTCTGGACAATTTGAGCTGTCGCTTGACGGTGAAAATAAATTAATCAACTTCAACGACAGTACTGGAATTACCGCCACGACCTATTCCCAGGGCACTCCCGCCTTTCAAAAACTTGCAGATAAGATCGCTAAATACGGCAAACACCAAATTCGAGATATCGATAAAGACCCTCTTCCTCAGGCACAAGAAATCGCTAAAAAGTGGGTGGAAGGATTTGGTGCGACGTCTAGCAATTTGAGTCTCACAGATGTTTGGCGGAACTACGAAGGTACGGTTTTGTTACTCATACGTACCACAGTCGCCCATGACAGCTACGAGCGACTCGTAGAAGTCGAGTGCACTCCCCAGGAACATAAAAAGAGCATCGGGCGGCCTGGTCTCGAGCCGATTAGTGATGTATTCCAAAACCCCTCCGCCATCGGACTTGTCCCAGATTACGTAGTATCGAAAGCACTACTTGACCCGGGTGTTACAGAATTTGGCCGCTTTTATCGTGAACGACTAACTCAAGAACTCCCTGCGGCAGGAGCGAGTGAATACAGAAAGAAGAAGATTCAGGATGACCTCACCCCAAGAGTTGAGATCACATTGGTCGGTCTTAGTGGGACGGTGCAAAGACTTCTTGATTTCAACATTCGATACAAGATTGGAAATACCTTCGAATACTCAAGTTCCATCTCAGTGACTCCATCCAGTGGCGCTATTGTCGTACCTGAGATGGGCTCATGTACTCAGACTGGCTCCAATGTTCCGATCGAATGCCTAGAAACATGCCAGGTCAGTAACGTGCGAGTTCTCCGTCACCTGCTAAGCAATTCCGAAATAAGTGGAAAACTTGCCCTTCCGGAACACATAGGGATCTGCTCCCTGACAAATAAACGCGCCCTCTTGAGCGAGATGACGAAGTCCGATACCACAGGAAAGAATGTAGTTACCGAGATGCTTTTGACATCTGCGGTGAGTGGCAAACGAGCCGAGCCAAATCAATTTATCAAATGTGTATTTAGTTCGTCAGACATGCTTGTTAACGAATCAGCTACAAGTGAAGTATCCGGAAAACCATACCGACATGATGAGCAAGCTCGCTCGGTAATAAGCGGTAAGAAAGGACATATACAGGAGTTTATTTCTTGCGCAGAAACAAATCAAAAACTCCTTCCCGGAGAAGCTGAAATATGCGAAATGACCGGCAAGATAGTAATGCCCGGTATTCTGGAGATATGCGGGGTGACAGGCAAAAAAGTAATGCCTGCGGAACTCGAAAAATCTGCGGTTTCAGGCAAATTGGCATTAAAGAAACTATTTGTCTCCAGTAGCCTGTCGTCAGTTCGTTTACTAGAAACGGAAGCCATAAGATCGGTAGATGGAAAGTTCTGTACTCCCATCGAAGCTAGGCTATGCGCTTGGAGTGGAAAGCCATCACACCCTAACGACTTAAGAAGCTGTTACCTGACGGGATTGGATATCCGTTCCGAATATATGACAGCGGAGGCACCGTTTCGTCTTGAATCGCTTGTCCGCCTACTAGGAGGGATACAGAGAACGAGTGAGGAGCAAGAATCCTGGAAGGAAATAGCCGAAAAGGCAACCTTAGCGATCGGAGGTGGAAACTGCGAAGTTGAGTCTGCGCAGCTGTCTCCCAATGGGCAATGTGTAGCCGCGTGCATCCAAGTCAAGACTAGACTTGGACTCAAAACCCGACAAGTCGGCTTGCTTTATTCCAAGCCAGATAAAAATATTGTTGGACGCGTATCTTCTGGAAAACGCCAAACCGATGGCTTTAAATATGGCTGGGTATATGAACTACATTACTAAGACCCTCTATCTCGAGTTCCTGGCCTGTGGTAAAAATACTTGGCTCAAGCTCTATAAGCCAGAGCTTCAATCAATGTTTACTTTGTCTGAGTTCGAGCTAAGCCTCCTAGCAAAAGGCAACCTTGTCGAAGAATGGGCACGGAAACTTTTTCCTGATGGCACGCTAATCGAGAGCGCAGGAGAATATGCGGCGCAGGTAACAAAGGTGCTCGTGGATAAAAAGACTCCCGTTATTTTCCAGGCAACCTTTATCTATGACGGATTCTTGGTACGCAATGATGTTTTAGCTTACGACGCCATAAATGACTGTTGGGATCTCCACGAGGTGAAGGGCACAAACTCCATGAATGAAAAGGAGGATGGCAGAGATCATGTAGAGGACGCCGCCTTTCAAGCTGTTGTCGTAGAAGACGCTGGCATAAAACTAGGTCGCATCTTCATCATCCATCTCAATAAAGAATATGCACGCGGGGACACTATAAATGCCGCCGAACTGTTCGTGTGTGATGATGTCACGGATAAGGTCCATACGAGGCTCGTCGCAACACGAGATAACATGCAAAAAGCGAAGCTCGCGCTCACCCAGACAGATGAAAAGGCGTTAACATGCGAATGTCTCTTTGCAGGTCGTAGCTCGCATTGCAGTACGTTTAATTATTCTCATCCACAAGTTCCCCCTTACTCCGTTCATGATTTATCGCGCATCGGCCTAAGCAAAAAGAAGTTAGAATCTCTAGTCGAATCGGGCATCTTTGATCTGAATGACGTCCCTGAGGATTTTAAACTCTCTGATATCCAAAAGAATCAGGTCACCGTCCACAAGATGAAGAAATCAATCATCGACCCCATCGCCATCAGAGTAGAGCTTGCTTCGTTGTCATTCCCCTTATTTTTTCTCGACTACGAAAGTTACCCTCCGGCTATCCCTCTCTTTAAAGGCTTTAAACCATATCAACAGGTTCCATTTCAATTCTCTCTCGACATGATCCCTACACCTGGAGCTGATTTAGAACATTTTGAGTACCTACACGAAGAGGCCTCTGACCCCTCATTAACGATTATCAAGAAGCTGCACGACACCATCGGACCAGAAGGAACGATCATCGTCTGGCATAAACCTTTTGAACGAATGATCAACTCTCAATTAGCCGAGAGAAATCCCGACTATGCTGACTACCTCGAAAACATCAACGATAGGATTTACGATCTGAAAGACATCTTTCAAAAACAGTTTTACGTCCATCCCGAATTTAGAGGAAAAACATCGATCAAGAATGTTCTGCCCGTAATGGTACCCTCTCTGACCTACAAGGAACTAGAAATTCAAAATGGCGTAGAAGCTATCGAAGCTTGGTATGAAATGATTTACGGCTCTATCTCTCAAGAAGAAAAAATGAAAATCTCCCAAAATTTGAGAAAATACTGCGGGCGTGACACTTACGCCATGGTGGCTATCTGGCGCGAACTAAAATCGCCGGCGACAGGCATGATGCCCGACCCAACATTCTAAACCACGTTCCAACTAAGTAGCTAGCGTAACCACACAAAGCACCATTCGCTACTTTGTGTCCACATTCCGAATATAGTTCAGCGCCTCATCAAAAGAAATATCCAGCTCCTTCATCAACACTTCAGCACGCGCAATAAGACGGTCCCTTATTTCTTGGGCTTGACGCGTTAATCGGAGAAACTCTGCTCGTTTTTCTTTTATTTCATCGGGCGTCATACTGTGTTCAGCCTGACAAAAGCAACCGTATCAATTTCCTTCATAATCTTATCGGTCTCTGCCAATGCCACGATCATCTGTTGATAATGCTCAATGTCTTTATTCTCAAGCGCTCTTCCCTTTCTGTCTTTCAACCACTTCTGAGCTGGCTGATAACCACCAATGTAGAAGTTCCAAGCTATCTCCGGCACACCGCCAAAGTACTGGTTGGCATTGATCCAGACGTTCCCGTCTTTATACGCTAGCTTTTCTACAAGATTTGATCCCTCCTTGGGATACGTGGTGATGAAATCATGTACCTTGGGCGATGTGAGCAGATGAAGCTCTCGTAATTGTTTGCCGAACTCTGCAAGTGCGTGGAACTGTTTGTCGTTCTCTGGCACGGGAACCCGAGGGAAGTCGGTCTTCAAGAATTCCATGTACTTTGTCCTGTAGGCGGGACTGTACAAAATTGCGTAGATATAATCCAATACATTTTCCGGGTCAAATAACTCTTCTAAACTCGCCGTGAATTGTTTGATTGTTTCCGGATCAAAGTTAGCTACTCGCTCGCCGTCTTCTCGATAGATGAACAACGGAAGCACGTATCCGCGCTCACGGGATTTATTGGATACATACGAGTCATCGGCGATTCTGTCAGTAACAAAAACATGAGAAAATTCTTGCGAGATATTTTGACGACAAATATCAAGTCCAACATTCTCCCCTTTCAAAAAATGTTGCATGACTTCGTACCGCGGATAACAATAGAACCCACGAGAGTTGCCGGTGTAATACGTCCAACGAACGTCGAATGGCCGATAATATATCGACTCTAATTTCGTTTCAGAGAAGTTACTTCTGATATCCTTCTGCGCCAGATCTACCTGCCAATCACGCGCGTCTTTTCCAAGATGGAACTCTGATCTAGCGTCCTCAACGTCAAGATCGGCGAATCTTTGAACCCTTCTCCAGAGATCCTCTCGGGAATAATCAATCGTCAGTTCGTCTCGTCCAGTAACAATGCCGACACTGTTTTCCAGAAAGAGGTCGGTGATTGATATCCCTCGGTCGTATTCTTCCTTACCCTCAGTATTTTTATTAGCAAAGAATAGAAACTTCTCATCAAGCTTAATTTCTATCCAACAAATACGATCTTCATTCAGTGTTGAGAATTTATTCACCCGTGTGCCAAAAAGATCCGCGTGCATGACCGCGGCCTGAGCACCAATCTTTTTCTTACCTGTTTTAACAGCCACGATGATTGACACTCCCTGTTGAATCGCGAATACGTTCTCATCCTTGCTTCCATCCGGAGAAGTCTCTTTCTTCTTGGCATTCCCGTGCAAATCCAAAATGTAAAGTTTGTCGAATGTCTCGGCGAGGTGCCAACGCATACCGCGGAAGGTGGGGTTGTCGAGGTAGCCGTGGTTTGTGATCATGGCCACAATGCCCTCGCCGGTTTTCTCAATCATGTCTTCCGCAAAGGCGATAAACTTAACGTAATCGTCATTGATCCATTTTGGGTTGCGTTCCTTGAGCTTTTCTTTCCCGCCCGGCTCGAATTTATATTTCGCCACAAGACTCATGGCGTAATCGGTTTTGTTTGAAGACTCGCCGCTGTACGGCGGGTTGCCGACAATGACCATGATGGGTTTTTCGTGCTTGATTTTGCCGGCAGCTTCGGCTTCTTTGGCGATGGCATCTGAGAGGCCAAGACCAAAGAGAGTGTCATCAACTTTCACACCTTCTTCAAGGGTGTTTGTGAGATAAACGCCAAGGCGCTGATTGAGATGACCGCAACCGGCTTCCTGCAGGGTCATCGCTAGCTTGAGGTGAGCGATCGTGTAGGGAGCCATCATGAGCTCAAACCCGTGAAGACGGGGCATGAGGTCAGATTCCACGTAGGAACACCAGCGTCCTTCCTGGCCCTTAAAATCCTTAGCCACGTGCTTAATGATTTCATTCAAGAACGTAGCGGTACCAACGGCGGGATCAAGGATTTGCACGCGGTGTATCTCCACTTCTTTTGGCTTCATGCCCTGAGTCGTAACAGTCACTTTGCGCTTTGAGGTGTCAGCCAAACCCTTGGGCAAGCCAAAATCACGCTTTAACGCCTCATCAACCGCGCGGACAATGAAACGGACAACGGGAAGCGGAGTGTAGTACGCGCCCATTTTCTTGCGCTCTGCCGGATCGTACTCGTGCAAAAAATCTTCGTAGAAATGGATGATGGGATCCTTCTCATCCTTTCCGTCCTCTTCTACCTTGAGATGCCTGTGAACAATTTCCTTCAAATCGCTGACCGTAAAAACTGCGCAGAGCTCATCTACAATGAAGCCCAGACGCTTATCAAAACGAGTGCCGGCAATGTGGTCAAAAAATTCGCGTAAAAAGGGATTGCTTTCAGGAACTAACTCGCGCGCTTCCTGGCGTGAAAAGTTTTCCGGCGTGTTGTCATTGTAACGGGCCACAAAGAGGCCGTAGACAAGCGTCTGAGCGTACATATCCGCAAACTTTTCTATGGAAAGATCATGAACAAGAAGTTTCTTGATCGTCTCATAAATACGCATCAGCTCCGCGTTCTTCTCAGACTCAGTCCCAAGAAACTGCTGGACATTGTCCCGAAGCCGGCGGGCCTTGCCACCCATAATTTCCGCGAGTCGTTTCCCGCTTTTGATGGGCTGAGGCTTGCCCTGCACGAAATCGGCCAACGCAGTGGCTAGCTCAGCAAAGCGCTCAGGATGAGCCACGAGCTGGCCGTCTTTGATCGTCCCGATCACAATGGGTTCGTTTGATCTGGCGCCATTTTTGAAGAACCGAAACTCCAGATAGTCCGTGAGATAAAGGTTCGCATAACCAAAATAACGACTGAGCTGTTCGGAGTTCTCTGTCTTACTGAGCGATACGCCAATATCCTTTGTCTCAGCATGACCCACCATGATGTCACCGCGTAAAAAGATGAAGTCGGGATTTCCGTGCTCGCTTCTGGCCGGATCATTCAAAACGTTCAGCGACTGATCAAGGTCCTTCATCAATTTCTCAAGCACTGGCCTGTACGCGTGCTCGCGCGCCTGTCCTGTACGAAATTTCTCTGCCAACGCAGAAAAGTACTCATTTACGGCAATCTGTGCTTTTTCTGGCGTCAGCATATAGGGCTACTGTGCCATATTCGGACAAAAAAATAAACAGCCCAGCCATCTCTGGCAGGACTGCTTTTTTTCTAACGTGTTCTCTGAGAGGCTTGGATGACGTCCCGCTGTTCTTTGCTTGCCTTTCTAGCGACGTCCAAAAAGACTCTCTTCTTTTCACGGGAAGATGCCTCTCGGAAGAATTTGGAAAAGTCGCTTGAACCTCCAGCGGATGCTGGGCGTAATGCTGAAAAAATGCCTGTAAACATATTTTTACCACCAACCGTTAAGCCACAACAGGCCTCGAAACAATCAGGGCGATCTTATCAACTTTTACCTCCCCGATGCGTATCTCCTTAAGTTCGACGGTTCCGGAAGTAACAGAAATCAGTTGAGTTATTTGATTCACGAAGGGTTCAGTAGTTGACAACGGAAAAATTCCTGAAAAACGAAGAGCGAATTCCCCATTGAATTCCTTTTTAAACTCGTCAAAAATAACCCCAATATCTTCTTGAAGTTTGCTGTAATTAATCCAATTAGCACTGACCAAAATATCCCATTTTTTTACATCATCCCTCCAAACGCAGGCAAGCAATTTTAATTCTCCCTTCGTTGATTCGAGGGCTAACGCTATCTTCTGCAATTTATCTTTCATCAACTGATCCATATTAGGCTACTCCAAGCGCTTTCATGATAGCATCCACAGATGACAACATTTGGGAAGAGTCTACCTCTTTGACCATGCCAATCGGCCGATAACGAAACTCCGATCTCCAGTTTTTGATATACCCCCAAGGTATGGAGAATACTCTATCATTCTGCATTTGTTGTCTATTTGCAATAGTCAGCAACTTTTCTAAGTCATGCGTTTTTACTTCTTCATATAGCTTGAACTCTTCCGGTTCATCAGGAAATCCCCAAAGTTTGTCTTTCAAAATAACCCATTTTAAGGCCAGCTCAATCGCATAACCGCAAAGATAGACGGCGCCGTCATGCTTGCCGTTTTCATGAAGCACACGCGCCTCAGCGAACCGAGTCTTCGCTAGATCCAGTAGTTCATCTTGCTTTAACATGCCAGAGTTTACATCATCTCCTCATCTTCGCTCTTGTACGTCTTTTTTCTCCCCATCCCGTCCATGGCTTTCAGCGCTTCCATGATTCTGCGAACACCATCGGCAATGCCGGTGATGAGGGCTACGTTGCCGTCAAACTTACGCTTCATGCCAACAATGGACTGCTGGAGTTCATCAATTTTTACTTTGACTTCATCAACTAAGCCATGCAGGCGCTTGAGCAAACTGGCCGCTTGGAATAACAACCAGCAAAGAAAGGCCGTGAACCACAGCGCGCAAAAAGCGAGAACGATGAAGAGGATGTCTTGGGTTCCCAACATATTGACTCAATAATACCACTACCCGCGCAACACTGCGCCGAATTTGCCCTCAAGGGTAACAATGATAGCCTTGATGGCCGTTTCTACTTCCTCGCCGGTGAGGGTGCGATCAAGAGAGCCAAAGGTCAGAGAAAGCGTGAGGGATTTCTTGCCGTCATCTACGCCGGCCCCGCGGTAAATGTCAGCGAGTGCGGTGTCTGAGAGCAAGGGAGTCTTGATAGCTGTCACAATATCCTCATACGCCGTGCGCTCGTTCACCACAAATGACAGGTCTCGACGGGAGGTTGGGAACTCGCCCATGGGTTCATAGCGCAGGCTCTTGCGCATATGCGGGATGAGCGCTTCGAGATCAAGATCGATCACGAACACCGAACCCGCGAGGCCGAATGCTCGCGCGAACTCCGGGGCAAGCTCGCCCATGGAACCGGCAATGATGCTAGCGCCTGCACTCGTGGCATGGATACTCGCCGAACGACCGGGGTGATAATGCGGTTCGTCATCTACGCGCTTGAGCGTGAAGCTGACGCCGGTGTTCCGGCCAAGCTCTGACAATGTTCCTTTGAGATGCATGAAGGCTGACTCTGCGCTGTCGTAGCCGAATTCCGCGATGACCAGGCGCAGGCGTTCGTCGGGCAATGCAGATCCCTCGTTGTCACTCGGGATGACAGACGCCATGTGCACTCGAGCGAGTTCGAAAACACGGGCCGAGGGGACGTTTGCTTGGTTTCTTTCGATGCTCTTCAAAAGCGACGGCATGAGCGAAGGGCGAAGGTAGCTCAAATCCTCCGTCAGCGGATTCAAAAGCTTGATCGCATCAACGGGCGAAAGGCCATAGTGCTCCAGATCCTTTGCATCAACGAGCGATAAGCCGAAAAATTCCGTATAGCCAAGTCCTGCCAGCGCGCGTTTGAGCGAGCGCTCCCACGAGAGCGAAACATCATTCACCGCGGCCGGCGGTTGAATGGCGGGAAGCCGGGATGGCATGCGGTGATAGCCGTAAATGCGCGCAACTTCCTCGGTCAGGTCAATTTCCGACTCGATGTCATGATCTCTCCAGTACGGCACCGTGGCTGTGATGACATGTCCCTTCTTTTCGAGTGCGAAGCCAAGTTTCGACAAAATCTTCTCGATCTCCTCGTCAGAAATTTCCACGCCGATCCGCGCGCGAATCTTTTTGGTCGAGGTCTTATACGTTCGATGCTTGTACGGCTTTGGCTGAGCATCAGTTACTCCGTCGAGTGTACCGCCCGCAATCTCTTTTGCGAGTTCGACCGCTCGTGCCAACGCACTCGGCAAAGCTTCGGTCGAGAGACCCTTTTCGAAAACGAGCTGGGAGTCCGAGTAAAGGTTCAAATCTCTTGCCGTCCGGCGAACGGACACGGCGTCAAATGTGGCTGACTCGAAAATGACCGTCGTGGTCGCGTTCGACGTTCCGGACTCGAGTCCGCCCATCACACCGGCCACGGCGAGAGCTCCCTCTGCGTCCGCGATGATCAGGTTCTTACGAGACAACTCGTATTCTTTGCCGTCCAGCGCCTTGAGCTTCTCCCCTTTCATGGCCTCGCGCACAATAATTTTTCCGCCGTGGATTTTTGCCGAGTCAAATGCATGAAGCGGTTGGCCGTACTCGTGCAAAACTAAATTCGTAATATCAACAATGTTATTGATCGGTCTGTGGCCGGCGAGCAAAAGTTTCTTCTGAAGCCACCATGGCGAAGGGCCAACTTTGACGTTCTTCACCGTAGCCGTCATGTAGCGGGAGCACTTTGAGGATTCGAGTTTGACGTCGAGGCCACCCTGAGACTCCCCCGTAGCCCCCTCTTGGAAAGAGGGGGAACGCCCATCTACCACGGCGGCGCCTTCACGGGCTAGGCCAATGATACTCATGCAGTCGGGTCTGTTCGTAGTGATTTCAATGTCGAAAATTGTATCGTTGAGCTCAAGCGCTTCAACGATCGGAGTACCGGCCTTCGCGTTCGTAACCGCTGAGAGATCCCAAATTTCGTGCTCGCCCGCTGGCAGTTTGTCAAATCCCACTTCCGCAGGCGCACAAATCATGCCGATGCTTTTAACTCCGCGAATTTCAGCCTCTGCGAGGATGATATCCTCGCCTTGGCCGTGCCATTTCACCTTGGCACCGGGGAGAGCGACGAACACGCGTTGACCGACCTCGAGGTTCGATCCTCCGCACACGATCTCAACCGTCTTCTCGCCAATATCAGTCACGGCAATACGAAGCTTGTTCGCATTTGGGTGCGTTTTGATTTCTTTGATGAGGCCCACCACCATGTGGTCAAACTTATCGCCCAGCTTGTCGATTTTCTCAACGGACATGGACTTCAGCGAAAGCTCCTTGGCAAATTCGTCCGCCGACAATGTTGTATCGAGGTATTCGCAGATCCAGTTATATGAGGCGAGGATGTTCATAGAAAGATTGGTGAATGGTCCCACTCTGAGCCATGCGAAGAGTCCGACTTTCACCGGTGAGGCTCGCCCGTAGGGCTACGCCCGAGGAGTCGGATCCTTCGCTCTCGCTCAGGATAGAGATAAACAAACTCTAACTCTAAAATTGCTGGAGGAATCTCAGATCATTCTTATACATGATCCGAATATCATCAATGTTCAGACCGGAACGCATCATGGCGGTTCTCTCGACACCCCAACCGAAAGCGAAACCTTGATACTCTTTCGGATTGAGTCCGCCGGCTTTCAAAACATTTGGATGCACCATGCCGGCTCCGCCGAGCTCAAGCCAACCGCCTTTGCACAGCTTGCATTTCGCCCCGGCAACGAGACCAGAACCATCGCACACGGCGCACGAGACATCGAGCTCAAAACTCGGCTCCGTAAAACGGAAATGGTAGGGGCGTAAACGAGTTACCCGGCCCTCGCCAAAAAAAGCTTTCGCAAAATAATCGCACACCCCTTTGAGTTCTGTAACGGTCGCCGTTTTGTCAATTACCAATCCTTCAAACTGATGGAACATGGTCAGATGTCTGGCCGTTGATTGCCGGCGGTAGCACTTACCGATATTGATCATGCGGATCGGCAACTGCCCCTTTTCCATCTCCCGCACCTGCGCGTTGCTGGTGTGCGGAGTGAGCACGATTTTGCCTTTTTCTCCCTCGGCCACGCGATTATTTTCACCCTCGACAAAAAACGTTTCCCAATCATCCCGAGCGGGATGGTCCTTCGGCATGTTCAAGGATTCGAACGCATAATAATCCCAGTCTACTTCGGGGTGACGAGCGCGAACGAAACCAAGGCGGGAAAAAATATCCGAAATTTCCTCAATCGCTTGACTTGTCAAATGAAGATGGCCGACTGACGGCTCTGAACCTGGCAGAGAAATATCCAGCCACTCTTTTTCTGCGCGCTTGGCGGATTGGGCCGAGTCAATGCGCGCCACGGCCGCCTCAAATGCTCCCTCAATAGCCGACTTCACTTCATTGGCCTTCTGGCCGGCCGAACGCTTTTCGTCGTTCGACAATTTCGGCAGATCAGCCAGGATGTCTGCGAGTCTACCCTTGCGTCCCAAATAAGCGACCCGAGAAGCCTCAAGTTCGGCGGAAGTTGAGATGCTCGAAAATGCTTTGAGACATTCTGTTTCTAGTTCTTGCAATTTCTTTATCATAGTTCATTCTTATGTTCCATCCCGCCCTACCCCTCCTGTCGTCGGGGTGGGATGGAGTGGGATAAGGATCCAACGACTCAAAACAGTTTCACAATATCCTTATATGTAACAAACAATACCAGCAAGATCAATAGTGCAAAGCCAATGGTGTGGGCGGTTTGCTCAAAGGTGAGGCTGTTGGGTTTTCTGCGAATGCCCTCAACGAGCACAAAGAACACTCGCCCGCCATCCAGCGCCGGGAACGGAAGCGCGTTCAAAACCGCAAGGTTTACAGAGAGCATGGCGGTGAATTGCAGAAGATGGAAGAAGCCCAAGCGAGCCACCTGGCCCGTGAGCGTGGCAATGCCAATGGGGCCGGAAAGATTGGCCGAAACATTTTCATGGTGAAAGAGCGCAGAGAGCAAACCCACAAACGCGCCAACCACCTGAATGGTCATGCTGATAGTTGTTTCTGCGCCTTTGACGGGCGCCAGGTAGAGCGGGTAACGGACATTGCCGGTGCCAAGCAAGGCTACGCCTACGCCCGCCTTGCCAAGCTCATCCACATACGCCGGCGTCACGCTCACATGCGCGCGAACACCCTCCCGTTCATACGTGATGGCAATGGGCGAACCATCTGCATGCGGAGCCAGAGCCGAACGCGCCAACACGCCATCCGTGTATGCCTGTCCGTCAATCTGCAAAATTTTATCGCCTTCTTTAAGACCGACAACTGAGGCGGGCGAGTTTTGTACAATTTGTACAACATCAACAGACAAGTTTGAAACAATCGCCGACTTGTCCGTCCAATCCTCAACCACCGCCGGCAGGCCAAAAGCAAAACCCGCGCTAAACAAGACCCAAGCTACCAACAGGTTCATCATAACGCCGGCCAGCAAAACAAAAATCCTGGCCGGAATGCTCTTCTGTGCAAACGCATCATGTTCATGCCGGCGCTCTCCGTTTTCACCCTTGATGCGGACAAACCCGCCAAGCGGAATCAGGTTCACGCTCCAGAGCATGCCGTTTTTATTTTTCCTGCCGAATAACCTGGGCGGAAAGCCAATGCCAAATTCCTCAATCCCGATTCCCATTTTCCGCGCGGCGGCGTAATGCCCCCATTCGTGCGCCAAAACTAAAATCGACAGAACAGCCAAGAAGATAAAAATCGTAAAAATCATACGGGCGAATTGTACTCGAACACAGACTAGAACAACAGCCCGGAAATCTCATCACGCCGTTTTTCCATCAATTCCTTTGAGGTTGCTTCAACGGTTAAACGAAGCACTGGCTCAGTGTTTGAGGCCCTGAGAATAAACCACCAGTCATGGCCAAACTCCATGCGGATGCCGTCCATACGATTCGTATCCGTAGCGAGAGGCGCGTATTTTGCCTCTACTCTGGCCACCGCCTTGGCTTTATCCGCCACCTCAAAATTCACTTCCCAACTATTGGCAAACGCTCGAATTGGCGAGGCCAACTCAACGAGTGATTTTCCAGATTTCGCCAGGAGCGCAAGCATCCGGCAAAAAGCAAAATCAACGGATTCGAGCCCGCCAAACTCGATAAAAAAGAAATGACTGGAAACTTCCCCGCCCAAGCGCGCTTTTTCCGTCCGCATGCCTTCAACTACCCTGGCCCGGCCAATGGGCCGGAGCACTCCGCGCCCGCCGTGGTCCTGGATGGCCTTGATCGTGGCCCACGAATGGTTCGGCTGATAAATAATCGTGGCGCCGGGATGGCGCTCAAGCTCATCCCCGGCAAACAGGGCGAGCGCCTCATCTCCGCGCAGAGGCTCGCCCAAATTATCAAGGAAACCTATTCTGTCAGCGTCCCCGTCAAGCGCCACGCCAAAAGCAAAACCGCCCTCTTTCATCAGTTTTTGCAGATCCGCCAGCGTCTCACGCTTCACGGGATTAGCGTCATGATTTGGAAATCGCGCATCAGGCTCTGCATATAACTCCGTCAGCTCAACGCCAAGTTTTTGGGCGAGCGGACGAAGCGCGAGCGCGCCCATGCCGTTCCCATAATCAACAGCTATCTTCATGCCCTTCACATCCGCTGGCCCCATATGCGCAATACACGCGTCAACGTAAACAGGAATAACGTCCCTCTTCATGACCGTTGAGAAAACCTCTATCTTTCCATCATCTTCTTTGATGGCTGAAAGAATGTCCAAGCCGGAAATGGGCAAACCCGTGCTATCCGCAAATTTGATGCCGTTATACTCTGAAGGATTATGCGAAGCGGTGATCATGATGCCCGCCTCAGCCTCGCCCAAACTGCTGGTGGCAAAATTGTAAATTGAGGTTGAGGTGAGGCCGATATCAATGACGTTTGCGCCCAGGCTCATGACGCCCTTGATAGCTTCCTCCTGGAGAAGGGGGCTGGTAGACCGCATATCACGGCCAACCACCACGGTTTTTGCGCCAGTCTTACGGACGAGCGCCCGGCCGGACAGGTAGGCCACCTCTGCGGTGACTTCGCCAAGCAGGCCCCTGACATCATTAACGTGAAAAATATGTTCGGGGATCTGCATAAGTTAGCGAAAAAGAGAATATTTTCTTTGACAGCACAGCTCAATAAAACTACTCTAATAGTAATACTCTTTATCTAAGGAAGCAACGCATATGTTCATGCCCATCCTTTTGCTCGTCATCATAGCCGGTGTTCTCTGGCTTGTGTTCATCTACAACGGACTCATCACACTCAAGAATAGAGTAGAGGAAGCGCTGGGCGATATTGAGGTCCAGCTGAAGCGACGGTATGACCTCATTCCAAACCTCGTCAACACCGTAAAGGGCTATGCCCAGCATGAAGACTCGGTCTTCACCAAAGTGACAGAGGCTAGGAGTAAAGCCATGCAAGCTAATACGCCCGCGGAACATGCGCAGGCTGAAAACCAACTCACGGGCACGCTCAAATCATTGTTCGCCGTGGCAGAAAGCTATCCGGACTTGAAGGCGAATGAGAACTTTCGCCAGCTTCAGACCGAGTTGGTAGATACCGAAGACAAGATCCAGGCTTCCCGCCGGTTCTACAATGGCCAGACCCGCGACTTCAACACCAAGATCCAGGTCTTCCCGAATAATCTCATTGCAAATTCCTTGGGCTTCAAGAAGTACGATTTCTATGATGCGCCTGAGGAAGCAAATGCTGTGCCTGAAGTGAAGTTCTAAACATGTACTCTGCAATCACTGCCAATAAGCGAAAGACGTGGATTCTTATCTTCATTGCCTGTGCAGTGATAGTCGTCTTTAGCGCTGTCTTTGGAGTGGCGTACGACCTGGACATTGGGTCCTCAATTGTCATTGGTACCATGATTGCCAGCGTCTACTCGCTCATCAGTTATTATCTTTCGGCGAGGATTGCTTTATCGACAAGCGGGGCAAAACAGATCCAGAAAGCGGACAATCCGGAACTTTGGAACTTGGTGGAGAATCTCTGCATCACGGACGGCGTACCGATGCCGACGGTGCATATTATCGAAGACCCCTCGCCGAACGCTTTTGCCACGGGACGAGATCCTGAGCATTCGGCCATAGTGTTCACAACCGGCCTCCTGGCCATTCTCGAAAAGTCAGAACTCCAAGGAGTGGCGGCCCACGAGCTGTCGCACGTGAAGAATTACGACATTCGTGTCATGACACTTGTAGTAGTCCTCGTTGGCGCGCTCACGCTTCTGGCGAACATCTTCCTGCATACAAGATTCCGAGGATCCCGCAAGGGCGGTGACGCCATGATCGTTCTCATGCTCGTCGGTGTTCTCCTCTCCGTGCTCTCGCCACTCATCGCGCAACTCATCAAACTCGCTGTCTCCCGCAGTCACGAATACCTGGCCGATGCTTCCGGTGCGCTTTTGACGAGATACCCGGAAGGGCTGGCCTCCGCCCTCGAAAAAATTTCACAGGCGAATATCCCGATGCAACAAGCGAATCAGGCCACGGCCCATTTGTTCATTATGAATCCATTCGCCGGAAAAGCTTCGAAACTCTTTTCCACTCATCCGCCGGTTGAGGAGAGGATAAAACGATTGCGAAGCATGGGAGGCTAATGGTTCCCACCCTGAGCCATGCGAAGGGTCCGACTTTCACCGGTGAGGGGCGGATCCTTCGCTATTGCTCAGGATGGGATGGGAACCTGATACCTGACACCTAAAACCTGACTTCCCTCTCACTATGTCCGAAGCATTCGACAAATTCTCTGAACATCTCAAAACCTCGCTCACTAGAGCGCTGGCTTTTGCGCTGGATGAGGAAAGTCAGTTCATTACGCCCCGCCATTTGCTGTGGGCCATTACCACGGAGCCGGGTTCTTTTGCAGAAACGGTTTTTGGGCACGCGGGGATTCAACGCGAATCCGTCATGAAGTTCATGGGCGGAATGCCGGCGGTGGCGCTTAAGAAACACGAACCGAAAGACATCAGTCCGCACCTCTCCCAGGAATCACACCGGGCAGTTGAAAAAGCGCTCCTCACCGCCTCCATGCACGGCCATCAAATGATCGGTACCGAACATCTGCTCTACGGCATCCTGTCGCTCAAACAACCGGAAATCAACAAATTTCTTGAGGGCAATAAAGTAACGCACGCTTTTCTTGAGCGCCACTTAACCGCCGCCTTTCAAAAGCAAACACCGGCCAAGGTTGAAGCAAAGCCAGTTGAAAAGTGCGAGCACTGCGGAGAGACGCATGATGCAAATGAGGCTGAAGAAAAAACCGCGCTTGAATTTTTCTGCGTAGAACTCACTGCCCCTGACCGAGTGAAAAAAGCGGATGCACTGGTTGGCCGAAGTGCAGAAATTGACCGGCTCTCGCACATTCTTTGCCGGCGAACGAAAAACAATCCGCTTCTGCTTGGCGATCCCGGCGTTGGCAAAACGGCCATTGTTGAGGGCTTAGCGAAACGCATTGTGGAGGACACCGCTCCCCCGGCGCTCAAGGGCCAGAAAATTTACATGCTAGACATGGCGTCTATTGTGGCTGGCGCCATGTACCGGGGCGATTTTGAGGCGCGCTTGCTTGATGTGATTGATGATCTCAAGGAACACAAAGAAGCAATCCTCTTTATTGACGAGCTCCATACCATCATGGGCGCCGGTGCTGGCGGTGGAGCGCTTGATGCCTCAAACATTTTCAAGCCCGCGCTGGCCCGTGGAGAAATCCGCGTCATTGGCGCCACTACGCGCGAGGAATACAAAAAACATATCGAGCAAGACGGCGCACTCGCTCGAAGATTCGCGAGTATTAACGTAGGGGAACCAAGCGCCGAAGAAACGCTCGTCATCTTGAAAGGCCTGGCTGGTGGATATGAAAAACACCATGCCGTAAAGTACTCGGCCGAGGCCTTGAAAGCGATCATTGAAATCACGGCGCGCTATTTCCCGCACAAAAAATTTCCCGATAAGGCGATTGATCTCCTTGATGAAGCCGGCAGTGCAGGCAAGAGCTCAAGTACAACCGCGATCGACGAGCAGTTCATTGCCAAAGTAGCCTCGCGAATTTCGGGCATTCCGGTTGAACGATTGAATGTCCACGGAGCCTTCGAACTGAAAACTCTCGGCGAGAGATTAGCCCGTCGTGTGGTAGCGCAGGATGATGCAGTTGAGTCAGTCGTTGGTGCGATCACCCGCGCCAGACTTGGCTTCACCAAACCGGAACGTCCGCTCGTCTCGTTTCTTTTTGTCGGCCCATCGGGTGTGGGCAAAACTGCACTCGCCAAGGCCGTAGCCGAGGAAGTATTCGGCGACAACAAGTCGCTCATCCGTCTGGACATGAGCGAATTCGCTGAACCGCACACGGTCAGCAAACTCATCGGCTCCCCTCCCGGATACGTTGGTTATAGGGATCAAGCATTATTGACCGATGCCGTAAAAGCCAAACCCCACGCCGTTATTCTGTTCGACGAAATAGAAAAGGCACATAGAGAAATCCATCACCTCCTGCTCCAAATACTCGACGAAGGAACCCTCACCGATGCCACGGGCGCGCCGGTGAATTTCAGGAACACGATCATCATTATGACGAGCAACGCCGGACGCGAACGATTTGAACGCGGAGCGGTTGGCTTCACAAACGAGAAAAGTGAGAAACTCGACGTACGCAATATCCTCGAAGACTCGTTCAAGACCGAGCTCCTGAACCGCATTGACCGGGTCTGTCTCTTCAGGCCGTTGAACGAGGATCACTTGATGCAAATTGCCAAAAAAGAACTCGCCGAGCTTGGCCAGCGTCTAAAAAATCACGGGATTGCCCTGACTTCAGAAGCGCGAGCACTGCCTATACTCGCCAAAGCCGTGAATAAGAAATTCGGCGCCAGAGACCTACGCCGAGTGATTGAAGAACAGATTGAAAGACCACTCGCCGAGAAGGTTTTAGAAAACATCGGCCGAAAACACGGGAGCTATAAGGTGAAGGTTAGCAAAAAAGGAAGCGTCATCGTGCTATAATCGCCTATATGGCGAGTGTGGCCACAGCCCAAGCATTTGACCCGCGGACAGCCGCGGATATTTTGCATAAAAGCCAAGTGGCCGCCAGGTCTCAAGCACAGCTTCAAGATGCGCCCAGCATTAGCGAGGATCTTCCGGGAAACGTTATCCAAGCCGAACAAAACCTTCCACCAGAAAATAAGTGGTCAGCAGAACGACAACGCTATAAAATGGCGGAGCTGGCCCGCTCTTCTTTGACTATTCCAACTGGCCCAACCGGAGGTGAAGAATCGGCCATGGACACTCTGGCTGGCCAGGAACAATCACTCAGAAATGAATCCCGCAATCTTGGCGTTTCACAGCTGGGCGGAATCCGGGGACGGCTGAAGCAGGCAGCCAATCAGGCCGGGCAACGAGCCGGAGAACAGGCAAAAGAACAGGCGCAAAAAATGGCAAAAGAAGGCACAAAAAAACTTACGCGCTGGGCAGCGAAGATCATCGGCCACGGAGCAAACGCATTAGACGCGCCGGGAGAAGACGGCTGGATCACGTTCTTTATTTCCTACACCTATGACCTTCTGCGCGGTGCGGTCACCATTCTTGTTCCCGAAGAAATTGAGCCTTCCTTCCTCCAACAATATCAGCAGACAAAGCAGTCCCGCTACGAATCCCGCAAGGACTTCGTGAAAAACCAGCTAGCAAAATCTGCCGCTAAAACGTTCATTCACACCATTGTCCCGCCATACCATCCGCTCAAAGAACCGGGAGACTTTGCCTATTTCCTGTTTGAAGCCATCATGGCCATGGTAGCCGTCACCATTCTCCTCTTCATCTTTATTTCCATTGTTCTGACCGCACAGAAAGTATACGATTTTTTCCCTGGCTTTGGACCAATTGCAACCGTCATTATTTCCCATATTCCTTCATAAATGTATGTCTGAACGCACACAAATGTTCGTCCGTCTTGGCGGATTGCTTCTCATCACCCTGGCAATAGGCACGGGCATGTATTTCCTCTTCTTCCGCGCCAGACCAAGCGTGATACCAGTCGCTGTCACCCCCCCGCCAGCTATTGGAACGGGCAGTCTGCCAACCGCAGGTGCTGGAATCCCTATTATTCCCGGCTCAGGCACTACGCCCGGCACGGGGACCGGCACGCTTCCGATCTCTCAAATTGCCAATGGCGGAAAAACCTCCACCTTCACGCTCACTACCTCAGCAGTCCGCCAGCCAACGGTCATGGCAAATGGCTCCATTGCGTACTATGACCCGGCGGACGGAAAATTCTACTCAATAGATCAAAACGGAACAGCCACCGCTCTTTCACAAGCCAAGTTTCCCCAAGCCTCAAATGTGACGTTTTCAGGATCCGGTACGGAAGCCGCGGTGGAGTTTCCTGATGGAAGCAACGTGGTTTATAACTTTGAAAAAAGCACGCAGTCTACGCTTCCTGCACACTGGGAAGGCTTTTCCTTCTCTCAAGACGGAAGCCAGGTGGCCGCCAAAAGCGTGGCTGTAGATCCTTCTGCCAGAGCGCTGGTCATCTCCTCCGCTGACGGTTCTTCTGCCACGCCTATTGCCGCGCTTGGCGCAAACCAGGACAAAGTTGGCGTGAATTGGTCGCCAGACGGAAGCGTTGTAGGCTTTTCAGCAACCGGCCCTGGCGGGAGCGCCTTTGGCCAAAATGAGATCTACATGATTGATAAGAACGGCAAGGATGCAGGCGTACTCATTGTGAACGGATCAAGTTTTACCGCAAAGTGGACCCCTGATTCATCACACCTCATCTACTCAGTTGCCGATGATTCGCAAGATTATCGCGCTACGCTTTGGTACGCTGACAAAGATGGGGACCGCAAAGGATCCGCCAGACGCCAGATTCCTCTCCAAACGCTGGCCAGTAAGTGCACATTCTCAACCTCAACCGTGGCGTACTGCGCCGTGCCAGCCGTCATGCCCGCAGGCGGAGGAAGCGCTCCTGATCTAATTACCGCGAATGACACGCTTTTCAAAGTTGATCTGAACACCATGAATACCAGCGTGGTAGCTATTCCCGCCGTGCCCACACAGATGTTCAATCTGTCCATCACGCCGGCCGGAGATGCGCTCTATTACTCTGATAAAAGCGGACGGCTCAACCTCCTCAGATTAAAGTAACTATGAAATACTTCTGGCAGGGATTTGCCATCTTGGCGGGAGTAACAGCGGTCATCTTTGTTTTTTTCATTCTCTCGCTTCCCGTCAGAAACCACATCACCTTCACGGACAAGCAAGCGCCTACCGTTCCGGAGATTACTATTGCTGATCCTTCGCTTGGACCACAAAATGCACCGGTCACTATTGTGAACTACGGAGACTATCAGTGCCAAGCCTGCGCCTTGTTCGAGTCCACCCTCAAAGATCTGCGCGATCAGTATGGGGATAAACTGCGGATTGTGTGGAAGGATATGCCGAACTCCGGCGCGCATGGTGAAGCAATTTCTTCCGCCATTGCCGCCCGATGCGGGGAAAAGCAAAAAAAGTTCTGGGAATTTCATTCGGCCCTCATGATGAATCAGTCGCTCCTTGGCACGGACCTCTATACAAAAATTGCCACGGACCTCAAACTGAATGTGAATAAGTTCAGCCGGTGCTTCACGAGCCAAGAAACGCTCCCGCTTGTCCAAAGGGGCTATGATGAAGGCACGCTCCTGCAAATAACTACCACGCCAACCATCTATCTCAATAACGTCCGCTATTCGGGCGATCTGTCCACCAGCGTTCTCAAACGCGCCATAGACGCTATCCTCAAATAATTGTGAAATATCTTCTTTCGATCATGGTTGCCGGCTTCTTCCTCCTCTTCATCCCGAAGCTTTCATTTGCGGCGCTTGATTGCACAAACAATCCCGACAGTAACGAATGCATGTGCTTTCTCGACACCGGCGGTCAGCCTGCCGGACCAGAAGACATAATCACCACCACAACCGATACGGCTATTGATTGTGAAGCGGATTGCGATAATTTGAATGGCGTTTCCTACCAATTCAACGAATGCATAGGAACGGAACTAAGTCTCGGTGCTAACACCGCGCTCGAAAACCGCACTACATACAGCGTTTGTACTACAAATCCGGCGGACTTTCGTTGTATGTGCCGCGCTTCTATTGCTTCACAGGATGTAAGACTCTTCGGGCCCCTCACAGAAGACGCCTGCCAAACAACCTGTGGCGTTGGCGGCCTCATATCTTTCAAGTGCATCGCCGCTCCCTCAGCTCCCCCGCTGGCGGAACCCATCGCGCCAAAACGCGATCCAGTCATTCCGATTCTCAACGTGCCTATTCCGGGGTTAGATTTTGCCAACTCGCTTTTTCAGAATACCGAGACAGGAACAGTCACCTCAAACTTCTTGGGCCTCTACATTCAAGCCGTGTACAGATTTCTGCTCGTAGCCATGTCCCTCATTGCGGTGGTCATGCTCATGATTGGCGGACTCGAATATACTATTTCTGGTGGCAGCGCCAAGCGCGTAGAAAAGGCAAAGACGAGAATCAAAAACGCGGTCATTGGCCTTATCCTTCTTTTCGCTGCCTACGATATCGCTTTCCTGCTTGACCCCGCCACGGTGACCTTTGGTCCGCTGTCGCTTATTGATATACGCGGAGTATCGCTAGATACATCGGGAGTTGAAGAAGAAGAACAAGGAACAGCAAACTCTGCACTCACGGGAGCCTTCGCGCCAGTTGAGGGAACGCACATCATTAACGCCATCAGCGGCCATCGACCGATTAACATTGATCCTGAAGGCGGGCCCATGCTCATCCAGGCGGCGGACGCTTTCTTTACCATGACCGGCAAAAACGTGGTGGTTAGTTCCGCAGACCGCGATCTCACTAAACAGGCCACGCTCTTTTATAAGGGCTGTCTGGCGCATGGCGGAGTCTGCAGTCCGGTTACCTGCAACCCCGCGGATTCATCTGTAGTGAAAAAAGTGGGCGGGAGATACACTCTTGTAGGAGATCTGGCCGGAGTAACGGATCCCAACCTCATCATCAGCGGGATTGTGTCCCATGCGGATTTAAGCCGTTGCCCGCATACCTCCCGCGTGGCCGTAGATGTCTGGTGCGAAGGAAGCGGGAATTTCACCGCAGATGTGGACTGCCAAGTGAAACTCATGCAAGCTATGGTGGCCGCTGGTTTCTGCAGATTAAGCGCAGAGGCCTGGCACTTTGAAATCAATGACAAGAAGGTTTCTTCTTCTTGTTCTATTACCAACACCACTTCTGCGTACACCAGAGGCGGGACACCACATAATCCCCCGGCCACTTGCGGGCGCTGGAACTTCAAAGAAGACGTCTGTGTCAGCGATAAAGCACCGTAAATTATGTTCAGCTGTTCACACTGCGACACGCAAGTCCTGAGATGGTCCGGCCGTTGCCTGGAATGCGGGAAATGGGGCACGCTTTCGGAGGACGGCGCCACGGCGCTGTCTTCGTTATCCAAAAAAACATCGTCGAGCAAACCCGCACAAACCCTCAAACTAGGCGACGCAACAGGGGCCATGGTCTCCCCTGTTTCTACAGGATTATCCGAACTTGATCGAGTGCTTGGCGGAGGCATTGTGCCAGGCTCAGTGACCTTGCTGGCTGGCGAGCCTGGAATTGGAAAATCGACGCTCGTAGCACAGATCGCAACATCCTTCACTTCGATCCCCTCCCGCCCCGAGGTTGCAACCGAGGGGTCCGACCCTCACAAGAGAAAGTCGGATCCTTCGCTCTCGCTCAGGATGGTGACGTCCTACTACGCCTCCGGCGAGGAATCTGAGGGACAGGTACGGATGCGCTTTGAGAGACTCGGCATAAATCCTTCGACCATTCTATTCTCGAACGCGGTTGACGTGGGCGCGATTGTGGCAGCGGCCAAGGCAGAGAAACCGAGTATCGTTATTGTAGATTCAATCCAGACGATGATGGTGGCCGAGGCTGATTCGTTCCCGGGGACACCAACGGCCGTGCGAGCGGCCACCACCGAACTAATAGGATTTGCGAAATCGACGGGGATTCCTGTGCTTATTATCGGCCAAGTAACCAAGGAAGGATCTATCGCCGGACCGAAAACGCTCGAACACTTAGTCGATACCGTGCTCACACTCGAAGGCGATCCAGACTCGGCCTATAGAATTCTACGAGCAGAAAAACACCGGTTCGGGAGCACCGAGGAGATCGGAGTTTTCGAAATGACTGAAAAGGGCCTGATCGCCGTTGAAAATCCCTCGGCGAGGTTTCTGAAAGAACGGGTGCCGGGGCCGGGCTCGGTCGTGACGTGTATCATGGCGGGTTCGAGACCATTCCTGGTCGAAATCCAAGCGCTCGTGGACAAGAGCTTCTTCCCGAATCCTGTTCGCCGAACCAGCGGTTATGATGCGTCGAGACTCCAAATGTTGCTCGCGATCATCTCTAAACGCGCCGGCATCAAAGTGTATGATCAAGATGTGTATGTGAACGTAGTCGGCGGAATAAAAATTGACGAGCACGCCGCTGACCTAGCGGTGGCCGCAGCCATCATTTCGGCGATCAACGAAAAGACCTTCCCTGCCGATATGATTATCCTTGGCGAGCTTGGTTTGGGCGGTGAAGTCCGCTCAGTCCCCTTCCTAGAGAGGCGCCTAAAGGAGGCCGAAAGACTCGGCATGCCCGCATCGTTGACGCCCAAGAATACAAAACATGTAAAGGAGCTAGGAAAGTAGCTAGGCGGGCATTTTTTGATGTTATAATAGCCAGGAATAACTTGGCTTATGAATCCAAATGTCCTCTGGGGCATAGCGATGGTTTTAGCGATCATCGGAGGCAGTATTATTTATCAGAATAAATATCAACCCAAGACTGCCGGCAAAAAAAGCCGTAAGCAGGATTATTTTACAGATTTAGTAAAGCAGGCAAAAGACAAAAAACTTGATCCTTTTAGCGAACGGGAACCGGAAGTTGACCGGACTATTCATATTTTGATGCGCCGATCAAAGAACAATCCCCTCTTGATTGGCGAGCCTGGCGTAGGCAAAACGGCCATTGTTCACGGACTCGCCCAACGCATAGCTGATGGCAACGTGCCGGATTCGCTCAGAGATAAGTCGCTCTATGCGCTTAATCTGGCAGCTGTACTCGGCGAAACGAAGTTCCGGGGAGAACTTGAAAAACGCCTGCAGGACTTTTTGGCCGAGCTGGAAAAAGAATCCCGCGAAACTATTTTGTTTATTGACGAGGTTCACATGATCGTCCAGGCCAGCGGAACGGAAGGAGCACTGAACGTCACGGATATCTTCAAACCCGCCCTAGCCAGGGGCGATTTGCATATTATTGGGGCCACCACCTGGGACGAGTACGCCAAGTACATCAAGACTGATGCGGCCCTCGACAGACGCTTCCAACCAGTACTCGTGGATGAGCCAAAGCCTGAACAGGCGGTACGAATGCTGCAAACGCTCAGGCCGGAGTATGAGGCGTTTCACAAGGTGACGATTCCTGACGAGGTGTTAAAAGAAGCCGTCAGGCTCTCTGACAAGTATATTCGCGGGCGGTTCCTGCCGGACAAAGCGATTGACCTGATAGATGAAGCAGCGGCCAAAGTTTCTATCGAGTACTCGGACAAACACCACGGCAAACACTTAGGTCTGGTCCACGGAGCGGCTAAACAGACAAAACATCCCGCCGTGCAAAAAGAAGACGTTGAGGACGTAGTCAACCAGTGGCGAGCACACACGGAAGCCGCCAAAAATAGAACAGCCAAAACCTAACCTATGAAACCAACATCAACAGCGGTTCAAACAACAACCCAAACGCAAACTTCAACCAAAGTCGGCGTGGCTCTCCTTGGCCTGGCCGGCCTGGCAGCGGCTGCAGGATTTGTGATCGCCTCCGCCGCTCAGCCAACGCTAATCATCAGAATGACGCCTCAGCCTGCGTCCCATGTCATCACGAGCGGAACAGAACTCGATCCCGTTCTTGGCTTCACGCTCCAGGCACAAAATATCGCCATGAAGGTTAACCGCCTTGTGTTCACCGCAACTAGCGATACTGACGGAACGTTTGCAAGCGTGGAGAACAACGTATCCCCCGCTGACCACATCTCGCTGTGCGGAATATACGACGCGTCAAGCCATCTCATTGGCCAAGGACAAATTATCGATAGTTCCGGACGCGTCACTTTTACCAATCTTGGCCTCAACATTCCAGCAAATAGCGGAAAAACCATGCGTCTTCGTTGTACTTTTTCCGATGCCTATCCTGACGGCAGCTCGCCAGACATCTACGCCTTTTCGCTCAAAAATGATGCTGATGTTACCGCGGTTGGTCCTCAAGGAAATTCCATTCCCGGCAGTCGAATTTACCTTGGCGGGCAAACAGACCCGGGCGTGAACACCGCACTCGCCACCACGGTTACCGTAAAAGATTACGGCGTGCTGAGCGCAGGAATGAGCGCCACCTCGCCGTGGATTGGCATTGTGGTAGCCGGTGATCAAACCAGGCCAACCAAAGTTGCTTCATTCACTCTTTCAAGCACAAATGAGGATTACACCGTTCGGACACTTACCATCAAACAAGCAGGCCAAGCGCAAGCCGTGGCGTACGCCTACCTTTCCTACAGATACCCTGATGGAACTCTTGGCACAAACTCCATGGCGTTTGTAAATGGCGTCGCTAGATTCACCGGCATGGCCATGCCAATTCAAGCCGGCGCCGCTAATGCCCAGCTACTCGACGTCTCCGTCAGCGCCCCGGCCATCAACGCCACGACCGGTGCCACCTCAGGCATGACCATTGAAGCCTCGCTTGATTTTGCCACACCCGGAAGTTTCAGCGCAGTCGCCAACACATCTGGTCACACGCAAACTGAAGCAGGCATGGGCTCCAGCCTTTACGGGAATCCCTTCAAGCTTTACAAAACCAAACCCACCGTCTCTCTCAGCACCAGCTCACCATCTGGCGCTTCAATTCCTGGACGCGAGGAGGTATTACGATTCAACGTAGCGGCTGATCCAGGCGGAGATGTGAGCATGTCGCAATTTACGTTCAAAATTAACGCGACCGATAATGCAAATAACTATTGGGCAAGTTGCGGGGGCGGAACGTACGGCAACAAACTTGGCGATGTTTCCAAGTGGGAGCTTAAGGACATAACGTCAGGAAACGTCGAAACTAATGCTTTATCTTGGTACATAGCGGACAACTCCGGAACACGCTGCGGGCCAGATGATAGGCAACAAGACCCAGTTGTCTATGCCCTGGTTAACTTGCTTAATAACAACATTCCCGCAGGCACAACACACACTTTCTCACTGACGGTGGACACCACGGGCGCCAGCTCGTCACTCGATGACAAGATTTCCGTCAGCATCCCGACCGACCCCGCCAATCTCTCCCCTCTTCTGCATAACCTGCAGTGGCGCGAAACACTTCACGGCCAAGACCTCCTGGACGGCGCCGGCGTGTACGCGGTTCCTGTCACTGGCGGAACGCTGGTCTTCTAAAATCTATGAAAACTTCGTCAGCCACGACCGTCAAAACCCAAACGCAGACTTCAACCAAAGTCGGCCTTGCCCTCCTTGGCCTGGCCGGACTAGCGGCGGCCGCGGGGTTTGTCATAGCGTCAGAAAAACGGCCGATTTCCATACTACACCCGCTTCTCATCATGACTAGCGCTCCTGAACCCACGGCCCACAGCGCAATCATGGGTGCACAAAATGAGCCCATCCTTGGCATAAAGCTTCAAGCAAAAAATGCCAGTATCACCGTACAAAAACTATCCTTCGCGGCCTTCTTTGACAGTGATGGCAATTTTGCCACTATAGAGAATGACCTCTCGGGGGGCGATCTTGTCACCTCATGCGTCCTCAAGAATAATAGTACAGGAGCCGTTTGGGCTGGCCCGGCGCCCGTCATTTCAAATGGAAATATACTCACCTTCAGTGATAGATTTTCACTCCCGGCAAATTCCGTCACTCCATTCACCGTCTCCTGTGATCTGGCAAATTCTTCTGCCACCGGTAAATACATCATGGCCCTTGCACTCATTGGCGATCCAAGCTATGTCACTGCGCTTGGTCCTCAAGGAAATTCCCTACCCGGCAGTCGGATTTATGTTGGGAATGAACAGGACACCGGCGTGAATATTCTTCATAATTTTGTGGGTCCGACCACCGTCACCGTCCGCGATCACGGAAAACTGAGCGCAGATAACGATTACCGCTTCTCCCCAGTCGGGGATATTATCATTGGCAACACGAACAATAACCGAGTGGCCGATTTTTCACTCACCGCCGTAAATGAGACCTTCACCGTCAAAAAACTCACGCTGAAGAATTGGGGGGATGACGCAGCTATCAAGCTTGTATCCCTCACCTATAACAATCAATCAGGAATCGCGGTCACAAAAACAGGCACGTTCTCAAACCACTTTCTCCAGTTTTCAAACCTAGACATGTACGTGCCCACCGGAGCAGCCAACGCGGCCAGGATTGACGTGGGCGTTGATACCCCGCCAGTCATTACGCCATATGATTCCGGCAGACAATTGGGCATAACGATGGATTTTACTGCCCCCGGAAGCTTCCAAGCGGTGGCCGCCACGAGCGGGTTTACCGTCACGGAATCGAGCATGAGTAATTTTCAACCAAGCGGAACCTTCATCCTGCGCAAAACTCGCCCGACGATTACACTGAGCTCCGCCTCGCCCTCTGGACCGGCTCGACCAGATGCCCATGGCTATAGCGAAATTCTGCGCTTTAATGTTTCGGCGGCGCCAACGGGAGATGTTACGGTTACTAATCTCAGGTTCAACATCCACTCAACAGACACCACGAACAGCGGATGGAATTCGTGCGGACCGTTCACCACCAACGGACGGCCAGCCACGGTCACTGATCTCACAACCGGGCACACCTTCACCACGGAGCTCTTTGGTATGACGCCTGATGGAATACACCATTGCGGATACGATAATAACGCCGTGGTAGACACCATCAACGTAAATTTCCTGGATTCTTCGCTCCATAGCGAGTTCCTTGTCAGCGCCGGGACTACCCACACCTATTCGCTCATGCTGGACACCGCAGGAGCAAAACCAGGAGACTCCGTAAGCGCGAGTATCCCCTACTCCCCGGCCAACTACAGCTCGCTTGACCTCATCTGGTGTGACGCCGGTCTCCAGTGCAATGCCAACAGTCTAAACGTAAAAACGCTTCCCCTTACCGGCGGGACGCTGGTCTTCTAATACAAATATGAAAAAAATATCAACAGCCACGCAGACGCAAACACAGACCTCGACCAAAGTTGGCATCGGGGTCATCGCTCTGGCCGGATTAGCCGCGGCGGCCGGATTTCTGATCGCAACCACCAGCGAGCCGGTGCTGAGTGTCCAGTTAGGATCTGCGGTTCCAAGCCAAGTGGCAGTTGGCGGAGCACGGGGAGCCAATGTGCTGAACTTTTTACTCTCGGCAAAAAATAAGGACATCATGGTGACAAAACTTGTCCTCACCGGCCTAGCTGATGATGATAAATCATTTACCACTATCCAAAACGATCTTCACCTATCGGAGCTCGTCACCAGCTGTAGCCTCTATAACGGTTCCACGCTCATGGCCGGCCCGGCACCAGTTGATGCGCAACAGCGTCTGACGTTCGGCAACGTCGCCCTGGCGGTAAGCACAAACTCCGTCAATTCTTACATTGTGAAGTGCGACATCCCAGCCACCGCCCCGCTCAATGGCAACCCGGACATGTTTGCGCTCCAGCTCATAGGGAACGGATCTGTGACCGCCGAACAAGTCAATAACGGCACGGCCATTCCTGAACAAAGAATCCACCTTGGCGGACCGCGTGATCCGGGCATCAATCTGAATGGCCGGCGAGTGAATGTGACGGTTATTGAACATGGGGACCTGGCGATTGAATCCGCTCCGAACTGGCCGATTGCTGATATTCTCCTGGCTCCAAGCGCTAACAATGAAGTGGCAAAATACCGCTTCACCGCAACGCGTGAACCATTTAACGTTCAAACGCTGACCTTCTCTGAAGAACAGGCAGAAGATGATACGGGGACAGCTGATTCAAATGCCTACACGAACAATATTTCACTTGTCAAAATCCAATATCCAAAAGCTGACGGCACAACCGGCTCAGCTACCACGGCCATGTCCGGCAATGAAGCCAAGTTTAGCGGACTCGACATGTACGTAGCTGAGGGCTATCCCAAGGATGTCACCGTATCTATCGACGTACCAACAAGCGACCACAACTCAGGCGGACTAGCGACCTCAAACGAGAAGGTCCGTATGGGATTATTCGTAGATAAAGCCAATAAGGACAATTTCAAAGTTGTCGGCATGACATCCGGCACGGTGCTTGATGATAGGGCACAGAATCCTATTGGCGATGACGCATTCAGCACGGACAAAATTTCTACTTTCGTGGTTCGCGAAACGAAACCGACCGTTTCGTTCAGTAACTCTTCTCCTTCGGGCAGTGCAGTTGTCGGCCGAGGCGAAGTCATTCGTTTCAGCGTAACCGCGGGGGTAAATGAAGATGCCGTGCTCTCAAAGCTGATGTTCAAAATAAGTTCAACGGATAACACTTACCCAACAACACATTGGAATGACTGCGATACAGACGCCACCTCAGGCGTCACCACCGCCAGCGATTTTGACCTCTATAACCTGACGCTCGAGAGCACTTCGCAAACTCTTGATACAGCTGATAACAACTGGACGCTCTACAAAACCACCGGAGCAAATTGTGATAGCACGGGTGCAACACTTGGCTTTGCTGGTATCGCCTTCCCCGTTCCGCAGGTCATTCCAAGAGGCCAATCGTACGCATACGCGCTGTACTTTGACTCTACAGGCGCCAGCTCATCAAGCGACGACTCCGTACGTTTTGACATCGTTGCTGACCCCATCGTCAGCACCTTCCTTCCGGGATCAACCATTAACGACGCCAGCCTAACAAGAAACGATTCCATCATCACCCTGGCCAAAGGAGCCGGCTTCTCCGTAGGAGACACTGCCTGTTTCTCCGGCACGAACACCACGTGCGAGGCCACCGAGGAAAGGGCGCTCGTCACTGCGGTCAACGGGAATGATGTCAGTTTTGCCAGGGGCTACTTGGGTACGAACATTCTGCGTCCTATCACCGGCCAAAACGTGGTTCGTCTGCCAGGATCTGTTCTCTGGCAGGATGACGGTACACCTGGCGTGGGCACAAGCTACCAGGAATACTGGGGCGCGTACCTGGTTCATTACCTCACCGTGAACGGCGGAACGCTGGTCTTCTAAAAAAATCTATGGACAACCTATCAACGGCTACACAGACACAAACTCAAACAAAAACCTCGACTAAAATCGGCATCGGGATAGTCGCTCTCGCTGGTTTAGCGGCGGCGGCGGGGTTTCTGATCGCTTCCAGGAATACACTACCTGTCCTGGTCATTAAAGCGTTGCCCAATCCAGCTTCGCACTCCACCGTGGCTGGTTCATTTGAACAGGTTCTTAGCTTCAGTCTGCTGGCGCAGAACAAACCGGTCACCGTTAACCGTCTGATGTTCACGGCCACGGCCGATACTGACGGAACTTTTTCGAGCATTGAAAATAACATTAACGCAGGTGACCATCTCAGCTCCTGCGTCTTGAACAACGCCCAAGGCGCATTAGTTGGCCAAGGCCAGATTCCTGATAATCAGGGAAATATTTCCTTTACCAATCTTGCCCAAACAATTCCAGCCAATGTCACCCGAACGTTCAGGCTCTGGTGCACCTTTGCCAATGTCCCAACGGATGGCGCTAATGCAGACATTTACGCCTTCTCCATCAAAACCGATGCTAGCGTTGATGCACACACTGATCGAGGAGCGATTCTTCCCGGAAACCGCATCAATATTGGCGGTCCAAATGATCCCGGCGTCAACTTCCCGCCTAACATTGCGGTGACGGTCCGGGACGGAGGGACGCTCAGTGCCGGTCCTTACTCCACCCCTGGCACAGGCATCGCCCTGGCCGGCACCCCGCTCGTCAACACTGTCTCCTACGCCTTCAGCGCCACGAACGAACCGTTCATCATCCAGACGCTCACCCTCAAAAACACTGGCGATGATACGGCCGTGCAAACAGTCAAGATCAAATACCTTGACCAGCTTGGCGCGCAAGTTGTGAAAACGGCCACTCTCTCAAATCACCTCGCGAAATTCACCGGTCTTAACGCCTATGTACCGGCCGGCGCCTCTAACAAAGCTGTTATCGACGTAGCTGTAGACACCGCGCCAATTACTGCAACCGGTTCGGCTCGCTCAGGCATGATCTTCGGACTAGATCTTGATTTCACCACCGCTAACGGCTTCAAGGCCGTGGCTCAAACCTCTGGACACACTGTCACTGAGTCCTCAATGGGTGCAAGCATCCATGCAGACACGCTCACCCTCAGAAAAACTCGCCCCTATCTTTCGCTCTCCTCTGCCTCGCCATCCGGAGCCTCAGTTCCAGGCCGGAGCGAGGTCCTTAGGTTTAACATTTGGACAGCTCCCGGCGGTCCGGTGGCGCTCCAGCAAATCATGTTCCGCCTCATGAGCACGAGCAATGAGGCCCGGGGCTGGAACGCTTGCAGTAACTTTGGGGGTGATGCAAACCGCTGGCAAATTCGTGACTTCAGTACGGGCACTGCTCTTGGCGATGCCAGCAACTGGCGCATCCTGTCCGCTGACGGAACAGCGTGTAACGCTTCAAATCCAGGCATCGCTACATATGCCATCGTGACCTTCAATCAAGCCACTGGCGGTCTCTTAGCCATTCCTACCTCATCTTCTGGGGCAAAGGCGCTCTCAGTCTGGTTTGACAGCACCGGCGCCAGCAGTTCTCAAGATGACACAATACGTCTTGAAATTGTAGACGAGCTGACAGCCAACGCCACAAATAACGACTCCATCCGCTGGACAGATGCGGATACCGGCGTCACGAACATTGACGGCCAATACATTACTTCCCCAAGCATCGTTGGCGGAACGCTGGTATACTAAGCGCAAAATATGACAAAATCATCCACTGTTGTCCAAACGACAACCAATACGTTAGTGGGACTTTCCATCATGGCGGCGGCCGGGCTAGCGGCAGCGGCCGGATTCATGATCGCGGCGAATAACACGGGCTCAATCCTGGTTATCAAAACTGGCAGTGCGCTCACCTCGCACGCCACCGTGGCTGGCGCCACGCTTGAACCGGTCTTCCTGGTAAACCTCCAGGCACAAAACCAGGCAGTGCGCGTTGACCGCCTGACGTTTGCCGTAACCGCGGATACTGACGGATCATTTGCGAGTATTGAAAACAACGTTGCTCCGGCAGATCACATCAGCCTCTGCGCTCTGAATGACAGCCAAGGCCATCCGCTTGGCCAGGGCCGAGTTGTGGACCGCCTAGGTAACGTCTCATTCACAGGCCTGCCAATTATCCTCAAAGCCAACACGAGCGCCAATTACAGCGTGAACTGTTCCTTTGCCAGCGTTCCCGTGGACGGAACCAATCCAGACATTTACGCTTTCTCGCTCAAGAATGATGCCAGCGTTTCCGCAAAGGATTACACGGGACGGCAAATGAGCGGAAGCCGAGTGCAGATAGGCGGAGCAACGGACCCGGGCGTAAACGTTCCACCGTCTGTTTCCATCACCCTCCGTGATTCAGGTACGCTGAGCGCTTCACTTTCCGGCACCACACCGAGCGCAGATATCGCGCTAGCCGGCACCCCACTTGTTAACACCGCCTCCTACGTTTTCACCGCTACGAACGAGCCGTTCACCATCCAAACCCTCACCTTGAAAAATGTGGGTGATGACCAGGCCATTCAGGCGGTTAAAATCAAATATCTCGATCAGCTTGGCGCAACGGTAGTGAGGAGCGCCATGCTCTCAAACCACTCGGCCAAGTTCACTGGCCTTAACATGTACGTACCGGCCGGCGCGTCAAGCAGTTCAGTTGTGGATGTGGCTGTTGATACTGCTCCCATTACGGCCACCAGCCCTGCTCGTTCAAACATGACCTTCGGATTTGATCTGGACTTTGGTACAACCGGGGGCTTTATAGCTACGGCACGCACCTCCGGACGCGTCATAACCGGTGCGTGGCTGGAATCCAACCTTCATGCGAACACCATGGTACTCAGGAAGACTCGCCCGGCCTTCACGCTCTCTACGTCCTCCCCGTCCGGCACCACAGCACCAACCCAACCCGGTGCCTTTGCTGAGGTGCTCCGCTTTAACGTGAACGTGGCTCCGGGAGGTTTCGTGAAATTAAACCGCGTCATGATCCAACTGAGCTCCTCAGATGCTGGAGGAACAGGCTGGAACAGATGTGGAGCTGGCAAACTTGGCTCTGGAGCACGGTGGCAGCTAAAAAATCTTTCAAATGGTGTGACTGAAATGTTCAGTGATGCCGCATTCCTAGCGGTGGATGGAACTCCCTGTGGCAGAAGTACAGCACCAGTAGGATTCGCCGCGCTTGGCATTTCGGACGTCATTCTCCCGCAAAGCTCAAGCGCTACCACGTTCGCACTTTTCCTTGATACGTCCGGCGCCAGCACAGACGACATCATCCAGGCTTCTATTCCAAGCGAGCTGACCGCAAATACCATTGTGTTCCCCGCCATCCTCTGGGATGACGCTGACACAGGCGCAACCAACATCAACGGCACGTACATCCAAGCCCTCCCCATCACCGGCCACACGCTCAGTTTCTAGCAAGTGAGGGAAACAAAAATTCCTGTGAAGAAATGTTGGGAGGTAATCCGACCACATTTCTGAACAGGATTTTTGTTTCCCCTCACTCAAAGTGCACCTCATTCACATACGTATACAATCGCTCTCTCAGTTTCGGGAACGTCTCCAGATCCGGGCTTTCATCGAGCATCTCCTTAGCAAAATCCTTGGCGTGGCTCATCAGGTCAATGTCATGCATGGTGCCGAGTTTGAACTGCTCGAAGCCGGATTGCTCGGTGCCAAAAATACTGCCAGGGCCACGGAGCTGGAGGTCTCGTTCAGCCAGATCAAATCCGTCCTGGCTATTCTCAATGGCTTTCATGCGCTCGTGGGCTACATCGCCAAGGATGCCGGATGGATGCAAATAACAGTAGCTCTGGTGCTCGCCACGGCCAACCCGTCCGCGAAGCTGGTGAAGCTGGGCCAGACCAAAACGCTCAGCGCCCTCAACATACATGACGGTAGCATTCGGCACATCCACACCAACCTCAACCACCGTAGTTGAAATCAGCATGTCAGATTCGCCATTGGCAAACGCACGCATGACGTCATCTTTCTCCTTGGTCTTCATCCGGCCGTGCAACATCGAAACGCGATAGCCTTTGAAGCCCTCAGTCACGAATTCCTTGTAGACCTCATGCACCGAGTTTACGCCGAGGGCGTCTGATTCCTCAATCAACGGACAGACCACAAAAATCTGACGGCCGGCATCCATCTGCTCGCGCATCATTTCGTAAATTGGTTCCTCACGACCAAGCTCGACCACTTCGGTAAGAATGGGTTTTCGGCCGGCTGGATACTCGTTCAAAATTGAGCGGTCGAGGTCGCCATATAGAACCAGCGCCAATGATCGAGGGATCGGCGTAGCGGTCATTGAAAGCAAATGCGGAATACCATCGAGATCCCCCTGTTTATCTTTAAGCGCCTGACGCTGGCGAACGCCGAACCTATGCTGTTCATCAACCACAATCAAGCCGAGGCGATCAAATAAAACCTCGCCAGTTAAGAGCGCGTGCGTGCCGACCACGAGATTGACTGCGCCATTCTTGAGGGCCGAGAGAAGCTGGGCCTTGGTCACTTCCTTACCGCCTACCCGGCGTTTTGTTCTAGTATAGAGACCAATGGTCAGCTTATCACCAAAGAGCTTCTGCAAAGTCTGCGCGTGTTGCTCGGCCAAAATTTCCGTTGGGGCGAGCATAGCGGACTGCCAGCCATCGTGTGAGGCGTTCATAGCCACAAGTGCCGCCACCACGGTCTTACCGCTTCCTACATCGCCTTCGAGCAGTCTATTCATCGGCTCTGGACGGTTCATGTCCTTAATGATCGCCCAGACCGCTTTCTTCTGCGCCCCCGTCAGTGCAAATGGCAAATTCGCCACCGATTCTCGCATCAAATCCTCACGGAACGGCACCTTTGGCGCTTTGCGAGTTTTGAGTTCTCTACGGCTCTTAGCGTGCAAAAGCTGGTGCAAGAAAAACTCGTCAAACTTTAAACGGCGGAGCGCCTTGTCCTTTGCCTCATTGCCTGAAGGAAAGTGAAGCTCAGTAATGGCGTGGTCGAGTCCGATTAACTCAACCTCCCTCATGATTCGCTCCGGCATCCATTCTTCCACCTCGTTCACCGCGGCGAGAGAGGCCTCGGCCACCTTCCGACGAATCTTCTGAGTAAGCGCGCCCGTCAATTTATAAATAGGAACAATTCTGCCCGTCTCCTTCCCCACCTTGCCACTGCCGACAACTTCGTAGGCAGGGTTGACGAGTGACAAACCATAGCGGTCATCTACCTTGCCGGCGAGGGATACAATTTGGCCGGGCTTCAAAATCTTCGTCAAGAATCCTTGGTGAAACCAAATGGCCTTGATCCCGCCAGTCCCATCCTCGATAGTTGCCTCCGTCACCATCATGCGGAAGGACTTCTGGCTTCGGCGATTATCAATACTCATGATAGTTCCCTGGACTGTCACCTTCTGCCCCGGCTTCACGTCCTCAATCATGACCGCGTGGGACAAATCATCATAGCGGAACGGGAAATCAAACAACGCTTCATGCAGAGTATTGATGCCAAGCCTAGCAAAGTCTTTTGCCTTGGCTGAGCCAATAGTCGCCACGGAGGCGATGGAGTCCTTGAGGTGGAACGCCATAAGTTCCGCGGAGTATACCAACTATCCAAAAAAGATCAAGCCCCGGCCCTCCACACCAAGAGCGGAGGAATGTTGAGAAGGATGATCTTCGTCTCGATCTTGGAAAAATGTTGCTTAAGAAAATGTTTAGCTCTGGGGGTAAATTGGAAGACCACAAAAACACCGTCTGGCTTTAGAAGCTGTCGAGTTTTGAAAATGATCGACTGGGCAATCGCCGGCGTGAAAAATGTGAACGGAATGCTCGATATAACGGCGTCTATCTTAGAGACACCCTGTGAAGCCAGGAGTTCATCGATCTTTTCGGCTGACTCAGTGAACACTGTCACGCGGTGATCGAGCACGGTCTTGCGCAAGTGCTCGGCAAACTCGGCGTTGCGCTCGACCAGAAATAATTTCCCATCGGCGGGCAATCGGCGGAGTAATTCCTGGCTAACGGCCCCATTGCCCGCGCCGTACTCAACTACCACCATGCCCGATCTCTCAAAAGATAGCTGGTCACAAATCTTGCGAACGGCATGGTTAGAGGTGGGCGTAACTGAGGCCACAAAGAGGTCCTTTAAAAAAGTCTTGAGGAAGCTGGGACGGTTCATAACAATTTTGGAGACTTCTTTTTTGGTAGAAAGTTTTCTCCGGTTATTACTGATTTTCCCGTTCTTATTTCAAGAGCCAGTCGTGCATCCCTGGCAATCTTTCCGCCTTTCTTGGCCGGAATCTTATTTTCTTCTAATCCCTCAGCTTCGTCAGTTTCCGCTATTCTTCTAGTTGAGAGCTCTGCGAGAGCCGTAAAAATCAGCTCTTCTTCACTCATGTGATCGCGAAGGTTTTGCGTTCTTAATCCTTTCAAACTTTTATGATTCTTCACTGACAAGTCCGTCCACTCCTCGTGAATTATGTTTGTGAGTATAGCGAACTCCTCGCCCTGTTCTACGCCATGATCGCTCCAATAATCTGTTAATTTATTTCTCGTCTCTTGTCCCGTCATCCGTTGCTGAATCCACTTCTCACTTCTACCTTGTTTTTGCCAATACCCCC
Source organism: Patescibacteria group bacterium (assembly GCA_041660165.1). Classification (GTDB taxonomy): domain Bacteria; phylum Patescibacteriota; class Patescibacteriia; order UBA9934; family UBA9934; genus JAGORL01. The sequence continues at coordinate 154,734 of JBAZWW010000002.1, read as the reverse complement.
GACTGCGATCCAGGGCCCTCTCTGGATCAGTCATTTCTTGCATTCGCTCATATCCGACCTTCGCCAACCAGAGTTTGATTGGTTCGGCTTTTTTCGAGGGAACGGACTGAATAATGCGTAATAACGACTCCACGTCAGCCACGTCCGTCTCTCGCATTTTTCCGTCTTGAGCCAGCATTTTCAACTGGTCACATTTTGTGACCACTTCACTTCCTTCTAACTTTAGTCGATTTTTCAGCGTAGTCCAGTAACTTTTAGCTCGATTATAATTCGTTTGCTCAGTTAAAGCGGCAACGATATCGATCACCGAAAAGTACCAGATCTCCTTTTTCTCGTCATAAATTCGACGAATATTGAAATCCTCAAAAATAGCTAACGAGTTGGGATTATTTTTCATATAGCTAGGTTCAACCTTATGGTACTACGATTGATCATGAAGAGGTACTGTACAACAAATAGAAAATACTGTAGTGTATTCCGGCTCAGCCGAGCAGCCAACAGGACCGGAGGTATCCGTGAAGAAGCTGTTTCTGATCAATGGAGTCTTTTTCCAGAACATTGGGGGGCCGAGTCCATTCACCTTCTTCGGCGTCATCAAGACGGACGGAGACGCGGGCGATGGCGAGATGCGGGACAACTTCGGCACTGCGATCATCACCGACGTGGTGCTGACCGCGGAGGAGCTGTGCTTCACCAAGCGCTACGCCCACCGGACGGACCAGATCAAGTACCGCTTCCGGCACCACGCCGGGATGTGGGTAGGCAGTTACCAGGGCCGTGAGACCGGCGAAGACGAGGCCAGGTGCATCCTGACGGAGGTGCCGGAAACCTTCTTCCAGCCCTCCGCCCCGCGCTAGCCAAAGCGCACCGTTCGCCGTAACCGTCCTCAAGGAGCCCCGCGGCTCCTTTTGCTATTAGGAAAAACAAAACGACCCCAGTGAAGGGATCGGTTTGTGGTGCGCGCGGCAGGATTTGAACCTACGACCCTCAGCTCCGCAAGCTGATGCTCTATCCAGCTGAGCTACGCGCGCATACTTGGAAAGCTATAAAATGTCCTAAAAACCTTACAATTTATACACGCGACGGAGGGTATCTGTCAAACTTTCACCTTCGCGCTCAAGATTCTCAAAAACGTAAGGAAGCAGGGCCTGGCGGACTTCGTTAGGATTCTTGTCGTCCAAGTGAATTGAAAGCATGGGCTGGGTTCGACTTTGAAACGTGACGTACAAGTACTTTACATCCGGCGGTTCATAAGAGATGGAAAAATCCTTGAGGCCGTTATACGGATAGAATTCGTCGCCGAGCACAATGCCGGACGTAGTTACGTAGGCATTTACCCGGCCCGGCTTTTTCAAGTCCCTAAGAAGAAGAATGACGGCAAACATGAGAATGATAACGGCAAAGACAAAGTTGGCCGTAAAAAGCGCATACAAAAGCATGATGAGCCCCAGGGTGCCAGCCACGGCATACCAGCTGGTAGTTCGGGTAGTAGGCGGGAATTCCCACGTTTCCCACATACTGATGACGTTTCCAACATCAATATGTTCATGTTCCTCTAACGGAACCGCTCGTTTTTTCGCCTCCTTTGCCATATGCTTTCCCACAGTATAACATGGACGAGCTTGAAAAAGACTCCCGATTCAGGTAGTGTACCCGCGTTCTTATCAGAGTCGAATTTAACCGTTTCGTGCTGGCCGAGCGTAGCGAGGCCAAGGCGAACGGCGCGTGCATTTGGAAAGCTAATAAAATCGCTTTATGCAAGGAGGCGCGAGGACCGAAGTGAGACGTACCAGCAGGTACGTTGAACGAGGACCGGAGAGCCGACACAGCAGAAAACGATTTTAGGAGCTTTCCACCCACCCGGAGAGGTGGCCGAGTGGCTTAAGGCACAGGTTTGCTAAACCTGCGTACCTGAAAGGGTACCGGAGGTTCGAATCCTCTCCTCTCCGCCACAAAGATACGACCCGTAAAGGTCGTATTTTTGTATAGCATGTGCACATAGACAAACTGAACAAAACCGCGTAGAATGCCCCACGCAGCCGTAGCTGATAAACGGGAGGGGTGACCGAGCGGTTTAAGGTAACGGTCTTGAAAACCGTCGAGGTTAATAGCCTCCGCGAGTTCGAATCTCGCCCCCTCCGCCAGGACAATTTCTTATCGTGCAACCCGTGTGCCGATGGCGACGGGGCGACCCATAAGGCATTGTCCCCATGCCAAAATGACTCCTTTCGGAGTCATTTTGCTATCTACCGATCAGCTCTCTTCGGTTATCCGAAATCCACTCTTCTCGTAAAACTTCTTCCGCTTTTTAAATTGACGATCGAGGAACGGCGTCCTACCATCATGGTAATCGCAGACTGTCTTTTGCGCCCCACGAATACGACCAATGTACTGGGCGAGCTTGCCTTCGAAAGCGAGGGGAAACGCCAAGACGACGGCCTGGATATCAGGAACGTCCATTCCTTCCCCGACGAGCTGGCCCGTCGCCAATATGACCTGATAATGTCCCGACGCGATTTGTGCGAATTTACTTTTACGCGAAACGGCAGAATCGTCACCCGTCACCAGGATAGCTTCGCAACTTCCTTTGAGATACATGCTAAGTACTTCAAGATGCTCCTTGCGTTCGCTGAGAACGAGCGTCTTCCATCCCGCCGCCACGGAACGTTTGATGTCCTCAAGGACCAACCGGTTCCGCGCTTGGTCGAAAGAAACAATGCGGGCAAGAATCTGATAGTTGTCGGCTGTGAAAGAGAACGGAACGGCGAGTTGCGTGGCTCGGACGATCACGTTCTTTGTTGGTTCGACCGGGCGATATTTCGATGGAGCGGATTCTTTCGCGTGTTCTTCGTGCAATTCGGTGACGATGTCTCCAATAAACAGATAGATCAGCTTTTCGTCTTTATGCTTCCGTTCGGGCGTTGCGGTGAGTCCGTAGCAATATTTTGCGTCGATGGAAGATATAACCTTGCGAAACGTTTTTGCGGGAATGTGATGACACTCGTCGACGATGACCAGTCCGAACTTGCCTCGCAGATCCGACAGATCCTCCCGTCGGGCGAGACTCTGCATCATGGCGACGGTCACCTTGTCGCCAACGGATTTCTTGACCCCATCGATTCGTCCAATGTGCGCCTTGGCGATTCCAAGAAAAGACTGAATCCGATCGACCCACTGATCCATGATCTGCTTACGGTGCGTGAGGATCAATGCGGGTTGTCCACGACGTGCAATGAGTTCGAGTCCCATAATGGTCTTTCCGCTGCCTGGAGGGGCAACGATCACGCCTTGCTCGACCGCCATAGCGAGATTGACGGCGTCCGTCTGTTCCGGTCGTAGCTCAATCGTCGAGGTAAACGTGGCATCGGGCAAGGCAGTGCGTTCATCACGAATCAGAAATGGTATGCCTCGGGTACGGAGATGACCGGTCAGCTTCGTCAAAAAACCTCGCGGCAGGAGGATATGTTCGCCAACTTCCTCAATCAAACGGAAAAACTTTTCCGTCTGGTAAACACTTTTGCCGAGTCGCTTCTTTAGCCAGTAATCCAAATTTGAAAAATTCAACTCTTCCCGGATAAAGTTGACCGTGGCCTTATCGAGCAAATTGTTCTGTAGACGAATGCCTGAGCCAAGTATCAAAACGAGGTTCTTTGAGTCTGTCGTTACTTCATTGGTTGATTGGTCGGTGAGCTGAGCGAATGCGGCATCAAGATCGTGGGGCGAAATTCTTTTCACCTTCGCAAGAAAATCCCATTGGTCGGGAAACGCGACCAAATTGTCAGGATCGATAAAAATGGCATTGCTACGTTCGACGGATATTCCCTGCAAAGGCAGGGCGATCAAATTCCCGAATCCCTTACCGCTCTGAGCATCTTGGTTTGGAAATAGACGATCAAACGATACTTCTTTATCGAAGGCAGACAAGCCAAGTGCGCGACGGACACACTCGAGCATGATCACCCGACTTCGCGCGGCAGGATATTGCTCTTCGAAGAACAACCAAACGTGCGCGCCGTTCCCGGAACGCGAGCGTTCGAGATATGCAGGGAGTCCGATTTCTTGACAGACCGAAATGAGACTCTTTGCTTCATCAAATGCTCGGTCGCCATCAAAATCTGCCGCGATAAAATACGAAGAGTTATTTTCAAGGAGCGGATAGACACCGACGACGTGTTGACCGACAAGGTGCTTACGGATGATATCTGGAGTGAGCGGAATCGCCGTCTTCTTTTCGAAGGTTGTCATTGTTCCGCCACGGCGCTTATGTGCGAGGAATTCGTTCCAATCAAAATCATACGCCGGCGAGTAACCAGACTTTCCTTCCTTCTCCCATCGTCTGGCGTAGACGTCCGTTCGACCACGAAATAAGGAGAGGTACAAGTTCAACTGATCTTCAGTGGCTGAGATCATACAGATGACGATAGAAATCCTGACAGCCAGAATGATCGAGTTTCCAGAAGCTTCGATGCGACTGTTGGAGGTTTGACGATTCGCATACACAGTGCTTCTCCTGCATAACTTTGACGAACATCTTGTGTGTGATCATGAAATTCTCGTGGTCTTTAATGATCTCTCGCATCTGCTCATAATGTTCACGCTGTTTCTCTTCCGGGCATTGGCGACTACAAATATTTCCGTAGTACCAATTCAGTGCATGAAGCGCTTTGACGGGTTTGCCCATACGCAGCCTTTACACTTTCCGATACCGTGTCGTTCGTCCTTGGCCGATACGCTCAATCTTTTTCAACCGTAGCAAGACATCGATTGCTTGTGAGACGGTCGGACGTGCAACATCGGTAGCCTTAGCGATATCACCCGCAGTCGCCTCAGGGACGAGTTCAAAATGCCGCCACACCGCGAGCTGTTTGGGCGAGAGAATCTTCTCAATATTTTCGTGCGACAATAACTCAATCGCTTGTCGCGCCTGTTCAAGCGAGATGGTCAAAAAAAACTCCAACCAAGGCGTGATATTCTCACGCCCGGTTCCGAGCGAAGTTTGGCTCTTGCGGAGAGCGACGTAGTAATCCGCCTTGTTGTCCTCGACAAGTTTCTCGTGCGAGACGTAGGGCACATATTCGTATCCCGCCTTCAGCAGTAGTAAATTCGTGAGAATGCGCGAAAGGCGCCCGTTCCCATCTTGGAACGGATGAATCGCAAGAAATTCGACAAGAAAGTTTCCGATGACGACTAGTGGATGACTTTCGCCTTGCTTTAGCGCGCCCGCTGTCCGCTCAACGAGCTCCTCCATTCGCTTCGGCGTGAGATAGGCGGGGGTCGTTTCAAAAATGATGCCGACAGACTTTCCTGACTCATCGAACATCTCCACGGAGTTCTCCATTTTTTTGTACTCTCCACGATGTCGCTCGTCCTTGTCCGCATACTTCAATAATTCCCGGTGTAGTTGTTTGATAACGCCCTCCGTAAACGGAATGTGCTTCCACGAGGTAAAGATATTTTCGAGCAGCTCGAAGTACCCCTGCACTTCCTGCTTATCCCGATCGGTAAATTTTTGTAGCGATAAACCGCGCATGAACTTCTCAACATCCTCATCGGACAGCTTCGATCCTTCGATACGGGTTGACGCGCCAGTCGATGTCACCAAAACCGACCGCTTCAAGCGACCAAGTGCTTGCGGGTTCAGTTTGGCACCGCCGATCCATTGGCCCTTCAGATGGTCGATTTGGTTAATGAGGGACCAGACAGATTCGGGGATATTGCCGATTCGATTGCTTCGTGGATCCATAGATAATCTTATACTATGACTATGGGAGATTATATATGATTAACAAAGTCTCGGCAAGTCGTGGCCATAAAACTGAAAACGGCTTGGCTAACATTAGACAAAATGTATGTGGGGCGACCCACGTAGTTAGGATCTCTCTCCCTCCGCCACAAAAATGCGACCCTTACGGGTCGTGTTTTTGTGATTACTACTTTGCTGACTTGTACAAAAGTCCGGCCAGGAAAAAGCCCATGGCAAGAAGGACGATTGTTCCGCCGGCAGCCAGATCAAGGTATGAACTTGCGAAGAGGCCGATGAGAACACTGAGCACAGAGAAGAGAACGGCCAAGACGGCGGTTTTTTTGAAACTGAGGCCAAATTGGACGGCGGCGAGTACGGGCACGGTCATAAGAGCGCCGACAAGCAGGACGCCCACTACTCGCATGCCAACGGCTACAATGGCCGCGGTCAAAATAGCGAGGAACAGACTGAAGCGATCCACGGGAACGCCTTGGGCGCGGGCGATGTCTTCGTCAAAGGCAATGAGAAATAATACTTTGTGCGTAGCCAGATAAAACAGGACGGCGATGCCGGAAATAATAGCGATTGAGTAGAGATCAAGCTGGCTTACGGTAGTAATCCCGCCAAAGAGATAACTGATAACGCCAGCGTTAAGATTCCCCGTGGCGCTCATGATGACAACTGCGAGCGCTAGGCTTCCCGAAAGAACAATTGCAAGCGTGGATTCGCCAGACAGCTTGCCGTTCACGCGCAGACGCTCGATCACGACCGCGGCCAAGACGGCGCAGACGGCGGCGGCCAGGAGCGGGTCAATGCCAAGCGCGGCGCCAATGGCCACGCCAGCCAGAGAGGCATGTGCAAGCGTATCGGCAATGAGGGACTGGCGCCTAACCGTAACGAACATGCCAAGCAAGGGGGCGGCCGCGCCAATACAAAGTCCGGCCAGGAGTGCTCGAACAAAAAAAGCGTAATGAAGAATATCAAACATATTTTTTCTTGGCTGGCAGACGCGAGAAGATAAAGGCGGCAAAGGCTGTTGAAATAGGAACGGCCAGGATGAGCGCGGAGCCTCCCACGAGTGCTCGAACAGCTTCTTCCATGATCTGCTCGCTGTTTAAGAGAACCCACAGCGGTGGATTATCCGGCGCTGAAAAAAGCAGAAAGATGGGAAATGAAGCCCCCACGTACGCGAGCGCTAGCGTGTTCACGAGCGAGGCGATGTGTTCACGGCCAACGGATGAACCCCGCGCGTAAAGCTCGCGCGCATCAAGCGATGCATCGGCATTATGAATCTCTTCAATGGCCGCCACCTGAGCAGTTGTAACGTCATCAAGCACGCCAAGAGCGCCAATAACCATACCGCCAAGCAATAGTCCCCGCAGATCAATACCGGAGAGATAATTGAGCTGTAAAAACACCGCCTCCTCAGTTCCACTGCCAGAAAGAGTAGTAAAGTGAACAGCTAGAGAAGCAAAAATGAAGGCCATCACCAGAGCCAAAAGCGTAGCCAGCAGGGCCACAAAACTCCGCCGGTGCAAACCGTGAGCTAATAAAATAGAAACAACCGCAATGATAGATGAGCCGATGGCACAAATAAGAAGCGGGCTCTCGCCAGCAAAAATACGCGGGACCACAAAGACCATGAGAATCAACAAACTGACGCCCAGGCCTAAAACTGAACGCGCGCCCTGGCCCCGGCCGAAGACGGTCGCAAGGACAAAAAAGAGGATGAGGAACACGGCCACAATCGGCAAACGAAATGCGTCCTGCACATAATATGTTCTCCCCCGCACATCATCTGTCTGTCCAACCACAATCGTCTCCCCTTTGTATAGCTTTTTCTGCTCAAACCCCGGCTTCATAGCGGTAAACTCAATCGTCACCACTTTTTTCGCCTCTGTTCCGCTCAGGAACTCAACCGATACTGTCTGATATCTGTCGATACTCCCATCGCCCAAATCGCGTTCTCCTTCAGCAATAATATCCAGTACTTTTCCGCGCACATACACTGAATTATTCCCCGCAAAAGCAACAAAGGGAACCGTGAGCGCAGTCAGCAAAACCAGGGCAAGCAGAAATTTGCGCATATTATTTAACGGGTTTATGGCCGTGGATAAGATGGGGATGATGCATAATTTCTTCCGCCGGACCATGGCAAATCAGATGGCGATTCAAGCACAAGACGGTGTCCACTTCATGGGCCACAATGTCCATGTCGTGAGAAACAAGGATCACCGTCAAATGAAGTTTCTCCCTAATCTCATGAATGAATTCGTAAAACTTTTCCTGGCCTTTGGCATCAACTGCACTGGTTGGCTCGTCGAGTATGAGCACCTTCGGGTCGCACGCCAGGGCGCGGGCAATGAGCACGCGCTGACGTTCCCCGCCTGAGAGCGAACCGATGAGACGACCGAGCAAATGTTTCACGCCGGCGGCTTCAATGGCTCGCTTTAGCGTTCGAGCGTTCTTTAAGATTGGCGTCTGACCGCTTTCAATAATTTCAAAAACTGTGGCTGGAAAATGCTCGCCCACCGCATTAGCGCGCTGGGGAACGTAGCCCACCCTGGCACGCTCTTGATTGCGGGCAATGGACTTGCCGAACAACTCGACCGAGCCTTCACTTGGTGAAAGCAACCCGAGTAATATTTTCAAAATGGTGGTTTTGCCTCCCCCGTTCGGGCCGATGATCCCCAAGTAATCCCCTTCATGAATATCAGCCGTGACGCCGTCAAGCACAACATTCTCCCCATAGGAGAAGCCAACATCTTTAAGCGAGTACACTATTTTTGTTTTTTCTACTGGCACAGCATGGCGGTTTTTAGGGCGAGCAAATTATCATTCATGAGGTCAAGGTAATCTTTTCCGGCTGTTCTTTCCTCGGCGGTTAATCCCTCAACCGGATTCAACACCTCGGCCCTTGCTCCAACCTCGCCGGCAAGGGTTTGCGCCAGCTTGGGTGAGACGAGGGTTTCAAAAAAGATCGTGGTGATATGCGATCGTTTTGCCAACTCGGTCAAATCTGCGATGGCTTTCACGGACGGTTCGGCCTCCGGCGAAAGCCCGAGAATGGCGTGGACAATGAAAGTATACCGCGCGCCAAGGTAGCCGAACGCATCATGCGAGACAATGATCTCTCGCAAACTACACTTTGCCAGGCCTGACGAATAACTTACATCGAGCATATCAAGCTTTGTCAGATAGTCTTTCGAGCGTAAAGCGTAGGCGTCTCGATGATCCCCATCCCTCGAAATAAACGGGCCTTCAAGTTCGCCAACCATGGCCTTGGCCTTGCTTGGATCAAGCCAGATATGCGGATCATTCAGATTCGTCTCAATAACCTCCGTCATTTTCAAAACCAGCCCGCCATGCTCTCGCACTGAGGCCGCCACGTCATCCGCCCAAGCGTCTACTCCCCCGCCGTTCATGATAAAAACGTCAGCTGAACTCGCCGAAGCGATCTGCTTGCTGGTTGGCTCATACTCATGAGGCTCTACGCCGTCTGGCACCATCTGCTCTAGTTGAATATCCTCGCCCCCCACCTGCTTGGCAAACTCGGCCAACGGATAAAACGTAGCCACCACGGATAACCGGCTATCCGCAACAGCCGGCACGCTCGGCAAAGACCGCCAGCGCCAAACAACGCCAATAGCCACGCACGCAATAACCGCCCCGCCAATTAGGAACGCTTGCACTTTTTGCATAGGCCGAAGAATTCTAAAGAATGTTCATTTATAGAAAAGGAGTGCTCGTCAGCGAATTTTGTACCCATCTTTATAAGATCACCTTCCGGTATCTCGATATCCACCACCTCGGAACAGCCAGTGCAGATAAGATGGTGGTGATGACCATGTGTATTAGATTCGTACCTCGTAGATCCATCCGCAAAGGTAACTGGAGCAATAATGTGCCAGGAAAGCAGAAAACGCAGTTCCCTGTGCAGAGATACTCGATGATGAACAATTCTTTTCTTTCCAAGAATGTCCTGAATTTCTTTTAAAGTAAGGGGGCTCCTTCTCATTGCGAAGATCTCAACCAAGCCTCGCCTAAGAGGGCGCACCCTGTGCCCTTCATCCTGCATTTCCGCAATGAGGTACTCGCTGGCATCTGTCATCTTGCGCATACCCTTCTATACTAACGCTACATTGTAGCTTTAGCAAATGAGCATGTTCATAACAGAGAACCCTACCCCTTCGCGATAGTCAAAAACTTCACCTCTTTTACTCCCCCTTCCTTCAAAGTTCTCTCCGCCGCTCTCATGGTTGACCCTGTTGTCCACACATCATCAACAAGTACAATCTTTTCTGGCACCTTCCCCCCCTTTAAAAGGAACGGACTCTTCTCCATGGCTCTTTTTCTCTCCTCCTCAGTTCTTTCAGCTTGGTGTCCCTTCGCTTCTCCCCTTTTTAAAAGCTCCCTCATTTCACTTCCCGAAACCTCAGCAACCCACTCGCCAAGCACGACCGCCTGATTGAAGCCCCTCTCTCTTGTTCGAAGATCAGATAATGGTATCGGGATAATCACTGCCTTATCTATAAAAGTTCTGATGGTCGAGTGTCCTGGCTCAGCTAATTTCATGAGCGTCGAGAATCCCGATTGATCAAAGTCATACTTCCAAGCGCGGATGAGATTTCGGATCGCCGGATTGCCGTACGCAAAGAGGGCCAGGTGGCCGTCAGTCTCCCTGAATACTCGATCATCAAAAGCACGCAAACAGGCCGGACAAAGCAGAGCGCCTTCCGTTTTGCAGGACAGACAAAAACGCGGGAAGACCGCGTTTAAAAACCAGCTGGTTAGCTCTCCCAAGCAAAGCCGTTCACTTTCCATGTATCTCCTTCTTTAACCAGATCAACAGTAATGTTCTTATACTGCACCGTAGTATTGCCCGGACTGCCAACAGATACCTGTTGTTGGGTCATAAGCTTGATCTCTGCAGAAGTTTCTGCCTCTTGAACAACTGAACTGCCAATTACCTTTGTGGAGAGGCCGTAATACGCGGTGGAAAGATCTCGCGTCCGCTGATCCTGGGCAATGCCCTGCAGTTTTGCCTGAAATGTTTTAGTCGCCAGAACCAGCACGTCAGCCACGTTAGAAAAATCGGATTCAGATGAATAGCTGGCAAATCTGGCCACAAAAATGCTGGCCGTGGTCTGCGGTCCGGCCGGTTCTGGGGGAGCGACCACCACGGGAACAACCGGCACACTGCCGGGATTAGTTTGTGCGTTTGGAATCTGCTCCTGCACGGGTTTCGTGCTAACCGTATTCGGTTTGGCGCGCAAAAGCACCGCCAGCACAATCAGCAGAAGGACGAGTATGCCAACCGCAATCCCAATTTCCACTTTCTTATTCATAGCTTACTTGGGTGGCTGTAAGGACTTCTGGAATTCTTCCTTGGCGCGCTCAATTTGAAGTAACTGCTCAGGATTCGTGGTAATGATTTGATCTTCCGTGTATGAAGCAACAATCTTGATGGCCGCGTGCTTCTGGCCGGCAAAGAAGATGCCCTCGCCCACGCCGGCTTCAAGCAACAGATATTTTTCGCTTTGCGTCAGGTTAAACGTCTTGGCAATTACGTCCACGCCGGCCGATGACTGCTTCATGAGAATCTGCAGTTGGGAGTTGGTCACAATCGCCTGGCCGTACGAACTCGACAAAAAGTCATTCACGTCCTGCGTGATGGTGGTCACGCCAAGATAATACTTGCGGGCGCGCTTCACAAGGGCGAAAATGAACTTGGCGCTGTCCTCATTCTGCATGAGCCACCACGCTTCATCAATGGTCAGCAAACGCTTCTTCCGCTCTGAACGCACCACGTTCCAGATGTAGTTGACGATGGTGTAGATGGCCATGGCGCGCAATTCGTCCTCAAGATCCCGCACAGAAAAAATGACCAGCTGATTGCGCATCTCCACCGTAGTTGGTGAGTTGAGTAATCCGGAAAATGTTCCCGTTGTAAACTTTGTCAGACGAGCAACCAAATTCTCACCGCCCTGCATGCCCTCAAGAATTTCCAACAGATCATTCAGAATAGGATAATCGGTAATCTCCGCCAAACTTGGCAAATCAGGCGTGATGTCTTTCTTGGCGTACGTTTCAAGAAGGGCTCGATCAAGCAAACTATCCTCTTCCGGCGTGAAGCCAAGGACTGACTTCTCCCCCATGGGTTTACCAATCATGATGCGGAGCAAACCCTTAATCGTAATGACGGCGCTACGCAAAATGTCCTCAACGGAAGATTCCTCGCCCTTTGGCCTGGGCAGATCAAAGGGATTGATCTTCGCCTCAGACGCCAGCGAAACGTTCACGTACGTCCCGCCCACGGCATCAGACAGCTGGCGGTATTCCATTTCCGGGTCAATAACAATGACATCCGTGCCCATCATCATGGAACGCAGGATTTCCAGCTTCACCGCATAGCTTTTTCCTGCGCCAGACGTAGCAAAGACCACGGCATTCGCATTTTGCAATGAGAAGCGGTCGAACAAAATGAGCGAGTTGTTATGGCGGTTGATGCCGTACAAAATGCCGTTATCGCTTGAAACATCGGAAGAAATAAATGGGAATGAACTAGCGATGGGGCTAGTGTTCATGTTGAACGTAACCATCAGCTCGTCATTACACAAAGGAAGCGTGGAGTTAAAGCCCTGCTCGGCCTGGTACAGCCCGCGTTTGCTGTAGATAAGTTTTCCGCCAAAGATCGCCTCAACTTCCTCTGTCCGCTTATCAAGGTCTACCTTGCTTGACGCGTAGAGCGTCACATAAAACGCAAATTGGAAAAAGTGCTCAATGCCCTGTGTAAGGTCATCGCGCAGTTGCTCAACGTCGCGGAGCGCCGTTTCTTGAATTGGGTCGCGAGGCCGTCCGGATTCATTATCAGACACAATCTGCGCTTCAATCTGTCCCACTTTATCACGCAACTGCTTCAAGATCACCTCTGACTTCACGGGATACACAAACATCCCGATATCAATTGTTCCTTTGAAGTTAATAACCGGCGCGCCCCAGCCAATACCAACGTAGCGCGGATAAGTAGTCACAAAAAGCGTGCGGACAAATCTATCGCCAAGTACCAAATGCGTGGGCTGGACTTCAAAGGCCGCCGGCGCAATAAGATCACGAACGGACACGGTGCCTCTCCTGAACGAGCGCTCTTCTTCAAGCGTGGCCCGCTCTTCCTGGGATCTCATTTCCGCAGAGGAAAGTTTCCGCTCGCTCCTGATGGGAGCTACGGTCTGCTGTTTTTTCAGTTCATCAATGTTAAAAGCCATACTAGAAACGGGTTTCTACCTGGATTTTTTCAATGGGAGCCAATTTTTGCACCTCAGAAACGTCAGGGTTGTAGGAATTGTAATACAGCTCAATCAGCCCCTGTGTATCAAGCATAATCGCCTGAAGCCCCATGCTCTGCAGACCGCCGGCAATATTTCCTACGCGTTGCATGAGATATTCTTTGCGCTCACCGAACTGTTTGGCATTCAGCTTGATAATTGCGGCCGGTGAAATAGCCGCCGACAGTTTCTGAAAAAAACCGTGCTGTTTCCCGCCCTCAGCCGGATCATACGGAATGATGACGAAAAACCGCTTCTGCATGATCTCACCCAGCTCAACCAGCTCTTTGACGAAGGACATGTAGTCCCTAATCTGTCCGCGCAACAGTTCATTCGGAATCGTTTCTTCCTGCGCCTTCAGCTTCCCCATGTAGGCGTCAATGTTCATCCGGCGGGACTGAATAGTGATTTGGATAGGGTGATCAAGCCCATTCAAAAACTGCATGTACCCCTGAATGGTGGCCTGCTGTTCATCTTCGCTTTTGAGGGCAAAGTTAATACTCGATACAAGCAATACTGAACGGAGCGTGCCGTCTTTTAAGACCACGCAGTCTTCCCTAATCTCCGCAATATCCAAATACCGCTGGGTTGGCGGTCCCGCTTTTGGTTTTGCTAGATTGTTTTTTGCGTTGGCCATAATTACTCCTCACCGCTGTAGACACCGCCGGTATTTACAACGAGTGTCAGTTCAGACAACCGTGACTGCTCAAGCGGGGCCTTGGTGTGGCGAACGATGGATGGCGGAGCTTCCTCCTTTTTCATAAGCACGCGCAGGTCCATATCTGACATGGTCTTGTCCCACACGCGCTTAGCCGGACGGCGCACGGTCTGCAAAACGTTAAGAGCAATCACATGAAACGGCTGGCCGTTCATTCTTCCAAAGGCAAAGACCGAGCCAATAAGCGTTACCGGCAAGGCAGTCACCAGGATTCCTGGAATGCTCTTGATGAAAATGCGATACAGGGCAAAGTCTACCAATACGACGGTCAGCATGATTAAAAATTGCCGAGCAGTAATCGGGCCAATGATGCGTGGCTCCACGTCAAGAAACTGCGGGACAACGAATTGATTGCGGGGCATGACAGTATTTTACCACGCTAGAAACGCAGTTTCGCATTTAATGAAACGAGCGCCTTAATTTCCGCGGGACTGAGGCTGTCTTTCCCCTCTTTTCTGCGCCTACTTGCCACCTCGGGCACTGAAAGACCGGCGCCAAGCGCCTCTTCCGCGATGGTCAGATACAGCTGGTTCATGGGACTCTCGCGCCAAGCCTTGATGCCGTGCACCTTGTCCTCATACCCACCAACCGCCAGCGAAGACAACAGGTCATCAATCTTTTGTGCGGCCTCTGCGGGGTCAGAGGACATCCGGCGAAAGACTAGCGGACTCATGTTCTTCAGCTGTTCAGCCGGCCCCATCAGCCTGGAAGCCTGCACTACATCCGTCACTTTTCTTTCCGGCGAGGTAGGCGAGACACTGCCCACGGTCAGCTCAGCCTTGGCAGGCTTTGGCCGTAGCATTTTCACGGTAGCGGTTCCGGCCTCTCTAGCAGCCGACACCCTTGATCCAGGCATGATAGGCGCAATACTTTCCGTTGGCGTGGTCTTGGTCAGTGCCAAGAATTTTGCATCCATGGCGTCTGATTCTCTCAGCTCTACAGTTCCCTCTCCTTCCTCTTTCCCCTCTCCATCCTCTGCCGGCCTTTTCTCTCCATCATACTTTTTCTTCCCCGCAGACAACGCGTCTAGGACCACGCGAAGATCGGCTCCGGAGAGCGCATACTCCTTCTCCAAAATATCCCGCGTCTTGCCTGGATCACGAACCCCGCGGATATTCTTTTCAGCCAGGTCGCGGAACTTTGGAAGCGCAATATTTTTGTCGAGCAAAATCGGTTTCGCTGACTCAACACAGGCCTCAACCGCTTCTGCTAATCGAGCGTCCGTCCTTCCCCTCCATTCCAATACCGGCACCTCCGCGGCCAATTCATGGCCGGGCGGGATCTCAATCTCGCCCGCGCGTACGGGTTTGGCGTCGTCAAACCCCTCCACCACAGGCGCGGGCTCCTGCATCTTCTTCCATTCCTCATCACTCACCAGCTCTACAAATGGCGCCTCTCCTTCAATGGCCGTAGCCAGGGCGTCAATTTGTTCCTTCAGAAGCGCCAGGCCCCCAATTGTGAGTGACCGGCCGAAGTATGTCCGTAAGGATTCCGCATTCTTCTCGCCCTTCATTCGGCCTTCCAAAAGAAGCGCCAGTCGTTTAGTGAGCACGTCAGAAAACTGAATGTTCGCCTCTTTCTGCAGGCGCTCTGACCACGCAAAGGCCGAAACCCTGTCCTTCTCTACACGAACAGCCGGATACTTTTCCACCTCGCCCCCGAGCGCGGTAATGGCCTCAGGAATGCCTGGAATAAACTTTTCAAGCGGCAACACGCCATAGCCGAGCACGTCGCACGTTAATTGTTTTGCTTTTTCCTCATCAAGCCCAAAGGCGCTCTCAATGATGGCCGAGGCATCCGCCGGAGGTAACGCCCCATCAATAATCGCGTTCGTCAAATCCAAAAGCTCAGACCGACGTTCAACGGGTAATCCGCGCTCCTCAAAGATCCTGCGGTACGTTTTAAGGATGGGATCTTCAATGAGGAATTTTCTAGCGGTCGAGATATTGAGCAGTTGTTGCATGGACATACGCCAGCCTAGAAGCCAAGCCTGGTCCTAATGGTCACGCTCTCATCAAGCGTGTTCTGCATCTGTTGTTTTGTCTGAACCCTTGGGTTCACTCGGCTAGCGATCTCGCGCTCCAGAGACTCATGAATCACGTCCATGGCGCTCTTGAGATCTGTCTTCTGTTGGCCCTTGGCGCTCTTCCAAGCCTCAGAAAGATCCTGGATTTTCTTGCCTGAAGCGGTCTGAACGACAGCTTGCGTAAAGTCATTCACCTCCGTTGGAGACGCAGGAATCTCCTGTTCAACAAACTTATAATTCTCCGGCTTCTGCTCAAAAATTTGTTTCACCTCTCTTGAAGCTGAGGGATCAAGCGCAACCGCGCCGGTAGTAGGATTTCTGGTAATGCCAGAGACAACGGAATCAATCGTATTCCCCGGCTGGAGCCTGCCCGCCTCAAGAAGCGAAGACTTGGCAGATACATAATCCTTTGAACTAACGCCCCCGCTTGTGTTCAGCTCCTCAAGCGCCGTCTTATAGGAAGCCTGTGCAGGAGCAGTCATGAACTTCACATCAACATTGCCCTTGATGACGCTCTCCACCACTGCTGGACGGTTCGTGTTTGTAGACGCAAAGGCGCTGGCCGGAATATCTGCCGGTTTAACCTGCTCATTCTTAAACGCTTTGCCAATGGTTTCTGCCGGCTGGGTGGAAACAATGTTCTGGACAATCTCCGTCTTAATGGGCGAGCTTGCAATATCCACTTCTGAATTGATAATCGCTCCGCCGATTTCCTTACCCCTGCTCCCCGTAAGGTCAGCTGGCTGAAGGATGGGCTGAACCATTTCCTGCGGGCCGGTACCACTTTCTGGATTTCTTAGACCACCAACGATATTCACCGCATCAGTCTTAGAGTTCAAATGCTTTTCAAGATCCTCCTGAGGCGTTCTGCTCACATTCAAAGCCTCGCCCACCCTCTGGGCAGTCGTTGCCCGCGGAGTCTCAACACTGTCAGCAGCTTTCTTCAGTTTGTCACCGTACACGCCCTTCTTGATTTCATCCCAAAGGTAAACAGGCCTGGAAACTCCATCTTTGTCCTTTGTGGTTCTGAGTACCTTTCTTTTTGCCGCCTCTCTAAAGGCCGGGTTATTAACCACCTCCGGACGCTTACGAGCGTCATTCATGTTGAACTTTTCATCATCCACCCACTTGGCTGTCTCCGCTGGATCCTTCAAAAGATCAGCGTACTTAGTATTGAGCGAAGTGAGTTTGCTCTTTGCGGAATCATCAAGCTTACCAGCCTTCTTCTGTTTATTAGCAAACTCCAGCGTCTGAGCCATCATCCTGTTAAAGGCTGGAGCAACCTCCCTCTCCTTACGGTCTTCAAAGTCCTTATCGCTCTCGCCTGTATTCTTATGGATACCCAAATTGTGGGCAATGTGCTCTTTGGTTTCGTCCTGCACCTTATCGCTCATGAAATCAAGAGCCACGGCGTCAAAGTCTTCTTTGGTAGAAAGAATGTTTGACTTCTGGCCGGTAGCCAGCAAGCCCATGTGCATGGCTTTTTCAGAATCGCTCATCTTACCCACGCGCTCTGTAGCGGCCTTCGTGCGCTCAGCGCGCAGATGCTCGCCCTGAAGCTCAATATTTCCGCCGGCAGCAGCCACTGCCCGGCCAAGATACATACCAACTCCGCCGGTTTGCGCCAGCCTTTCTCCGGCGCCAATGATACCCTTACCAAGACCTTCACGGAGTGTTCCGATCTCAAGTTTATTTCCGGCATACACGTCAGCCTTCCTGCCGGCATAGGCGCCTGCCTGGAACGGCGCCCGGAGCGCTCCGCTCACCACGCGCTGGCCCATCCCTTCGTTAATCATTTGGCCGGCCAAACCGCCCACCTTGCTTGATTGCTCGCCAGCTATCTGCATGCCGGCAATGAGGAGAATCAAAGCCAGGATCAAACTTGTCAGATGGCTTGAATCAAAGACCTCAAGCGATAAGCCGTAAGACTGCGCGTTTTGCGGAGTGGGGAAATTTTCAGATTGGGCAATAGAACCAGAAGAAGCGGCAGCCAGCGAAAGCCACAAGAAAAATGTGAGAATCGGGCCCATGAGAAGCGCCCCCGTAAACTTTCCCCACCACTGAGCGTGATCACCCGCGGCCTGGCCAAAGACGCCTTTGAGACCGCCAAGGAGAAACGTGGCCGGGGAAAGAATAACCAAGACCCAGAGAATGACAATGCGGTAGAGGAAAGCAAGGGCGAGTAAAAGAAGGATGGCAAAAATCGCTCCGTATAATGGAATACGTAAAAAAGCAGCCACAAACTGCGATGACGTACTGAGACCCGTTCCATTGTTAATGGACGTCAGAATATCTTGATTGGCGTATTTGCCAAATTCCTGGAGGCCAAAAAGCTGGGCAAAGTTTCCAGCCGCAATATCAAGAAGCGCGTTCACAAACGTAAACATGACCACTTGGCTGATATCAATTAAAATACCGCAGATAGTCCTACTAAAATTCATGAAAATGACAGCCAGGAAAAGCTGAGGTAACTGCTGTTCCCAATGTGCGCGGTGATTGCCAACAATGGTAAAAATGGCAATGAAGAGAAGGGAGATAATGACAAACATGTTCATCACGTCTCTGACTAGAGACCAGCCAAGGCCAATGATCGGACTGGTAGAAAATGAGTTGTAGTTCAAAATTGGAATGAGGATCATTTCCATGATCACGAGCGTCAATTTCACGATGCCCGCGGCGATGTAATCAAGAATGGTGGTGAGCGGAGTCAGCACTACATCAAGTGCCCATGTTGGGCCGGTAACAGCATCTGATGAAGCGGGAGTGGTGGTTGAGGGATTAGCAGGACAAGCGGCCACACACGCCGCGATGGCTGGATCTCCGGGATTCAGAGCTGTGTTCGCGCTACAATCAGAAGCGCAGTCGGCAAAAACATGAGCCTGCGGAATAAGAAAAACGCCAAAGGTAATAAAAAACACCAAGAAGAGGGCTCCTTGAAACTTAAAATATTTTTGCAAACCTGTCCGCAGAAGCGGAATGAGGTGCATAGCGGTGTGATTATAACACGAGAGTGAGAAAGTGAGTGAGATGTAAAAGAGGGGCGCTCATGGTTTCCCATGAGCACCCCCCACGATTCTCACGGCACGTCGATTTGCAACTGGCATCCTTGGCTGTCAGGATCCGCCGTGGCTGAAACCGGGACAGCGATCCCGTTGACCGTGGCGCGGACAGTTCCCTGCAAGATGCCGGGCGGGAACGGGGCCACGCAGGACCAATTTTCCACGTTGCCAAGGCCGTAGGCCCCGGAAAAACGGAAACGGTCACCGTGCGTAGCGTCATACCGGCTGTAGACCACGGCCGTGGCGCTGTGGCCTTCTGCCAGGACGGGATTCCAAGGCGTAGAAACCCCGGAAGCCGTCAGGTACGTGCCGGCAATGGTGATCCAATCGGCACGGACGTTCCCGGGCGTGGACCAGGAAACGGTGAGCGTTTCCGCATCCACCGGCTGATCTGCATCCACTCCCGTGTCCGCATCCCCGGGTAATTCTCCCGTTTCTTGACTGCCTTCTTCGGTGTCATTTCCGTTCTCCTCACTGGCGTTTCCGCCACAAGTGGTTACGTCTTCATGCGTCACACAGTACGTGTCCGTGGCGCAGTTGCCCTTGACCAGAATGTTCGTGTTCAGCTCATCAGACGTGACCCGGATGATGTCCCGCCCGCCGAACCCCATGAGCAAGTACGTGTCCCAGTCCCGAATGGGCATGGCCACCCCCGCGTTCATGACATACACGTCGCTCTTGCCCGCCTGGCTCAAGAGCGTTCCGTCCCGGTAGCCGGCCCGCCCCGCGTTCGGGTAGGAATGAATGTCCGAATCGGCCCCATGGTCAATGTCGTCGTACGAATACGCAGTGATGCCGTAGCTCTGCAGAACGCCCGCCACGCCGGTTTCATCCACCCGCAAACGCTTGCGTTCCGGGTCCGTGGCCTGGCCAAGGAGGATCCAGGCATCGCCCGCGGAATCCCGCAAAGCGCGCACGTAACCCAGGCTGTACACCGGGACCGCGCGCGAGTAACACGCCAGCTCCTCATCTGAGATCAGCGCCACATTCGTGAAGCTGTTCCCACGGCTCAAGAACGCGTCTTCGTTCATGTAAGCCAGCACGCCGTTGCCGGAGGTCCGCTCGAACACGAGCAAATCCCCGGGACGCTTGAGAAACGTGCCCACCGGATGCCAGTGAGCGGTTGGCAGTTCCGATTTGTACAGATGTCCGCCCGTGAGCCCGCAGACCGCGTCCGTGGTCATGACTTCCGCGTCAGTACCAGTCGTGGCGTCGAACATTTTGACCTGAAGTCCCTCCAGGCTGGCGCCCAAGCCCCCGGCTTTCTTGGCGTCGCCCGAATGCCGGCCAAAATGCACGTGATCGCCGGTAGAATTCCCGGTGGTTCCTTCAAACCCCAGGATCTGCCCGACCGCCACGTCCGTGCCGTTACCCGCAAACACCTCTTTCAGGTGGCCCATGATGAGGTACGTGCCGTCATGCAGATCCAGGTTCACGTGCCGGCCAAAGCCGTGCGAACCGTCATCATGCACATAGGCCGTCCCGCTCATGGGCGCGTAGACCAGATCATTCACGTCGTTCGGGGTATCAAGGTCAAGGTCATACTTCGTGCTCACAAACTGATGCGAGTACGAACCGTTCGCCCCCTGCACACAACGGCTTCCGTAGCCGGCGGAAAACGGCATATCCGTCGTGATGACGTCCGTGCCTCCGCCCTCGCCGTTCTGCTGTTCGAGCGCTCGGTCAAGCTGAGCCTGTGACCCGTAACAACCCTGAAGGAACATGGAAACGAACACAACGATCGGTGACTTACGGTCCATCTGGACCTCCAAACTTTCTTGGAGCGAGTTGATTCTCGCCCCGAATGCCGTGGGAGTACGCACCAGCATTCGAGGGGAAAATACCGTCACCGCTCTGTCCGAAAACTGGGATCAGGATTCAACTCCCCAGCAAAATCCTGATCCCCTAGATCACATGTATTCGCTTCTGCGCTCCGTTATGCCCTTCCCTTTTGCTCGTTCAGGGCATGTCAGATGATCAGATGCGATTGCCAGCTGGCCGGCTGGCTTGGAACGTCCTAAAGACATTTCATCAGAAATAAAGAAGCGCTCAATTACGCCCCGCCCAATTCATGTCGGAGGTGTCCGACACCTTTTCAGAATCCGCAATCCTGCTATGACAAAAGCGTGCCGGCGGGTGCCGACAGCGCTGGGGATAAAGAAGGAGACAAACTCAAAACATTGAAAACTTGAAAGTGAGTAAAGGATCTGTTATGCTCATCATCGATATGGAATCAAAGAGCGCCACTTACAACATCTCTCATCATACCCGCCATGCCTAAGCGGGATTGCTTGACGTTATTCCCTTGAATAACTGTAAAGAAGCCCGCTTATCTGCGGGTCTTTTTATTTCTCCTAACAATCCTTACATCGCATATGGCTATTGAACGAAAGATACAGCTTGGCGTTATGGGTTCTTGCGCGGATCTTCAATACTCGAACCAGATCCAGATGCTGGCTGAAAAGATTGGCGAAGAAATCGCTAAAGCTGGTGCTGTCCTGCTCTTTGGCGCGGAGAAAGACCTTGACTCGCTCTCTTCAGCGGCCTGCAGAGGAGCTAAACGCAATGGCGGATTAGCACTCGGCATTACCTATGGAGCAACCATTGACGGCGTTATCGAAAAAAATGCAGACGCGATTATTACCGCCGGTATGGGCCGAGGGGGCGGACGTGAATTCGTGCTCGTTTCTTCTTGCGACGCAATCATCTGCGTGAACGGCGGGTCAGGAACGCTGACAGAAATAGCGATTGCCTATCAGGCCAATATTCCAATCATCGCCCTTAAAAATACCGGGGGCTGGAGCGAGCGTTTGGCGGGAAGTTTTATTGATCAGCGCGAACGCGTACGCGTTGAAATCGCTGAGACACCAGCCGATGCCGTGACAATGGCCATCAAAGCAGTCTACGCAAAACATACAATCCCCTCCTTGTAGGGAGGGACTAATTGGAAGGTGAAAATAAAATCAGAGGTGCTAAATGAATTCGTACGTCATTTCTGCGGATCTTTCGCTGTTGCTTGATATTTCTCCCGACTTGCTAGCTGACTTCCGCCGGACGCTGACACAGGTTCTTGAAGAAAGCGTGGGAAACTGCGAGTGGGTGGCAGAAACAGAAATGGTTGATGGCCTCGCGCATCTACTCAAGGCCTGTCCGATGCTGATCGTCAGCCTTGACCCCGTTTACGCGCCCCGTCCGCTGGCGCTCAATATCACGCGCCTGGTGGACAAGAATGGCGCTGATGCGGGCTATGGCCTGCGCGACGGACGCCAATTAGATCTGGCCGAGGAGATTAGAGAAATTGCTCGCCTGGTAGGCGAACCAGAAATTGCGCTCGTTGATGACGTCGTCTTTAGCGGGGCCATGATGGCGCAAATTATCAGCGCGTTTGCCAAGCACGGCGTAGCGGTTCGGCGCGTGTACGCGGGCGTGGCAATTGGCGAAGGAGCTAACCGGCTGAAGCTCGACAACATTGACGTTCACGCCGTGCGGTCGTTTGCGGAGGTGCTGGATGAAGTCTGCGAACGCGATTTCTTTCCGGGTGCTCCCATGTCTGGCCGGACGCTGGCGAACTTGCCTAATACCGGAGCTCCCTACTTGTTGCCCTTCGGCAACGCGCAGAAATGGGCGTCTATTCCAACCGAGCACGCGCGCCGGTTCTCTACTGCCGTGTTGCGGGCCAGCGCCGAGGTCTATGATGTACTCGGCCTGCGCGTAACGGAGTTGCCTCGGCGCATCCACGGCCTATCCGCTGACCATGATGAACAAGTGAGCACCGTGCTCCGTAGAATAGCGGCAGCATTCTGAAATTAATTCGTGTACCCCCGTGCCTGCGCGGGGGTACTTTGCTTTTCTTTTGACAAACAATGCTCTCTTTGCGAGTATCATAATGGAAACCTATGGAAACCACACGCCTCTCACTTCGACAAATGAACTCAAACGACTTTGAGGCCGTTCAGGCTTATGCTTCAGATCCTGAAGTCTGTAAATTCATGGAGTGGGGGCCGAATACGCCGGAGGAAACAAAAAACCACTTAGCAAAGTGCACAGCAGAAGAACGGCAAACCCCGCGCACCGTCTGGACCTTCGCCCTCATTCGCAAAACTGATGGCCTACTCATCGGGTCCTGCTCGCTGACGATCAACGGCCAGACCAACAAACAAGCCAGCATGGGCTATGTGCTTAGGCGAGACGTCTGGGGCCAGGGTTATGCCACGGAAGGCGCAAAAGCCGTGCTTGATTTCGGTTTTCAAACACTCGCCCTTCACCGCATCTGGGCCACCTGCCGGCCGGACAACATTGGCTCAGCCAAAGTCATGCAAAAAATCGGCATGGAATATGAAGGCCGGCTCAAAGATGACAAATTTTTTCGAGGGGAATGGTATGACAGCCTGATGTACGCCTCGGTGAACACCTAACTTTTTCCTGCAAAAAAGCCCCGAGTAGCGACTCGGAGCTAACCAGATCCTTGTTTGATCAAATAATGGGACAACACATACACATCAAATGAGTTCCAAGCTACCCCAATGATCGTCATTACAAACAACACCAAAGCTGAAATCACGAGCCACCTCCCCCTAATATATACGGCTCACTACGTGGCATCAAAAAGAAAAACGATCGGTATTTCTACAGATCGTCCTTCTTGGCTCGGGGGGGTGGAGGATGTTGGAACCGCGATTTCAGGGTATGAGGGGCATTTAGTCCTATCCATCCTCACGGGGGCGAATTTGACTTATTGAAAACGACGGATCCCAGCTTGTGCCAGTTTCAGTATCATGAAGCGTGATGCCTTCGGCGTCGAGTTCGCATCGAATGGTGTCCGCCATAGCAAAATCATTCGCCACTTTCGCCTTATTTCGCTCGGAGATCTTTCCTTCAATCCATCCTATGTCGATGTCGCCGCGACTTTTGACGTAACGGCTTCGTACCCGTTCCAAATAATCCATTGGCAATTCATCAAAAATACCCAACACGCGCGATATTTTGGCGAGCGCGTCAATAAAATAAGCTGCGCCGAAGGCCTTATCCTCAGCGCTTACGGCTTTCGACCACAACAGGCCGTTCAGTTTTCTGAAGGCGTCGGAAAGGTGAGAAAGAGCCACCGCCGTGTTCAAGTTGTCATCCATCGCATCATCGAAAGATCCGATCATTGTGTCAGCAATTTTTTTATAAACGTTGTCGTCGCGGATTTCACCCGGCTTAGCCAATCGTCCGATTATCTCCAAGGTCCTGTAAAAATAATAGAGCCTCAATTCCGCCTCATGAAACGTGTCGTCTGTGAAGTCCATCGGTGATGAGTAATGTACGGAAAGTATCGCAAAACGGATGGACTCCGCGTCATGATTCTCCAAAGCGCTTTTGATCGTAACAAAATTCCCGAGGCTCTTGCTCATCTTTTTACCATCCACCATCACTAAGCCGTTATGTAACCAGTATTGCGCGAATTTTTTGCCTGTAAACGATTCGCTTTGCGCAATTTCGTTCTCGTGGTGAGGAAATATGAGGTCGAGGCCACCACCGTGAATGTCGATCTGCTCGCCAAGATAAATGTAAGCCAGGACGGAACATTCGATGTGCCAGCCGGGCCGTCCCAAGCCCCAAGGCGATTCCCAAGACGGTTCGCCTGGCTTGGTTGCCTTCCACAAGCTGAAATCCTGCGGATTCCGTTTATGAGACAGGTCTTCCATGCTCTTCATATCGTCCGGGCGACGATTGGACAATTTACCGTAATCAGCAAATTTATTGACGTCAAACAGCACGTCACCTTCCGCTACATAGGCGGCGCCGCATTCGATCAGGCGGCCAATAAATGAAACAATGTCGGCGATGTGTCCCGAAACCTTCGGCTCATAGGTTGCCGGTGTGACTTTCAGCGAGGCCAAATCCCGAGCCGTTTCCCGAACATAATGTTGGCTAAGTTCAAGCGGATCAACACCCTGTTTCGCCGCGCGAAGGATAATTTTATCGTCAATGTCCGTAAAATTCCGGGCATACCGTACCTTAAAGCCACAGCGTTCCAAGTACCGTCTCGCTACGTCAAAAAAGATTGCTTGCCGCCCGTGTCCGATATGCGCATCGTCGTAGGTCGTGACACCGCAAGCATACATAGTGACCTCGTCTTTTTTGAGCGGGGAAAAAAACCCGATATCCCTAGTCAGCGACGAATACAAACGAAGTTTATGTGGCATAGTTGTCAATACGATAAAAGTCACGCGTGATGAAATCTAGTGAAAATATTACCGCACGTCAAATCATTATCTACTTTTACACCGTCACCCCCCCAATCGGCTTTATCACATTCGGATCTGGAGAATTTATTTTTACTCATCACCAACTTCACGGATATTCTCTCCGTGGAATGTATTCCAAAAAAAATGAAGTGGGTCTGGCACGCGCCAAACCCACTTAACGCTACGCGTCGTGCCCCGATTGGACTTACGCTACGCGTCACACCCCGACTGGCAACAGAACGAGGCGTTCTTGGTATTGCCACCGCGGTCGTCCTTGAAGATCGAGACCGTCAGAGCGGTCAGACGAAGGACGACACGACGTTTCTTGTTGCTGTCTTCGGGACAGGAGTCTTTGGGTTCGGTCATGGTAGACCTCCTTTTCTGCGTTGTTTACACTCGCACTCATGGCGAACTATTCCGCCACTATCATCCCTTTCTCGAAGAGCAGAGCGATGAGCGCTTCTTTTTCCCCTTCTGGGACAGGGAATCCCGATAGATCATCGAGAGTGAACTTCCCGACCACTCGAAGATGCACGACGATGGAACTTGCCTCCTGGGAGAGGAAAACAATATCGTCGTCCAACTTGATGATACCCCCAAACGACTCTTTTCGCAAAAAAGTACGGACGTCCAGGTGCATCCTCTCTGGAAGCTCCACGAAAGCGTCTTCCTTCGGGGGGCTGGGGATTATATCCTCCCATCGCCCCATAAGGGGATCTTTTCCCCGAATATCGCCCGTCAACGTCTTTGCGTCCGTTCTGCAGCCACCAGTACACTCGTAGAGATACGGACACCCTCTGCAATCATCGTTGATATACCGACCCTCCCGCCAGTCCGACATCCGTCTCCAGCACACCCCGAGCGACTCTGAGAGTACGTTTCCGTACCGCATATCGGCATGGGAACAGGGACGAACGTCCCCATTGGGCGAGATCGAACAGTTGAATACGCCAGCCGTGCAATTTCGCCGAATGAAGACCTTGTATTTCTCAAGATCTTTGAAGAAACATAGCGGATACGACTCGAGGATATCAACCTTGATCCCAAGCTCTTCTTTCAGACGGAGCAGGGCATCGAGGGAGTCCTTCAGCTGCTCGCGACTCGGCGCGTACGAGGAATAGTTTATCCCCGGGGTTGGCGCGGCCTTCGTGGCCGAGAAACGCCGAACGCCAAGGGAATGAACAAGGATTCCCGTTTCGTATACCTTGTGAGCGTTGTCTTTTCGAACGACCATGTTCGCGCTCACTTTCACCCCCCTCTCCGTTAACTTCCGAATGTTCCGAATGAGACGTTCATGAGCACGAGGAAGACTAACGACGGCATCGTGCAGAAAAGCGTCCGCCGAAACGATGGACGTAAGCACACGAACGTCGAGCTCCGCGAACACATCGACAACCCCATCAGTCAAGGGCTGCAGGTTGGTATTCACGTTGCAAACAAGTCCGCGCTCCTTTGACCTCCGAATCGCGGGGATGACCGTTTTTTGATACAGTAGCGGCTCTCCCCCGGTAAACGCCACGGCAGACACTCCACCGTCAGCGACTCGGTCGACGATCGTGATTGCGTCGACAGGACACAGTGTCACAGTTTTATCGTTTTGCGTCAGTTGACACGACCGATAGCAATGCCCACACGATTCGTTGCAGTTATCCGTAATCTCGATCTGTACCGAGAGCGGTCCGACCAGTCCTTTGTACATGAATACCCCCTCACTCTTGTGATTGGAAATGAACAACAAACATAACAGGCTTAGCATTAAACAACATAACAGTCAATAATCGTGCGAGTTAGCTGAATTCAAACCCAATGCACTAGCTGGAAACCATTGAGTCCCTGGGGTGCAAACCGACGAAAAACCCCGTAGACAAAGAACCGACGCCATTGCTGACGTCGGTTCCATGTGGCTCCGGTTAGTGAACGGGTTCCGAACGGTGGATTGGAAAGCTATTGAGCATAATGTCCTCATGTCAGGCTTGGGGATACATCGTCTAGTATCCCTTCCACTTGGATAGCCATTTTTTTAGCCTGGATGTCCTCAAATATCCTTTCCGTCACGACCGAGCTCGATGTGCAGAGCTGAGGACGACAAAGCACCATTTTCAATAAATAGACTGAGTATCTTTTGCTGTTTTTGGCTGATTTTTTCCATATACGTATCAGTTACATATTCATATCGTATCATAATGATACGAAAACACACACTCTACAGAAACACGGAAAAACATCAGTGCAAAAGAAAAAGCCCCAAGCAACGGCCGGGGGCCATCGAGACATACGATCAACCAACTACAATCCGTAGTACCAACCAAGAAAAAACCGGAAACCAACTGCAATGAACATCCAAGCCACCAACCATCCAAAGGCGAATGCCTGACGCCATTTCGTTGCATCAGATTCAGTCAGCAATAGAACAGAAGAACCGACGATCGCCATGATCATCGCGGGAATATACCAATGCCAACCAAGTGAATCGGACGGAACGTTCATGATGGGAAACATTTAAACACCCCCTTATTGCAGAGGCAAAATAGCGCAGATACAAACATAAAAATAGAGGGCCATTAGACCATAATAACTTTACGCTAATATTAGCAGTTTTATGGTCATTTTGCATTGACAAAACCCCATTTTCGTCCTATCGTGAAATGTTCGAAACGTTCAATTACGGGAGTGCAGCATGTTTAGTAAATACCCGGCCGGACTCATCGGAGCAATTGGCACGTTAATCTATATCTTCGTCGGACTCCCGATGCAGATGTACGTGATCTGGTCGACCGGCTCGGTCGAATCCCTGTCAATCGTGCCACTCATCGTCGGTGCGTTCTCGGGCACCAACTACTGCATGCACGGATACACGAATCGGGACTGGGCGGTCATGATTCCGCAGATCCCGAACGTCGCATTCACGCTCATCATCGTTGGCCAGTGTGTCTACTACCGGTAGGCACCCGCACACACCAGCCGTCAACCGCGCCTCTCATAGGTGCGGTTTCGTTTATTCACCTTTTTCCCCATTTTTCCCCCTCTCCGTTGACATTTCCCTCTTTTTCTGCTAGTCTTAGCGTACCAGCCAGGCAAGTGCCTGGCCGTAGATTCAACATGTTTCTCACTCAAGGAGGCCGCTCATGCGCGCCAACGTTACGTTCCTGTTTCTCGTTCTTTCGATCACCCTGACCGGGTGCCCCCACGTCGACACCGACACGGGAACCGACTCGGACACCAACGAGACGGGGGATACGGCCGATACGGACACGGCAGACAAATCGGTCACGCTGAACTACACGTTCAACACGGACCTGACGAACGCCCCGTGCGACGTGAACGTGGACGGCAAGTACGCCGGCCCCACCGGAACCGACATCAAGGTCACGCCCGGCCCGCACGTGATCACGTTCGGCAAGCTGGCCAACCAGACCGCCGACCACATCCCCATCCACACGGACTCGTCCGGTGACTGGGTCCACCCGCCCATGGACATCAACGGCGCGGACGGCGAAGTCATCCCCACCGAAGCCGTGCAGGGGAATCGATACGTGTTCGGCCGGTGGTTCTGCCAGAACCGCGACGTGGAAGATGATTACTCCACCAGTCTCGTAACCTACACCGACGGGCAGCACCTCAACCTGACGGCCTTCACCGACATGAACGTGTCGGGAGAACAAATCTCGGGCACGATCCCCGGCCTCGATATCACGGGTGAATTTTATTCATCCACGACGGCCGTGATAAACCTGTACGACACGACCATCCAATTCATGTCGGTCTACGACTGCCACTACGTCAACTGAGTAATCGTCCCGGAGTCGCGTAAGCGACACTGAGGACAAACAAGCCCCATCTTTCGAGAGAAAAGGTGGGGTTCTGCGCATCTATGCACAGCCCGTCCGCAGCAAGGTAAGAAATATGGTGCAATGTCTTTAACTCCCCAACAATTACGGATCGACATATGAGTCGATCCTTACATTAATGGGGATTTTATGTTGTCATGGAAAGAAATTGGGAGGAAGAATCCACGATTGTCTGGATACGATTATTCAACGCCAGGGTTGTATTTCGTCACGATCGTGACACGAAATCGTGTCCGTTGGTTCGGCGCCGTAGGGGTCGATCCATGTATCGACCCCGTCTCGGACACGAACGTGAAAATGAATTTATCCCCTCTCGGCGAAATGGTTCAATCATATTGGAACAAATTGGCCGATAAATACACGAACATCCGTTTGGATGAATTCGTGGTGATGCCCAATCATATTCATGGGATCGTGGAGATCGTTGGGGCGACCCAACGCGTGGGCGCGAGGGGGTCGATACACGGATCGACCCCTACGGCGCCCATCGCGTCCAATCACACACCCGCGTCCAAAAAAATCGATTTGTCGGAAATGATGAGATGGTTCAAACAAATGACCGCGAATGCGTTCATGCGTGAGTGCAAAAGACAAAGAGTCTATTTTGATCGAAGATTATGGCAGAAGAAATTCCATGATCGAATCGTTCGTGGTGGTGCAAATGGCCTGGAAAAAATCCGCGCATATATCCGAAGAAATCCTAAAAAATGGTACGAGGAACGACACAGAGCCGATCCCCACCTCTAGATCCCTCCTCACGTCGGGATGACAAATCATCAGAATGGCAAAACAAAATCCCCCTCTGCTTTTGCTTTGGGGGATTTGTTTTACGGATTCACCGTCACGATACCGTCGTAATAGACCCAGGGATTCTCGTAGTCTGTTGGGGTTCGTGGGTATTTCGAATAGTTACACTCATCAATAGTGGGGCTATTCAGATCGATGGATCCATCACCGTCATAACACCCAGGCAAGTTATCAGTAAATTGATCACTCGTAGTATCAGTACACGTCCCGCTACACCACCCCCAATTGTCTCTCACGTGCACATGCGGTTGGAACGAGCACGATGATGCCATGCTGGACGCGTCCAGGTTCACGCAAGGAGAATTCTTCAGGTTCCCGCTAGCATCAAGCTCGCACTTTTTGGCCACGCCGGCGCTGTAGCTAAGGAGGAAGGAGGAAGAGCAGGTGTAGATGTGGGAATACGTGAAGTAGTTTGGATCACAGCTCTCATCAGTGAGGCCCCATTCTGTGCCAAGCTTGCATTTGCTGTTTGCACCTCCGGATTGCAAACCGCGGTGGTTCTTGTAGAAGTTGTCCGTGGCAGAAGAGCCGGAATCTGTGCTGTCATCACCCCAGTTCACAATCACCCGGCGGAGTGGAAGCTGGTTCTTATCTGCCGCTGCGTAGAACTTCAAGCTGGCGCGCAAGAAATTAGAAGACATTATCTCCCCCGCATTTTGGTCATTCAGCGTCACTGAATTGATCGGCCCCTCTTCACACTCTGTTCCGTTGCACGTAGTAGGATCAATGGCCCAAACGGTGGGCGGATGACCCTGAGTGGCGCGGTCATCCCATTTATACTCGCCGCTATAATCTGCGGTGAGCGAAGATTTTGCATAAGAACCAAGCGCTCGGCCTCCGATCTTCAGAGCTGAAGCCGTTGCCCCGCTAGACCACTTCCAGATACCCACCGGAGCCACAAAAAGCTTCTTCAAATCATCAACAATTGTAGGACGGCCCGTTTCACCTCCAGACACCAAGCCGACATTTGCAAGAATCGAACCCCAACCCAAGAACGACTGCGCTTCCGCCGGATTGTCATTATTCCCGTAAGCGGGCGCGTAACCCGTCATGCATGCTGATGGATTATTAAGATCAACTGGTAATTTCAAGGTGGTTGACGTATATGACTGCGTGATGCAGGCAGGTACAACCGCCGGAGTAGGATCGTTTGACGTATTTCTTCCTTGATCCCCCTGTTCAGCGGACAACGAGTGGCCAAAGGGAGATAACTCCGTATCTCGTTGTATTTTCCGCGCACCACCAACATCAATACCGACAAGATCAGAAGCCGGGTTAAGAAGCCTGTCCGTCCAGACGGCATTATAAACACTCGGGTCACTAGAACCGGCCTGTAACAATGCTTCACAAGCCGGATACGCATCTATCGGCCAATTGGCACTTCCGGAGCTAAGGAATATGAAGTCCTTTGCCTGGTTCGCGCCATCAAGATTCTGTTCGTCGGGATAATTATAATAGCCCAGTTCATCTCCCTCCGCCTTCGCGCCATAATAAGTACAATCTTTGTACTTATTAAGAAGGAGATCAGTTTGCGCGTAAGCCTTGGCGTTGTCTGTTACGCGAACGAAGTAATAAGGCGTGGGGTGGGCGGCGGTATTTGTGTAAGTCAAGGTACCCGACTCATAGTCAACTGTGTCATCCAGACCTTCGGCTGTTGGCGTTCCGCAAGAACTACCGGTAGCTGTATGGAAGGAATTGAAAGGTACGCATAAGAAGGGACAGCTATTCTGGGCGACATCGCCAACATCTTGGCAAACTACGCCCGATGACGACCCCGTCGTTCCATCACTATTGGTTGAATCTTTTCTGTTAGCCGGACCACCCACCGCAAAGAATCCGGCGGGACAATTCATCGTTGTTTTACAGAAACCTTTGTTCGTGGAGTTCACATCAATGACGCCCGGAGCAAGCGAACAGGCTCGGATCGGAGAGATATTCGTGTATCCCTTGACCTCAGCACAATAGAACAAATCATTGTTATATCCCGCGCTCGTATATTTCCCGTACAGATCAGAACTGCCGGCCAGCTGGTCAACGGGGAGCCAGGTGACGCAGGCGTTTTGGCTTCTGTCGCCGTTAATGTTGATGCCGGAATCGCGTTCCAGACAGTAGCCGTCCATGCCGAGCAAGGTGTCTTCACGCGTAGGCTTCACACAAATACCGGAACCGTCTGCCGTAGCACAATCAAGCGTGACCGTGCAAGACATACCGTTAAATGGACCGCCAGAACAGATACCCTTTCCACTTGTAGCAAATGACCTTGAGTAATATCGGGTTCCGGTACCCTCGCCATATGTCACCTTCTTATAAGTACACACGCAGTCTTCACCCGGAGCGCAAAGCGTGGCGTGGTCAAATCCGCTGATGGTCTCATACGCTACATCATCAACACCAACTTGGCTGTCCGTGGCCTTCTGTTGCGTGGCTGTGTCAAACCAACTCTTCACAACGCCGTTTGAGAATGGACTGGTAGTTTCCGGATACGCTCGGCAAGACTTTCCTTCTGTCTCGCCAAAGGCAAAGGCCTGGCCATCAGGAGCAAGCAAGCAAGAATCATTAACGCAGGTCCCAACCTTCTGGCCAACGCTTGGTACAAATACATCTAATTGCCCAGGGCAGACGTCAGCTCCAAGCAAGGCATAATCTTCCGTATTGATAACTGAGCCGGGACGGGCGCAAACTCCGCCGTTACAAACTCGGGTAGAACCACACTGCGCATCTGATGTACAAAGATCCGTTGGCGTAACCGTAAAACACTGGCCAACAACACAAGATCCTCCGCCATTCCCACAGTCGCTTGTCCCTCTACAGGTTGCGCCCGTGAGCGAACAAGTTCCCACAGAACAAGCTGAACCAAATACTTGGCCCTTACATGAACCGGCGTTCAAGACCAAACGGAAATCCTGACTCTGAGTAGCCGGACAAACATCTCTATGAGCGGCTCCCTCATTGCAATCCTGGCTGAAGGTAGCCGGAGAACACGGAGCACCTGCGTTTGGACCGTACTGGCAAGTATTGGCCGGCAAGGCTACGTTAGCCTGGGACAAGGTTTCAACCGGGAAGGTGTTCGGAATAGCAAGGCCCGAATAATCATCTCCGTACCATGTAATGTTGCGCGAAGTGTAACGGCTAGCATCAAGCACTACTTGTGGGTCCTCAAAATTCCACTGGCTACAGAAGGAAGAGTTGCCTTGGGCCGAGTATTGCTGGCAAAGGCCTACATCACCGCAAATAGTTTTGTAACTATTAGTGCGCTCATCCCAAACGGTTTGCGCATCTGCGCAGGAGAGCCACTGTGAACACTGGCGGTCGCGGTTCACTTTCAGGACAGCGTTCGTATCATTCGCCAGCCTTGGCACGGTCACGTTGTTAATGGTGGCTCCACAAGCCGTGGCTGTAGCCTTCTTGCCAGTTTCACTGTCTATCGTGGGACAATCTGCGGACGTGTAACAGGAACCGCCGTACACAAAGTTATCGCCAGCGGTATGGTCTGTGATGTCATGAATACGGCTGTTGTCATAAATACACCGGCTGGCGCAGAGGTCAACCTTAGTTACGCCATCCGGCAGAGTGATAACGCTTGAACCAGCTGAACAGTCAATAGGATTAACCAGTGAGAATTGCGCCGTATTGAAGAGCGTATCCGCATGCGTGGAAGACATTTCCGTGGCTGAGGCATTAAAGGTCTTAGCCGCCGTGCTGGTGTTATTAAAGAGTCCGCATCCCTCCTTCAGGCTTACCTGGCCGTTGCAATCTGCAGTTGCGGAGGCTGATCTGCCAACACCGATTGACGAAGCAAGGGAGAAATACTGCGCGCCGTCTCCCGTACCGTAAAGCTCTGCACTTGAAACATCCAGGGGATCCTGGTATTCCGAACAGCTGTTGTATTGCGCCTTACAGGTGCCTACCCAGCCTTGATACTTGGCATCGCCATTCTTCCAAATGCCAGACGTATTTCCACCAACAATGTACGCTGGCGCGCTGTAACAAAGTTCATTTGTCCCTGTCTTGAACCAACCGTCATAGGACGTGGTGCCTACTGTTACATCCGTTCGGTAATCACATGTCTTGTCTCCTGGATCTTTGAAATAATAGTTTGTGCCACTGGTTCCCGTCCACGCCGAACAGAAAAGCGCGTCTTGTGTACAAAGTTCTTTCGCGTACGCCGAGGGATCGTTCTTCAAGAAGACTGATTTCGCGCCGGTGGTTGCCGTCCGGCCTTGGTTATAAATTGGCTGGCCGTATTCCGTACAGCCCGCGCCGGCGTTTGAACATGTTACTGCAGGGGTAACCACCAGGAACGCGTCCTTATCTGCCGGAGTAACAAGTGTTGAAGGGGCAAATTTGAGATGAGCCGTGGCGGGATTTGCAGAGAGAACACCTGGAGAAACATACCAATTCAGATTGAATGTACAGGTGGATGAACCGACACCAATGGTACAAAGCTGAGGCGAAGCGGTGTCATAGGAAGAACCAAGCGAACTGTAATAACACAGCGTAGGGACGGAAGCGGGCGAACCATTCAGCGTTCCACAGGTCGCATTATGAATTTCCGCATGAGAGGAAGCGCTCTCCTGCGTCATAAAGTAACTCTGACAGCCAACCTTGTCCTGACTACAAAGTTTGCTGAACGATTTCAGGAAGGAGCTTGCCCCGGACGGGTCCTTATATTCCTGACAACCCAGGAAATGCTGAGGAGCAGACGCGCCATTTGGCGTCTGATCACAAACGGCTGGAGTCACCCATGATTTTTTGATCAGCGCGATCTTGTCCTGGCCAGCACGAATGACAATGTTATCTATGAAGACGCTTCCACTCGGCAGAAAAGCCAAGGCAGTGCCAGGGCCAAAGCCAGGCGCGTTCATGTTCAACGGACCAAGCGAATACTGTTGCCAGCCGGAGGTCAGCGTAACGGTACCAAAGCCCGCGTCAAGCTCCGGCGTGCCCGTGGCTTGATAGTCAAAAGCCGTGGTCAGCGTTCCTATTCCCTTGGCCCAAAAGCTGACCGTGTACGTGGTGCCGGAAACAAGCTGGCCCTCAAGCGTTCCGCAATACCGCTCTCCTGGCGCCACCGTACACGTTCCGCCCAAGGCACCGCCTGATTTCACGCAACCGTTCGCATCAGTACACAGTGTGCCGTTATCGCCCACATACGTCTCAAATGGCACTGAGGCGGAAAGAGAGTGGCCTCCGGTGGCCAATGATTCGTTACTGTACGTCACTGAAACTGCGCTTGGCGCTGTCCAGGCCGAAAGACTGCCGGACTCAAACGTCTCTCCAAGATTTCCCGCAAATTTTATCTCTCTAGAATTTCTGCTCCGGCCTCCCGTGTAGGAACGACAGCCATTTGCCACGGCGGGACACGTCTTACTGTTTGGTGCGAATCCGTTGTATCTGCACGTACCAGACGCTGGATCAAAATATCCGCCGGACGCAGTACAGATGGTGGTTCTCTCAGCCGTTGAATCACCGGCAACATCCGTTTTCCGGTAGACGGAGCAAGCGGTATCAACCGTGACGGTTTTTGACCAAAGACGATAGTGAATATTTCCGTCCGCATCGTAAAACTCTCGACAGTCGGGATTATTGAAAAGATCACCGTGCTTATTGCACGTGAGCATATTCCCAAGCGCATCAAATGAAGGGGTATCCCAATCGGGGTGGAGATCGCCGTTTCCGTCCTGGTTATCAGCACAAATAATTCCCGCCGGCGTCGAATTGAAGGTGGAACAAGGAGCCTTATCCGGAAAAACATCAGTCTCTGTAGAATTCAGGTAAATATACGGCGTAGCACCAGCATTCGATTCCAACAGCGACCATGTCTTCAGCTGGAAGCCTGACGTATCAGACCCTTCCCACGTATAGAACGTGGCTTCGTTGTCTGAGCTGGTGTTTGCTTGCGCCTGAGCGGGTGTTACGCAAGCGCGGATATACGTAAAGTAAGCCTTGCTTTCATCAGAGAGATTCGTAAATTCATCGCAACCCACTTGTTGCTGAGTGCATGACTTTGCAGTAGCGGGGATCAGGTACAACGGGAACAGCCCATTCGGTTCATACCGCGTTGGCTCCTGTTTATATGTATCGTACCCATTGCACACCTGGGGGCACTCATCTATCCCATCAAGCACATTTGGCAAGCCAAAATCCGCCACACCGGTAACCACAGGGTCTCCGTTCACCGGCGTATAGGCAGTACAGCCAACATCATTCTCACTACAAACTTTGGCGAATTTTGCACATTCCGGAGCATCGTTTGCTGATCCAGTACAGCCAAGATAGGACGGCGCTACTTTTACCACGCTCGTTGTAAAGTTTGTGCGAGAGTAGCCATCATGGTATGCGGATGCGTTCTGACCCTGCTCCACCTGGATATCATCCATAAAAACACTGCTGGGCTTCATGTTCACAAAGGCGAATAAACGCGCCGCTGGATTCAACTGCGTGGGCGAGGTAAAAGTACAACTGAACCGTTCATAACCAATTCCAGCTGGCGTTCCGGTCACTTCAACCATGTCCATCTTTCCGTCTCCGTTTCCATCACGAAGCAAACATGATGACGTAATGCTTGTTCCGCCAAGATCAATAGCTGAACCGTCATCCGCGGTACCGGTAAAATCAATCAGCATGTCGCCTTTGGCCGTCCCTCCGGCAAATTCCTGGCGCGCGTAAAAGGACATGGTGTAAAAACGACTTTGCGAGAATTCAATACCCGTCTGATATACCGTCCCCGCACCGGTTTTCACCGCACCGCTCCCGGAACGGTCAACAGACCCGGTGTTATCCCATTTTGAGCTGGCCGAGTTTGTAAAAATCCATCCGTCTGGCAAGGTGTTGCGATCCGTATCTTGGTCAAAGCTTGGATTGACAAGCATGTTCAAACGAAGCGAATCATCGCGCTTAATGACCTGACTACATCCCCCTTCTGATGAATCGCATGATTCTACGGCGCCGGTGAAATATGTCCTGGTCTTATAAACATCCGGGTTCAAATCCGCCCGAACGTCTGCGGTCAGGAGACGTGGAATAGCCGGATACGTAAAAGCTCCCGTTGAATCCTTAGTTTTTTCCGTAGCGTACCAAGCACAGCCGGCGTTGTCTGCCGTACATGGGCCAGCATCCGTGGTGTTCTGCAAATAGGACACGGTCTTCGTATCATTTTTTACCGTGATGCATGACGCAAATTGTGCGGGGCATGATTCCCCGCGGAAACGCCAGATGTTTTCTTCTCGCACGCAGTAGCCATAACCGCCCGTACAATTTCCGCCCGCGTCCTCCGCAATACAGCTGGGCATGTCCACGCATTCTGTCTGACGTTCATTTGAAGCACCGGTGGTCAGCAATTGTCCGTTCACGGCGGCCCGGCACTGAGTTTCGGGATACTTTAGCACCCAATTTGGATCAATAAGCTTGCACCACTTGTGCGTGTCATCCGGCTGGCCTCCG
The DNA here is from genome assembly GCA_041660165.1 of Patescibacteria group bacterium. Taxonomy (GTDB): domain Bacteria; phylum Patescibacteriota; class Patescibacteriia; order UBA9934; family UBA9934; genus JAGORL01. Next base: position 117,535 of record JBAZWW010000002.1, on the reverse strand, counting down.
GCGTTACAGTCATCAAAACCAGCTACCACTTCACGCAGGGTCACCGGACTGTTGGCGGAATTACCCGTGGAGTCGGCCGCGAATTCCCAACCAACAGAAATGACGCGGGCCTTTCTGAGCTTCACTAAGTTGGTATGACAATAGCCGTAGGTATAACAATATGGGTCTTGATCGCGCGCATGATCACTGCTTGAAATGAGTGGCCAATCGGGACGCAAAAGTCCCTGGTCCATAGCGTCCTGAATGGTCAGTGGTTCTCCGCTTGAAGCACGGGCAATAGCAGAGATGAACGAGTTATCAGCCACACAGTTATACAGTCCTCTGCCGTTTTGCGGACAAGACCCAAAATCTGCCAGGATGCTAAAATTCGTAATCTGGAGAGGCGCCACAGCCAGGAGCGAGCGGAAACTTTGCTTTGCGTTAGAAGCAGAGGCAAAGTCATTCGGATTAAAGGGGTCTCGCGACAGACTGGCATTTGTATCAAAAAATCCGTTATACAATTTTTCCGTGAGCGCAGACAGAAGCGTGTTGGTAAACATTGCACCTGCATGAATACCTACCTGAAGAAGCGCATCTGAATTTCCAACGATCGCTGCACCAAGCGCCGTGCGCGTCTCCGCCCGCTGGCGATTCTTCTGAGAAAAGTCATCCTGAATCATGCTGGCCGGCGTGGTCACCTGCTTCGTAATAAAATCCGTCACGTCTTTGAATCCCCCGTTGGCCAAACGATTCTGCTCGCCTGCTGTCGCGTCCCTGATAGATTTTGCTAACACTCGCGACTGAATATTTGTGGTTACGGAAAATTCGCTCACGGATGGATCAGAAAGCCTGGCCAGTCCGCCCAAAATTTGTTGGGTACGGGATGACGTACTGCCCCCATTTGAGGCAACCTGGGACGCAAATTCCTGCCAATGGGACGCGACCTGGTTGATGTCGCATTTTGGCACCGGTTCCTGATAAATAGACTTGATACCAAGTTTGATTGCCACCATGGCTGGAGTGCTTGAGGGCGCACACAAATTGAAATTCTTTAACAACTTCCCAGGACCAGTGATCTGATCATCCAAAAGTCCAACAGCTTCTCCGGCCGTGGCCTTCATAAGGTCCATCCCGTAAGTCTTAATCGGGGACTGATCCACAAGCGGAGCACCGCCGTTCCCACCAGTGGCAATCAGCACCGCGGCGTCATAGGCCGCCTTATCCGCAGCAAATGACATCAAATTGATCACGTACGCCACAATCGCTCCGGTCACCGATTTCTTTACAACGTCAACAGCCGAATCAGACGCTCTGTTCAGCGAAGCAGGGAGATCGCCCACCACCGTCGTAGGCATGCCTGGACCCGCAGCCGTGCCGGCATTCACCGCGTTCCCGGCCGCGGCGGCCGCCGAAAGAGCATCGGCAGACGCAAACTTTGGCGCCAAAAGCGTCACGAACAAAAGTCCACCGAGCAACACTCGGCCAAGAGACACAGTTTGGAAAATGGCAGGGATTTTCTTAAACACACTATAGTGTAGGTGTCAGAGAAGCCAAGAGGCTGTCATACATAGCCTTTACGTCAGCATCCGTCATGGCGCTTGTCTTTGTGGCGTCAGCTCCTGAAGTGATAAGAATCTGACGGATCTGCGCAATCGGCAAAGCCTTTAGCTTCTCAATATCCGCAGGCGTTAACGCCGGAGAGCTGGCCGTACCGCCCGTCAGTGAAAGACCGTCGGGAACTGTGGGAGCAACTGGCTCCGTCAGCCCATCTGGGATGGGAGCACTCACAACGGGAGGCGTCAACGCGTCCCCCGCGCTGACAACGGAATTGCACGTCTTTCCAGTTGCGCAAAGAGGATCTCCACCGCTTGTTACCTCAACCTGGTCGCTCAAACCGTCAGAATCCGTGTCCGCCAGATACGGGCTGGTACCGTAAATGTTCTTCTCGTCATAATCGCTCAAACCGTCTCCATCAGTATCCGCCTGTTTTTCAGCAGTGACTGCCGCATTGGTTGCGTCATCGCCAACCAACAGCTTTGGGCCCTTGTAGTCCACCACAAATGGAATCGCCATGTGGTGCCACATGTAGAACGTGCCAAGCAGGACGCCAAGCGCCCCGGAAAAAATAACAAAAGAGAGTCCTGCTTTTTGCTCCCTCGTTAATTCCTGCCGTGGATGCTCCATCAGAATAGGAACCTCTTCCATACCGTGAGATTATAACACGAGAGAGAAAGGGTTATAGAGGGTTATAAAGGGTTGGAGATTACAATCGTTCCTTGAGCTCGATCCATTGCTCGACAGTCAATTCCTCGGCACGGGCCAACTCGGACAATCCGAAGGATTTAAGAACATCTTTTACTTTTTCCGAGGTTGAGATTCCGGACTCGGCTAGATTCTTATGCAATTGCTTGCGTCTATTCGCAAAACCGGCTTTTGCTACGGCAATAACAGCCTCGCGATCAATGGTCGAGGAAAAAGGAACCAGCGTCAGAACCATTGAATCTACCTTGGGCGGAGGGTTAAAAGCGCCCGGCGGAACCGCACACACCTTGTCCACATGGGCATAAAGCTGAACGGCTACAGACAGGACACTCATTGAACCTGGTTTGCCGAGCATCCGCTCCCCCACTTCCTTCTGCAACATGACGACCAGTCTCTTCGGTGGATATTTCGCCTGAAGCGCGTGCATCAAAATGGCGTTACCGGCGTTATACGGAAGATTGCCAACAAGGATCCAGGGTTTCGTTCCCACCCCAACCGCCTCCCCATAATCAACCTGGGCCGCATCAGCCTGAATAATCTTCGCCTCAGGAAATTTGTGTTCGAGGGCTGGAATGAGATCCGCATCCGCCTCGATCAGGATCAGGTGCGAATTCCTCTCCCCACTAGGGGAGAGGCCAAGGTGAGGGGGTTGGAAGAGGGGGCTAAGGGGGAGTCGCAGGTGCTCCGTCAGTGCCCCCGTCCCCGGCCCGATCTCGACTACGACATCTTCCGGCTGGATTTCAGCAGCCGCCACAATTTTCTCAAGCACCGATTGGTCTCTCAAAAAATGTTGGCCGTAGGATTTTTTTGCGAAAGGCATAGGTCTGTCATTCCAGGATCACTGAACCCTGTCTCAATACTCGAACAGTATCACCAATGACCTCGACCGTCGTTGACGGCGGGACTCTTGGCAAATCACCAACGTCAAGGAAGCCGTCGGGCGATTCTCCTGCAGAGAGCTCCGACAAAATTTCTTCAGAAGTATAGAGCGAGTCTCCGCCGGAACGGTTTGCACTCGTTGCGACGATGGGTCTGCCAAGCGCTTTCGCCAGCTCCGATGCAATGAGATTCGAGGACAATCGAACAGACTGCGTTCCGTCAGTTTCACACAAAAGCGGTACGGGCGAGCTTTCTTGCCGACGAGCCACAATATTAAACGGACCCGGCCAATATTTTCCGGCCAACTCGCCCGCGGTTCTTGAAAACTCGACAAAGACTGAGGGATCGATGTTCGGCGGTAAAATCACCGGCGTCCCCTTTCCCGGCTGGCGGTGTTTGATGCGGAACACTCGTTCAACAGCCTCCGCGTTTCCCGCGTCACAACCAAGCGCATACGAAGTCTCCGTCGGGTAAATCAAAACACCTCCTGTGCGGAGGATGGCAAGCGCTTGTTCAATATTCACTTTTTTCATATTCGATCCTTCAATCGACTTTCCCACTCTGAGCGAGAGCGAAGAGTCCGACTCTCTCCGCTGGGAAAGTCGGATCCTTCGCATAGCTCAGGATGGAGATCTGAATGTATCGCGATACCACTCGTACGTCTCCGTCAACCCCTCCCGCAAACCAGTCTTCGCTTTCCAACCCAAAATGGTTTCGCCGGAAATAGGATCAAGCGCACTGCGCTGAATGTCACCCACACGCTCCGACAAATACTCCACCTGATGCTCGGCTTCATGAACGGCAAACAAATGGTCAAGCAAGGCCGTGAGCGAGGTCTCCTGTCCAGTAGCGATCTGGATCGTGCCGTTATGGCTGGTGAGCGTGGCCAGCAACATTGACTCAACTGCGTCATCAACAAAAAGATAATCACGCGTGGCTGAGCCGTCCCCGTACAGAGTGATCGGTTGTTTTGTCACAATCATTCGCTCAAGAAAAAGCGGGATAGCTCCCCCTTCATTCATGGGCTTCGTAATCTGCTGGCGCGGACCGTAAATATTTGAGAAGCGCATGCTGTTAGCTGGCACACCGGCGGATTCAAGGAAATATTCGAAGCCCATTTTGGACACTCCGTACGGGCTCTTTGGGTACGCATTATCAATGAGCGGAGTGGGACGGACGGGATGCTCGCCCACAATTGCCCCGCCGGAGGAGGCGAAGATCACTTTTGAAACGCCCGCGTCTTTAACGGCTTCAAGGAACTGGAGCGAGCGAAGAATATTTATTTCGGCGTCAAGGTACGGATTTGCGACTGATCGAGGAACAGAAAGTTGCGCGGCCAGGTGAAAGGCAACTTCCGGCGTGAAGGCTCGGATTGCATCAAGTGCAACAGCGTCGGCAATATCCGCCTTTATGTACCGCGCGCCTGGATTCTCATGGCGTACGCGCAGGCTTTCTGAGCGGTCAATCACCAGCACCTCCACGCCAGCCGAAACAAGCGCATCAACCAGATGCGAGCCAATGAAACCCGCTCCGCCGGTCACCACCGCGCGAGCAGGCAATTTTCCCGAAAAATTCATCACAGGCGTTCTTTGTACCAAGCGATCGTGGAAGCAATGCCCTCGGCAAGGGCAACCTTCGGCTTCCAGCCAAAGTCACTGGCCAGTCTGTTTGAGGCAAGGACACTGCGTTTCATAGCGTCAGGAACTTCAGGACGAAAAAGCGGTTCGAGCTTTGAGCCTACGGCTTCGGCAACCATCTTATAGACGTCGATCGTTGAAGTTTCGATGCCGGTTCCACAGTTATACTCGCCGGACGCTTTGTTCTGGCCGAGCGTCATCAAGGCACTGACAATATCCGAAACATGAACGTAATCGCGCAAAGTCATCCCGTCATTGTTAATCGAAATCTGCTCACCTCGCAAAAGTTTGTTCGCAAAAATAGTGATCGCCCCGTATTCTTTGCTTCCGTCTTGGCGAGGGCCGTACACATTACCGAATCTGACTGAAGCAGTTTCAAGTCCGCGCTCGTTCGCGTAGTACGCCAGATACCGCTCGCCGATAAGTTTAGAAACTCCGTATGGCGTCATGGGTTTTGGCGTGGCTGTTTCCGGTATTGGCATGACGTCCTGCAAACCATAAACCACACTGGTAGACGCCATGATGATTTTCTTGGTGCCAGCCTTAAAAGCAGACTCAAACACGTTCACGGCGCCAAGGACATTATGCGAAGCGCACTCAACGGGCTCCTTCACTGAAGCACGATCATCCAAGTACGCAGCCAGATGAAAAACAATCTCGGGCGAAATCTTAGCAATGATGTCCGGCAGTTTTGGGTCGCGAATATCGGCCTTGATGTACTCGGCCTTGGCATTACGTCTGTCATCCTTCGGCTCAACCAAATCAATAATTGAGACTTCATGTCCCGCCTCAACAAGCGCATCAACCAGATGCGATCCAATGAACCCGCTCCCGCCCGTGACTAATGTTTTCATAAATGTCATTGATGGCTCCCACCCTGAGGCTTAGGCCGAAGGGTCCGACCCTCTCCGCTGGGAAAGGCGGATCCTTCGCTCTCGCTCAGGATGGGAACCGCTCACTAAATTCTCTGCTCCACTGACTTCCGCAAAAACGCCTCCATAAACAGTTTCAGCTCGCCGTTCAAGACGGCGTCCGTATCAGTCGTCTCGACATCAGTACGATGGTCCTTCACCATCTTGTACGGGTGCAAAACGTACGAACGAATTTGGTTGCCCCAAGCAGCTGTCTTATGCTCGCCCTTTACGTCCGAAAGCTTCGTGGCTCTGGCCTCTACCATAAGCTTATAAAGCCGGGATTTCAAGACCCGCATGGCCGTCTCTCTATTTTGCAATTGACTGCGCTCGTTCTGACAAGTAACCACCGTGTTCGTCGGAATATGCGTGATGCGCACGGCCGAGTAAGTAGTGTTCACGCTCTGCCCGCCTTTTCCGCCGGCCATGAAGGTATCAATCCGCAAATCTTCAGGATTGAGTTCGATCGCCTTCTCATCCACCTCGCCAAACTCCGGCAGAACCTCGACGAGTGCAAACGTGGTATGGCGCATCTTCTCCGCATCAAACGGCGAAATTCTAACTAGGCGATGCACGCCATGCTCGGATCTGAGCCAACCGTAGGCGAATCTTCCTCGAATAGCGATCGTAATACTTTTAAAACCAGCCTCTTCTCCGCGCGACTCATCGAGTACTTCCACTGTCCAACCGTGATTCTCGGCGAAACGAGTATACATACGCAACAGCATGCCCACCCAATCGTTCGCATCCGTTCCGCCCGCGCCAGCGTGCATCGAGATGATCGCATTCCTGGTATCAAACTCCCCCGAGAGCAACATCTGAAATTCCATCTCGGCAAATTGTTTTTCAAGCTTTTCGAGCGTCTCATCCGCTGACTTCTTCATGGACTCATCGCCCTCCAGTTCGTTCAGTTTTACGAGTTCGTCAAGATCAGTCAGCTCTTTTTTGAAACCGTCCCAAATGGCCAGTTCTTTCTTCAAGTCCGAACCTTCCTGCGAAATAGTCCGCGCCTGCTTCTGATCATTCCAAAACGCCCCCTCCCCCATAATCCCATCAATCTCCGCTGATCGAGCGCGAGTTTCCTCCAACCGCAAAGCATCCCACGCCTGCTGAAGGCGGGTTTCAAGATTGTGGATTCTATTGTCGAGGTGGGACATAAGCGTGAAAAGATTAACACAGATGAACAAAACGGGACAGATTCACACCAATCAAAACGCCCTCGCAGCCACGGTAGCTACGAGGGACGAGCCCGACCAGGATCAGCGACGCCTAGCCCGCAGTACGAGGCTTCTGTCGTTGCGTGAGGTAGGCGTCGGCAATGAAGCCGAGAGAAACGAGCTGTTGCAGAAGAAGCCACGGATAGCTCTCTACCCACATGAGGTAACCACAGGAAATGTGCATCAGCACGTACCAGAGGTAACCGCCTGGATGCTCCTTGGCAAGCTGGTAGGTCCCGATCAGAAAACCCGCCACGAGCCCGATCTCAAGCCACTGCTTGAGCGTATTCAGCCCATGAAAATCGTACAGACTGTAAACGAATCCTAACGGCACGCAGATGAACGCCAAGTAATCGAGCCACCGCGGAACGATTTTCTTCTCGCCGCTCCGCAAAGCAAGAATGAGACCCATCACCATAGCCGGAACACCGCTCGTTTCCACGGAGGCGGCAATCCAGTTGTGTTCGGTGATGAAGATGGCCACCCATGGTGGCAAGCCAATAATGTAGACGGCCCAGGCGGCGATCCGCCACTGTCTTGCCTTTACCTGGTCGCCCTTCCGACGCGCCCGCTCGGAGAACGAGAAGAAGACTTTGTTGAGAAGGTAAAAACCTCCCCCGAGAAACTGAAGTAAGTGATGCACGATCCCCCCAAAAACTGTTCAACCGATGGACTCGGCTGACTGTGGATAGTGCCGATAATTTAAGAAAATGTCAAAGAAAAAGACGAGGCGTTGGCCCCGTCCTTTCCTAAACCAATGCGCCACCTCTAGACCCTTCGCAGTGGCTCAGGGTCTGATACGCTAATACATCCCGCCCATGTCAGGCGTTCCACCGGCGGATGGCTTTTCATCTTTCGGAATTTCGGTGATGGCGGCCTCGGTCGTAAGAATCATCACGGCGACCGACGCTGCGTTCTGGAGTGCGGATCGAGTAACCTTAGCGGGATCAACAATGCCGGAGAGAACCATGTCGCACATTTCACCGGTAACGGCGTTCCAGCCCATGTTGCCGGTGGCGTTTTTCACGTGCTCGACCACAATCCCGCCTTCTTTGCCGGCGTTCTCGGCAATTTGTCTGATGGGAGCTTCAAGCGCTTTGTCGAGAATATCGGCACCGAGTTTTTCATCGCCAATAAGCGAGAGTGACTTGAGTGCTTCCTTCGCACGAATAAGTGCAACGCCACCGCCTGCCACAATTCCTTCCTCGATCGCGGCCTTCGTAGCGGCCACGGCGTCCTCGATTCTGTGTTTCTTTTCTTTCATCTCAACCTCGCTCGCAGCGCCTACTCTGATCACTGCAACACCACCGGCCAGCTTAGCCATGCGTTCGCGCATCTTTTCTTTTTCAAAATCTGACGTGGCCTGCTCAATCTGCATTTTGATGGCAGACACTCGATCAGCAATCACCTGCTTGTTGCCAGCACCCTCAACAATCGTTGTTGTATCCTTCGTCGAAACTACCCGGCGGGCACGGCCGAGGATCTCGAGACCTGCTCCCTCAAGTTTCATTCCTTTCTCCGGCGAGATGCATGTTGCACCGGTGACGGTAGCGATGTCCTCGAGCATCGCCTTACGACGATCGCCATAAGCGGGAGCTTTGACGGCAAGAATGTTGAACGCTCCGCGGAGCTTGTTCAAAATGATCGTGGAGAGTGCATCGCCCTCCACGTCCTCGGCAATAATAACCAGGTCTTTCTTACCGGTTTTCGCAATGCTTTCAAGCAAGGGAACAATATCCTGAATTGAGCTGATCTTCTGGTCAGTTACCAGCACCGGGACATCGCTGTACTCAGCCTCCATCCGCTCTGCATTCGTCACCATGTAGGGCGTCATGTAGCCTTTGTCGAATTGCATGCCCTCAACTACGTCCACTTCGATACCAAAGCTCGTGCCCTCCTCAACCGTAATCACACCGTCCTGGCCAACCTTCTTCATGGCTTCGGCAATCATTTGGCCGAGCTCTGCATCATTGGCGGAAATACTCGCCACCTGCTTGATAGCGTCACCGGCCACCGGCACGGAAATTTCTTTGATGCGCTGAACAATCGCCAGAACACCTTTTTCGATGCCCCTGCGCAAAGCCTGCGGATTAGCACCGGCGGTCACGACACGAAGGCCGTCCTCGACTATAGCTTGGGCAAGGACTGTGGCAGTAGTTGTTCCATCGCCAGCTACATCGTTCGTTTTGCTGGCGACTTCTTTGACGAGCGTGGCGCCGAGATTTTCTAGCTTATCGGCCAGCTCAATCTCCTTGGCCACCGTTACGCCGTCCTTCGTCACGAGCGGAGCGCCAAAACCTCGATCAATAATCACGTTGCGTCCCGTAGGGCCGAGCGTCACCTTCACGGCATTCGCGAGCTTATCGACACCGGCTTTAATCTTTGAACGAGCATCTTCTTTGAAAGTAATGTTCTTGGCCATACTAATTTTCAATTACAGCAATAAGATCGTCGGCCGACACAACAAGAAGCTTCTTCTTCATTCCGCCTTCTTCAATCTCAACTTCTTCCTTGCCCCACTTTTTAAACAGCACTTGTGCACCAATGACGAGATCGATTGGTTGGCGGGCGCCGTGATCAGTGAGTTTTCCTGGACCGATGGCAATAACCGTTCCGCGGTCAGACTGTTCCTTCTCTGCCGTGTCCGGAATGATGATGCCGGAGGCAGTTTTTGTTTCCTTAAGCGCTGGCTCAACAATCACGTGATTCCCAAGTGGTCGAAGTTTCATAGTGACCCGATTTTGCCCGCTTGGCACTCAACTGTCAAGATTGCTAGAAGCAATATGCTACAATCTCAACATATGTCTGAATTCCAACCCGGGCGGAAGAGTTTAACGAGCAAGTTTTTTAGAGAAACGAATAGACTTCCGTTCGTTGACAATAGTCTGCGGGAACGCGCCAAGTGGATGATGAAAGAAATGTCCTTCACTGAAGAAACAGCGCCCGATGAACTCTCCATGGGAGAACATGGCGTGGAAGATGAACGCGCTACAAAAACGGAAGTAAATAAAAGCGGGAAACATGTGCTGTGTGTTGGCGCTGGCAAAGGCCATGAAATGGAGGCGATCCTAAACGAATTCCCCGGTATCAAAGTAACCGGCGTTGATCCGCATGATTATTACGGCCCGCCCGTGGAGCGCCGGCTCAAAGAATCTGGGAGAGACGTCCAGTATCTTCATGAGAGCGTCCACGCCGGAGATCTGAAAGAAATTCCAGATAATTCCGTTGATGCCGCTACGCTCTTATTTGTACTTCATCACATTGACGCTAGCGAACATGACCAAGTAATGGCAGAACTCCGCCGAGTCTTGAAGCCTAATGGTAAAGTGTTTGTGGCTGAAGATCTGGTGGATACAGAGGCGGAGCGGAAGACCACAGTCATGATGGATAAGCTCCTAAATACGGAGGTTTTGAGCCATGGACCGCACAACTATAAAAATCAACAGGATTGGGAAGCCTATTTTGAGGGCCAAGGGTTCCGGATGAAACGGGAGCGCGAGATCAAGCCTAGCAAGGTAAGACACGGGTTCTTCGTCTTAGAGCGAATTCTCGATAAAGAGACAGAATAAGGCTAATATTAGCAATGAATAAACAAAAACAGCCTTGACAAAAGGCCGTTTTTGTGGTACAATTTTAATTGTAACGATTCGAGATCTCACCCATTTGGAGGGTCTAAAAATGACCGCAAAAAAACTTCTCGCCACGTGGGAAATCGCCGCCCAAACAGCGGTCTGGTTCATTCAAAACGTGGCCGGGATCATCCTGGCCCCTATCGTGACCGCCTTGGTGGTGGTCATCGTCTACACCCGCGTCCGCAAGGGACAGACCGTGTACACGATCTACGTCTACAACTAGCGACCACTCGGTCGCCGCTACTCCGTCCGCCGCACGTCGTCTCCACGATGGGCGGCGTTGCGTTTTTTAAACGAAACAGGCCCTCCTCAAGCAGATGCTCAAGAAGGACCCACGGAACCGGTACGCACGCCCGCACTCCACGAGCGTTGTTTGAGGATGCGCCGGCCGGCGTCAGTGTCCTCACGCCACTCCAAAGCCTGTCCGCCAAGCGCCAACGGTCCGTATACCCGTCTGATGAGGACGAGCGGTTGATCACCGTCAGGGAAGACAGCATCAAGCGTGCCCGGCAGGGCCAGCTGATCCACGTGCCGGCCGTCTGACAGCTTCATCCACAGGCGCTCCCAGCGGGGTTGTACCAAGCCCATGGCCAAGTTGCGCAAAGGGCCAAGACGAACCCGGCTCGGCGCTGACAAGTACTTCACGGCGCGAAAAATGCGCGTCTTGCCGTCCACCACTACGCGGTCTCCCGGCTCTAACTCCACCGGAATCCACATCCCTCGGCTGTGGCGAAAGTACATGATGCCTCCTATGAAAAGCTTATAGTGAAAATCTTTAAATGGAAAGGCCCGAGGAATCATTGACTCGGCTCGGGCATTTTCGGTCGGCCAAACTATTTTCTGAAAATACTTTGGATATTGGCCTCCCAAAAAATGCTATTCCGAGCTGTCGTCAATGATTCCTCGGGCCTCTGTCTATAAAGAACGCTCATCTTCGCCCATGCGCACGGTTAACGCCATCACGAATGCGAGCAGGCACAAACCGGCGTAGGAAGACCACAAGTAATGATCGAAAAAGAGGATGACTAGCACCACATTGCCCATGGCAAAGGCAGACACGGCATCGCGGTTAGGGAAGCGGGCAAAGTTCATCTTATCAATGCTCGACGCCCAGTAAATGGCCGCGATGGCACCAAGCAAGCCAACTTCCTCAAGGATGAGGAGCGGAACGCTGTGAATGGGCTGGTAATCCCAAACACTGCGGTTCGGATACTCAGAGGCCAAATCAAAAACGTATCCGCCAAAGCCATGACCAATAAAGAGTTGCGGGATGGTGGCAACCGTTTCCAGGTGAAAAAAATCCACATACTGTGACCCCCGTTCAACCAGCGATTGCACTTCCGTGGCTCCCCCGCCCCGAGTATCAGCCACCAAACCAGGCGCAAAAATCGTTGCACTGACCGCGATGCCGATCACCACAACGGCAATCGGGATAACGGCAATCCGCGCCGTAGCAACGTTCTTCATGCGAATGACCAGAAGCGAAAGACCAGTGCCAAGCGCCAGACCAAGAGCGGCGGAACGTGAAAGCGTGAGGAGCAAACCAAACATGAGTACGAAAAATACCGCCATGAAAATATTCTTCTTCAATTGAACCTTTTCACGCAAATACAGGATAGCTGACCCAACCGCGCCAACTGCCAAGTATCCGCCAAAAATATTCGGGTGCGGGAAAGATCCATACGCGCGCAGTACCCGCGTTCCGCCAGAGAGCACGATCACCGCATCACCAGGATGGGTAGCGTCTCTTGAGGCAAGACCAAGAAGCGTTGAAGCACCGGACCCTCCAGTTATTACTTGAAAAAAACCAAGGATGACTGAGGGAACAAGCCCCGCGCAAAAACCGGCAATAACCGCCCTCAAGTTCACGCGGGAATCAAGAAGCGCCAAGAAGAAAACAAGCGCAGAGAAAAGGTGGATGAAAAGTGCAGAGGATAAGCTGAGGTGCGTTGAAAAAATGACACTGAGCGCGATAACGCCAATGAGAACGAGCGCGCGGAGAGCAGGCGTCTTATTCGCTTTTTCAAGCTTAGGCCAGCCCATGAATCCATAGGCAAGCAACAGGCCGAGGACTAAAAATACTTCCGTCACGTACACGCTCATCACGCCGTACTCAGTGCCGGAGCCGGCAATAGTACTTGACGCAAACATATACCTAGCCTGCCAAGGAAGAAGAAAGGCAAAGGCGGTGAGAATAACGGTCAAAGCATGTTGTTTTTCCAGTTTCATACGAAGGCTTTCATTTTTTCATCAAGGGCCGAGGCGATCTCTAAGCGTCTGTCATCATCATGAAACTTGAGCATGTGCTCATTCACGATCACACGAGTATCCAAATTCATCAGCGAGCGAATCTTTTGCGGAAAACGATCTTCTTGGAGTTTTCGAGCGAGCACCTCCTTGAGCGGGATGGGTATGAACACCCGCCGAGTCATTGGCCGAAAAGCCGGCGCGCGTTTCACCGGCTCAGCATGCGGTAAAACAGCGCGAGCCCATTCGTTGATTTCGGCGAATTCCCGATAACAACCAGAACGGTCAACGAGCGGAATGAGGGTCATAGCCCAATACGCCAAATACGGATCTTGCTCGGCAATTTTGATGGGTTCAAGATTCATAGCCGTACTCGACGCAAAAAAACTGAGGCACAAGGGGTCAACCAATGTCTCTCCCGGCCGTTGTCTCAAAAGCATCAAGGGAAAAGTGGAGCATAGTCTGGCGGACCATGTCCTCTTGGGCTTGGTCACAATATAGAGATCAATATCACTTTCGCTTGTGGTGTGATGAAAAGCGAGCGAGTTACAAACGGCGATTCCTTCAATAAACGGTAATCGAGAGAGGAACCTCAGAAAAGTGTTTAATTTCTCATATTTTCGAAGAGCATCCTTCAGCCTGTCCCGCCGGTCGCTCGCCTGTAATTCTACATTACCGAGACCAATGAATCCTCCATGCCGTGATAATGATTTTTCGAGCAATGAAGATTCGTCAAGTGCAAGAGAGACCTCGGCCAAAGAATACTTGCGCTCAGGCATGAGGAGCCATTTCCAAACCTCGAAAGAAGTCAGCGGATACGAAAAATGCGAAAAATAGGCAACGGTACGGACGATTGATCGCTCAAGACTTTCCGTCATACTTCTTGAAAAATAACGCTTCGCCCCGAATCACAGCGTAGCAAACACCGATGCCGATGAACAAAAAGTCACGCAGGCGGATAACGATCGTGTACGCCACCGGATTGATGGGAAGATGCAGAAGGTCAAACAGCGCCGTGTTGCTTCCCTCATACACGCCAAGGCCAGCAGGCACCGGCAAGAGAAGCGCTACCCCCGGAAGCGTACTCATGAGAAGCGCGTCCGTGATCTTGATGTTCACCCCAAAGAAGTGGGCAATGAAAATAGCTTCAACCGCCTTAAACGTAGCCATAATGAGGGACAGGCCAATAACGACCAGGATGCGCACGGTTCTTCCCACAAAAAACTCGCTCATCAGAATTTCCGTTTCTATGAGCCAATGCTCAAAACTCGCAATAGCCTTATAACGGCTTAATCTTGAAACCCTGAGCATGTGGTGAAAGAAGCCATTGCCTGTGATGGTTGCTACAAAAAAACCAATCATGAACACCAGCAAAACTGAAATAAAAAGCACTGACCAATATAATCCCGGGCCGGTGCCAAGGCCCTGCACAAGAGCAAAACCAATGCCCATAGCAACGTACGTCACAAAAGCAGTTATCTCAAAAGCTAAATCAAGCACCACAGAACTGGTAGCCACTTTCACCGGTACACCATCGCCATGAAGCATGGCCACGCGGATCGGCTCGCCGGCTACTTGGGCGGCGGGCGTGAGATAGCCCGCGGCAAATCCGCTCATGCGGTTCAAAAACATTTTGTAGTACGGAATCCGCTTCTCGGGCGCAAGCATGGGGTCCAGAATCAACTTCCAACGAAAGGTATACACGCCAAAGTTAAGAATTGAAATGCCGATAAAGCCCAAAAGTGGAACAACGCCAAAGGCCAAGAGACTCACAAGGACGTCGTGCGTCCCCGTGCGATAAATCAAAACCCCAAAGATGCCGGCGCCCAGAGCAAGCCCTGCAGCGAAAAATAACGTTTTCAAAAGTCTCTTCTTGAGGTGCATAGCCAACCGATTCTAACACAAAAGCCCGAACTCATCGGGCTTTGTGTACACCTCGATGCCTCATCCCACCCCGACGACAGGAGGGATCCGACCCTCACCGGTGAAGGTCGGATCCCTCGCATAGCTCGGGATGGAGAAAGTGCTAAGTGCGCTTCTCTGATGAAACGATCTCGCCAACAATTGATGCCGGCGTACTCGCCGAGGGAGCCGGAGGCTGGAGGAACACGATATACATGAGATACGTGATGAGCGTGCTCACAAAGATGTAGAGCGTGGTACCGCCCGGAAGCGTGGTAACACCCATGACCAGCATCATGATCGGCAACATGGTCAGCGTCATCTTGTTCATGGTAGCGGTCATGTCTTCATCCATAGCTTCCGAGCCGTTCGGCCCCTGTCTCACCGCTTTTGGCGGACGGCTTCCTACCATTTGTTTGGCCTGGAAGTATTGCATCCCTGCTGAAAGGATACCGAGAGGAATGGATACGTGGGCCAAGTCCATGCCCAAAAACATATGGCTCAACAACCCCGGATCATGAACAAACGGATACAGGAGCCCAAGATCAACTGATTTTAGGCCCGCCGTGAGCGCTTTGAACAATGAGATAAACACAACTAACTGGAGAATAGTCGGCAAACAAGAGGCGAATGGGTTTACGTTGTGGAGCTTGTAGATGCCCATGAGTTCCTTGGCCATCACTTCCTGCTTGGCAGAGTCTCCCTTGTACTTTGCTTTAATGGCTTCAATCTTTGGCTGGATTTCCTGAAGTTCCTTCTGTGCCTTCATTGACTTATACGTGAGTGGCAACGTCAGCACTTTTATCACGAGCGTGACAACGATGATGCCAAGGCCTAATCCACCCCAGGGAAAAACGCCATATACAAAGATCAGCATGTTGTAGATCGGCTGATACAGGAGCGCGGTCAGGATATCGCCAATGATGTTCATACGTTACTCGGCGCTCGGTATCACGTCAGTAACCTGGGCGGGGTTGGAAACCTCGCTTTCTTGCGTCTCGCCGGCGGGTTCCTCAATGGGTTCTGCAGTGACAATTGGCGCTCCTTCAGGCGTCACTTCCTGAATGTTCACTTTCCAGCCCGTCAGCCGAGCAGCCAAACGGACGTTTTGTCCGCCACGGCCAATGGCAAGTGACAACTGTTCGGGGATGACAAGCACCGTAGCGGTGCGCTCCTCTTCATTCACGTTGACGCCAACCACCTTAGCTGGAGCAAGCGCGTGCTCAATGAATTCCTTCGGATTGTCATTCCATTCAATAATGTCAATTTTTTCGCCGGCAAGTTCCGCAATGACCGTCTGGATGCGGGTTCCGCGCTGGCCGATACATGCTCCAATAGGATCAATTTGAGGATCTTTCGAGGAGACGGCGATCTTTGTTCTCGCCCCAGCTTCGCGAGCAATGGCGCGGATCTCTACCGTGCCTTCGCCGATTTCTGGAATCTCTACCTCAAACAAATGCTTGACGAGCGCCTCATGCGTGCGGGACAGCAAAATCTGCGGACCGCGCGGGCCGAGCGAGACCTCGCGAACATACACCTGCAAACGGTCGTTCGAACGGTAGCGGTCGCTCAACATCTGGTCTTCCGGCTTCAAGATGCCGGCGGTTCTACCAATGTCAACCAAAACAATGCGTCCCTCGCGTCTCTGCACAGTTCCCGTAATAACCGTTCCCTCAACACCCTTAAACTCGCTAAAGATAATTTCGCGCTCTGCTTCGCGCAATTTCTGCGTAATGACCTGCTTGGCGGTCATCGCTGCCATACGACCGAACTCGCCAGGAATTGGCAGCTCTGTTCTGAGCACATCCCCCACCTTTGATCCGCCCTTCAAAATCTTCGCCTCAGACAGCATGACGTTGGTCTTTGGGTTGTATTTCGGGACTTCATCAGTTGGCGACTGCACCTCAACCGGCATGAACTCGCCCAAAGCTCGGCGGGCTTCACGCGCAGCGGATTCTTCAGCCTCCTTCTTGCGGACTTCTTCGAGTTCCTCTTCCGAAATATCCTCAACCACCGTCTTCACGTCAAAAACCCGAACCCCGCCGGTCTCCGGATCAAACTCAGACTCAAGGTTGTGATACTTATCGCCAAAATCTTTTCGGTAAGCAGCTGAGAGAGCCGACTCAATCGTCTCAATGACGGACTCATAGCTCAATCCCTTTTCCTCGCAAATCTGTCTTATGGCTTGTTCAATGGGGCTGGACATATCTCTATTTAAGCAACGAACCCGGCCACTGGCCGAGTTCTTATGCAGAGAGGATACCATAAGAACCAAATCGTGCAAGTCTAGGATCGGATTCATGTGCATCAGATCCTGAGCGTAGGCGAAGGATCTAGAGGTGGGCTATCGGATTCGCATTGAACAATTTCAATATCTGCTTTCGTTGATGAATCGGAATCTCAATCCACGACTCCGAGGTTCGGGTCACCTCCGGGAATATTGATCGAAGCGCCTCAAACAACCATTGAGCATCATCAGAATACAAAAGTGACGTCTTCGATGAGATGTCAGCAATGTTTATGAGATGACGACCATTCGGGAACATCGACCAAAAAGCATCGATCTCATCCTTATACTGATCGATGAACGCAATCGGCTCCTCGGTTATCTCCAACTGCGAGAAAATAAAGTCTTGAGCACCAAAATATTTTTCAATTTTCTTCGTGTCGTTTTCGAGTGTTTCTGCAAAATGCTCATGCACGCCCTTAGAACACTCGTCAAAGTACCGTTTCTGCCAGCCGCTCGCCATCGTCAGGTACTGCGCGAGTTCGGCGAACGCTTGGTGATCGCGTCCGTTGGTCTCCGAAGAAGTAAAGTTTAACGTATTCTGCAAAATGGCGAGCGCGAGAAGATTCGCGCTTGAAGATGAGATACTCTTCGAGAAACCGCGCTTCACGAATTCTTCCCAAATTAGTGTCCCAGCGGCACCAACACGTTCAATGTGAGACCGCTCGCCCAAACGCGGAGCCCAATAGTCCTCAAAGCCGTAGTGGTGATCGTAAATTTCAAAAATCTGCGACTCATTGAGGTCGGGAAACGCAAAATGCCTCGCATCAGAAAGATCAACGTACACAACCCGGTCATCAGCAGTCGGCGAACACTGCGCCAAATACTCTCCTCCCTGTTCAATCGCGAGAGGGGTTACCGAGTGGTTAAGCGGTCCAATGAATACGGCCTTCACCTCCTTACCCTCAAACCGCAATAACTCGGCGTAAGCAATGGCGCACCCGTAAGCGTCTATATCATTAAAGGCCTTGCCGGCTGTGACGATGTACATACTCCGTCAGTTTTCATTCTATCAATGAGTCTACGAAACATTCTCCAAGTGCACAATCTCAATCGGGCTTAGATCGAGCCGAATGGCGATCACGTCAATGCGAAAGGGTATGTCGAGCAAGCCTTTTTGGCGAACGTAGAGCTGAGCGGTGTTGGCGATTTTGCGCAACTTGCTGGGGGTCACGGATTCTTCGGGGTGGCCGAACTCGGCGCCGTGACGAGCCTTCACTTCAACAAAAACGATCTCCCGGCCGTCACGGGCCACGAGATCGAGTTCGCCTAATCGAGTCAGGAACTGACGATCCAAAATTTCGTAACCTTTTTTTATCAAAAACTCCGCAGCTAGATCCTCGCCATGATTTCCGGTTCTTCTTCTGACTTCGACCATAAGTATAAGATCCCATCCTGAGCGAGAGCGAAGGATCCGGCTCTCACTGCGGAGAGGGTCGGACCCTTCGGCGTTAGCCTCAGGGTGGAGACTAGCGAGCTCTCCGAGGCAAGTACGCGTTCACCGCAGACCTCGACGCATTTGTTTCTCGAAGCTTGGGCGCATCCTTTTTCACAAACTTCACCACGCGGATAATGCAGGCCATGGCCACAAGCACCCACAGCAGAAACCAGGCTCTGACGCCAAAGATCTGCACTTCCTCAAAAGAGTTAAAAAGCCAGACAAAGCCCAAGAAGGACAGCCAGCCCATCATGGCGGCGCTCATGCGGAACGCTTGCTTATCATAGGCGTCCTTGAGCGAGCGCTTGCTCAGAATACTGAGTAACGCTCCGCCAATGGCCAAAAGAGCAAAGAAGATAAAGAAACCGCCATTGAACGCAGAACTCATGGCGAGCGGAGGATTCTGGAACCAGAAAGAGACGGTCAAAAGTTTCATCATATTGCCCGGGAGGGTACATAAATCCTGCCCCATTGCCAAGGGTTCAAACGAAAAGCTTCCACAGGGTGAAATCCGCCTTTGGAAAAATGGGCGTCGCACGGCTCATCATAAAGCCGTAATTCCTTGGGCGGAGCCAGCGGATGCGGGGTCTGAGGATTCCACTCAAGCACAACAATCCGGCCGTCATTCTTCATCAGCCCGCGCAATTGCTCAATGGCAAAGGCATGGTTCTTCAGCGTCCAGAGCGTGTTCACAAGGAAGGCCAGATCAAGTGATTGTTCGGGAATATTGATGCCATTCTCAGCCTCAACATCGCCCCACACGGTCTGCAAATGATGTACCCCTCTCAGCCGGCGAAGACCCTCAATCATCTCAAGTGCCCCGGGCTGGACATCAACAGCGTAGATCTTCCCCTCCTCTCCCACTCTCTCAGCCAGCGGGAAGACAAGGTGTCCGCTGGCCCCGGACCCAATATCTGCAACGTGCATGCCGTAACGAACGCCACCAGCGTCCATTAGTCGTTCGGGATGAAGAAAGTCGCTTCCAGCCATACCTAGTACTGTTTAGCTCCGCCAAACACTGACGAAACGGCACCGCCCACAATAGTATTAAAGAGGTTCGTAATTACCAGGAAGCCGATAAGGATGATCAGCGTCCCCAAAAGTTTATAAAACAACCTAGACCCTCCCCCGCCAAACGTCTTCTCTGCCCATTCAATAGGCCCCACAGAATCCAGCATGATCTGCGTTTTCCAAACAATAAGCAAACCAGCAAGCGAAACACCCGCGCCGATCAAAATGCGAATAATCATAAATCGCTCGTCAAAGAATTCCTTACGGCCATTGTACCCCAAAAAACAAAAAGACATCTCTGTTCGAGACATCTTCTTGTGGTGGACCCTACCGGGATCGAACCGGTGACCTTTTCCATGCCATGGAAACGCGCTACCAGCTGCGCTAAGGGCCCGTGGTGGACGCTGGGGGGTTCGAACCCTCGACCTACTCGGTGTAAACGAGTCGCTCTAACCAGCTGAGCTAAGCGTCCATGAACAAATTCCAAATCCGCGTCAGTGTACTAGACGAAAACCTTCTTGCCAAGGGCCGATTCCTCAAGTATAGTATTCGCGTTCATTGAGCTATGCGCGAGTGGTGAAATGGTAGACACGCCAGCTTGAGGGGCTGGTGCCAGCAATGGTGTGGAGGTTCGAGTCCTCTCTCGCGCACCAAAGCGACCCCCAACGTAGTCCAGCTCAGCTGGACGAAGTGGGGTCGTTTTGTTTTTTATGGGGCTGTGCTACCCTTTTCCTACTATGCAAATGGATAAACAAACGGTTATGAAGAAGGTTGGGACCATCGTTGCCTGGGCAGTTGGCATCGTTGCCGTCCTCGGCTTCCTTGTCCTCGTGGCCAAGATGCAGGACAGCACGCAGGTTGGCTCTCCCCTGGCCAATGACATCCTGCCCACGGATCACGTGACGGGTAAGCTTGATTCAGCCGTTACACTAGTCGAGTACTCAGATTTCCAATGTCCGGCCTGTGGAGCATATGCTCCGCTCGTGGAAAAACTGATGGTGGATTACTCGGACAAGGTTCGATTCGTTTTCCGCCACTTCCCCATTTACTCCAAACACCCTAATGCAGAAATTGCCGCCCGGGCCTCAGAGGCCGCTGGAAAACAGGGACAGTTCTTTCAATATGCCCAGCTCTTGTTCGCCAAGCAAAGCGATTGGGTAGACCAGCCCGATCCCCGCGAGACGCTGAAGGGCTATGCAAAAAGCCTCAGCCTCAATGTAGATGACTTTGAGAAGTACATGAACAGCAATGAGAGCAAGACAACCGTCACCAAAGATTACCAGGGCGGAGTCCGCGCCGGCATTAACGGCACGCCTACGTTCTTCTTGAATGGCAAGACCATTGATAATCCAAATGGATATCCGGCCTTTAAGAAACTCCTTGATGACGCGCTTACGACCGCTACTCCGGCAGAGCAAGCTCCGGCCACACCACCTGTAGATACTACAACTCAAAAATAGAGCCCAACAAAAAAAAAGCATCCGGAATTCCGGATGCTTTTTCTTTTGAAGATTGGGAAGCTTATTCGAGTACAGGGTATTTCTTCACGAGAGCCGTCTTTGCCCACGCCTGACCAAGGCCAAAAATCCGACCGGGCTTTGTGCTTGTCACGGCAAGGCCGATAAGAACAATGAGATAGACCGTGTGTTCATCAATGATGGGGTTTTGGACCGGCGGAAACTTAGCGAGCCACATGAGGAGCACCATGAGTGCGCCAGCCCAGCCAGCCACGCGCATGCCAACACCAAGAAGAAGCGCCAGGCCAATAAGCAGAAGCCCAAACATGAAGAGGACATCAACCACCCCGCTCCCCGCAAGCGCCTGGAAGGCACCCGCAAACCAGCCCGATGAGTGGCCAAGGAAACCCGTAGTTGGTGAAACGCCGTCAAGCCATGACTTGCCGGACGCCGTAGCAAAACCAAGTCCGAACAGCTTATCAAGATACGCCCAGAAGAAAATGAAGCCCATGGCAAACCGCGCACTGACCCACACCAACTGCTCAGATGTATATTTCATATTATGCTCGAATAATAACACTAGGAACGGTCTGGCGGAAGAAATTTGCAATCTCCTCCGTTTCCTCGTTCGTAAATGGATGGTATCCCCCCGCCTCTTCTTTGAGGGTCACGCCTGGTCTAAACTTTTGGAGATAAAAAATCTTAGCACCCGCCAGAAGCTCTGCCATGTCATCAAGGACTCTCTGCGGATGAAACTCTTTGAGGATGGTACAGCGGAATTCACTCTCAACCGGACTTGCTTTAAGAATCTCAATGCTTTCCGCAATCTTATCAGGGTCAGCCAGAATGCCGGCCAGGTTTTTATACTCGGCCAAGCTGGTTTTCACATCCATGGCCACGTAATCAACAAGTCCTTCGTCAAGCGCACGCTTGAGCACCGCCGGACGATTGCCATTTGTGTCCAATTTTGTCTTAAACCCCTTGTCCTTCACCTTGCGCAAAAACTCAAGCAAATCCGGCATGAGCGTTGGTTCTCCTCCCGTTACTACCACCCCGTCAAGGAGATCTGTCCGCCGATCAAGAAACCGGAAGAACGTCTCCTCTGGAATGAAGTTTGGCCGTAATTTTGCAATCCGCTCAGGGAGAACAAATTCGGGATTATGACAATACGCACAACGGAAATTGCACCCCGGCGTGAAGACTATGCAGGCCGTTTTGTTCGGATAGTCAAGGAAGGTGCAGGGCTGGATGCCGGAGATTAGCATAAGGCCGCAGTTGCCGGAGCGTACTGCGCCGAAAACGCGGAATTGCCGTCAACGCAGGCGTCAAAATGCTTGCGTGAATAATGTTCTGACTTCTTGCCGATGTTGAAGTAGGCCACGGGACGGTGATAGCCCATGACGCGCGTCCACACTTCGCACCGCGTCCTCTCCGGGAGTGTAGCCTGGCCCTCGCAACCCACGGCACTATTCAGGGAATCCATAGAAGCGTTTTTATAAAGACAATAATTATTTAGCGGAGAGCGCGCTTTCGTGCTTCAAGCGAATCACGGGATCTAGACGCGGAGCCTGAGACACGCCCTTCTCTGTATCGCACTTGGGGCACCAGTCCCATTCCCCCGTGAGGTAACCGTGCTTAGGGCAGATAGAGAACGTAGGTGTGATCGTAATATACGGAAGCCGGAAGCGAGACAAAATTTTCCGCACTAGATTTCTGCAGTGCTCTCCGCTTGGCAAACGTTCCGTCATGTACGCGTGGAAGACGGTTCCACCGGTATATTTTGTCTGAAGGGCATCTTGAAGTTCAAGCGCCAGGAACACATCATCCGTATAACCCACAGGAAGCTGAGATGAATTAGTGTAATACGGCGCTTCAAACGTTCCTGCCTGGAGAATGCCCGCAAACCGCTTTTGGTCTTCCTTTGCAAAGCGGTAGGTTGCACCTTCCGCTGGCGTGGCTTCAAGGTTATAGAAGTGTTTTGTCTCTTCCTGGAAGTCAGCAAGTTTGAGACGCATGAAGTCGAGTATCTCAGTTGCAAATGCCTGGCCCCATGGCGTAGCTACATTTTCCTTATCATCCGTAAAGTTTCTGATCGCTTCATTGATACCGTTCACGCCGATAGTAGAAAAGTGATTGCGCAAGTAACCAAGATACCGCTTGGTGAACGGGAACAGGCCCACATCAATCCATTCCTGAATTACTTTGCGTTTAATTTCAAGCGAGGTTTTACCAAGTTCCATGAGTTCGCCAATGCGCCGCATGAACCCTTCCCGGTCGCCCTTGTATTCATAACCGATTCTCGCTGCGTTCACCGTGACCACGCCGATCGAACCCGTCATTTCCGCTGAGCCGAAGAGCCCGCCTCCGCGCTTTCTAAGTTCATTTAGGTTCAACTGCAACCGGCAACACATGCTTCGTACATCACCAGGGTTCAAATCAGAATTCACAAAGTTCTGGAAATACGGCGTGCCGTATTTGGCAGTCATTTCGAAAAGCGGAAGGTTCTTAGGATCTTCCCAGGCAAAATCCTTAGTCACGTTATAGGTAGGGATCGGAAACGTAAACGTCCTTCCTTTTTCATCACCCTTCATCATAACCTCAATGAACGCGCGGTTAACCATGTCCATCTGTTTCCCTAGTTCGCCAAAGGTATACGCAAAGGGTTTTCCACCGAGCAACAAACGCTTCGGCTTCAAATCGTCCGGACAATCCCAGTCAAGCGTGATATTGGTAAACGGCGTCTGCGTCCCCCAGCGCGAGGGAATGTTCAAATTAAAGACGAATGATTGTACTTGCTGGTGAACGTACTTATACACCCGATCCTCAATATATTTTTCAAGGTCTGCCTCGCTTGGAAACGTGGCCCCGGAAGCGGTCAGCTCTTCCCGCATTTCAAGCTCATACTTTTTCACAAAGGGAGCCAGGTACGTGTCAAAACTGGAAAAGGCCTGCGCGCCAGCCCATTCGTTCTGGAGCGTGCCAAGAAAATTCACCATTTGCGCCACCGCGGAAGACAGATGCTTTGGCGGACCGGACTCAATCTTCTCCGCTACGCCGTTAAAACCCTCCTCAAGCAAGGCGCGGAGGCTCCAGCCAGCGCAATAGCCGGAAAACATATCCAAGTCATGAATATGAACCGAGCCGTCTCGGTGCGCCTCACCCACTGCGGACGGGTAGACATGCGACAGCCAATAATTGGCGGTCACCTTTCCGGCGGTGTTCAAAATCATCCCGCCAAGCGAAAATCCTTGATTCGAATTGGCATTGACCCGCCAATCGGCCTTGGCCAGGTATTCGCCAATGGTCTTCCCCACGTCCACCGTGGCTCCTGTCTGCTTGAGCGCTTCATTCATAAAAGAAATAAATAAAAACTCACCTGGGGTGAGCTTCTGGAGCTTCTTATGGATTTTTCTAGGTTTTCCCAACCGGCACCCTATGCGGACACGGCACAATCCCGCACAAATACTCGTTCGCACTGCGCTCCTCAATAGTATTGAGGGCGTGGCACGTCCGGCATTTTATCTCAATCACGCTATCCACGATGACTCCCTTAAAAAGGAGTTTTTGGCACCCGTGGCAACGGTATTCTTTCAGAACACAGGACATACGCGATTTCCAGCATATAGTGGTGTGCATAAGTGGCACACACTATATGTTGTGTTTAGGAGTATAGCACCGGCGTCTCAAAGGCGGTGCATTTGTACACACCCCGCAAGCAGTAGTACTATCGCTTTATTATGACAAAAATTGACCAGGGACTAAGACGCGTAGCTGGAGGCATTATGGCGCTCGCCATGCTTGGCCTCATGGACTCCGGATACCTGACCGCGCACAAAGTATTCGGCACTCCGCTCAGGTGCGGGGCCTCAAGCGGATGTGAAACGGTTTCACAGAGCGCGTACTCCAGCGTCTTCGGAATTCCTCTCTCGCTGATTGGTATGCTCTTCTACATCACCATGTTTTTTGGCGCGCTCGTCTACCGCGAATTTGGTGTTGAGCACGCGCTCACGGCGGTTTCCGTCCTCAGTATTGCCAGCATCTTCACCTCGGCCTGGCTCGTGGGGCTTCAGCTGTTTGTAATTCACGCCATTTGCAAATATTGCATGGTGAGCGCCGGCCTCTCTCTCATTCTTGTTATCCTTGGCGTCCATGTCCTCCTCACCCTCAAAAAGATCAAACTCCAAATTTCCGTTCTTTCCCCGTCACCAGACGCAAACGCCCAGGAATAGCCCGCACATCAAATTCTTCGGCCGTTACTTCTTCTCCGTCCACCACCATAGTGCCCCCGCCTTGCAGGAAAAAACGCGCCTTTTTAAACGGGATAATACTCACATCTTCCCGTTTTTTTAGTAAAGAAAATCTTGGCACGCGGATCACTAGCGTCAGCTTCCCGTCCGTGGGATCCGCGCTGGCAACAGCGTCAGGATGGTACAAATTCCTGATCTCCATTGTACATTTCTTCAAAGGAATAGCCGTGAAAAGACCGTCGCACAACACCGTGGCCTGCGTACCGTCAAGCTTAGCGGCGTGCAGAAACCGGCGTCCGTTTACCTCGCCCAAATCCATATCCGCCACTAATCTTGCGGAAAGAATATCGCACGCGGCCATACCCTGTGGAATACCAAGGAGATCCGCCATGGGCGTGGTTGAGCCAATCGGAATAAAGGCCACAACCACTTTTGAATCCCCCACCGCTTCAATCGCCCGATATAGCGTCTCATCATTGCCCACGGCAACAATGGTAGTGATCCCTGAACGCACTTCCTCCCGCATCACGCGCACGGCATCACGAAAAAGCGCCAGGCGGACAATTTTCCCGGTGATGCCAAGATCCGTCAACCGCGTTTCAACCAGAGCGATTTCCCGCTCATGCCGGCGGTCCTCAAGAGATTCATCGTAAATGTAGGAGTACACACTTACTCCTCACTCCCTTTTTTCTTAGTTTTTACTTCCTCCGCGCCCATATGAATCGTGCCATTCACCTGCGCGCCAGCTTCTACCGCCAGCGTGTCCACCCTTACATCGCCCGAAACATGAGAGGATGCTAAAAGATCAAGTCTGGACTCTACCACCATATTGCCGTGAACGTCTCCAGCAATAACCGCGTTGACCGCCTTAATATCTGCCTCCACGTGCGCATCTTCGCCGATCCGCAAATCCCCTGCCGTAGAAATCTTCCCTCTCACCTCGCCTTCAATGATGATATCGCCTTCGGCAATAAAATCCCCTTCTATCCGAACCCCACGAGCTATTATTGTCTCTCCCCCCGTATTTTTTGCCATATAATATCTGTGTTTAATCTGTCGTGTTTACTCGATCTGTGTTTATCTGTTCTTCACTTACATCTCCTTCACTATCACAAGCCCCAAGACCTCGCAAAGATTTGCTAACACCTGCCGTACCGCATCGGCCAGTGCCAAGCGGGCGCCTGACAATTCCGGGTTCGATTCGTCAATAATCCTAGCCACCTCATAATAACCCGCGAACTTTTGCGCCAGATCAAAACCGTACTGGGCAATGGTGGACGGGCGATACTGCGCGCCGGCCTGTGCAAGAATGAGCGGGTACTTTGCGAGCAATCGCATCAGCTCCCGTTCTTTCTCATGCGTCAGCAAAGCTGGGGCAGACAAAAGTTTCATCGGCGCCTTCTTTTTTATGCTCTCAATGCGCGCAATGGTATAGAGGAGATACGGGCCGGTAAAACCGTCCGTGGCCATGGCCTCATCCATATCAAACGTAATGATCTTGTCCGGATCCTGGCGGAGCATCATGAACGTCACGGCCGAGTACGTCAGCGCGCGCGCCGTGGCTTCAATCTTCCGCACCCGCCATTCCGGATGACGGGTTTTCGTAGACTCGACCAGCTTCTCTTTCATGGCATCCCGCAGTTCCGTCCAACGAACAATGTTCCCCTTGCGCGAACTCATTGCACCTTCCGGCAAGGTTACAAAATCAAACGCAAGATGAATCACTTCTCGCGGGAAGTCCATGCGTTTGAGCGTGGCTGACAGTTGCTTGAAAGCAAGCGCCTGCCGGGCGTCCACCACAATAATCGAACGGTCAGCAGCGTAATCAGTTTCTTTTCTATAAGCGAGCGCTAGATCCTTCGCATTATAAAGAAGCGTGCCGTCAGATTTGCGCAGGAGATTCACGCCTAATCCCTCAGCCTCAAGGTCAACAATCACCGCCCCCTCTGAAACACGCGCAATTCCTTCCGTCAGCAAACGCTTCACAATCTCATGCGTGTCCGCAATGATTTCGTGTTCCAAATAAATCTTGTCAAGTTCCAAAGCAAAGTCGCCAAAAATTTCCTTCATGCCGTCCATGGACCACTTGTGCGTCTTTTTCCAAAGAGGAACTACATCGCCCTCCATGTTTTCGAGCTTCCGCTGGATCTCAGAAACTTGCGCGCGCTTGGCCTCATCCTCGCCAATCGCCAGCGTGGCCTCCGTGTACACTCGGCCAAGGAAATTCAACTTGTCCCCTTGCGGTTCCTCGCCTGGATGCAGATGAATCAGGCCCCACAAACAGCGAGCAACATTGTTGCCGAGGTCGTTAATATACGAGACGGGAGTCACGTCAAAACCATTCATTCGCAAAATGTTCACCACAGCTTTGCCGAGCGTGAGATTTCTGAGATGGCCAACGTGCACTTCTTTGTGCGTGTTGAAATTGACGTACTCGACCAGTACTTTCTTGCCCTTGCCGGTGGTTGATTTGCCGTAGCGAGCTTTCATTTTTGAAATATCGGAAAGAACGTGCTCGGTAAACGCCACATCGTCAAACGTAAAATTCACATACGGGCCAAGCGCCGTGATTTTTGGCACTAATGGCATGGGCGCCATTTTCGCGGACAGCTCTATGGCAATTTCTGCAGGGTTCCGCTTCATCCCCTTAGCCAGATCAAAACACGGGAAACTCAAATCGCCGTACTCCGGCTTGGGCGGAGTAACCAGCATATCCGGCGTGACCGAATATGTTTTCCCGAGCGCTTTTTTAAGCGACAGAAGGATCTCTTTTTTTGCTTGGTCAAGTGCGTACATATTAGACAGCGCGCACAAAAAATCTCTTTCCTTTCTGGATAATCGAACCTGCCTTCACCATCATCATCTGATCTTCGGCAACAACTCCGTCGACTTTCACTCCACCTTGCGAGATTTGCCGACGCACCTCGGCCTTTGAAGGAACGAGTTCGGAACCAACGAGGACATCAGCCAGCGTCATGCCTGCACCGACCGAGAGTTCCGAGACGTCATCAGGAACCTCGCCGGCCTTATGGACGCTCATAAACTGCTCGGCGGCGTGATCTGCAGAAGCATCATCAATGAAGCCGGCAACGATTTCGTAGGCCAAGCGGTGCTTGAACTCCACAGGATTCTCTCCCGCTTCCATCTTTTTGCCAATTTCGACGATCTCATTCACCGGCACGTCCGTACAAAGCTCGAACCCGCTCAAAATCATCCCGTCCGTCCAGCTCATCACCTTGCCATACATCTCCTCACCACTGTCGGCCAGAGAAATCATGTTGCCCTCAGTCTTGCCCATCTTTTTGCCAGTCGCATCTGCGAGCAACTTGATCGTCATCACCATTTTCTCCTTGCCTTTGATCTCACGCATGAGTGTGCGTCCAACAAGCATATTGAAAGTCTGATCGTTCCCACCGATCTCGAGATCAACGTCCATGGCGACCGAATCATAACCCTGCATAAGCGGATACAAAAACTCAGGGAGATGAATCTCTTTTTTTGCTTCCCACCGTTTCGCAAACATATCGCGCTCCATCATCTGCTGAACCGTGTAGTGCGAAGCGAGCTCGAGCGCGTCCTCGAGTGTCATCTTACGCAACCATTCACTGTTAAACATGAGCTTGGCCGGATTCGAGCCGGAGAAATTCAAAATTTTTGAGGCCTGCTCTTGATACGTTTTACAATTGTCGAGCACTTCTTCGCGAGTCAACCGTTTCCTCGTGGCAGTCTTGTCCGTCGGGTCCCCGATCATGGCGGTGAAATCACCGATCAGCAAAATGACTTCGTGCCCCATCCGTTGAAGTTCAGCGAGTTTGCGCATCGCAATCGCATGGCCAATGTGCAGAGTCGGACCGGTTGGGTCTACGCCAAGATAAACTCGAATAGTTTTTCCGCTTTCGAGCATCATCTCAAGCGCCTCCCGTTTAGGGTAGACATTCTCTACGCTCCTGGTGAGGAATTCGGCGATTTGTTGGTCTGATGAGTTCATAGTGGTGCGTTTTGTATCAGGTGCGCTCCCCCTCTTTCCAAGAGGGGGCTAAGGGGGAGTCTGCGAGCGTATTATGCCTCAAGTAGCGCTTTAAGTTCCGCTTCAAGCGCCTCAGCCTTCTTTTCGGCCTGGGCCAGGCGGTCACGCTCAAGATCAATAACATTTTCTGGGGCGCGAGCCACAAAGTCCTTATTGGACAGCTTCACAAGCATACTCGCCACGTACGTCTTTGTTTGATCAAGTTCTTTTTCTAACCGAGCGCGCTCCTTGGCGACATCAACGACGCCTTCAAGCGAAATGGCCACGGTGAATCCGCCAGCGATCACCTTGACTGTCCCCTCCTGGTCTTCAGTTTTAATCGGTAATGTTCTACCGAGTTTCTCAATAATCGGAAACAGCGGTTTCACTCCTTCGATCATCCCCTCGCTCACCAGCCCCTTTCCGCCAGAGAGAATGGCCACGCCAAGTTCTTTCTTAGTATCGAGTTTGCGTTCGGAACGAACATTGCGGATAGCGCCAACAATTTCCTGCAGGCTGGTCATGGTTTTCTTATCATCATCGGCGAGCGCATAATTCACATCGCTCGGCCACTTGGCCACCATGATGAGGCCTTTATCAAAATTCTTGTAAATCTCTTCGGTCACGAATGGCATGAACGGGTGCCAGAGGATGAGCAAGCGTTCAAGGATAAAGAGCAGGATTTCATCTTTGTCGCCCTCAATTTTCGCGATCTCGAGGTACCAGTCGGCGAATTCGCTCCATGTAAACTCGCGCAAGATCTCACCGGCGAGGGAGAGATCGTAAGCCTCGTGAAGCTTCGTTACTTTTTCGACTACTTCAGAGAATCGACCGAGGATCCATCTGTCGGCGAGAGTTTTAGGAATTGGATTTTGTACAATTTGTACAAATTGTGATTTTGAAAGGATAAAACGTGAGATATTCCACAACTTGTTCGTGAAATTTCGGAAGCCGGCAATCTTCTCCTCGGACAGCTTCAGATCGTTCCCCGGCGTGTTGCCGAGAACCAACGAGAGACGAGTTGCATCGGCTCCGAACTTCTCAATCATGTCGAGCGGATTGATAATGTTGCCGAGCGACTTACTCATCTTTCGGCCTTGCTCGTCACGGACGAGCCCGTGAAGGTACACCGTCTTGAACGGCACTTCGCCGAGCAGATACGTAGACATAAGAATCATGCGCGCTACCCAGAAGAAGATGATGTCGTAACCGGTTTCAAGCACGCTCGTTGGGTGATAGAACTCGAGGTCCTTCGTCTTATCGGGCCAACCGAGCGTCGAAAACGTCCAAAGACCAGAAGAGAACCAAGTGTCGAGCGTATCCTCGTCCTGGGTCCAACCATCTCCATCTGGCCTTTCGCCGACCACCAAATCCCCACCTCTAGGCCCCTCGCCTACGCTCGGGGACTGGACCTCGCGATACCAAACGGGAACTCTGTGGCCAAACCAAATCTGACGGCTGATATTCCAGTCGCGGAGATTATCAATCCAATGGAAATATGTCTTTTCGAATCTGTCGGGAAGAATGTCAATCGCTTTTGAACGCACCGCCTCTTGCATCAGTCCCTTCAGCGTCACCCTTTTTCCGTCGCGAACAAATTCTGTGTTCACGCCAATGAACCATTGCAACTTGGGCAAAGGCTCAATGATTCCGCCAGTTCGCTCGGCTGTAGACAAGTTTTGTTTTGATTCTTCTTCGCTTTCAAGCAAAGAATTTTCGCGCAACCATTCCACAACTTTCTCCCGAGCACTTTTTGTACTCAAGCCAGCTACCAGCTCCCCCGCCGTCTTCATCATCTTGCCATCTTCGCCAATAACTTGAATCATCGGCAACTCATGGCGCTTAGAAATATCAAAGTCGATCGAACTATGCGCTGGAGTGACGCCAAGCGCGCCAGTTCCGAATTCTGGATCAACCGATTCATCGCCGACAATTTTGATCTTCAAGTTACTGCCAGCGAACTCGACGGCGAACTCTTGTCCGATAAATTTCTTGTAACGCTTATCTGTTGGATGTACCGCCACTGCTGTGTCGCCAACTTTAGTTTCTGGTCGAGTTGTCGAAATTGAAATCGGAAAATCTTTCGAATATTTGAACGTGTACAACATTGCTGTCGTTTCTTTGTAAACTATTTCGTCATCAGCAATAGTGGTCTGACCAATCGGATCCCAATTGATAACGCGATAACCGCGGTAAACCAAACCGTCATCATACATTTGTTTGAACGCAACGTTGACGGCCTTATTTCTGGTTTTGTCGAGCGTATATGCCTCACGTGACCAATCCACCGAGGCGCCCATCTTCTTCGCTTGATTAACGATAGTATCGTGACTCTCCTGCGCGAACGCGCGAACGCGATCGAGGAATACCTCTCGGCCAAGGTCATAACGAGTTTTCTTTTCTTCTTTGAAAATCATGCCTTCAACCTTCGATTGCGTCGCGATCGCGGCATGGTCAGTTCCCGGAATCCAAAGCGTCCGCTTCCCGCTTAACCGAGCGTAACGCACCATCGCATCCTCAATAGCGAGCATGGTCGCATGGCCCATGTGGAGCGTGCCCGTAACATTCGGGGGTGGGAGGACAATTGAAAAAGTCTCGGTCCGTTGATCGAGATTGGGCAGTTTATCGGGGTTAAAGTACTCGCTCTTGAGCCACAGCTCATAAAGGGCGTCTTCTTTTCCCTGAGGCTCGTACGCTTTTGGCATTTCTTGCATAACTCACATGAGGATAGTGGAAAATGGATTTGCGGGCAACTTCTTGCATTGACAACCTTTTTGACGGGCGTAACATTTTAGGCGCCATCAGACCGGGAGACCGCATGTTCATGAACGCAGAGAACGCGTTGTCGGCAGATGAAACGCAAACCGTCAAGAAGTGCGAACCGGAAATCGATGACGCCATGGCCAGGGATTATCCTCACAAGACGGTGGTTGTCGTCAGCTTGCCCGTTGGCAAGACCCGACTGACCCCCCGCGTATCAGCCGAGCTGGTCAGGCGGTACCAAGTCACCGGCTGGCCAAACACCAGCATCAATCCCGAACGCCGAGAAATCACGCTGAAGCGGTAAGCACCCCGCCCGCGCCTTCTCCGCAGTCCCGTCCTGCCCGCCCGGTCCTTCCGTGGCGGGCCTTGCATTTGAGACGGGCCCGAGGGATGTTGCTGACGACAGCTCGGAATAGCGATTTTTGGGAAGTCGATATCCACCGCATTTTCAGAAATAGTTCGACTGACCGAAATCGCCCGAGCAGAGTCAGCGACATCCCGAGGGCCTAAAACACAGTGCAAGCTTGACTGTCTCACCCGCCCAATATAAGGTTCCCCCTTATCTTCTATGTCCCTTACCCTGCCAGACCAAATCCTGTACGCGTTGAAAAGAGCCGAACGGCCCGTCATCGTGTTGCCAGAGCTAGGGCATGTGGATCATTTTGCGAGCGCGTTTGCGTTGTCAGCCATCTTGAAGAAACTCGGCAAAGAAGCGGAGATCATTTCATCCGGTGGCCGGGCCCCGGAGTCGCTCTCATTTTTGAAGAATACCAAAGAGGTAAAGGGTGACGTGCCAAACTTGCGCTCGCTCACCATTCATCTCAATGTTGGCAAGGCAGCGGTAGATGAGCTGTCCTACAGCAAAAACGGCGACGAATTGCGCATTCACATTTCGCCCAAAAGCGGATTCTGGGAGCGTGATGACGTGAAAATCGCCACCACCGCGTACAGGTATGACCTGGTGATCACGCTTGGGGCGGGCGACCTCAAGAGTCTAGGCGCCCTGCAAACCAAGTATGCCGGTTTCTTTTTTGAAACGCCCATCATCAACGTTGACCACACCCAGGGCAATGAACACTTTGGACAATTCAACCTAGTTGACGTTGGGGCTACGAGCGTTGGCGAGACGTTGTTTAATCTGTTCGAAAAACTCGATCCAAATTTGATCGACAAAGATATCGCCAGCGCTTTTCTGACCGGCATGATTGCCAAAACCAAGAGCTTCCGCACGCCGAACGTTTCGCCGAAAACCCTCGAAACCGCCAGCGCACTCATCGCTAAGGGCGCTGACCGCGAAGAGATTGTTGAAAAACTCTACCGAACTCGCTCGGTCGAAACACTAAAGCTGTGGGGACGAGCCTTGTCCCGTCTCAAATCTGAACCAGCCATCGGGCTTGTGTGGTCAGTTTTAACCAGAAGCGACTTCTCCCAGGCATCTGCTAAAGATGACGCGCTTGATGACATTGTGTCAGAGCTTCTTTCAACTACACCAACAGCCAAAGTAGTAGTTTTGCTGTACGAACACAAAGACGGCTACGTAGCCGGCAGGCTTTTTGCCGAACGACCTCTTGATGCCCTGGCCCTCAGCGCCCCGTTCAAAGCATCCGGCACCAAAGAGTCTTCCAGGCTAAATATT
This sequence comes from Patescibacteria group bacterium, assembly GCA_041660165.1. Lineage (GTDB taxonomy): Bacteria > Patescibacteriota > Patescibacteriia > UBA9934 > UBA9934 > JAGORL01. The sequence continues at coordinate 84,024 of JBAZWW010000002.1, read as the reverse complement.
TCCGAAAGCGATATTGTTGAAGCTGAACGACATGTTATTGGGCATTTGAAGAATGTATTGACACAGATCAAGTAACAGGACAGATGAACACAGATGTGCGATCTGTGTTAAATCTGTCGTGCCAAACTAATCTGTGTAAATCTGCTATAATTTACACATGCTTGCGCTTTCCTACGCACGCCATGTTCCCGCGCACGTCAGAGTCGGGAGATTTGTTGCGGATTCCCCGCAACTTTCTTGGGCTTTCCCGTTCATGAAGGAACATCCTGAGACCGATGTTTTGGTAACTGGTGGCACAGCTAGAGACGCGGTCCTCGGTCGCACGCCACGAGGGATTCATCTGGTTGTCCACGGCATGCCAGAGGTAATGCTCACCGAGTACAAAAAATACCGAAACATCCCGCAGGACTTGGACATTCGTTTGCCGGCTTCAAACATTTGGCATGCGAGCGATAGACGACTCGAAGAAACCAGGCATCACACTTTGCCGATCAATCATGACCTTGCCAGGCGAGATGCAACAATCAACGCCATGGCGTATTCCATCAGAGACGGCGTGATGCATGACCCATTTGATGGACTGCGGGATATTGAGGAGCGAACGTTGCGAACGATCGGGAAACCCGAAGACAGGTTCCATGAAGACCCGATTCGCATGGCCCGATTCTTGCGATTAGCAAGCGAGCTTGGTTTCCGAGTAGCTGATGATGCGTGGCAAGCAATTACTTCCCACGGCCATCACCTCAATAGGACAAGCAGTGATGAAGCTGGACATGCCAGATACCATATCGCCCGTGCCGAGCTTGGCCGAGAAGTTGTTGATGCTCTCACTCGAGCCCCAAAAGAGGCACTTAAACACTTCTGGGATAGCGGGGTGATCGAACACTTAGCTCCCGAACTGCACAAGCTTAAAGACTTGGCTCATCAGCACAACATTCCAGGACTCGATCATGCTACAACCATACTCGAAGACTTAGCTGACCACGGCGCCAGCAGTTCAGTTATTATGGCCGCCATGTTTGCGTTGTTTGAGGACGAGAGCAAGAAAGTTTTCGAGCGGACACTTGAACGATTGCACCTGCCCTTGCTCGCCGAGGGATCAGCCATGATGGCGGACATTCCCTTCCTTCTGAAATATCGAAACATCCTTGAAGAACAATCACCGGATGAAATGTCACCGGCGCAGTTTGAGCATATTTTTGAGGAGAAGCGTGGCGATGATCTGCTCCTCTTTTTGCACGCCCTGGCTGTCACAGGCGGTCGGAAGTCACTCACTCGTGAACGCTGGTATTTGGCGAAACGGCGCAAGGAATCCCTGTCAGCCACCCCCGATGAATCTCTCGTTCGAGGCCGAGACCTTCTCTCCCTCGGTCTCTCCCCGGGCCCGCACCTCAGACAACTACTGGAAAAAATCCGCAACGAGCAACTGTCCGGCCGTGTTCACACCAAGGCGGATGCGCTTGAGTTTGCCAGAAGCGCCATCTAGTAATATGGAAGGCCATAACCGAGAAAAGAATCCAGCCGTTGTCCGCGCAGTTGAAGCCGGAAAAACTTGGGAGGAAAGAAGAGAAAACCTCCTTGAAAATCTTGAGAAGAAACTCCGGCTAATGGAAGTTTTTTATTCGGAAGTGAAGCGTCTGAAAAAAACGGATGATCCGGAAGACGTAGCGAAAAAAATGGAAAATGAAAACCAGCGCGTACTTTCTGCCTCATCCCCGGAAACTCTCTTAAAATACTCGCGTCTGGCAGATTTAGCCGTGCGCCTAAATACAGAGAAACTAAACACCGCAGAAAGCACCAAACTACTCAATGAGTTCCAAGAGCTTGCTCAAGATGAGGAAGCTCGGTTCACCTGGATAATGGCTGAAATGGCTGACAACGTAACAAGTAAATTCTTTACCACACGGCATTTTGAGGAACATCCGAAGTACATCGCTCCGCATGTTAACCAGCGTCTACAGCCAAAGAAACCACTAGCCGTCTCTGACTTCATTCTAGAATTCGACGCCCTTAACGTATATGCCCTAACTGAACCGGGCGTCATTTCGGCTATTCTACCAGCAGGCGGAGAAACCATCGGCCTGCATATCCGCCGATCTCCCGTTAGCCTAATCAAAAGAGACAAGGAATCACGCCGAACAAAAAGGCATGAGAGCATTCACAATCTGCTTGAAGGAGCTTCTCTGCCGGCTGCTCCGCGCGTACAATATTTGCGAATGCTTCTCATGAGCATCACCAATCTTGAAAAAACTGGTAAAACGCCGGACATACTTAAAATCTACAGCCAACAACTCAAAAATTTGACCCCGGAAAAACTTATTGACGGAAATCAGGAAGAAATATTATCCGAATTGGAAAACATAGAAGCCGAAGGCTATGGGGAAAGTCATCAAAAGCAAACATTCGTGACCGCCAGCAATAGATTTTCAACTGCCGGAAAATATAGCCAGGAAATTATCGAGCTCTTAAACCAATTTCTTTCCACGGAACACTCAAGCAACATTCTCCCTGACGTTAGACTCCTGCGTGATGGATACCGTGACAAATTTACGGACACGGCAAATCTCATACGAACACTGTCTGATAACACCAAAACATCAGGAGAAAAAGAAGCCCTTCATTTGGCGCTCGCCCTTCTTCCGCCTTCTAAATACCGGCATATCGAGAGGGTGATGAACCAAAGATTCCCTCGGAAATCTGTTACGGCCGAATCATCTGAGGTCTAACTCTGCCCGGAAGCGCATGCACGCCAATGGCGCGGACCACACCGTCTTCATCCTCGCCAAAAACCACTACAAACTCGCCTACACGGACGGCGGTGGTGGGTACAATTCGTGTTTGCGGAACGATATTTACAATGACCGTCTGCCCGCCAATGCTTCTCAAAATGAAGTTGTGCTCATGGAGTTCATCAATAATCCCGCGATGAATATCAATATCTTCGGGTTCGGCAAAGGCCCGGTAGAACGGTTGGATGAGCGGAACCTGCTGGTCTTCAGAAAACGTGTAAACTCGTTCATGCACCTTCGCCACACCAACAATGACGGAGCTAAGCGCAATAACCCCGGCTACAAGCAGAACTGAGTAGAGAAGAGGCTGTTTGTACGCAAAGGCGTAACGCAGTAAGAGAATCTCAAGGAGAACGGCTAGCACAATGGCGATCGCGATCGGAATCCACGGCAACGCAGAGAAAAATCCTTTCACGCCCGGGAGACCGAACTCCGGCAGAACGCCCGTACCGGCCTGATGAAGGGCAAAGAGCACAAAGGTGGTCAAAAAGAGGACCACAAAAAAGGTGACGGCCACGCCAAGACCGGTGATCACCGTCATGAAGACAAAGTGCCACTTGGGAACCATTTTCACCCCGCCGTCGTCAATCTTGGCGAGGATGGAATCCTTTAAGGAAAATTGGGTTGTTTGATTTTCCATATTATTTCTTTTCCGCCTCTAGCATCTTCCTCATCGCTTCCCTCCCCCGTTTGAGTCTGACCCCCACCGTGTTCACGGGGATGTGGAGAATGTCCGCTATGTCTTCATAATCAAGTTCCTGATAATAAAACAGCACCAGCGGTTCCCGGTATTTTTTGTCGAGTTGATTCAAGGATTTATCGAGCATAGCCCGGAGTTCCTGCTCATAAGCATCTCCATCGGCCGTTTCCTTGGCCACCGGATGCGGAAAGAGCGTGTCAGGATCAAAAAACGGCACCGCTTCAAACTTCCGCTTCTTGAGCGCAGTCACAAACACGTTATGCGCTATGCGATAAATCCAGGGTGAAAACCGCCTGGTAACGTCAAAGCTTTTCAAATTGGCGTACGACTTTAAAAATACCTCTTGCACCAGGTCAGCAATTTCTTCTCTTTGGGAGAGGAATCGCCGGCCATAGCTCAGAAGCTTCTTTTCATACCGTTCTACCAGGACGCCAAACGCTAAATGATCGCCGTCCTGTGAACGTTGCGCTAATTCTTCATCTGAAGATTCAACCATATGCGCAAAGCCCCGTACTGACGGGACACTTATACTACAGCAGAAGGCGGGGTTTCTTTCAAACAAAAAATCCCACCGTTTAGTGGGACTCTTTGGTGGGTGTAGGAGGACTCGAACCTCCGACCTTTTCCATGTCAAGGAAACGCGCTAACCAACTGCGCTATACACCCCAATTTTGCTAACGGAGTGTACGATCGAACATAACCACTGTCAATCATTCCCATGCATATCCCTTGGGCGCTCTGGGGCGCGGGAGAAAAAGAGGAGGACAATGCCGGCGGCCATGAGGAAGAGGAACCAGAGGCCGGCTGAATACAGCACTTCCTGAGAAGAACAGGAAAAAAGGTTTGGGAAAAACTGGGTGATGCCAGTGAAGGTAGTAGAGTTATCAAGACAGCCCTCAGCATCGTTTGCCCGGGCAGCCAGAAGGCCCATCCAAGCAGCGCCAAAGCCGGTGAGAGCTGAAAGGATAGTGAAGAGACAGCTAAACCGGTTTTTGTTCAGGCGTAAAAAGCGGACTAAACCAATAATCGCAAAGATGACCCCGCCAAGGATCCAGAAGGACACAAACCACAGAAGCGCCAGGACGAGCAAAAATCCGAGAGGTTCGTGGGGCATAGCTCTTAGAGGGCGGAATACGCCAGATAGACCACAATGGACGCGCCAATGGCGGATATTGCCAGGACAACCGCAAAAGTCTTAAACAGCTGGTTTTCCTGCCGTGAACCAAGGATAGCAAAAAATACGGCAAGAAATAAGGTGAGGAAGGGGATGAAAATCATAATGTTCTGGTGGATCCGCCTGGGCTCGAACCAGGGACCACCGAGGTATAAGCTCGGCGCTCTAACCAACTGAGCTACGGATCCAGGCAAAAACCGTCTAAATTTCGATTCACAGACAGGGCTAAGATTACTCTATTTTACCATTTAGATCAAGCGTGGTAGGATTTTCCAATGAAACCTACCGTTCTCACAATTGATTCGCCAACCAGGCTTGATATCGCTCTTGCGTCCACGCTTGGCATTAGCCGTTCACAAGTCCAGAAATTCATCAAAGAAGGCCTAATAACCGTGAAGGGAAAGAAGGTTTCCGCCCATCTTGAGGTCACGCCAGAGGATCATGTTGAAGTAATCAAAGAGGCAAAAAAGAAGATCAGCAAGACAGATTTGCCAAAACTGGACATTCTTTTTGAAGATGATGATGTCATCTTCGTAAATAAGCCGTCTGGAGTTCTGGTGCATCGAGCAACCGGTCAGGAAGGGCTTGCTCTCCTTGACTCCCTGCTCAAACACTCGCCCAAAATGAAAAAGGCGGGAGCGGTTGAGGGCCGGTCCGGAATCGTGCACCGCCTGGACAAAGACGCATCCGGAGTGCTTGTAGCTGCAAAAACAGATAAAGCTTTCAAGTGGCTCAAGCAACAGTTCGCTCGCCGACTGACGGAAAAGCACTACACCGTGTTTGTCATGGGAGCAGTACGAGAGAATCAGGGGACGATCGACTTCCCTATCGCTCGCTCAACTACTCGCGCTCGCATGGCCGCCAGACCGCTGTCCCAAGAAGGCAAATCGGCAATTACCCATTACGAGGTTATCGGCCGATATACGGTTGGAACTTTGCTTGACGTAAAAATCGAAACGGGACGCACGCACCAAATTCGCGCGCACTTCTTTGCCATCGGGCATCCCGTGGCCGGTGATACTCTCTACGTCAGAAAAGACATAAAACCGATCAAGCTTGATCGTCTTTTCCTGCATGCTCGATCGCTCACTGTCGAGTTGCCAAACGGCGAAACAAAAACCGTGAAGGCCCCTCTCCCCAAAGAACTCACGGAAGCGCTCGCATCTCTCAAACGCAAAAGCGGGGTTTAAACCCCGCCTCGATATAAATATGATCATCACGCTCTCTGGCCTGGCTGGTGCAGGAAAATCAACGGTCAAACATCTTTTGGCGGAACGCCTAGGGATGAAAAAATATTCCGTTGGCGATATGCGCGGAAAAATGGCTGAGGCGCGCGGGATGACTATAGACGAATTCAACAAACTTGGAGAAACCGAAGCGTTTACTGACAAAGACGTAGATGCCTTCCAGGAGAAACTGGGACAAACTGAGGATAACTTTGTTATTGATGGCTGGCTGTCCTGGCATTTCATCCCCCAGAGCGTCAAAATCTTCCTCTCCGTAGATCCCGCCATTGGCGCCGAAAGGGTCTTTGAAGACAGAAAAAACAACCCGAATAGAGCCGACGAACCTCTCTATTCATCAGTAAAAGATGCAGAGAATGTCATTGAAAAACGCCTAGAGAGCAACATTTCCCGCTATGAGAAGTGGTACGGGGTGGATTTCCAGGACCCAAGCCATTACGATTTGGTCATTGATACCAGCCGGGAAACCCCCATTAGCGTCGTGGAAAAATCTTGACGTATCTTTCTCATTCCGCTACACTTCCGCCCGTATGACAGACGCCGAAATGAAAACCATCGTGCCCGGAGCCGTCCTCCGCGTCCACGAAAAGATCCAAGATGTGAACGCCAAAGGGGAAACCCGCGAGCGCGTTCAGATTTTTGAAGGCCTGGTTCTTGTGATCAGAGGCGCCGGAACGGCCAAGACCTTTACCATCCGCAAGGAAACGAACGGCTTTGGAGTAGAAAAGATTTTCCCGGTCTCAAGCCCGAACATTGTGAAGATTGAACCGGTCAAGGTGTACAGAGTACGCAGAGCTAAGCTCTCCTTTGCCAAAGGCTTCACCCGCAAGATGACAGAAATGGTCCCCACAAAAACTTCCGCCTAACGCGGAAGTTTTTGCTTTAATGCGTAGTGAGACACTGGGCGTCAAGCAAACTCGTCAAATTCACCTCGTTCGCGGTAAAAATATTTGCGAGCGTTGATATGGTGTTCGTGATCACGTATAAACTACACGTCTTGTTCCTTGCCCGCGCCACTCCGCAGGGATCCTTCTCGCAAATCTTTGCGGCAAAAGAAAGGTCAGCGCCCGTGACCGAACCCAATGACTTAGAATAAAATACTTCCCCGAACTGATGATGGAGGATATTGACGGTGTCATAAAATGAACAGGGATCATCCGTACTCCCAGCATCTGTAGAATCTGCGGGACAATCAATGTAAGGCGTTGCTTCAGAAGCTCCGGCGCTCTCACACGCATGAATATAGTTGGCATCGTACGAACAGAAATATTGATGCTTCGGATCTGGATCTGCGCTATCTGTCGCTTGTTGGATCTGAGAACAGGCGTATTCGCTTGGGGCAAGACCCACGAACCCCTCCGTAAGAGAAAGTGTGGAAAGTCCGGAACTTGCGCTCACGGCATTCACATCGGCACAGGCTACGCACGTTCCCTTGCCATCGGCCCCGGACAGGCACGTCCTCCCAAGATCGCATCCGAAAAAGGGACACTCGCTCCCCACTTTTACATTTGAATTCTTCGCTACGTCCTGTACGTTATCAATGCTCGTCACCACCCCCTTTTCTCCACAAGCGCCGGCCCCGGGAGAAACCTCAAAACCATAATTCTGGAGACTTTCGCAAGAAGAAGCCGGATCAAGAAGAACCGCTTGCTTCACCAGGGGAACGCGCAACTGGCCAAACTTCACCAGGTGCGGGTCTAGCAAGTTCGCAATCGTGTAGGCGGAAAAAAGGAGTAAGAGGCCTACCACGGCGTTCTTGATCCTTGTCTTTGCCTTCTCAACCCGCTTTGAACTTCCTCCGGAAACCACGTATTCCAGTCCGCCAATCATGAGCATGACGACAGCAATGAGGGACATGGCCGGCAACAGAAAATTGTACACGAGCGCCAGATATTCCGGAAAACTACCAACAGTAACGGTGCCAAGGATCGGAACCCCAAGATGAACGGGCAGGCCGGGAGCGTAACAGTATCCCACATCAGCATTAGACAACGGTCTGGCGCATTTTTCATTCTGACCTCCCCAGGTTCCCTTTGTGATATTGCCCATCTTATCCGTAGCGTAATGAGCACACTCATCCTGCGTCCAGCACTTCAGATCATTTTCAGGATTTTGCGATCCAGGGAGAAAACAACCCAGATAATCTTTCTGGACGCTGGTACAGAAAGCCTGACAAGCACCGGCGTCCTGCTCGGCTGAAAATTTAACCGCACCCGCATCCGGAGTTCCACAATAACACGCACAAGCAGGAGCCGTTTCCGCATACACTGGCTGGACGGATTTGGCACCGCCAAACCCGTACGCTGCTATGAGCGCCACGGCGCTAATTTTGAGTAAATGCCTTGAGAGCTTCTTTAAAGATGGCATACGGGATTGCGCCTTCTACTTTTGATCCGTTAATAAAGAATGTGGGAGTACCAACCACGCCAGCGTTCACGCCATCCACCTGATCATTCGCTACTTCCGTTTGATATCTGCCGGAAGCAAGACAAGAGGAGAATGTGTTCACCTCAAGACCAGCATCCTCTGCGTAGCCAGCAAGATTATCCTGCGTGAATTCACCCGGATGTGCATAGAGCACATCGTGAAACTCCCAAAATTTTCCTTGATCCATGGCACAGTTTCCTCCGGCCGAGGCCAAATCCGCACCGGGGTGAAGATCAGGCAGTGGAAAATCTCTGTAAATGAACCGTACCGTATCAGGAAACTCTTTGGCGAGCGCCCGGACAACGTAGCTCTCTTGCTGTGAAAATGAACAACCAAAATCTGCAAACTCGACTACAGTTACTTTGGCGTCCGGATTACCTAGCGATGGGTCGTCTTTGCTGGCCAGCTCTCCGGTTCCCGGGGCCGTCTTCACCAGGTCCACAAGATCAGATGCATGAACAACCGTGGCGGAGAACTTCAGGCCGGAAAGGTCAATCTCGCCCTTCTGAATCTGCCGATAATACGAGAAGATACGAAAAGAGAAAAAGCCGAGAAGTAAGAGGAAAAAACCCGCTCCCGCGGTAGCAAAGGCACGCTCTATCCATTGGTCTCTCTCCATCATAATCCCCCAAAGGATACCATGGTTTGCTTTACGAAATCAGCCGGGCCTGCTACCATTCTTCGTGATATGATTCTAAACATCGCCCAACTTGCCTTAGCACTCCTCCTGGTGACCGCTATCCTTCTCCAAGCCCGCGGAAGCGGGGCAGGCCTAGCCTTTGGCGGAGACGGAAACGTGTACCGCACCCGCCGGGGCGTAGAAAAGAAACTCCACGCTGGAACCGTGGTGCTGGCCGTCTTATTCTTGTCCGTTGCCTTGCTAAACACTTTGTTCACGTTCTAGTTTCTATACCCAAAATTGCCTTTTCACATTTATTTTCAAAAAACCGAGGTACCGGACCTCGGTCGCATCCGCGTAAACTAGAATCTCCGGATGCTACAGAACTTGCTAGGCGCGAGGTCTTGTCCGTCAAAAAAAATCGTCGTATTCCCACCATTGGACAGCTTTGGCATTTGCCAAGGCTTCTTTCAAAAACAGAAAGACGTGTGGCCTCGGGCGCGATTTTCATCGCCGTCCTGGCAACCTTTGTCCTTGGATACCGGTTCCTCACGGCACATCAAGACGTAGTACCCGCATCCGGCGGAACCTACACAGAAGGCCTTGCAGGAACTCCGTACCGTATTAACCCTATCTATTCTTCCGCCAGCGATGTTGATAATGATATCGCGCACTTGGTGTACTCAGGCCTCATGCGATTTGATCCAGTGGATGGACTTGTGCCTGACCTTGCCACGTCATTTGCCATGGCGCCGGATGGTAAATCCTACACCTTCATCCTGCGAGATAATGTAAAATTCCACAATGGAGATGCACTGACTTCCGCAGACGTTGCCTTCACTATTCGCGCCATCCAAAACCCTGAATACCATAGCCCCATTGCCGGAGCTTTTGACGGTGTCACCATTGATACGCCGGACGCTCGCACCATCACCTTCGCACTTGCAAATCCATCCTCGCCTTTTCTTTCAAGCCTCACCGTTGGCGTCCTCCCCTCCCAGGTTTGGTCGAATATTCCCGCAAGCGCCGCCGGCCTAGCAGAATTAAACCTCAAACCCATTGGCAGTGGCCCGTTTCGCTTTGAAAAACTCACAAAAGATAATCTTGGAACTCTCCGGAGCATCACGCTCACCAAAAACAAGAACTTTTACCGCGGGGTCCCCTACCTTGATACCCTCCAATTAAAATTCTACAGCAGTACAGACGAACTCCCGAACCTTCTACGCAATAAAAATATCGAAGGCGCGGTCACCGTCCCTTTCACGGAGGCATCAAAACTCGCTGATGACCATTCGCTCTCCGTGCTTCGGCCCTCAATCCCCGAATACACGGCAGCCTTTTTCAATCTGAAGTCAACCGGTGCTGTGGCCGATCAAAATGTCCGCAAGGCGCTTGATCAGAGCCTTGACCGCCAAAAACTTCTTGACGCAACCGGAGGACATGGCGCGCCGATAACAAGCCTCCTCCTCCCCGGAATGACTGGAGCCCCAAGCTCCGTCCCCGGCCCGGACATTGCTGGCGCTGTAGCCTCGCTTGAGACGAGCGGTTATAAACTCACAGATGGAAACGCCGTCCGTATAAAGGGCGACAAACCGTTGGCCATCGCCATCTCCTACACAGAAACCGCTGAACTTACCCTAGCGGCCAATGAACTCAAACGCCAATGGGAACTCTTGGGCGCGAGCGTCAATCTCCTTGGCATGAGCTCAGATGAACTCCAAACAAACGCTTTGCGAAATCGCAATTTTGATGTGCTCTTAGCAAGCGAACTTTATGGCGCGTTTCCTGATCCTTATCCTTACTGGCATTCCTCTCAAGCAACTTCACCGGGCCTAAACGTCACAGGTTTTGCAAACCGCACAGCGGATGACGCCATGAACATCATTCGAACAAACCCAAATGAAGTAAAACGCAATGAAGCTTTTCTTGCACTCAGCAAACTGCTCACGGACGGACATGTGGCTGCCTTCCTTTACCAGCCTTCGTACGTCTACGTGACAACCTCGGAGATGAAGGGCGTGGATATCTCCCGCATCAATTTGCCGGCTGATCGATTTTCAAATATCAATCTGTGGTACAAGAAAACAAAGGCTGTTTTCAAAAGATAAGCTCGTTGACGCAATGCGGTTAAAATGCTAGTGTGATACCTTGGTAGGGGAACAATCTATGCGGGCGTGGCGGAATTGGTATACGCGCAGGTCTCAGAAGCCTGTGCCAGCAATGGCTTGAGAGTTCGAGTCTCTCCGCCCGCACCAGTGACTGTTTGTTCGAACTAGACTGCTTGCAGTCGATTCTCCCGAAACCTTTCGAGGGAGCCGACTGTCAGGAGTGAATTATTCTTAATTTTTATTTCTCCGTTTCGACAGATATTATGGGAAATTTTAAACCCAGTTCGTTTACAAAACCGCCCGCAAATACGTCCGCCACGGCATCCCGCCCTACGCGCCGACCGTTTGCCCGCCCCGCAATTGCGGTGCCCGCGCTTCCGTTAACCGTTGACCGCCCGGCCGTAGCGCCCCGCGCTACCACGTTCTCATCCCCTTCGGGAGACACCGTTCGGGTGATCGTGCTTGGCGGACTTGAAGAAGTTGGCCGTAACTGTACGCTCATTGAATACAAGGATGACATCATCTTGGTAGACATGGGTCTTCAGTTCCCTGATGAAGACATGCCGGGAATTGATTACATCATCCCGAACATGTCCTATCTGAAGGGCAAAGAAAAAAATGTCCGCGGAGTCATTATTACGCACGGACACTATGACCACATTGGCGCCATTCCGCACGTGGTTCAAAACATCGGCAATCCTACGGTCTACGCTCTTCCGGTAGCCGCTGGCATCATCAAAAAGCGCCAGACGGATTTTCCGACCTCGACAGTCAATGTAAAAACAATCGCCATTGATACTGAACTTCAGCTCGGCGTTTTTAAGGTGCACTTCTTCCACATTAACCACAACATTCCGGACTCAGCCGGCATTGTGATTGAAACTCCCGCTGGCGTCATTTGCCATACGGGCGACTGGAAATACGACTTCCACCCGGTAGGCGCTCCGCCAGCAGACTTCCATAAAATGGCGCGTTTGGGCGAGGCCGGCGTGACGCTTCTCATGGGAGACTCCACCAATGCCGACCGTGCCGGACATCAGAAATCTGAAAAGGTCATTGGCGAAGAACTCTACGCCATCTTAGAAAAAGCCAAGGGCCGAGTAATTGTCGGCACCTTCGCTTCCCTTCTCTCTCGCGTGAAGCAACTCATGGAAATTTCCGAAAAGCTCGGTCGAAAGATTGCGCTTGATGGCTACTCGATGAAAACAAACGTAGAAATCGCCAAGGAGCTTGGCTACATCCAAGTTAGCGCAAAATCGATCATTCCGATCGAAGAGGCTAATGATCTCCCGCCAAACAAGGTAACGATCATTTGCACCGGCGCACAGGGTGAGAAACGCGCAGCTTTGTCGAGGATTGCCAATGACGAGCACCGCTTCATCAAGGTAGACCGGGAAGACACGGTCATTTTCTCAAGCTCAGTTATCCCTGGCAATGAAGCCTCAGTCCAGCGTTTGAAGGATACCTTCTACCGCAAGCGCGCTCGCGTGATTCACAAGGACCTCATGGACGTGCATGCTGGCGGACACGCCATGAAAGAGGATATCAAGCTCATGCTATCTCTCTTCAAGCCCAAGTACTACATGCCGATTGAGGGCAACCACTTCCTCCTGCGTGAGAATGCCGAGGTGGCTTACTCCATGGGCTGGAAAGAAGAGAACGTGTTTGTGGCTGATAACGGCCAAGTAGTGGAAGTGGGCAAGCTTTCAGACGGCGCCTCTTACGCCAAACTCACCCCCGAAAAAGTGAATTCCGATTACGTCTTCGTAGACGGTCTCGGAGTTGGCGACGTGTCTCAGGTGGTGCTCCGTGACCGCCAAGCGCTGGCTGAAGACGGCATGATCGTAGTCATTGCGCAGTACGACAAAAAGTCTGGCAACCTCATGCAGTCCCCTGACATTGTCAGCCGAGGGTTCCTCCACATGAAGGACAACAAGGAATTCATTGACTTCACCCGCGCACACATTGAGGGCATCCTCCGTGGCAAACACGCCATCCCCTTTGACCCTGAAGAAGCCAAAGAAACCATCCGCGAAGAGCTCGGCAAGTTCCTCTTCCTGAAGACGGAACGCAGACCAATGGTGCTTCCTGTGATTATCGAGGTTTAAGAATTCAAGGCAGAGAACAGAAGGCTCCTCACAAGGGGCTTTTTGTTTATTCGTCATTCTGTGTACAATCTGTCGCATATGCGTATTCTATCTGGCATCCAGCCAACGAACATTCTGCACATCGGCAATTACTTTGGCGCACTGAAGCCGGCGGTCGAACTGCAGAAAGAACATGACCTCACGATGCTGATCGTTGATTTGCACGCTATTACAGTTCCGCAAAACCCTATCGAGCTGTCGAATAACATCGCCTTTGCCACGGCGGCGTATTTGGCTGCGGGCATAGACCCTAAACGCGCAACGATCGTCCAACAGTCGAGAATCTCGGCGCATGCGGAGCTTGGCTGGATCATGCAATGTGTTGCTCGCATGGGCGAGGTTGAAAGAATGATTCAATTCAAAGACAAAGCAAAAAGCAAGGGACAGAATGTGAGTGTAGGACTTTTCACCTATCCCGTTCTACAAGCGGCTGATATTTTGCTTTATGACGCGGTTGGCGTGCCTGTAGGCGAGGATCAACGGCAACACATCGAACTAGCTCGAGATTTGGCAGAGCGCTTTAACCGCGACTTCGGTGAGACGTTCGTGATTCCTAAACCAATGATCGCCGAGCACGGAGCCAAGCTCCTGGGGCTCGACAATCCAGAGAAAAAAATGAGCAAAAGCTCCCCTACCCCCAAAAACTACATCTCGCTCATGGATGAAGCCGATGTCATCCGCAAGAAAATTCGGTCAGCGGTCACGGACTCGGAACCAACGGTGCGGTATGACGAGGCTCGTCCCGGGGTTGCTAATTTGCTCTCGATCCTCTCGCTCATTGAGGGACGCTCGGTCTTTGCAGTTGCAGACGAGTACGTAGACAAAGGCATGAAGGACCTTAAGGATGACGTGGCTGAGGCCCTGATTGTTCATCTTACACCGCTCCAGGCCGAGATTGCTGGATACCTCAAGCACCGCGACGAACTTGAAAAAGTCATTGCCGAGGGGAGTGCCAGAGCAGGAGCAATCGCCGGCGCAAAAATTGCTGAAGTCAAACAAAAGATGGGCCTAACCTTAGCCTAGATTTTGCACTTTTTGCTTGACAAACAAGGCAGAAAGTGCTATTATTTGAATTGTGCCTAGCGTACCTAGGTACACCTTCCGGGCTCTGCATCACGCAGTGTCCACCCTATCCCACCGAGGTTTCAAATGACCGTTACACAAGAGTTGGTGTTGATTTTCAAGGTTCTTGGCGGTAGCGCCATGGCCGGTCTCTCGATCCTCTTCCTGGCTCATGCAGTCGGGAAGGTCGACATCGACCTGCAGACGCTCTTCCTCGGACCCGGTATGCTCGTCGCGCTCGCGTCGATCATCCTCAAAACCAAACTCGACTATTAAACTCGATTCGGGAGACACGAACATGCAGGAGTTCTTGAAAAAAATGGTTCCAGACTACCTCCTAGGAGAAATCGCGGTGACAGGAACCTTCGTGGTCGCACTCACGGTCACGAACTCGCTCGTCAGCCACGAAGTGTCAGTCGTCATCGGCTTCGTTGCTGGCGGCGCCTGCGTGCTCGTCCTCGGGCACATGCACGCGGACGAAACCTAGACGGAACCCGTTCGTCAAACCGTGCGCCACCTTTCCTAACCGGAAGGTGGCGTTCGTTGTTTTATGGCTAATGATTGACATTTTGACCGCCGGGCAGTATCGTCTTCCGGCTCCATTCGGGGCAAATAACCGTCACTGCATTGGGGTCTCCATGCACCTGTCGTCGACTACCTCTGAACATCTCCCGCCAACCGCGGCCAAGGGCTCTCCCCGAACCCAGGGCCAGCGCACTGATCAAAACCGGAAGCCCAAGGCCAGCGTGCCGATTGGCGTAGAGCTCAAGAACTCGCTCAACACCATGGACGATCTGAGCGAGCTCATGCTCGCCGTGATCATCCTGGCCCGCCTCAAGTGCATCCCCGTCATGCGGGAGAACGGCGTGATGGGCAAGGGCAAGAAGACCAACGCCCGGGCCGTGCTGAACGAGCTCAAGCAGATCGAGGAGCTCAACCTCCGCAGGAAAGACGGAGACGCCACCCCCGAAGAGCTCGTCAGCTTCCTCCACGACCTGAAGACGGACCACGCCCGCCGGGCTGTGGTACCGGTCTTCCTCAGGGACCTGGCTGAAACCATGAAGCGTCTGGCTGACAGGAAGCCGGACTGCGCCTTCATGGCGAACAAGATCTACCTCACGGAGGGCGACGCGTACCTCATCTCCACGGAGATGGACAGTGCGAAGCTCGCCGATCGGACGGACCCGGCCTACGTCCTCGAACGGCTCAACCTCTCGTTCACGCCCAGGAAGGACTAGCTCCTTTCAGGCGTCTGCACGCCCGCCATACCCACAGGGTCTGGCGGGCGTTTGCTTTTGTCCACTTTTTATTGACTATTTTCATTTTTTGGAGTACACTCCTCCGCGTATCCTTCCTGGATACAGCGTCCTCCCGGACGCAAAACCGCCACAGTTCGCCCACCAATGGATAGTCCATGACTACCGCAGAGTTGCCACGACAAAAAGCACCCCCCACGGCCGTTCCCGCCCACAGGATTCGTCACGTCGTCCGAGTCGCCCCCGACTCGGTCACGGAAGACCTCGTGGCCGCGATCAGCACCGCGACGGATGCAACCGACCTCCTGGTCCTCCACTGCCTCCACGCCGGCGCCCTGGGCGTCAGACGGGGGTGCCAGTACCAGGTCTGTACGGACGATGACGTGAAACGGGTCTGCTGGATCATCAACGGACTCCTCAAGGAGCGTTGGAATCGCGCCATCAGTCTCGATTCCCTGGAGGGGATCCTGAATCTCCTCGCGAGCAACGACGCTTCGCGTCGCGGGCTCATCTCCCGGTTCCTCGACGACATCGCGGATGGAGTCGTCAACCGTAGAATGGGGATCGGTGTTTCGAGCCTCAGGGCCTACGCGACCAAGGTTCTCCTGGCGCCCACGCATGAGCTCCAGAAGCTCACCGAAAAGACCGCCGTCCTGGCCGTTCTCATGGGCGCTCTGCCCAAGAACTAGCCGGTAGATCCCGATCTTTGCTAACGCCTGTCGTTCCCCCGAACGATGGGCGTCTTCCTTTTATTAGCCAATTTTATTGACGAAATGTCAGCCTTTCTCTACGCTGGCCCAGCTGTGTTCTCCCCGAACACGGCAAAACCCCAACCGCCCACCTAAACGAGGGACGCCATGTCCAATGCTCGAACGCCGAATAGGCCGACGCAACCGCCAAAGATTAGTTCGCCCGCTCCCGCTCAGCTCGTCTGTGCCCCCAGCACTTTGCCGTGGGGCCGACTACGTTTCGAGCCGGATGAAGAAGAGAAGGAATTCGTCCGCCCGCTGACCCCCGAAGAGGCAGAGCTTCTCCGGCGCGGGAAACATGCCAAAACACGGCCGGAGCAGGATCTCATCTTCAGCCTCCTTGAGAAACAGGCGCCGAGCCTTCTCAATCGATGCTTCCGCCGTCAGCCGTGGGCTGAAGACTACGTCCGGGCCGATGCCGCAGGACTCAGCCTCCTCCATGGCCTGATGGATCTCAGACATCGCGGGGGAACGCTCATTCGTGATCTCACCCCAGACAAGGTCAAGGCCATGTTGAGGCCGTTCGAAGGCGGTGAATGGAATACTCGGGCAGACCATTACCGGGCCGTCATCACGACCGAGCTCCCGAGCCTGTCCACGGTAACGGCCGTAAACACCCTCGGCCTCATCCTGGACTTCTGGACGACTAAGGCCATCACGGCCAAGGTCTTCAGCGAGACTGACATTCGGCGAAAGCAGTTGGAACTGCAGGAAAACCGCCGGTGGCAAACCACCGTTTCCACGGTGGACCTCTACAACTTCCTGCTCGAACTCGCAACCCCCTTCGAGCCCGCCTAGAGTTGATCCCACCGGACGGTTGTGACCGTCGTGCCCCGCCAGTCCTGCGCAAGCTGGACGGCGGGGTTTCACTTTACAATAATCATTATTTTTGCTAATATTCCCGTGCTTGGGAAACTAGATGACCGCCCCACTTCGTCCGGCTAAGCCGAACTACGTTAGGGGAGGAAAGTCCGAACACCCCGTGTACAGCAATGTACATTGGAAAGAGGCGTTGCTAACGGCAACCGGGAAGAAGTTACGCAGGTGAGGGACTGGATACCGGCGTTCGCGCTGTCCCCCACAGGCGTGAGGAAGCCCAGGGAAAGTCTGAGAAAAACGCAAGAATTTCTCAGTTCACTGTTCGTCGAAAGATGAAACAGGAAGCAACAGAGACTATGCTACCCACCCACACCCCTCACTTCGGTGAGTGACGGGTGGAGTACAGTGAAAAGTGACGAGGTGTCAGCAATGACTACTCGTCTCACCAGTATGGCGACATACGGGTGCGGCAAACCCGCCTTGGTGCAAGAGCAAATTAGGTAGCTCGCACGATCCCATGAGCAATCATGGGGCTAGAGAGATGGTCGTCACGGCTGGATCAAACCGAACGCGCTGATCCAACCGACAGAATTCGGCTTATAGGTTTCCCACGCACAAAACACCGTCCGCAAGGGCGGTTTTTTGTTTCATCCCCACTATCTCTTGTCATCGCCCTCAGACATTGTTACCTTTCCCATCGTTATGTTGCTTACCCGCACTATTTCTACCTGGTCAAGTTTCATTTAAAAACTGTTCAAACAGAGAAGCTGTTCAGTCTCTCTGTTTTTTACTTACCTTCAACCAAAGGAGTGACAATGTATACCCGGGTGAGCTATGGTAACGGTCCCATCATCCTCTCCGTGCCCCACGACGGCAAAATCGCTTTTCCCGAGGCCG
The DNA here is from genome assembly GCA_041660165.1 of Patescibacteria group bacterium. Classification (GTDB taxonomy): domain Bacteria; phylum Patescibacteriota; class Patescibacteriia; order UBA9934; family UBA9934; genus JAGORL01. The sequence goes on along the minus strand of JBAZWW010000002.1, from coordinate 66,033 downwards.
CCATCCGTGAGGAGGCCAAGCTCTGGATTGCCAGGAACTGGGGTGAAATGCGAGACGAAGAAACGCTGATCCTGGCCCGACATCTTGAGCGTGAACTCGGAACACGCGGCGTCTACGCCTCCACCGTCTCCTTCGGCCTTCACCGTTCACATGTGGATGTGAACCGAGAGCCGGACAACGAACCTTTCGCGAAAGGATTCGTGAAAGAATACGAGATGTTCCACAGGGCGCTCGATCTAGCGATCGAACTCAGCCTGACGGAATTCGGCGAGTGTCTCCTCATTGACGTTCACGGATTCGCTACGTCCCCAGGCCCGGAAAAATACGACATAGTGCTCGGAACCGACCGCCATAAAACCTGCAGGCTCGGCCTGGATAAAACAATCGCCAGGCACCTCGGAAACGTCCGAAGTGAAGTGCTCGGCCGACCGTACAAGGCGGTGTTCTCGCCCGACGAAACGCAGAACATCAGCGCGCGTTACCGTGGCGGGTGGATCACGCGCCGAGTTGCCGAAAAATCTGGCCAACATGGACTCGAAGCCATCCAGCTGGAATTCAACACGCATATACGCCAGAAACCGCTGATGGCTGAAGTAGCCAATCATCTCGCCTTTATTCTGGCCGGCTGGCCGGGATAAGCTCGACAATCTCTAACAACCGCCAGGCGAGGAGGGAGAAACACCTTCCTCGCCAAACCTCCTATGATGATTACCTCCATTCACTGCACCATTTTCAAACCGCATCAATCACTCGAAAACTATATCGACACCTTTGTGCCGAAGGTTGAGAACGGCGAAATACTCGTCATCACCTCAAAAATTGTTGCGCTCGCACAGGGACGGGTTGTCGAGAACACTCAAGGGAGAAAGACGCGAGTTATTCGACAAGAGAGTGAAAAGGCGATCAAAACAAAATACTGCTATCTGACACTCAAAGATGGGCACTGGGGCCCGAATGCGGGAGTAGATGAATCCAATGCTGATGGCAAGCTTGTTCTCTGGCCGAAGGAGCCGTATGAGGTAGCTCGAAAAATCCACCAACACTTTCTCAAGAAGCACAAGATCAAGAAGTGCGGAGTGCTGATCACGGACAGCCGGCTCTATCCTCTGCGAGCTGGCGTAACGGGCGTGGCAATTGGTTATGCTGGCTTCCTTGGCCTGCGAGATTACCGCGGGACGCCGGACATTTTTGGCCGAGCGCTCAAGATGACGCAGACGAACGTGGCAGATACGCTCGCGTCTTCTGCGGTGCTGGTCATGGGCGAGGGGAAAGAACGAATGCCCCTGGCAATCATCAAGGACGCACCCGTCAAATACTCGACCAAAACTGATCCTAAGGAACTCCGCATTGATCCAAGGGACGATATGTGGAGGATAAAGTAGCTGTTCGTGCTAAAATGTGGACAGTATGAAGCGCGCTGACTTAGCATTTGCGGCAATATTTTTGCCGGTGGATTATTTGGCGATTTTATTGGCAGCTACGGCGGCCTACGCCCTGCGCTTTGCCCCGTGGTTTACAGCCTTTCGGCCGGTAACCTTTGAGCTGACCTTTAGCGAGTTCCTCACGCTCGTCCTCCCCGTTGCCGTCATTTACATAGCAGTCTTTGCGGTTTCCGGTCTCTATAACGTCAGGCCAAGGGGCCTGCCGAGCGAAGCTGTCCGCGTTGTCGTTGCCTCATTTGCGAGTATTGCCGTGGTCCTGGCCATCGCCTTTTTCTCACGCGAGCTGTTCGATTCTCGCTTCATTGTGCTGGCAGCTTGGGTACTGTCTGTCATTTTCCTGCTCGTCGAAAGAGTTTCACTCCGAGTACTCCAGCGCACGCTCAGACGGTTCGGCATCGGCGTCCAGAATGTGGTGATTATCGGCAAGACCAAAGGCGCGAACGAACTTGTTGCCTATTTTGCCGAGCATCCCACGCTTGGTTACTTCCCCATTTATCACACAGCCCATTTCAACGAGGAAACCGCGGATCGCTTAAAAAAACTGAAGCGGGATAATGAACTCGACGTCATTCTCCTGGCAAATACCGATGCCGAGCGTTCAGAAGTGACCGCCATCAAAACTTTTGCCGATATTGAACATACGTCATTCCTTTACACTGCCGATCTTTTCCCTGGCAGTACGCTGCAACCCATCGTCTATACGTTCGGCGGTCGGCCTGTGATCGAGGTGCCAAAAACACCACTTGACGGCTGGGGCGCTATTTACAAACGAACGTTCGACATCATTCTCTCGCTCCTGCTCATTCTTATAACGCTCCCCCTCCAAGTCATCATTGCACTCGCCGTAGTCATCGAAAATCCCGGACCCATTTTCTTTACGATCAAACGCATCGGCATGAAAGGCCAGCCGTTTCCCTTCATGAAGTTCCGCTCGATGATAAAAAACGCGCATCAGTTGCGATTCGACCCTGCGTTCATCAAGAAATATGGGAACGAGCGTGAGGGTACCCCGCTGTTCAAGCTGTCTGATGATCCTCGCGTCACCCGCGTAGGCCGGTTCATCAGAACCTGGAGTTTAGACGAGATCCCCCAGTTTTATGCCGTACTTTCCGGCTCTATGAGCCTAGTTGGCCCCAGACCGCACTTGCCGGAAGAGGTGGCCGCCTACAAGCCGGGCGAACGGCGAGTTTTAACCATTAAACCGGGCATTACGGGACTCTCGCAGATCAGCGGGCGGGCCACCCTTGACTTTGAGGACGAAGTCCGCCTAGATATGTACTACATTGAGAACTGGAGCCCCTGGCTTGATCTCATTATCCTCGTCAAAACTCCGTTTGCCGTACTCTTCAGAAAAGGAGCATCATAGATTCCCCCCACCTGACCTATGCGCGTCGCACTTGTCCATGACCACTTAATCCAGCACGGCGGGGCAGAACGGGTACTATCCGCGCTCCAGGCCATTTGGCCGTACGCGCCTACCTACACGCTTTATTACGATGCAGAGAGCATGCGCACGGATTTTGGGCATAAGGATATTCGCCCCTCATTCCTACAGAAGATGCCGTTTGGCAAACGCCTATTCCGCTATTCACTCCCCCTCATGCCTTCAGCCACAGAGAGTTACGACCTGAGCGAGTTCGACGTAGTTATTTCTAGTGCGAGCGCCTTTGCCAAAGGCGTCATCACCCATCCCCACACTGTCCACATCTGCTACTGCCACACGCCCACCCGCTACCTCTGGAGCGATACAGCTAGCTACGTGTCAGAATTGCGCGTGCCAAAAATCGTAAAATGGGTGCTCCCTTCAATCCTCTCGCACTTGCGCTTGTGGGACAGGGCGGCGGCGGAAAGAGTTGATTATTTCTTGGCGAATTCTGACACTGTGAAGGCCCGCATCAAGAAATACTACGGCAAAGACAGCGTAGTCATGCACCCGCCCGTGGACGTAGAGCGTTTTCAGATCTCAGCCAGCCCCAAAAAATACTATCTGGCCGGTGGCAGACTAGTATCCTACAAGAGATTCGATCTAGTCGTTGATGCCTTCACGAAGCTTGGCCTCCCGCTCAAAATCTTTGGCACTGGCCCCGTTGAGGAGGACTTGAAAAAGCGCGCCGGAGCAAACGTGCAGTTTCTTGGCCGAGTATCTGACGAAGAACGCGCCAGGCTGTATGCTGACGCCGTAGCCTTTGTTAATCCGCAGGAGGAGGACTTTGGCATGACGGTGGTGGAATCCATGGCTACCGGACGCCCGGTTATTGCTTACAAAAAAGGCGGGGCACTTGAAACGGTAGTCGAGGAAGTTACAGGAGCGTTCTTCACCGAGCAAACGACCGATGCGCTCATAGAGTCCATCAAAAACTTCCATGCTGACGCCTATGATCCCCAGATTATCCGCGCCCACGCCGAGAAATTCTCTACGGAACGATTCAGAAAAGAGCTTTTAGCCTTTGTTGAGCAGGCGTATGAAAATCGCAATCGACGCCCGGGCGCTCACGAATGAGCGGTTAACAGGCGTTGGCCATTACACCCTTGAGCTTATTACGAACCTGGCCGATGAAAGCCCGGAAGATGATTTTTTTGTTTTTGTGAGCGGAACCGAGGTATCTCTTCGCCGAGTACCGCAAATCAGACGCCGGAATATCCACTTGGTTGACGTCCGAATTCCTAATCGTCTTCTTTCCCTCCTCTTGCTCCTCCCCTTTTCGCCGTTTACACTTGAGTCCTTTCTGCCGAAAACGCCCGACGTTTGGATCTTTCCAAACCACAACGTCATCAAGACGAATCTTCCGTACCTATTCACGGTGCATGATGTCAGTTTTCTTATTTTCCCAAAGTTTTTTTCTAGAAAAGACCGACTAGCTCGAAAGTTGCAAAAAATCGACGTGCTTTGCACGAATGCCCAAGGGATTCTGGCCGTATCCGAGGCAACTGCCTCAGACGTTCACGGTTACTACAAAATCCCCAATGAAAAGATCGCCGTCACGCATCTTGGCGTAGATCAAACCAAATTTGTCCCGCGCGAACAGCCGTCTGACAAAACCTTTCGAGCGACTTATGACCTTAACCGCGAGTACTTGCTCTGTGCCGCCACGCTTGAACCTCGTAAAAATATAGAGGGCGTAATTGAGGCCTACGACTCATTCAGGTCAAAGGGTGGTGTTCCCCTCCCGCTCGTTATCATGGGCGGTAATGGTTTCCATCATCGCAGAGTACTCGAGGCCCAAGAACGCGCCATGTTCGGCGCTGACATTCGGTTCCTTGGCTACGTTCCTGAGAAGCACAAGCCGGCCGTGTTCCGAGGTGCCTCGGCCTTTCTCTTCCCTTCATTCTACGAGGGCTTCGGCTTGCCAGTCCTTGAGGCCATGGCCTCCGGCGTGCCCGTCATCACCTCGTTTACCAGCTCGCTGGCCGAAATAACCGCCGACTCTGCCATCCTCGTCGATCCGTTGAACGTCGAGGATATTACTCAGGCGCTCCTCCAGCTCTTTCATGAAACTGATGGTGAGAAACTTCGGACGACACTGATCAAGAAGGGGCTTGAACAGGCAAAAATGTTTACGTGGAAAGAAACGGCCAGGAAGACGCTGGAGACACTCGAGTCGATTCTCTTTGAAACCGTATTCGATGCCAAGCGAGACAACGGGGGCAAGGGAGTGCCGATTGAGGAATTCATTCAGACTCTAGAAAAGACCCTGGCGGAGAATAAATGATCTACATTCTAATGTCACGGAATTCAGTAACATTAAAGAGGCTTGATGCATCATCCATTGATATGAAGAAAATCATTACCCTGGGACTGCAAATACATACTTTCAACCAAAATGAGACCGATTATATTTCGTTAACCGATATCGCGAGATACACGGACACGGATCGAACGGATCATCTCATTCAGAATTGGATGCGAACAATGGATACTATTGAATTTTTGGGAATTTGGGAACAAATTAATAATCCCTCTTTTAAACCCCTCGAATTCGAGGGGTTTAAAAACAGTGCTGGCGCGAATAGCTTTTCTCTGACGCCCAAGCGCTGGATTGAAGCAGTCAATGCAACCGGTATTTTGACCAAATCTGGCCGTTATGGCGGAGGAACATTTGCCCACAAGGACATCGCCTTTGAATTCGCCACCTGGATTTCTCCGGAATTCAAGCTCTATCTCATAAAGGAGTTCCAAAGACTCAAGGTAGAAGAAAACGAACGCTTGGCAGTAGGCTGGGATGCCAAACGCATGCTCACGAAAATTAACTACAAGATTCACACAGATTCTATAAAAGAGAATGTCGTCATTCCGCAAAAGCTATCTCTCGCCGAGGCAACTAAAGCGTACGCAACTGAGGCTGATGTGCTCAACATGTCGCTCTTTGGCATGACCGCTCAACAATGGCGGGCAAAACACAGAGGCAAAGACGGTAACATTCGGGATTATGCCGATGTCCATCAACTAGTCTGTCTAGCGAACCTCGAAAGCTTCAATGCCGAGTTTATTAAGATGGGGATAACACAAAGCGATCGGCTACTCAAACTAAACGAAATTGCTATCACCCAAATGAAGTCGTTGATAACAAATAATACAGTTAGAAAATTGTTGAAATAAATCTACCACGCCATCTTCTCGCCCTTAAACCAGAATTGCCCGGTCTCAACATCTGAATTTGCGAGTTTGAAGATATCGTCAGCGGATTCTTGAGCAGATATCTTCCCGTCGGGGTTCATGTCAGTTTTGACTGAGCCGGGATGAACAGAAGAAACGGTGATTCTTCCCTCAAGTCGAACGGCCAGGAGCCGAGTAAACATGTTCAAAGCCGTTTTTGAAATACTGTACGACGGATATTTTGTATCATTCAAATTAGCCAGCGAACCCCGGCGGGAAGAAATATTCACAATGTGTCCACGGCGGTTCACGAGCTGAAGAATTTGTTCAGTGAAGGCAATGGGCGCAATAAGATTCACCTCAAGTGTTCGGCGGAGGGCCGGAATATTCACCTCTTCCGTATCATCACCCTCATCCCACACTCCGGCATTGTTTATAAAAATATCAATCTTCTTCCCAAGCGTCTGGACGCTCTTTGCGCATGCCTCAATACTGGCAGGAGCTGTCAGCTCCAGCCCTATAACTGTCAGGTTCTCGTGAACAAAATCAACGGAACCAGTTCTTGACGTGCCAATCACAACATCACCATTTTCAAGAAACTTCTCAGCAAGCGCCCGGCCAATTCCACGACTAATACCGGTGATGAGGACGGTTTTCATATGACATTTATCCTACACAATATCTAAAATACCTACCATCTCTAGATCCTTCGCTGTCGCTCAGGATGGGATACACGGCCTACGGCGCTACGACTATCCCCTTTCCCACGGCAAAGGTGTCGAGTGGAAGCTCAGTCGTCATGGGATCAAGATCTCTGTCAATCCGCGCTTGAGTGTCAGAGTCAGTTACTCGAAGAGAGCTACTACCAAGGAGTTTCATGAGTTTGCCGGCGTCTGAGGCTTCAGGCGTGGCGGTGACGTAGAATTTGGCGTGAAGGGCGGAGGCGCCAGCAGTGATAGCAGACACGTCCCAGTGAACGGTGCGGGTGGCCTCGTCAAAAGTCACCGCGCCAGCGTCCGCAGCTTGCTGAGCAGAGAAAGTGACGCCCGTGGGGAGAACGGCGGTGACGGCAAGATTTTCAAGCGCGTGCAAACCATGCGTGACGGTCCACATGACCTCATAAGAAGTAGCCTGGCCAACCTGCGGGGGCATGGGACCCGTGCCAATGGCTGCGCCGTCAGTAGAATAATAGTGAGCTGTGCCGGCAAAGGCCACGGTGGCGTTTACCTTGGCATTCACGGGAGTTGAGAGAATGGTCGAGCCGGCAGTTGTAGCCCTGGCCACGGCTGAAAAGGACTGCGCGTCCGTAGCGGTCAGCTCTGCTTTGATTGGGAATGACAAGTTAAAGGTTTTCTTCTCATTCGGGTTCACGATACCGATTTTTTTTGCATCAAACAGGATGCCATCCTTAGTCATCACTCCACCGTCAAGAGACGCCTTGGCCCAAACAATCGGCACGCCCTTATCTGGCTGGAAGTCGAGCAAAACTACGGCATCAATAATCGGCATAGTGCCGGTGTTTTCAAGTCTGAAACCAAGACGTAAATCCTTGCCAGGTTCAACTGTGACATCACCCGTCAAACCGTTCGCCACGAGCGACAGGCGAATGTTTCCGCCACTCACGTTTGTACTAACCGAGGTCTCAGCCTGCGTCAGTAAATGGACGGGCTGGCTGGCGGTGGCGGTTGAGGAAAGCGAAATCACTGCCGAAACACCCGATGAACCGTTCACATCAGAGGCGTAAACGCCAAGAACGGAAACCTTGGCCTCGCCTGCCGGTTTCAGATCACCAAGCAACCACCGCGGTAAGTCCCCCGGCGCAAAGGCCGGCGTGCTCTTTGAGACAGAAAAGCCAACGGGGAGAGTTAGATCAAGGGTCGCACCGGAGACGATGGTAGTTCCCGTGTTCGTAACCGTCACCGAGTAGCTAATCGGCGCGCCCGGAGCGGCCGTGTCTGGACCTTCCATCTTAGTTGTCAGCACACTGTCCGTAGTTTCCACATTAGCCGAGGCGATCTGCGAAAAATCAGAATCAAAATTGGCCGGCTTATAGCTGGCAATGGCTTGAACGCCGGATGTTGACGGAGTGCTCGTCAACCAAAGGCCGTCAATCGTAATCACACCTTTGTCGTGGGCGTTTACGCTCCCAAGCTTATAAATCATCTCCGCTGAATCCGTTGGCTCTGGAATGGATTTTGTGACGCGGAATCCCACGGGCAGGTTTACATTGATCTCAAGTGAAGCGATCGGCACGCTCTGCGGATTCTCATACGGAATAGAAATGGTCACGGCTTCCCCGCTCTTGAGCTTCTGCGGAACCTCAACGGCAAGTACGAGCGGAACAAACGTATGGTTAAAGAGCAAACCCTTGCTTGAAAGATATAAACCGCCGAGCACGAGCACCGTTGCAACCGCGAGTACCGCCACAATCCTAGTCAAAAAAAACGTAAGACGCGAACCTCCAGACGTCATCACATGCAAATCATCCGGCTTGTTGCCATAAATTGCGCGCAAGCCCTCGTCCATTTCCGATTCTTGTATGCCCTTGGCGGGGTTGGCGTGGAGGGCGGGGTTTAAACCCCGCCTTGGCGATTTGCGGATTGGATGGATGCGCTTGATCTTCTTCATACTAGCGCGCAAAAAGCCAACCAAAGAAAGCGTCATGGTCATTCGTCGCGTACCCTGTCACATTTGCCTGAGCATCTGCTGAAGTCCACAACACTGGAACCTCATGCGGGAGATTCACGCGAACATTCGTGATGCGCTTTTCCACGCCTGACTGTTTCTGAAGAAAAAGCGAATACGAGATCGGCGAAGCACTCGATAAAAACGAATGCTCAGTATTCAGCTCAACCTTCAAAGGCAACTTGTAGGTAAATGTCACGGTCTCCTCTGTTCCCGGCGCGGTTTGCATCCAGTTGCCAAAAACCGTCTTGCCGTCTTCCTCCCAAATATCAGTTCCCGAAGCGTCCTTGCGGATATTTTTCATGGACACAGCCAAATCTTCATCAATGCCAAGCGGGACATTCGCCGTCTTGTACAGCGAGTCGCTGGGCGGAGTGAAGCCTGAAGCCGTAAGAAGCTCGGCCCCTTCCGGAACATACACTCGAAGGTAATCAACGTTATTCAACCCGCGGAACAGCTCATTCTTCATCCCGCGGTGAGTCTTTTTGATGGTTACGGTATCAATCACTGCGCCAGCCTCATCAATTGACACATCAACGTTTACATCCTGATCAATTACGCCGTCCGTTTTTCCTCCGCCAAGGTTTGTATCCACTACCATGAGATAGTCCCCGCTTGTTGACTTGACCGAACCTGACCAGCCAAGGCTTTCCATGGACGCTTCAAGCGCGTTGTCCTGGAAGTAGACCTGGATGTCCTTCTGCTCCATCCCCTTGCCCAAAATATCGAGAACTTTGAGAAGCGTGGGATAATCAGCCCTTGTTAGACGATCGAGTAATACTGGAGCGAGATCCCCAATGAATGCCTTGGGCGCGTTCTCCGTTTTATCGTATTCCAGTTCTACGATCTTCTGCGTTTCAAGCAGGAAATTGTCGGCGGTGATGGTCCTGCCGTACGCCGGCATTTCAACCGGCCCAAGAACGCCAAGGAGTTTCTGCACGAACGTGGCATTGACCGCGATCACGCCGTCCATAGTGGGTCCGCCGGCATAACCGTGGAACCAGAGCATTTTCTTAGCCGAGGAAGGAAAATCCGGAAACCAGTTAGCGTCCTGGAATTCCCAGCGGGCTTTTAAGAGCTGGAGCGGACCCGGCGCGGCCACATATTGCGTCAGCTGGCCCTCTCCGGAGTACGAACCGCCGGTTGGCACGTTCATTTTTTCAATCGCACCGTCTTTCACATCGAGTTCGGCAAAACTTCCCACGAATCCTCCAGTCGGCCGGAGTTCAGTGTTGTTTTGGAAGGCCGCCAGGTATCTGACCTGGCCATGACCGCCAAGCACCGTGGTCAGCGCGTCGGTAAACTCGACAAACTCGCCCATGGCAGAGTGCAGTTTTGGCAAATTATCCTGGAGTTCCTTAACGCGGGTGAAATACTCGGCAGGGACAACACTGGGATCAACGCGCTTCATTGATGCCTCAGCTGATTCAACATGCGGTTCGGCTTTTTCAACGTACGTAGACAGCAAGCCGATTTTTTCAACCAGCGTGGCGGACTTGAGACTGCCAACGTCATCCGCGGCCAGCGCAAGGATCTCGGCCGTCTGGGAAAGTTCCTCCCCGGCGTTCATCAGCCCCCGGACCGAACTCATGGTCTTGTCAGTCTGCGGGATGACGGTCAACACAGCCGTTACGGCCGTGTGCATATCGTTAAGCGAAGACTGTGCGTCAGCAAAATCCTCCGCGGCCCTTGAGAAATCTTTTTGCGCAGAATCGAAATTCTTGTCAGACAATGAACCGGCGCCTCTAAAAAATGCTTCAAGCGCGGACTTCCCCTGATTCTGCACCGTGTCTGCCGTTCCGCGAGCGTGGGCAAAGACTTGCACGGCATTCAAAGGGGCCGCGAGCACAAACGCGACCAGCACGAATGATGCCAGTCCGCGCTTCCAAGAAAAGAGATCAACGATCTTCTTAGCCAGCGCCGTAGGGCCATCATCCGCAAAGAGCTCTACAACATCAATTTCAACCGGAGCTATTTGAACAATAGAGAAAATGGGCTCATCTGGAAGGTCGAACTTTTCGAGAGCCTTAAATTTTGCGAATTCCCCTCCCATCCTAGGAGAAGCCAAGGTTAGGGCCAGGGTGGATTCGGGGGCGGAAACTGGCCGGTCTTCCAGCAATTGTTCTCTGAACTCATCAAAGGCAATAATGCATTCTCCGTCAGCAGACCTTGTTTCCACCAGATCAGCCTCACCCGCTTCATCATCACCGTCAATCACAAAACTGGCGGCCAGATCAGCAATCAGATCGCGCGCGTTCTCAAGTGCTTGGCCGGGATGTGAAAGACGAACAATAAATGGAGAGACGGGTGTTCCCCCTCTTTTGATCCGAATAACCTTTTTGCCATTTTTGTTTTCCTCTTTTTCCACAATTATTTCCGGCGCGGGCCGTGAAGCAAATATGTTTCCAGCGTTTGCCTGGAGGCGGTAGTCCAATTGTACCTCTTGGCCCAGTCCATTCCGCGCGTTTTCAACCCAGCCCATTTTTCTTGGTGGACGAGTGCATCCACCATGATGCGCGCCATGTCCTGTGAATCGTCAGGATCAACGTATTTCACAAACTCGCCCAAGACCTCGGGCATTGAGGATGTGTTTGAGGCCATCACGGGCGTTCCGGCGAGCAAGGCCTCAACAGGAGGGATGCCAAAACCCTCGATTCTCGACGGATACGCAAGCATGACGGCGTTGCGGTATAACGCACCGATCTCCTCATCCGTGGGCAAGTTAAGAAACCGCACCGCACCATTTGGCAGGCCGAGCTCGGCGGTCTTTTGTGACAATTTCTTACCGAACTCATCATACTTCCCGGCTATCACCAGCTGAGCATCGGGGTGCGAAGCGTGAACCGCCATAAAGGCCTCAACGAGCGTATCAAGATTCTTGTGCGGATACATGTTGCCCACGTACAGGAAGTACGGCTGAACAACACCAAGGTCCCGGAGTGAGACGCCCTTCCCCGTCTTTGGCTCAGAAACTCCATTATGAATAACAGTAATCTTGGCCGGCTTCACCTTAAAGTGTTTGAGGATGGAGCGTTTGGTGGCTTCGGAAACGGCAATGATGTGGCGAGAACCATGAATGGCTCTCTCAAGCGCGATCCTAAAACCGACGTGTTTGAGTCCATGCACGAACGCGCCACGAGTAGTTGAACGCGCGGACGCTGGATCCTCAAGTAAGATCAAATCATGAATCGTCACAATGAACGGCACGCGCGAAAACACCGGCACATTCCAGTGCGGATAGTGCATGAAATCTACTTTGGCGAGAGCAATTTCTCTCGGCATGATTGTCTGCTCAGCCAGCGAGTACCACGGCACATCAACCATCTTTTTTGAAAAATTTCCGCCAGTTACCACGAACTCATGAAAATTTTCTTTTTTGAGAAAAATAACGTACTCATTGTCATGATCAATTTCCTGCAAATGGTTCACCAACTCAGAGACATAACGGCCTAAACCGCCTCCCCCCACCCGCGGACCAAAAAATCGTGCGTCAATGCCTATTCGCATGCGTGCATTATATCACGCATTTCCCGCTTCCCCCTCCAATAATCGGAGGGGCTAGGGGGAGGATACAAATTGTGTTCAACCTGGACAGCCGTGTGAACAAGTGCATGAACATTGACCAAGCCGCGTGAAGGAGTTAGTATAATTTTCTGTTTTGGAGACAAGGTGACCAACAATAATACATACGTAGAATCTCTTCCCGAACACCATAGTTTGCCCATCGGCATTCTTGTGTCCTCGTTCTTCTTGCTCATCGTCCTTCTTCTTGGCTCGTATTGCTATTCACAACAACAAACGATCCACGTTCTCCAACGGATGGTTACCGAGCAACAAGTCAATCTCGACGTGCAAGAAAAGGTGCTGTCAGCCTGGAAGAAAACCTGCAAAAAGATTCCTTAGCCCGCCCGCGTGCGGAGCAATCTACCCCCTGGACATTCGGTCCGGGGGTTTCGTGCTTTTATAGGATGCTCGATGTGTAAGAATTAAAAGACTACTTAAGCCCGCTCATTCTTCTCGCCAATTTATAAACGCCGTACCAAAAACTCGAGATCGGTAAATCGAACGTGCCGGGCATTTCGACTACGTCCGCGCCAAAGCCGAGTTTGAAGCGAGTAATGCCAGCCCAGGGATGATCATCGCTAGCGCCAACGGGGGCGATCCCCCAGAAATCGTAACTCAGCATACCCTTCTCAACGGCGTCTTTGATCAAATGCCAGTGCAGAGCATACGGCGCCATGACATTGCGGTTTTCACTACTCGACGCACCGTGCAGATATGTTCGGGCACCAAAACTGTCGATCATGAGATTAACGGCAAGGGCCTTGCCCTCAAAGTCGGCAAACGCGAGAAACGCTCGGCATTCTCCTCCTTTCAATACCTTGAGCATGTTCAGATACCTGTCCGGCAAGTGGAGCGAGAAGCCGTCGCGCTTAGCCGTGTCTTTCATGAGCTCCATGAACTCGCCAAAAGCCTCAGGACCGGCAATACGAATCGTGACATGTTTCTTTTCGGCAAGCTTGATGTTGTAGCGGGTCTTGGGTTTCATGCGATTGAGGAGATCGTCCGCGACCTGGGCGGGGTTTGAAACCCCGCTTTTGCGAAAACTGACCATTGCCGTGGTCTGAGGATGCCGTTCATGCATCAAGACGCCACCTTTTATTTTTTGGGTAGGTTCGATCTTCAAAAAAGCGGCCTTGGGGAGTTTGTGCTTGAGGACCTCAATCATTGTCTTTGGCGAGGCGTTGCCAAGTGGGCCCTTAGGAATCAAATAGTACTTTTTGCCAAATTTCAGCGGTTGTTCAATCACCTGAGCGACTACCGTGCCCTTCGAGGATTCCTCGAAAATCCGAATCACTTTGAAACCAAGCGATTCTTGGAATTCGCCCCACTCATACGATTGCAAAAATCCGCCAAAGGGCGGAAGGAAGGGTCGGATCTTATCGTTCCATGCTTGCGCTGGGGTCATAGCATCTTCAACGCAGATTTTACTCTCTTTTCTACCGTCTCACCAACTACATGAGGCATGACGGAAGAAATATCCTCACGGGAATAGCCCAAACTTTCAAGCGCCTCAACCACTTCATCGGATTTTTCGCCCATCGAACCCTTAGCATCACCATCAACAATAATACCCTTAAGATCGAGGATGATTTTCTGCGCCGTTTTTTTACCCACGCCGGAAATGCTGGTGAAAAATGAGACGTCGCTCTGCTGGATGCGCTTGCGCAGGGCATCGGCCGTGGCAGAGGCGAGGATCTTGGCACCCATTTTTGGACCAACGCCTTGAACACCCGTCAAAATATGAAAAAGCGTGCGCTCGTCTCTTGTCGAAAATCCATAGAGATCGTAACGATCTTCTCGAATGACCTCGGCCACGTAGAATTTCACCTTGTCGCCAACCTCCGAGGTAACTCGCGGAACAGCAAGTTTATAGCCAACGCCGTTGACGTTAACCACCACGCCATCCGCTTCGTGGTCTGCCAAAATGCCTTCAATGAATGAGATCATAGGGGAATCCACCCTGAACGAGAGTGAAGGGTCCGACCCTCCCAGCGTCTCGCAGGGAAAGGCGGATCCTTCGCAAAGCTCAGGATGGGGACGATAGAATAACTCTTGCTTTCTCAGCTCTACCTCTAATCTCCTTTGTATGCTCGCCAAAGTCTACCTTGCTGGCGGGATCTTCGACCAGTTCCTGAATAGAACGCATAATCTCGCCTCGCACTGGCCCGATGGGCGTACCAAGGAGCTCAAACACGGCTTCCGGGGAAAGTCCAACGGAAGCATACGCTTTCTTGAGCGCCAGCTTTGCGCCCTTGCCGGCGTTTAGTTCCCGAACATTATGCCTCTCCGGCATGACCTCACGTTCCGCCCGATACCAGTGGATGAGCGGAGCCAGGTCATGCGATGGTTTCGAGTTTTCCAAGGGATTGCTATGCAAACTGCCGGCCACGCCATCCAAAAATAAGCAGGCTGGAACAAGATCAAGGAATACGTCCTTATTCACGCCAGCCCGGCCGGCCAGCGCAGAAAAAGCCATAAATTGTTGAACGTCAGCGGACTTGGCAAACACCGTTAACACATCCATGTGCAGGCGAATCAGCTCTGTCATCATTTTCGAGCTTGAAACTGGCAACTCGAAATATCGCATGACCGCATCTCTCGCGTATGCATACGGCTGGCCCGCGCCAGCACGATCGTGACCGGGATAATGCACGCGCTGGTCGGCATCGAGCTTCAGACATTCGGGCTTCCCTATGTCATGCAGAACGGCATAGGCCGAAAGAAACGCTTTATGGGAACGGATCGTTTCGAGCATCGAGGCCCACTCGAAAACCAAATCCTTCTCGCGCGCAAATTCTTCAAACATGACGGCCGGTGCTTCGTCCGTCAACGCCAGCAGGACCGCCAACATTCTCACAACGTGGCTCTCTACCGTTGGCCCTTCCGCATGATGCGGAGGACTTTGCGGGGTCTCTACTAACTTTTTGATCTCCGGCAGTTTCTGAGCGAGCTCGGCCACAACATCCTTTGCCTTATCCCCCGCCGAAGACGACAAAACAGACTGCTCAATCCAGCTGAGGAGGAAAATGCGATCCAGTGGAATTGTCGAGTTCTGCAAAGACATAGTTGTTGTTATCCCAATCATAATTGTCATCTCGAGGCCGTCTGACGGCCGAGAGATCTGAATTGGCCGGCCAATCAGATCTCTCGCTCTGCTCGAGATGACAACGTCGTTTAAGCTGACACTAATACCTTCAATATACTCCCTACGCTCGGCGCGGGTCTCTCGACAGTTGGCGCAAAGCCCCAACAGAGATCCTTGCCAAAGACATACCCGCCAAACTTTTCATGAAGCTTTGTAGCCTTGTCCGTATCCTGGACTGCGATTCGTCCATTCCCCTCAACCACGAGTGTAACAGGTGGCTCATCGAAATTCTCAGCCAGAATACTCGATAATGCCTGGCGGATATGAACAGCGGGGTCATTCGACGTTGAGCGCACAATAATCACGCCGTCCCGCACTTCCCTGCCGTCCCAAGCCGTCCGGGCTGACTCAACATCCCCCGTTTTCAAACCCCCCATATCCTCGAGTAATGACTGGTAGTAATCCATGATTCGCTTGCGATCAGCTTTTTCAATCCCCTCCTTAGCCAGCTCCCATACCCAACCGCGGTCCATCATACCAATGCCTTTGACCAAAAAAGGATCAAAGCCGAGCTCTTCTAGTTTCGCATCATCCAACTCGAACAGCACCAAGAATTGGTCGAGCGAACTTTCTTGCTTCATCCGATTCAAACCCTCATACCGATGATGGTCAATAATGATCACCTCGTAACCAGCTTTTTCGAGTTCTTGCTCGCGTTCCGGCCCGGGGGTTTCAACGATAACAATAGTCGAAGCCTGCGGATTCGCTTTTTTCAAGCGTTCTTCAAGGTCTTTCTCAAGTTCGAGTTTTGCGCCATGTTCTTGGGGCGAAACCACCGTTGGAATCCCTGCCGATTTGGCAATTTGCAAAATAAGCACGGATTCTTCGTCATTCTTTGGGCAGAGGAGAATGGTCTTGGTCAAGTCGAGGTGCATACGTGAGCAGTTTACCGTAGAGTTGCAATGCGCGATAGATCCTGAGCGTAGGCGAAGGACCTTCATAGTTCGTGTCATCCCGAGGCCGTCCGACGGCCGAGGGATCTGATTGGCCAATCAGATCCCTCGTTGCACTCGGGATGACAACGTACGTTACAATACCCTATATGAAATCCCTCCAAATTCTCCGCGGAATCCAAGGCGCTGGTAAATCCACGTATGCCAAAGCTGTCCCTGACGCCCTCATCTGCTCGGCTGATGATTTCTTTCTGCAACCAGACGGAACGTATGCGTACGATCGTTCGAAAATCCAGGAAGCGCATGCTTTTTGCTTTAATAAATGCCACGAAGCACTTCACCAAGGAGACTCGCCGGTGATCATAGACAACATGAACGCGGAAGCCTGGGAAATCTCTCCCTATGTCATGCTCGGCCAAGCGCTAGGCTATACCGTTGAAATCCTGAACTTTCACTGCGAAGTGTCCGTCGGGGCCATGCGAAACGTCCATTCGGTGCCATTTGAGGATATTGATCGAGTAGCCAAACGGATGAAAGAGGCTAAATTGCCGAGGTTTTGGAAGATTAGACAGATGGCGTGCTGAAACTGGATAGCCCAAAAACAAACGAGATCCGACTTGACGAAAGTCGGATTTTAGGCTATCCTGCGTTCACCGCACCCGCACCTGGGACGGTTTTCCAACGAGGTCAACGTGAAGACGTATTGCCGCAGCGACCACCGCGTGGCGCTCAAGAACTCGATCAACGAATGGTTCAATTCCCAGCTCGCCGACGTCGACATCTCGCAGTAGCCCACCGACGGCGCGAACATCGTCCGTTTCCGGTCTCCTCGGAGATCGGCAGCCTTGATCTCCCGCTAGAGCACGCGCTCTGCCGGGAGATTTCGCTTTTATAGCCTGTATTTGACAAGAAAACCGCTGTTCCTGTCTAATCCACCAGCTCAAACGCCATTGGAGGCACAATGTACATCATCCGCGTTGAAGAGAGCGATATGGCCGAAGTTCCCAAGGAATTCAGCTTTATCAGCGAACTCCTCACAAATAATGGCTACCGGGCGTTCTCCGCGCCAAATGACGGCGGTATCGCCACAACGGTGTTGTACTGCTCCGATGACCCGCATACCGCCCCGCTCAGCGTGTTGGTCAATGATGACACGCTCATCGAGTGGGCGAAAATGGGGCTCTACGTAAACCCCCTCTCCCCCGATGAAACGGCACCGTACGAACCGTTCGTGAGGCGCGCCCTCGAAGGCTAGCCCCGTAGTCCGCACCCCCGAAGAGCCAATCCGGCGCTCCTCACCGGTGCGGCTTTTCATTTATCTTCATTGATTCGCTTCACCGCTTGATCAAAATCGCTAGCAATCTTATTGCTCTGGTCTGCTCGATATTTTTCATATTCATCCTTTGCAACATTCTCGGCAATTTCCGCGCTGATCTTGCCGGCATGGGTTAAAATCTCCTTTTCGCTCAAACGGAGGAACTCGTCGAGCTTCGTAATCCACTCAGCCATCTTCATGGCCCTGCCATTCGTAGCCTGCAATTGAGCAAAATCAAGATAAACGGCTACAATGAGATTCAGCTGTTTCAGCTCAGCCTCATCCAGGTAATTTTTCGCTACGCGTGCATCAGCAGATGTCAGATAATCGCCCCGAAAACTCGTCAGACCCATGTTTGGTTTCGTGGCATCAGCTCGCTCAGCCACGAGTTCTGCTGCCGTATGACCATGTACCGCAAAGTGCATTTTATTCTGCACCATGGCAAAAAACTTTTTTGTCTGCTCTTCACCTGGCTGGTAATCAATGCTTGTAGCGTAAATATCTGTAACTTTTTGATAAAAGTTGCGCTCGCTCGACCGAATGTCACGAATGCGCTCCTGAAGTTCCTCAAAGTATCTCCCCGGAGCTCCACCCTGCTTCAAACGCTCGTCATCAAGGGCAAAGCCTTTCACGATATATTCGCGTAGCCGCTTAGTAGCCCACATGCGGAATTGAGTTCCTCGAAGAGAGTTTACTCTATATCCAATGGAGATTATCGCGTCGAGATTATAAAATCTAACTGGCCGACTCACACTTCTAGCACCCTCCAATCGAACTACCGAGGATTCCTCGGAAGTTGCCGATTCCTCCAATTCCTTCTCCTCATACACATTCTTCAAATGAAGCCCGATATTATCCGAGCTGCAGTCAAACACCTCGGCCATCTGTTTTTGTGAAAGCCAAACAGTCTCTTGATCCATCTTAACCTCAACCCTCGTCTTGCCGTCATCGGTCTTGTACAAAATGACGTTCCCTCCTCCTTTTCCCATATATTTGATCTTTAACTCACTAAATTAATCTTACACCCTCTCCCCTTCCCTAAAACAAATACAAACTCCGCCAAAATTGGGGAGTTTGTATTTCTAACCCTTCTATTGCACCACACTCATTAGACGACCCTAAAAGTTATTCACATCATCAATTCGCCGTTGCAAATATGGCGGGAAATGGCCCTCATAGCGTTCTTGGAGTTCTGGGATCTTCCAATCATCGCCCGTTACTTGGTGCCGACACGATGAAGAACCGCAACGACAATCTTTTATCGTTTCATATCCCGGATATGCAACCCACAGCGCATAATCGGCCGTTACCTCCTCGCCAATCGCAATGTCCCTTCTCGCCGAAATAGTGACCTCATCGTCCATCCACGTATTTGGATCGCAGGAATGGTTCATAAGATCCGAATCGACAAGTTCTGTCCCTGGCGGGCTTGCAATATATAAATCGTCATCAATCTGACAGGCAGTTTGATCATTCGTCTCCCCGTCTACTACCTGTTTAGTCGTGTACACTTGCCCTCCCCAGCGAACGATAACCTCGCCCTTCTTGATCGGCTCAACAGCAAAGACTCCCCCGCCGTGTACGGGCGAGCTTCTCGTTGTGAGCTTGGGGCTCATCCAAGATTCAAACGGGTAATCACGCATATTCCAATAGCCCACCTCTGGATCCTTCGCCTGCGCTCAGGATCAAAAACCTACGCTCAAATCCTGCTCCGCGACCCGGAAACTTGCTACATTCGCCAGCCCTTCTTTCTTTCCGAATTCGACCTTAGAGGCGAGCGTATTTACAGCGAGTTCGGTGGAGAATTCCTCAAACATTTTCACGACTTCCTGGGAATCTGACCAAATATAGAGATGAATTCTGTCAGCAATGGTCATGCCCGTGTCTTTTCGCAAACCGTTTACTTTTCGAGTAACTTCCCGAGCAATGCCCTCACGAACCAACTCGGGCGTAAGCTTCAAATCAACCTCGACCTTAAGCTCGCCCTTTTTGACGGAGCACTTTTTGATGTTTGTTTCGTCGAGAATGACTGGCTGGAGTTCTTTGCTGATTTTGCCGGTCGGAGTGGTGATCTCTACTGAACCGAGGGCTTGTTTAACGGCCATGCCGGATTCCACGCGGACTTCCATCACTCGCGAAACGATGGCGCGGACTTCGCCCATTTGTTCTAGGACCTTCGCATCAACCTTGTCGGCAGTTGGCCATGATTCGAGGTGGACAGAGCCACCGTCCTGAGCCAATCCGCCACCTCCCCCACTTCGCTCTTCGCGCTTCGAGGGGCCGGACATAGCGTAATCGCGACGTCCGGTAGGCCCTTCGCTGACGCTCAGGGACTGGAGATCTAACCAAATCATCTCGGCCAAGAATGGCATGAAGGGAGCGGTCATCTTAGCGAAGGTTTCGAGGACGTAACGCAAGGTCGCAAGTGCCTCGGCACGGTCATCTCCGTCAACTTTGACTCGATCGCGCGAGCGTCGGACGTACCATTGCGAAAGATCGGTGACGAAACTTTGCAGAACGCGAGCGGCCTCGGACAGCTCGTACGCTTCCATGGACTTTGTTTCAGACTCAAGAGTCTCATTCAGGCGGGCGAGGATCCAGGCATCGAGAACATGTTCGCCGTTTGGCTTTCTGTGATCATCATGCTCGGCATACAACCTATAGAAACTGACGCAATTCTTCATGATCGTGATGAACTTCTTACTGACCTCATCCACGCCAGCCTCGGAAAACCGCAAATTCTCGGCACGGACAACGGGAGTAGACATCAAATAATAACGGACCGCGTCAGCGCCGTACTTTTCCATGACTTCCATGGGATCTGGGTAGTTATTCAGGCGCTTGCTCATCTTCTTGCCGTCTTCTGCAAGCACGATACCGTTCACGATGACGTTCTCGAAAGCTGGCTTTTGGAAAAGCGCGTTTGCAAGAACGTGAAGCGTGTAGAACCAACCGCGAGTCTGATCCTGGCCTTCGGCGATGAATTGAGCCGGAAATTTCGCCTCGAACGCTTCTTTATTCTCAAATGGATAGTGCAACTGAGCGTAGGGCATTGAGCCAGACTCAAACCAGCAGTCGAGCACTTCGGGGATACGACGGAACTCCTTACCGTCGCGCTCGATCACCAAATTGTCGACCACGTGCTTGTGGAGGTTATCGACCTTGTGACCGACAAACTTTTCGAGTTCTTCGGCGGAACCAATAACAATAATCTCGCCGTCTTCGCTTTTCCAAACCGGGAGCGGAGTACCCCAATAACGGGATCTCGAAATTGCCCAGTCGCGGGCGCCTTCGAGCCATTTACCAAATCGACCTTCTTTCATGTTATCCGGCACCCAATTGATCTTTTGGTTTGTGGCGAGCAACTGATCGTTCATTTCGGATACTCGAACAAACCACGAACTCGTGGCGTAGTTCAAAAGCGGGGTGTCACAGCGCCAGCAATGCGGATAACTGTGAACGATTTTTTCCTTGGCGAATAATTTTCCGTTGTGTGCCAGCCACTTGATGATTTGAATGTCTATCACGGAGTACTCCCCCTTCGCTTTCATCGGCACGCCATCCACAGGATATCCCTCGGCCGTCATTGGCTTGGCTACCTCATCTACAAACTGCCCGTTCATCTTCACATGCATGAGCGGTTTCACCTTTTCAGCCTCGCCGAGCATCATGTCGTCGCTTCCGAAGCCTGGGGCTATATGAACCGTGCCCGTGCCATCAGTATCCGTCACGAAATCAGCCGAGACCACTCGAAAAGCATTTCCATGGTCATGGAAATACGGGAAAATGGGATTGTAAGTGGACTCGACCAGATTATTGCCGGCGAACTGTTCGATCACCTTTGGTTCTTTGCCCTTGAAAACATGACCGAGTCTGCTCGACGCACAAATGTACTTCTCGCCTGACTCTTCAACGAGCGAGTATTCCATATCAGCGCCAACAGCGAGGAGAACGTTGCCCGGCAGAGTCCAAGGAGTCGTGGTCCAAACGAGAATTTTCGCGCCCTTGTACTTCCCGCTCGTCAGCTCGACGGATACGGTAACTGAAATGTCCGTTACGTCGAGATAACCTTGCGCAACTTCAAAGTTCGAGAGTGAAGTCTCGCACCGAGGGCAGATTTGCATCGCCTTTCTCCCTTCATAAATGTAGCCCTTCTCCCACAACGTAGAAAACACCCACCAAATGGATTCCATGAACGGGCGGTCCATGGTGCGGTACGCATTTTCCATGTCTACCCACCGGCCAAGGCGGTTAATCACATTTTTCCAGTCCTCAGCGTACTTGAGCACCGTTGATTCACAGCGGTCGTTAAAAGCGCCCACGCCGTAAGCCTCAATGTCCTTTCGGCTCTTGAGATCGAATTGCTTCTCGACGATATTCTCGATAGGAAGTCCATGACAGTCCCAACCCCAACGGCGGTCTACGCGAAACCCACGCATCGTCTGGTAGCGAGGAATAACGTCCTTCATGACAGAGCCGACGATGTGCCCGTAATGAGGCATGCCGGTGGCAAACGGCGGGCCATCATAAAACGTGTACGGCCTTGATTCAGGGCGCTCGCTCACCGAGCGCTCGAAGACCTTATTCTTTTTCCAATACTCGAGGATCTCGAGTTCTTGCGCGGAATGAGCGGATTTTTTGTCGTCTGACATAGTGCCACCAGTTTAAGGCCTGCCCGAATCATTGTCGAGGGGTGAATAATGTGTGTATAAAAAGCAGTAACCCCCGAACATGGCGGGGGTTACAAGGTCCTCCAAACGTCTTTAAACCGGCGGGGGTCCGTACGGAAGTACTCGGCGTAGAACATGGGGTGCTCATCGGGACCGGCGCGATGCCGGATGCGCTCTTTTTCCGTCCAGCGCTTTTCTCCCCAGCGCACCCAAGTTTCAACCGAGATGGGCAGGTATCCGCGCCGGGCGTAGACCTTCTCCCAAAAGATGAAGGCCATGAGATGCTTCAACTCCGTATGAAGATCAACCTGTTTACGGCACAGGAGAATCTCCGCGTACTCTAAGGCCGAACTCTCATAGAACAGCACCACGTCCAGATCACACAGCACGCGTGAAGCAATGTACCTACCAGGAACGCGAACAAGATTTGTGTCCCACAGAGCCCAGAAGAGGGCAAAAAGTGTATCCACGAGTCACCTCCTTCGGCCGAAAAAGTAGCAGTTTTGTATACTATGGGCAAGTATGAACACTCATGTGTATTTGGGCGCCGATCACGCCGGGTTTGCGCGGAAGGCTAGCGTGAAGGAACGGCTGAAACAACTCGATTATATTGTCGAGGATCTCGGAGCCCTAGCTGAGGATCCTGCGGATGACTATCCTGAGTACGCGGCCCGGGTGGCGCAGGCTGTGCGCGAGCATCCTGGCTCACTAGGCGTCCTGTCATGCGGGAATGCGGAAGGGATTTGCATAGCGGCGAACAAGTTTCAAGGAATCCGTGCCGGCGTGGGATACTCGACAGCATCCGCAAGGACCATGCGGAATGATGATGACGCCAATATTATTTGCGTTCCGGGAAGACTCGACATTCAAGATGATCCGCTGGAAGTAGTCGAGGCCTTTCTCACGACGCCGTTTTCAGGAGCGGAGAGACATAAGAGGAGAATAGCGGCTATTGAGAAACGATAAGAACCAATAACAACCAATTCTATCCCTCGCTCTGCTCGGGATGGGATTACCAATCAGATCCCTCGGGCGTAGCCCTACGGACGAGCGTCTCCGCTATCAAAGGAGAAAGTCGGATCCCTCGCATAGCTCGGGATGGGAACCATTCGTCAGGACGTTAACTATCCAACTATGAACATCACCCCAGGCATACTCGCTAAAGACGAAAATGACTGTAAGACGAAATTACAGCTCGCCGAGCTTAAAAATGAACGGTTTCATCTTGATGCACTCGATAATACGCTTGTTCATGGCAGTTGTTGGGCAGACCCGAACATTATCGGTACATGGAAAGAATTGCCTGAAATCGAAATTCACCTCATGGTCACACACCCCGCCAGGCACGCCACAATATGGAAGACGCGAGTACCAACCTTAAAAAACGTGATCATTCCTGCGGAAGCCATCAGGGATCCGCAGAGAATGTGCGAGAAACTAAAGCTCATGGGACTGACTGTAACCATTGCCATAAATCCAAAAACACCGGTTGAGGCCTTCAATGACATGAAGGGATGCGCAGATGAACTCCTCATCATGGGCGTAGAGCCGGGCGCTTCCGGTCAGCCGTTTTTGGGCGAGGTAATACTCGCCAAAATCATGAGGGCCCGCGCGCTCTTCCCAAACTTGTCCATCTGCGTGGACGGCGGAGTGAATACGAAAAGTATTCAAGCTATAGCAAACGCAGGCGCAACCAGAGCCATTGCTACCTCAGCCATTTGGAAATCCGCCTCTCCCTTGGAAGAATTGCAACGTCTTGAGAGTATGTTATGATAGGGACATAACCCTTTTACCAATAATCATTGGGTATGCAACTTTCACGCAGCATCTTTGCCGCTAGCCTCATTGCCGTCCTCGGCGTGACGTCTTTCGGCCTTTCACGCCAGCACGTTTTTGCGGCCACGGTCTCCTCTGGGGATCTTATCCGCGGAACCACGTACTCCGCGGTGTACTACTTGGGAGCTGACGGCTTCCGCTATGTATTCCCGAACAAAAACACGTATGACACGTGGTACGCCAACTTCAATGACGTGAAGTTCATCTCAGATGCAGAACTTGCCAAGATCCAGATTGGCGGAAACGTCACATATCGCCCGGGCGTGCGCATGATCAAGATCAATTCTGATCCTAAGACATACGCCGTAGATGCCCACGGCACGCTCCGCCATATTGATAGCGAAGCAGTGGCCATCTCCCTGTACGGCGCTACCTGGAACAAAATGATTGATGACGTGCCAGATGGTTTCTTCAGCAACTACACCATTGGTACAAAGGTTGCCGTGGCTTCTGACTTTGTTCCGACAAGCGTAACCGCCTCCGCCTCCAGCATTAACAATGACAAAACACTGCAAGCCCCCGCGTACTTCTCCATCACAGACGCAGGCTACAGCCCGATTGATGTCCATATTACTGCCGGCCAAACCGTGAAATTCACCAACAACGGCGGAGTTAAGCATACTGCTACCGCAGATGACCTCACCTGGGGATCCGGTACGCTGAATCCTGGCGAAAGCTTCAGCCGAACCTTCACGAAGTCAGGCACGTTCACCTTCTTTGATAGCTATAACTCGGCCTCAACGGGAGCTGTCTACGTGCAGTAAAGTTAAAAAGTTTTGAGAGGTGGATTAACACAGATCTCTAAAGGTGCGACAGATAATACACAGATGAGATGCAAAAGCGCGGGAGCAATCCTGCGCTTTTCTGATATGTGTAAAATCTGTCATGCTTTGTAATCTGTGTAAATCTACTTTCTGTTATACTTAGACTGGTATGCCCACCGTCCGACAAACCATCGCCCCAATCACAGAAACAAAACTACGCGAGCTCGAGCTAAAGGCGAACGATATTCGCCAAGACGTTTTGAAAATGCTGACCAAGGCCGGAAGCGGACACTCGGCCGGACCGCTTGGCATGGCGGATATTTTTACGGCGCTCTACTTTCACGTCCTCCGGCACAATCCAAAACTGCCGAACTGGGAAGATCGAGATCGTTTGTTTTTGAGCAACGGCCACATCGTGCCGATCCGTTATGCAACCATGGCGCATGCCGGCTACTTCCCAAAGGCCGAGCTCGATACCCTGCGAAAATTCGGCTCTCGATTGCAAGGCCATCCTGAACATCGCTTCCTGCCAGGACTCGAAAATACATCCGGCCCCCTCGGCGATGGCTCTTCCCAATCTGCCGGCTCGGCCTACGTAGCCAAGATGGACAAGCTCCCCTGGCACACCTATTGCGTCATGAGCGACGGCGAACTCGCGGCTGGAATTACTTGGGAAGCAGCCCTGTTTGCTGGCAAAAACAAACTACACAACCTCACCTGGATCATTGACCGGAACAACATCCAAATTGACGGGTACACGGAAGACATCATGCCACTGGAGCCATTGCGAGATAAGTTCGAGGCCTTCAATTTCACGGTGCTCGAAATTGACGGGCACAACATTCGCGAGTTCATAGACGCAACTGACCGGGCGAAAGCCACCTGGGAAACGCCCACCGTCATCATCGCCCACACTATTCCAGGAAAAGGCGTTGACTTCATGGAGTTTGAGCCTGCCTGGCATGGACGAACGCCCAAAGCTGGGGACGAGCTGAATAAAGCATTGAAAGAATTGCGCACGCTTCACGGAAAGATTGAGTCAGAGATGGAATAAAACATATATATGGCCACAAAAAATACATCGTCGGTTGGGTTCTGGGTTGCGGTGGGCGGAGGAACGCTCGCCATCGTGCTTCTGTTGTCGTTCTCTTGGTACACAAACCGTTCAATGATGTTCGGACCAATTACATCGAGTAACGGAATTGTGCGAAACATGATGGGCTTCGGCACTATTAGTACTGGATCAAGCACGATTACTTCAACAGGTGCTATTGGTGCGCCAATGATGGATCAATTTAGTAAAGAGTCGGGCTTTGCGGATACCACCCGCACAGTCCCCTCGCCCATCCCGCCAATGATGTACGGCGGGGATACAGCCGCCACGGCTACGCCAAGGATCATCAAGACCGGCTCGCTGACACTCGAAGTGAAATCATCGCGCGAGGGCGCACAAAAAGTGAGCGAGATAGCGGGCACTCAAGGCGGATTCGTTGAATCCTCGAACGTTGTTGAAAACAATGACGGCACCGTGTCCGCCTACGCCACCATTCGCGTGCCTGAGGCAAAGTTTGAGGCAACACTCGGCGCGCTTCGAGCACTCGCTCTGCGCGTATCCTCGGAAAGCATCAACGGCCAGGACGTGACTGAGCAGTACACGGATCTGCAAGCCAGATTAACGAACGCACAGGCACAGGAACAGCAATATCTCGAGATTCTGAAAAAGGCGACTACGATCACCGATATTCTGGCCGTGCAACAAAATTTGTCGCAGATTCGGTATCAGATAGAGTCCTACCAGGGACAGATCAAGTCCCTCGGCAATCAGACCACTTACTCGACCATCTCCGTCACGCTGATCGAACAAGCCAATCTCAACATTCCTGCCGGCAAGTTCGATCTCATGCGTGATATCAAGCAGGCCGGACAGTCCGTCATCCTGCTCGCTCAGGCCCTCATGACCTTTGCCGTCTGGTTCATCATCATTGGCGGAGCGTTCTTGATTCCCATTGCCGTCATTGTTTATGTGATCTACAGACTTGTACGACGAGTGACAAAATAACGTCCAACGTTCATCGCCGCTTCCCTTCTCCATCCTGACCCTGAGCAAAGCGAAGGGGAAGGATCCGCCTCTCTCAGCGAAGAGGGTCGGACCCTTCGGCCGTAGCCTCAGGGTAGGAACCACTATGCCCATCCCCAAATCCATCAAACTTTCAGGAAGGATGTTCGACCAGGACATTCCGCAACTCCCCACCAGGGATGGCTTTGGCGATGGTCTCATTGAGGCGGGCAAAAAACATGACAACGTAGTGGTGTTATGCGCTGATTTGACCGAATCAACCAGAGTCGAGGCTTTCAAGAAGGCCTATCCCAATCGGTTCATCCAAATGGGCGTGTCCGAACAATCGCTCGCCGCCATTGCCGCTGGCATGGCCCTTCAGGGCAAAATCCCGTTCATTGCCAGCTACGCCTGCTTCTCCCCCGGTAGAAACTGGGAACAGATTCGCACCACTGCCTGCCTCCAAGAAACAAATGTAAAAATTGCCGGGGCGCACGCCGGAGTGTCCGTTGGCCCTGACGGAGCAACTCACCAAATGACAGAAGACATTGCGCTCATGCGCGTTCTGCCGAACATGACCGTACTCGTACCATGCGATGCGATTGAAACAAAAAAAGCGATCATCGCGGCCGTTGAACACGAAGGTCCAGTGTACATCCGCTTTGGCCGTTCAGCCTCACCGGTATTTACCACTGAGAAGACGCCATTTACTATCGGGAAGGCCGAGGTCTTCAGAACTGGAACCGACGTAGCAATCCTCGCCTGCGGATCGCTCGTTTACGAGGCGATGCTCGCGGCCAAGACGCTTGAAGACAAAGGAATCGAGGCCAGAGTCATCAACATGGCGAGTATCAAGCCGATGGACGAGGGAACAGTGATCGAGTCGGCTCGCGAATGTGGCGCCATCGTCACGGTCGAAGAGGCGCAAGCGTCAGGCGGACTCGGCGGAGCGGTATGCGAGGTAGTCACAAAATCATATCCCGTACCCGTCGAGCGCGTGGGACTCGAAGACGTCTTTGGCCAGTCCGGCGAGCCGAACGAATTACTCGAACATTACAAACTGACCGCGCCGTGGATCGTGAAGGCTGCCCTACGAGCTATCAAAACCAAGAAAGTTGATTCACACAAATCACGATAAGCAGTTACAGATTTTACACATTGATCTGTGTGAATCTGTTCCTACCTCCAAAACTTTGAATTCAAGTACCACGCTCCGTTTGTGCCAACCGTATAGACCGCGAATACACCGCCCTTATAATCGTAGAGCGTAACCGTCTTTTGGTCAGCTGAGGTTACAGTTTTTGACCAATCAATGCTAGGGATCACTTTGAAAAAATCCTTCACCTTCTGACATTCGGCATCAGTGAAGGTTGCTTGCTCAGCAGGAGTGAGGTACGCCTTAGCCTCAGCGCAATCTTCGTGGTCATTAACAGCAATAGCAATCCCCGCCCACTCGCCCTCTACGGTCACAGCCGGATCATCCCCCGGATAGGCCGGCTTAGGACCAGGAGTCTCTACCACGGGTGCCACCGGAACAAAGAGCGAACCATCGCTGTTATGCGTGGCATCCGCTTTTGAACCCGAACCAGAACACCCCGCACCAGCCAGGGCCAACACGGCCATAGCCCCAAAGAGAAGTTTTTTCATATGGGTGTATGGTATCACGAGCCGGTATTAGACTTATTGAGTATTCACTGGTACAATCAACGCAATTATGCCTACTCGCCTCAATAAATTTCTTGGAGAACAAGGTGTTTGCTCACGCAGAGAAGCTGATAAGCTCATCGCGGAGGGCAAAATTACCATAAATGGCCGTAAAGCGGTCATGGGTGAAAAAATCGAAGGAACTGAGGAAATCATTGTAGATGGTAAGGCGGTCAACGTAGAAAAGAAAGAACGAGTCTATTTGGCCTATAACAAACCAGTGGGCATCATTTGTACTACTGATCCCGGCGCCAAAGACAACATCGTTGACTCAGTGCATTATCCTGAGCGTATTTTCAATATCGGCAGACTTGACGTCGCCTCATCGGGGTTGATTCTCCTTACGAACGACGGCTCAATCGTGAATAAAATTTTGCGAGCAGAGGGAAAACATGAAAAAGAGTACATCGTAACCATGAACAAAAAGATTACGCCGGATTTCATCCAAAAAATGAAAAAAGGCGTAGAGCTTGAAGACGGCAGAACCATGCCAACCAAGGTAGACGAGCGAACGGAAAATACGTTTTCAATTACGCTCATGGAAGGCCGTAATCGCCAGATCCGCCGAATGTGTTCCGCGCTTGGATTCGAAGTGAAAGCACTCACCCGCGTCCGCATCATGCACATCATGCTTGGCGACCTTAAGGAAGGCGAATGGAGACACTTAACAAAAGAAGAGGAAGCAAAACTCTTTGAAGAAATTGTTTAATCCCACTCTGAGCCTTGCGAAGAGTCCGACTTTCACCGGTGAGGGTCGGATCCTTCGCTCTCGCTCAGGATGGATGCTGCTATGTTCGTTTTTCTTGCCTGGGTTGTTCTCCTGGCGCTGGTTATTTCCGCAGCTATCGCCGGCGTGTCCGCGGCGCCCTGGTTGCCAACAAAGGCGAAGGATAGAAATCATTTGTTCGAGCATTTAAAACTTGAACCAGACCAACAGGTAGTTGATCTTGGTTGTGGCGACGGCTCAATGCTATTTGCCGTGGCTCGAAAATTTCCTTTGGTCGAGTGTATCGGCTACGACATCTCCATTCTCCCCCTCCTCTTTGGCTGGGCCAGAAAAATCCTGAAACCGAGCGCGTATAAAAACGTTCATCTTCGTTTTGGCAATCTGTTTAGGCAATCTGTGGCAGATTTTGACCTCGTGTTTATTTTTCTCCTGCCTAAAAGCTACCCAAAGCTTCTTGAAATACTAAAACGAGACCAGAAAGATAGCGCTCAAACAATTGTCGAGGCCTGGCCATTGCCGAATATCACGCCAAACGAGACGCTGAGAGCTGAGGGCTGTTTGCCGATTTTTGTGTATACCGGGAAAACCGTGCGTCATGTAGAATAGAGCAAAAGACCTTATCCCACCCTGAGCAAGAGCGAAGGGTCCGACCCTCCCCACTTCTCGCAGAGAAAGTCGGATCCTTCGCATAGCTCAGGATGGGGAACCAATTCTCGATATGCTCGATCTAATTTCCGTCGGCGACGTCAAACTGGATACGTTCATAGTTCTGCACGAAGCAAGCGTGAAGTGCGAATTGAAGATGCCGGAATGCAAGCTGTGTATCAATTACGGGGACAAAATTCCGGTTGAGGCCTTTGTGACCCAAGTTGCGGGAAGCGCTCCAAACGTAGCCATGGGCCTGGCAAAATTGGGCCTTCAAACAAGTGTTCTGAGTCACATGGGCGATGATGACGTACACGCACAAGCACTGCTCTTCCTTAATCGCCACAAAGTAGATACCAGCCTCATCAAAACAAAAAAAGGCATCCGCTCAAGCGCCGCCGTGGTGCTCAACTACAAAGGCGAATCAACCCAGCTGGTTGATTTTGTCCCGCAGGAATACCACCTTCCTCTCCGGCTCCCAGCCACGAACTTTTTGCATATTTGCGAGCTAGGCGATGGCTATGAACATCTTTATGAAGATGCTGTTGTCTACGCCAAAAAAGGAGTCCGCCTCAGCCTCAACCCAGGATCAATCCAAATCAAACAGAAAAAGCCCGAACTTTTTAACCTCCTGGCTGTATGTGAAGTACTTTTTATAAACATGAGCGAAGCGCATGCCCTCCTGGAGAAAGAGGGGGACGTGATTCACGAAATCATGTCCATGCTGAAAGCGCTTGGTCCAAGATATGTAGTGTTAACAGATGGCCCCAGGGGTGCATATGCGTATGACGGCAAACAGCTTGATGTCATTCCTGCGTTCCCTGGCATAATGAAAGAAGCAACCGGTGCCGGCGACGCATTTTCTTCAGGTTTCTTAACTGCCCTCATCAAAGGCAAACCGCACCGGGAAGCGCTCCGTTGGGGCTCCGTCAATTCGGCCAGCGTCATTGAACACGTTGGCCCGACTCTCGGCCTTTTGTCGAGCGCTGAGATTATGAAGAGATTGAAGGCGCATCCGGGGTATCAGAGCAAAGAGTTGTAATTATCGAGTACTCCTATTCCCACCCCGACGTGAGGAGGGGTAGCAAGGATGCCAAGTTTCAGTAACCAATCCTATCCCTCGCTCTGCTCGGGATGGATACAAGAGCCATAGAGATATGCATTACCCCCTCTTCATCCTCCCCTTTGACCACCGCTCGGGCCTGGCTAAGGAAATATTCGGCAAAAAATACCCGCTTAAAGGCAAAGATGTTGAGGTCGCCAGAGATCTCAAAATGATCGTTTGGGAAGCAGTCCAGCAAACACTCGCAGAAGCTGAAAAAGCGGGCACGCCAGGCATCCTTGTAGATGAAGACCTTGGCGCCCAAGTGATTGAAGAAGCAAAAGCCAAAGGCGTGGTCCATATTGTTTCGACCGAAAAAAGCGGATCGGATCTTGAGTTCATTCATGGTGATGATTTTGGCCAAGCTCTGCTCGAGGTAAAACCTACGTACGCGAAGGTGCTGGTTCATTACAATGTTGGCGAAGAGGCCGTTAACGAACCGCAACGCGAAAAGCTGAAGCGACTCGCCGATTTCTGTTCATCGAGCAATATTCCGTTAATGCTTGAGGTACTGACCAAGGCCACGCCCACAGACCCCGCCCCCGTCATTGCCTCGCTCCGCGAATTAATCGAGCACGGAATCATCCCCGCTATTTGGAAACTGGAAGGTTTTTCGAGTGTTGAGTCCTGGCACAAACTCGCAGAAGCAACTGACGTGCCCATCATCATGCTTGGGCGGGGAGAATCTGCGAGTGCTGTTGAAAGCTGGACCAAAGCCGCCGCCCAAAGCGGAGTGGTTAGCGGTTTCGCCATCGGCCGAACCATTTTCCTGGACGCGCTCAAGAGATTCCACAACGAAGAGATCTCAAGGGAAACGGCCGTCAAAGAAATCGCCAAAAACTACTTGCATTTCATTGATGTTTGGAAACGGAATGCATCGGTGTAGAATTAAGTCATCCAGCGCCCCATCGTCATCATGGGCGGTGTTGTCATCCCGAGTGCAACGAGGGATCTGATTGGTCGATGCATCATCCTGATGGCCAATCAGATCCCTCGGCCGTCGGACGGCCTCGGGATGACAACAGCGCCAGGAATAAAAATTATTATGCACGACATCATCGCCATCGGTTCTGCCACCAGGGACGTTTTTCTTCTTTCGAAAGAATTTCAGCTGATCAGATCAGAGGCTTTTTCCACGGGCGTGGGCGAATGCGTGGCTTTGGGTGAGAAGATCGACGTTGACGAGCTAGTTCTTTCAACCGGCGGAGGGGCTACGAACGCGGCCGTGACGTTTTCCCAACTCGGCTTTCAAACCGCGGTGGTGTCAAGAATTGGTGATGACGAACCAGGGAACTCGATCCTCTCAGCCCTAACAACGGCAAAGATTGACACAAGCTTCGTAAAAAAAATAAAAGGCGGGCAAACCGCTTACAGCACGCTGTTAACTGCGCCGAACGGCGAGCGGACTATCCTCGTTTATCGCGGAGTTTCTGCCGAGTTTGCCCTGGCTGACGTTCCATTCAAGGCGCTTTCGGCCAAGTGGTTTTATGTCAGCTCGCTATCCGGAAATGTCGCCTTGCTCGCAAAAATAATCGCCCATGCCAAAAAAATTGGCGCAAAAATCGCTGTGAACCCGGGCGGAGGCGAACTCGGTAAATCAGCCGAACTTCGAGCCCTCCTCAAAGACGTTGACGTGATCCTGGTCAATCTTGAGGAAGCTCAAAAACTCACCGCGTCGGACTCGAAAGACGGGAAGGAACTCGCCGGGTTGCTCACGGGGTCGATACATGGATCGACCCCTACGGCAACCCTCGCAATTGTGACCGATGGACCAAGGGGCGCATACGCCGTCCAAGGAAAGATCAAATACTCGGCCAGAAACAGAAATGTGAAATCCGTTTCCCGTACGGGTGCGGGTGATGCATTTGGCTCAGGCACCGTAGCCGGCCTAATGAAGGGATTGTCTGTTGAGGATTCTCTAAAAATCGGCACACTGAACGCTGAAAGTGTCATTCAGCATGTGGGTGCCAAAGCCGGAATTATCACCAAATGGCCTACCGACAAAGCCTTAGAGGAGATTCGGGTTTTTGTCACAAAGTGACGTATACTTTTGTTGAATGAATCATAATACGCTGTCGTCACCTCCCTCTTATGCCCCCAGAACCCAAAACAACTCATCGCGGTTGGGCCATCATGTTCATCTTATGGAACTTTGGGTTGCTTATTGCAATCATTGTTCTCCTGGTCCAGCTCAATCAATCCAGAGTAGACACCAAAACCATCGCCAAGGCCTGCGCTGAGGCAGCCGTAAGCGCCATAAAATAATATGCCTTCCCCCTCAAAAGGCCCCATCATTGTCCTCTCGCTCCTAATCACCATGTTATGTTTATCAATTGGCGCCATTGCGCTCATCATTATCTTTAATGCCAATCGTCCGGATTCAGCCGCCATCGCTCTCGCTTGTAAGAGCGAGGTTGGTACGGCAATCTCAAAAGAATCTGACAAAGTAGCAAAGGCGTGCGAACAAGCCGCAAAAACGCAAGCGTACAGCTATCCGGGGTCCGTCTCGCTCCCGTCTTTCGAGTTGCCAACCGGCTGGTCCGCTACCGTTGAACCGGCCCCCATCTCTCCGGATGACAAAGTGAATATCAGCCAAATGGCGAGTATTTACCCTACACCCGTCATCTATTCCTGCGTGGAATGCGACGGCGGAAGTGCGCCCGTTGTCACGGTCACCACTCAGGATAAAACAACCGCTATGACCGGCGCAGATTTCAAAGACGAAAAAGCCTTTGCATCCTATCTCCAAGATGCATTCGCTACCGCCAGCTCAACCGCCGACTTTCACGTAAATAATGTGAAGGTGCAACAAGGACCTCTTCTCTCCCCCTTTAGCTGTGGAACAACGTTCTTTGTCTCTTCTACTCAAGGATCATCTGACGGTTTTTGGGCAGATCACACCGTGGAGCATTACTACATCATTGGAGAGAAACACATCACCAATATCACCTATAACGAAATCTTGGGATCAAGCAAAGATCCGGAAGCACGACGAACCGCCTTGCGCGCACAATGGGATCAATTCAAAGCCTCCGTTAATTGTCTCGTTCCCGGTTTTGACGCTCATTTCTGGGGCCCTACACAATAATCTGTTATGACCAAGATTTTCGTGACTCGTGACATTCCGGATGAAGGACTAAAAATGTTGCGCGCCAGGCCCGACATTGAGGTTAAGGTGTACGAGGAAAACAAGAAGATCCCTACCGGTGTCTTGAGGTCAGGCGTAAAGGGAGCGGACATCATCCTCTCGCTCCTGACTGACAAAATCGACGACGGCATCATGCGCTCGGCGGGCAAACAACTGAAAATGATCGCGAACTACGCAGTGGGGTTCGACAATATTGATCTAGAAGCTGCGAAAAAGCGCGGAATCATGGTGACGAATGCTCGCGCGCCGGAAGTTTCAGAAACTGTGGCCGAGCATGCCGTGGCGCTCATCTTCGCCCTCGCCCACCGAATTGTCGAAACCGATGACTTCACTCGCGCCGGCAAATACAAAGGCTGGGGGCCAAAGATGTTCTTGGGTGTGGATGTTATGGGGAAAACCCTTGGCATTATTGGCGGTGGAGCTATTGGCGAGGCGCTGGCCAGACGAATGAAAGATGGTTTCGATTTAAAGATCATCTACAACGACATCAAACCCAACGAAAAATTTGAAAAAGAGTTCGGCGCCACGTTCATGGAGAAGGACGAGCTCCTAAAGCACGCAGACTTCGTCTCTCTCCACGTTCCCCTCTTGCCGAGCACGCATCATCTGATCGGCGAACGCGAGCTCAAACTCATGAAGAAGTCGGCGTACATCATTAACACATCGAGAGGCCCCGTGATTGACGAAAAAGCGCTCGTGGTCGCCCTCTCGCGCGGCGATATTGCCGGCGCAGGACTCGACGTCTACGAGTGCGAGCCGTTGATCGACTGTGACCCAACGGATACGTACGATCTGCGTAAATTACCGAACGTGGTGCTCACTCCCCATACGGCTAGCGCGTCCATCGAGGCGCGCCAAGCCATGAGCCGAGCGTGTGCTGAGAATATTCTCGCTTTCCTTGATGGAAAAACCCCGCCGAATGCCGTCCGTTGATGTACGGGCCGACTTCAATGTCGGCCATCCTCACGGTTATCCCCACCGTCATCCCCAGGTGCGCATAAACCATGGTGCAATATAAATAACTCCCCAGGCGTGAATGATCGACGCATAATCGATCAAACAAATGGGGATTTATGTTTTCATGGAAAAAAATTGGGCGCAAGAATCCACGATTATCCGGTTTCGATTATTCAACGCCCGGCATGTATTACGTGACATTGAACACAAATAATCGAAATCACGAATTCGGAGGCGTAATCGTCAATCGCAGCGAAGGGGCCGACTTCAATGTCGGCCCTCCTCAGATCCACATCCGGTTAACCCCGTTCGGTTCAATGATCAACGAATGGTGGTCAACCATACCCAATAAATTCACCAATGTGGGTTTACATGAATATGTGGTTATGCCGGATCATTTCCACGGCATCATCGAAATAATTAATGAGAAAGAGCCGACATTGAAGTCGGCCCCTACGACGATCAATTCGCCGGCACAGACCGATTTACCCCGGGTAATGCAATGGTTTAAATCGGTTTCGACCAATGAATACATTCGTTGGCACAAAATAAACCATAAATATTTTGACCGTCGATTATGGCAAACGAATTATTACGAACACATAACACGGAATGACGGCGATCTCGATCGAATCCAACAATATATCATCAACAACCCAAAAAAATGGTGGGAAGACGGCCATCCGGTGATATATACTGATGCCTAGGAAGTAAGGGTCGACTTCTATGTCGACCCCCACTGTATGCCCATCACCCGCAACTCTAATCCCCTTCTCTATCACACCGCAGTATGGAGCCACCGCGTTAAACGGTGGCTTTCTTGGGTCATCGGTTCTCACAGATATGCGAGCACTCGAACAAATGAACCCCTCCCCCATAAGGTAACGGATCATAAATCCATTCTTATTCGAGTGTTAAAAGGCGTTGACCCCACGTTCCAGTACAACAAGGTGAACAATCTCAAGCTGGCCTGCGCCAAAGTGAACGGTATCATTCTAAAGCCGGGACAGAAATTTTCGTTTTGGAAACTGGTAGGCGAGCCGACCGAGAAAAAAGGCTATCTCCCCGGACTTGTGCTCTCCGGAGGCGAGGCCGTCTGTGGAATTGGCGGTGGACTCTGCCAGATGGCGAACATTCTGCACTGGATGGCGCTTCATTCACCCCTCGACGTGATTGAGAGACATCATCACAGCTTTGATATGTTTCCCGATTCTGGCCGAGTGATCCCGTTTGGGACAGGCGCCTCGCTCTTCTACAACTACATTGACTTTGGCCTACAAAATAAGACAAAGAACACCTTTCAAATACTCATGTGGGTTGATGATAAATATCTGCATGGCGAAATCCGCTCGCAAAAACCCGTGCCGGTAAGCTATCACATTAGCGAGCGCGATCATGCCTTTGTAAAAGACATAACGAGTGGCAAGCATTTCCGAAAAAACGCCATTTGGCGCAAGACCGTTAGCAAAAAAACCGGCAAAACCGTGAGCGAAAACGAACTCTTCAGAAACTTCTCGGAAACCAAATACACACCAGCTGATGTCCTGTAGGCCAAAGAGATGTTGTTGACCGGGTTTAAAACGAAACGGCCCTACTCCCCCGAATGGGAAGCAGAGCCGTTGACGCGAGACTTGTCGAACCACGCCTTGGCCCGCCGGACAAGCTCAAACGTGATGGCCGCAATGAGCGTGCCGGTAACCGCCTCGTTGTACCCCCAGGCGACAAAAGCGTCGATGAAGGTGAAGACGGGTATGATCGGGACGAGCACCGAAGGGAGCGCTACCACATTCAGGATGTCAGATCCCGACTCGAGCACGTTCAGGAGAACGAGTGCGGGCAGAAGTACGCAGGTTGAGATGCCTGCCACTTTGTGCTCAATCCACTGCAGGGCGGTTTCCTTGAGCTTAGCCTTCTCTGCTTCAATCTTGTCTTGCATAATCTTCAGCCTCCGGGTTCTCTAGACCGGAAAGCCTAACAAATAATTGACAAATAGTCAACGTAAAAGTAGAATTCCAGGGCGTTTTTCAAAGGTTTTACGGGCCAATAGCTCAGTTGGTAGAGCATCTGCTTTGCAAGCAGAGGGTCTGGGGTTCGAGTCCCCATTGGTCCACCATGAAGGAGAAGCCTGAACAGGGCTTCTCCTTTGTTTTTGCAAATGTCTGTTATAGTACCCGCATATGATGTCGAAGTTTTTGTCTGTTGCTGTTGTGGCAACGCTGTTTTTGCCAAATATGGCTAGCGCGGAGACGCTGGTCATGAGCGTGAAGCCCTTTTTTACAGACCAAACTACGGTGGGCAGTTTCATTTCAGCGGACATTGACCATGATGGCGTGAACGAAGTGATCGCAGGCGCCCCGCGCGGTCAAAAGCCATATGTTCGAGTATACAAAGCGGACGGCACACTCGAAAAAGAATTCTTGGCCTACGCTGAAACTTTCACGGGCGGGGTCAACATAACGGCGTGCGATCTCGTGCCCGGTGGCGATCTTGAACTCGTAACTGGCGCTGGCTACACCGGTAGCCCGCACATCAGAACATTCGACAGCACAGGCAACGCTCTGCCGACTAACTTCGATGCTTACAATGTAACTTTTAAGGGCGGGGCCAACGTAGCCTGCGGAGACGTGGACGCGGACGGCCAGGCAGACATTGTTACCGGCCCTGGCGTAACCGGCGGTCCGGATATCAAAGTGTTCTCAAACACCGGCACGCTCAAATATGAAATGTTCACCGGGTCAGCAAGCGACCCGGTTGGCGCCTACGTGGCCGTGGGCAATATTGATGGAACAGCCGGAGATGAAATAGTCACCTCCCCCGTGTCTGCGGGCATTCATGGCATTACCACGCTCGCGGTCAGAAAAGGACGACTGAGTTTCCTCACCGCCTTCCCCGTAGCGCTCACTCCCTCCCTCAGCTCGCCCATTACCCTAGCTGACGTCTCAGCTGATCCTGGCTTTGAGATTGCCATTGTCAAAAAAACTGGTCCTGATATCACCGTCCAGTCCTACACGGAAAACGGCGTATCCTCCGGCTCGCAAAAACTCGTCAAATCCTCGCTTGGCGTAGTGGCCTCGCTTGGCGCGCAAAACGGAACAGCCCGCTTTGTCGCTGCCAACACGGCCGGGGATACGGATATGCTCGCCCTTCCAAAATTCATCAAAGTAGACATCTCAGAGCAGAAACTGACCGCCTACGAATACGGCGTAGAGGTGAAAAACTTCCTAGTCTCAACCGCCAAACCCGGTTTCAAAACCCCCATCGGAAAAACCACGGTCATGGCCAAGATCCCGATTATGGATTACGTCTGGAACTACGGCCCCGGAGACAAACGGAACTACAATTTGCCCAATGTAAAATGGAACCTGCGCGTCTTCCCCCACATTTACATTCACTCCGCCTATTGGCACCATAACTTTGGCCACCCCATGAGCCATGGTTGCATTAACACAAGTATCCCGGATGCTGACTGGATCTTTCATTGGGCCGAGCAAGGAACGGCAGTAGAGACAGTGCCGTGATCTGACAGGGAGAAATAGGATACAATACGTGTTGTATGAACGAATTTCTGCGTCGCAGAGAACCAGATTGGGTGGCGCGTGGCGTTGGGACGCCGGATGAGATAGAAGCCAGGGCTGATGAAATGGCCCAGAGAGAAGGCGAAACCAGTCCAACTGCCATAGCGAAAAAGTGCGAAGATCTGGCCCGCGAATATGGGCCTGAGGCGCTCCGAGCAATGCTCGCCTCCATGCAGAAGGCGCTTGATGAAGGACGATCACTGAAGTCTGGAGAACTACTTGAGCCCCTCAAAGAGAAACCCCCTCATTCAGAGGTACGAGAACGAATACTTAATATTCTCGAACAATCTGGAATCATTGAAAAACGCGCCGATGGCGTGCTCATTGTTGATGACGAACGGCTATTCGCAGAATTCAACAAGACAAAAAACCGCAAACTAACTGAAGATGCTACCCCTGGCTATAATTCCTTGGGCGCCTCACGGCTTGAAAGGCTGGGCAATACGTTCGCCGGGGAAAAAACCGTCTTAAAAAGCGAACTCGAGCAAAACCCGGAGGCCGAGCCCAAACCGCTCTTTTACTTGCCCGAATATCAAGCCGATGCTTTAGATATTCAAAAGATAAAACAAGCTAAGTTTCATTTTGGCCTGTGGGAAGTGCCAGCCGGCACATCCGGTTCAGAGACTGCGGCGGCTACCCGCCAGCCAGCTACTGTCACGGAAATTAGTTTTCTTGAGGCTAGCATCCCGGCCCTGCTCTATCACCCAAAATATGGTGATGCCAAGCGAGATGAAAACGGCCGTCTGCTCGTAAAAACAGGGGGCGAGTATAAACCGCTGTCACGCAAGTGGCTGAATGAAGTTGGCGGATTAACCTTTTCGCATGAAGGCCGGCCAAATGCCATGGATTCAAAGGCGATTGAGCTCATCTCCGCCTACGCACCGGAACTCTTAAAGCGTGGGCTTTTAAAAGAATCTGACTTTGGCAAAGAAGCCCAGGGCCGGCAAACTGCAGAAACTATTCGCGTGTCCGCCAGCGGAACTGTCCAAATTGATGCCGTCAGACACTACATAGGCCGGCAATTTAAGGATCGCCAGATTCGTATTGATAAACTCGATAATG
This sequence comes from Patescibacteria group bacterium, assembly GCA_041660165.1. Classification (GTDB taxonomy): domain Bacteria; phylum Patescibacteriota; class Patescibacteriia; order UBA9934; family UBA9934; genus JAGORL01. The sequence continues at coordinate 26,149 of JBAZWW010000002.1, read as the reverse complement.
GCCAAGCAGTTATTGTTGAGCTCGACGAAAACGGAATAGCTACCCCGCTCTCCGTGATGAACGTTTTTGCACGAGGCAATCCTGACCTGAAGGAAAGCAAAACGAGTACGAGCTCCTTCTTTGAAGCTGGCGGTAAGCTGACAAATATACGCGAGATGCCGGAAACTGGCCTTGAAGGCTATGAAGCATTCTTAGATTTCGACAACAAGCTCCGGCAAGAAACGGATGATTCGGTTTTCGAGTTGACCAAAGATTTGCGCCAGGAATTCATGACGCATCCGGTGCTCATAGAGAAGAACCGCGAACAATTCACCTCGCTCGTTAGCGTTTCCGGCAAAAACGGACTTGAAACCATCGGCGCGTTGCTTGACAATACCGAAATTTGTGAACGAGTGGTGAGTACAGCCCTCGCACTCCCCGAGCAAGAGCGCGCAACTGTCCTCCCGCTTCTGCGTGAAGCCTCACTCGCCCGACGGGATGCCCTAAAAGCACTCAACGAAGCCAAAACAGCCGGCAAGATCAAAGACCTAGACTACCGGAAAATGACGTTTGAAATTAACCGCCGGCTCACTTCTCTACTAACCGCCGCCGAGGATACCTCGAAAGTTCGGGAGAGCCGAAATGAGACCGAACGCGATACGGCTGCGGCAAAACTCGCTGAACAAGGGCACGAGCTGGTGCTGTTCACTACCCTGTTCAAGGGCTCATTTAAAGGCGCCGAAAAATTGAACTTCGACGAAATGAAGAATCTTCGGTTTGCCGAATCCACACCAGACATGCTGACGGATCAAGACCGGGAAGAAATGCTGGCTATCTTTGATAAAAACTGGGAGGATCAAGATCGGGTTGCCGCCGCAGCATTCCGCAAAGTACTCGAAGCCAAGTTTGAGAAAGAAAACACCGATACCCACTTTTATACGCTCAAAAAAGACGGGCAATTAGCGGCTTTCATGCGCTTTGACCATCGGGATGATATCGAGCCTGGCGCATACTACGCGGGATCGCTCAATATTGCCCCCTCGCTCCGTGGTTCGGCTATAGGCGAGGCCTTCATGAAAAACACCCTAGACGCTGAAGCGGAAAAACATCCCATTTACGCCCACTTCATTCCGGATGCCATAGTAGGCGCAAAATATGTTGAAGATGGCCTACTTATTACAGGCATCACGAAGGTGACCGCCGAAGGGAAATCGAGCGTCGAGCTCTCACTTAGAAGAGATGACCGGCGCACAAACCAATTCAAGGCACGCGCTAAGGGAGTTACGCCAGAGGCGCTAATGGCTGGAATGGAAGGTGTCAGAATACTTAGCTTTGACTACTCAAAAGAAAAATCAGCCTTCATCCAAGCTATCAAAGACGCCTCTCACAATGGAGAAGTTATTTCGCGCTACTGGCTTGATCCAAAAAATTCTAATAGGCGTTACTTGGCGATCGAACCAGATATACCAGTGCCAGCAAGAGCTGAAGATGTTGAAGCGGCTGCGTGAGAAACTGACTTCCAAATAAATTCGAATTGAGCTCGCTGCAAGTTGGCGATATTCGCGTCTTCAATGATCACTGAGATAATTTTTTCTGGTGTCAACGTGAGAAATGCCACTTTATTGTCGTAAAGTTCCATAGCCGTTCTAAAGCCGGACACAAAACCAGGAACTAAGGCAATATCAGTAGACTCCCCGCCCATTGAACGCATATACGCTTTAGCTGCCTCGTTATCCGGCAGAATGATCCGTTTTGGGATTCCCTTCTTTTTCCGCTTGGCTACATAACGAGCGTTAATTTCGGCGATCGGTCCAACAATAGAGGCTGGATCAAAGTATGTGAGAATCTCCCCTCTTGCAGTGAGCGAGTCATCAAGCGCCTGTTCAAAACCATCCAGCCCTTCAAAAACCTGAATCGCTGGCCGGCCGGTGGTTAGGTTAAAGGTGGAGTTTAACTTGGGCAGTTCTTCTTTGAATTCTGCGCCTAAACGGTCAATCTCGCGTTTCTTGGCTTCTACTAGAGAAATAAGCTTATTAGGCTCTGTAGCTCTATAAATCTGCTGTTTGCCAGCGGTAACTGAGATTAGCCCTTTTCCAACTAAGGCCGTTAAAACGTTATATACGTTCCCCCGGCCCAGGCCAGATTCCGGCACCAAATCTACAGCCTTTGACTCCCCCTTTATAAGAAGCAGTTCATACATTTTTGCCTCATTCTCTGATAGGCCAAGTTTTTGCAGTAATTCGGTATACATAGGGTGTCTCCATCCTGAGCCATGCGAAGGATCCGACTTTCACCAGTGAGAGTCGGACTCTTCGCTCTCGCTCAGAGTGGGATTAATGCTTTGATGAGGCCACTTTATCACATTTTGCCAAATGATCAATGGCACTCTGTGCATATCTTACTTGGCTAATATTAGCTATATTCTATATGCAGTGCCAGGGCGCGCTTGACAGAAGTCAGAATTTATGGTACGATGTCTTTGTGGGGTGAAGCAAGAGAACAAGCCAAGAGATCAAGTGAGTAACTTGAACCTTTAACAACCTGAGAGAGCCCAGCCTACGGGTAAATGTAGGACGCAGAAGTTCCCTTCTATTATATAGCGGGTTGAAGCTTCTGAAGGCAGGTTTGCAGATCTCTCAATGAAAGAACTGTAAACCTGCCTTTCTTTAATTGCCCGAGAGAGGGCGAAAGAAGAAGGCCTTGTCCAGCTCAGCTGGACCTTCACATACTGATACAAGTTTGAGCAACGCGTGCCCAAGAGAGGGCATTGCTCGAAAGTGAGATCAGTTCTGCTAGTTGATCAGTCGCTACTGATCACGTTGGAACCGCATCCGGAATACCTGCACTTGCCCACGGGCGAGTGGCTACCACGCGGTTCCCCCACACATCCCTAACAGAATGCGTGTGGTAATGAGTGCGAGACGGCCCAAGCCGTCTACCCTAACGTAGTCCGGCTTAGCCGGACGAAGTGGGTCAGAAGCTTGGACCGTTCTCATTCCTTACCAAGAAAAGATGGACCGGAAAGCACAAATGCTGACCATCTTGAGAGAGGAAGTCCATTCACAACTAAATAACGAGAGGATCGACGATATCTTAAAGACGCCGATCAGAGATCACTGGACGATTTCCAGCATTCTATGCCGATGAAATCACCTTCCAGCCTCTGATGCAGGCCATTTTGGATCCTTCGATCACTTCTTATCGGGCCAATGACGCAAGTCAGCGGTTCCGGAGAAACTCTCCATGCGTACATCCCGGCCTCCATCTGGGATGTGCTCATAGAGAGTTTCTGGCACCCCATAGTCTTTGACCTCCATTCGAGGATTATGAGGTGCCTGAAGAAACCTTCCCCAACGGGGACGTAGAGGCGTACGTGAGTCGCCAAGAAAAGGAGATCATCATGGCCTTCAACCGGTTTTCCGAGGTGATCGCGAGACTCGAGACGGCGATTGCGCCGCTCGAAGACGCCCACCGGGCGGGGGTGGCTTCGGCCACTTCCGCCATCGACACCGCTAAGGTGGAGGTCGCGGCTGCCCGTGACCTCAAGGCGGAGGCGATCGCCACGGGCGACGCCTCCGCCTGCACCTGGTCGCAGACGGAGCTGGAGGGCGCGTTCCGCGCCCTCCGCTCGGCCGAATCCGCGCTTGTCGCGGCCCGGAAGCCCGGCCAGGCCCTGCGCCAAGGCCGGGCAGAGCTGGCCGCGGCCCGCGCCCGCCTCACGGCGGGCGAGAGCCTGGCGACGCGCCGCGAGACCGCGGCCGCGCGCGAACGCGGAATCGGGGTGCCCCTCAACACCCCATTCGAGGGACTCGACTGAACATCTAATCTGTCATCCTGAGGCCGTTCGACGGCCGAAGGATCTGATTGGAAGTTCTGAGAGTCGTCCCAAAAATACGCGGCATCTTCGCGGGGTTTCCGAATGCGGGAACTGGAAGGAGCCTTTACTCAGCAAGATTATTGCAATTCTAACTGTGCATGACGAGCAAGCTGGAAAATGTGAGATTCCATGCGGTCACTTTTAGCTCGAAGAGCTGCAATTTCCGCTTCGGTAATTTTATATAAACTCGTAAAGCCGTCTATATGAGTCAAGATATCGCTCTTAAAAGCAAACAGGTCGTCCTTGGTGGCAAAATGACGGAAATCGTCCTTCTTGGCGAATTCACGAAGATCATCCCTTGTCGGGAAGTTCTTCAAGTCGTCCTTCGTAGCAAAGTTCTTAAGATCATCTTTGGTAGCAAAGTTCTTCAAATCGTCTTTGGTCGCAAAATTCTTCAGATCATCCTTCGTAGCGAAATATACAAGATCCGATTTCGTCACCATCTGATCCTTCATGGATCTGACGATCTCTAATAGATTTTGCAGCGTCGATTCAACGTTCATATATTCAGAGTGTACCTAATAAGTTTTGTCGAAGCAATCGCTTCAATCCTTAACTGACTTTTTAACCCTTCGCCACTAGTTTCTCATTACACGAGACGCGGGGGTTGAGACGTCAGTTAAGGACCTTCCGGTTCTTACGGCAGGCATGCCGTCCGCGCTTTTGGCGCATTGGAGGAAAAAATGCGTTTGAACTTCGTATTTGGTCAGGTTCTGGCATTCGAGGCGCTCGCCTCGAATGCCATCGCTCTCGACGGGGCCGTTCAGGGCCCCGCCGTCGACGCCGCCGCCCGGCGGTTCTCGTTCGATCACCACGCCGGCTGCGTCCGGCTGGTGACGCTGGCCACGTGCCAGCAGGTGGCCGTGGCGATCCGCCTCGGCCTCGTGGTAGACGACAAAACGGAGGTCGTGATCAACGACCTCGACGCCGACACGGTCCTCGCCGTGTGGCTCCTGCAGAACCCGGAACGGGTCGGCGAGCCCCGCGTCGTGGAGCTCGTGGAGCGCATCGGGTTGACCGACGCGCACGGGCCGATTTTCGCCCCGCACCCGCTGCACCGCGAACTCGCGCCGGCCTGGGGGTCGAAGGATCCCCAGACGCTCGAGATGCTGGCGGGATTCCTCGCCAAGGTCTCGGCGTACGCCGACGGAGCGTGGCAAGCTCCGCCGGCCCGGCCCGAGCGGAAGAGCGACGGGTTCGGGTGGAACCCGAAAGCCGGCTGGTACGCCATCACGGGCGTAACCGGATTCGACCAGGCCTACGAGGGCGGCGCCCTCGTGGCGGTTCTGTACACCGATGCCCCCAACGGGACGAAGATGTACACGGTCGGAAAGCGGAGCGATCTCGTTCCGTTCCCCGTCGGCCCCGGATCGAAGGTCCGCCCGGCCACCTCGGCCACGGACTTCCTGAATGACACCCTCCTCGGCCGGCTCGCGCTGGCCGAACTCGAGGTGAACCCCGAGCAGTCGCTCGCGGGCAACTGGGGCGGGGCGACCACCGTGGGCGGTTCGCCCCGGAACCCGGACGGCTCGCAGAGCCGTCTGACGCCCGAGCAGATCCTCAAGATCTGCACGGGTATGACCGGATGCCCGACCTGCAAGGGTCGTGGCTACACCGGTCAAGTGACCGGAATGGGCAGTGCGGACTTCTGTCCGGACTGCGGGGGTAAGTAACCCGCCTCACTCGCCCCAAAAAAAAACGCGCTTCATATCTGCGCGGTGAAGTCACGCTGAAGTGACAGAGATATTTGCACTCAAGTAGAGAGCTCGTACCCAATGCACGTGGTACAGAGCTTTCCTTGACTGACCCGTTGATCCCCGGACCACGTCGCTCGCGAGCGACGTGGCGGAGGAATCGACGAGTCAGTTGAGGAAATACCCTCAGAAATCTAAGCCGTCGAACGAACAATGAGATCGGGAATATTCTTAAAATCTCGGAGATTGCGCGTAATTAGAGGAAGGCCATATTCAAGTGCGGTGGCAGCAATAAGCAAATCAGGCAAATCTGTCTTACGTGTTTTGCCAAGTGAGGCAGCTGTGCGAGCAATGCGAGAATCGACCGAATAGATTTTCGTTTCCTGTAAAAACTTGTTCACGGCAAGCTCTTCAACATCACTTATACCAGCTGTTTCTTCAGTCGAGTACTCCACGCTTTGCGCGACTTACGCTGCCAAGCGACGGGATCAAGTTTAGCATCCTTCCAAACGCCAGCGGTGCTGGCAAGCATTGCCTTGATACGCTTAGCATCTGTTGTTCCATTTGCAACCCTCTTAGGCGCTACAGCATAACCGCGTCGTAATTCAGCTACTACGGTCTCCAGCTCTCTGACGCGTACTTCCATTTGTTTCATCGTCATATATCCAGAGCGTAGCATAAGCAAATACAGTCTTCAAATAATTACTCATCAACAGAAGTTCCGTTACAAGTCGTGTCCAAAAGATGCGATTTTTTGCGGTACTTCTCTCGAGGAGAGAGATTAATTCCACTAACCCGCCCCCGTGAAGGGGGCAAGGAGGCCAAGATGGCTTCTCAAAATTCGGCGAGCTCCGCTCGCCTGCCGGTCGCGGACTACCGCGACCAAATCCTGGCGGCAGTAGCCGCCAATTCCGTAGTGATCATCACCGCGGAAACGGGAGCGGGGAAAAGTACCCGCGTCCCGCAGTATCTGGCGCAAGCCGGGTACCGGGTGGTCGTCACCCAGCCCCGCAGGCTGGCCGCCCGGACCGTGGCCGAGCGGGTGGCCGAGGAGATGCAAGTCTCCATCGGTAGCCGCGTGGGCTACGCGACCGGCGAAGACCGTTGCGCGAGCGCGGAAACCGCGGTGCTGTTTTGCACCGATGGCCTCCAGCTCGTCCGCGAGCTGTCCGGCCGCGGCCGGACGGGCGGAAAAACCGTCCTCGTCCTGGACGAAGTCCACGAGTGGAACCAGAACATGGAAGTTCTGGTCGCGTGGACGCGCCAGCGCCAGGAGGCGGGTGAGGACCTGAAAGTGGTCCTCATGTCCGCCACCATGGAGGCAGAAAAACTGGCAAGCTACTTCGGTAGCGCGCCGGTTATTACCGTCCCCGGGCGAGTCTTCCCGGTGGAGCGCCGGACGGCGCGCGGAGCCGACCTCGTCAGCGAGGCGGTGGCCCTCGCGAAGGCGGGACGCAACGTCCTCGTCTTCCAGCCGGGCAAGAAGGAGATCTCGCAAACCTGCGAGGAACTCTCCCGAGAACTCGGCGGGAAGGCGTTGGTCCTCCCGCTTCACGGTGAGGTCGAGCCGGCGGAGCAAAAGCGCTGCTTCGCTCCCCCGCCGGCGGGAAAGGTGAAGGTCGTCGTCGCCACAAACGTGGCGCAGACCTCCGTCACCATCCCGGATATCGACGCAGTGGTCGATTCCGGGATGGAGCGACGCATCGAACTGCGCGATGGCATTGAGGGCTTGGCCCTCCTGCCCATCAGCCAAGCCGACTGCGCCCAGCGCGCCGGCCGTGCGGGGCGGACGAAGCCGGGCGTTTACGTCCTGGCCTCGGACACCAGCCTGTCCGAACGCCCCGCCTTCCCGGTGGCGGAGATCCACCGAACCCGGTTGGACCAGATGGTCCTCCGGCTCGCGGTGCAAGGCTTCGACGCAGTTGCGTTGAAGTTCTTCCACCAGCCGGACAGCTCCGAGCTGGCCCGAGCGAAGAAGTCGCTCGTGGCGCTCGGGGCCATGACGGCGGGCGGAGCCGTCACTTCCGTCGGGCACAAGATGGCCCGCCTCCCGGTGTCCGTGCAGTTTGCACGGATGCTCCTCGAAGCTGAAAGGCTCGGGGTAGTGGAGGAGGTGGCCACGGTGGCCGCCTGCCTGGAGGCCGGGAACATCCTGGCCCGGGACGGCAAGTGGCGGACCCACACCCGGGAGGCCAAGTCTGACCTCTTGGCCGTGCTCGACGTGTATAACGTCGGGCGCGCCATGAAGGGCGGGCAGGGGAAGTCCAAGGGAGATGCCATGCGCGAAGCAGGCATCTTTGCCAAGGACTTCTTCCGCGCGGAGGAAATCCGCCGGAAGCTTCTGGACGTGGTCCACCTCCGGAGCGGGGGCGAAAAATTCGCCAACCCCGAGGCCAAGCGGGAGGCCATCCTGAAGGCCTGCGTGGCTGGGATGGTGGACCACCTGTTCCGGAGTAGCGGCTACGGGCGCTACCGGAACGGAGACTCCGTCGAGCGCGAACTCGCCAAGGAGTCAGTGGTCCGCGGGAGTGAGCCGGCGTGGATCGTCGGCCTCCCGTTTGATATCTCCGGCGTGGGGACGCGCGGTCGTCCCTTCACGCTGAACTTGGTCGGGATGGCTACGGCCGTTAACCCGACCTGGTTGGTGGAGGTGGCCCCGCACCTCTCAGAGAAAAAGGCCGGCCTCCGCCCGGCCTTTGACGCCGCGAAGGACTCGGTGGTTTCGACCACCGAAGTGTTCTTCAACGGGAACAAAGTGGCGGATGAATCCGTCACTGATCCCGCGCACCCGGAGGCCGCCAAGGTCTTCGGGAACTGGCTCGCAGGCCAGATGCTCGGCTAACCCTGAGCAAGGGCGGGTCTAAGACCCGCCCGATACTGCACTTCCCGGCTACGCTACGCACAAAACGCGTGGCCGGGACGCTTACCGGTTGCTGGTAGAAAAATCTCGAGCAACCATTGGCGACAAACCCCGTACGGGCGGGTCTAAGACCCGCCCAAAAGGAGGGAGCATGACGCTCCAAGAAATTATTGAAACCAACCGTGTCCGCCAGCAGCGGGCGCATGAATTGAACCGCCGCGCAGGCGCGGTGGTTCTCCCGGTGTTGAGCCGGGAGGAAATGGAGACGTGGCTTATGGCCCGTCTCCAGGGCGCCCGCCGGGCGGCGGAGATTGCGGACTTGTCCGCACTCCTCCTCCCGGCGCTCGATGCCGAAGTGGAGGGCGAGGTGCTCCGGAGCAATCCGGACACCATCGCCCTCCTCGGGCGCGAGCACCCGGTGGAGTACCGGGCGGACTACTACGGTAGGCCGCAGGCTCCCCAGGTAACGCTCAGCCACGAGTGCGGCGAGCACGCCTGGCGTGATCTGCCCGACACGGGCGTCACGCTCCCGGGTGGCCGGGCCGTGGAGGTGAACGTCGTAGTTAATTACTACGAGTTCGCCGAAACGAGCGTCCCCGCACTCAAGGGGAAGGTGCTCACGCACCTGAACCAGGAGCAGTGGAACTCGTGGGTTCGCCCCGAGATTCCGCTCCCAACGGAGCAGGATCTGCGGGACGACGACCACGTCGTCCCGTTCGAGGTGGTGGCCTATGGCCACTGTCTCGTGACGGGGGCGAAACTCCGGGCTTACGGGACCCTGACCCCGAAGGCCTATCGGTACTACGGTACCGATCCGTACTTCGAGGCCGCGTGGTACCGGGACCCGACTGAGGCTCAACAGGCCGCCTCGGCTTCGGCCGAAAAACTCTGCGAGCTCTTCGTTGAGCTCAAAAAGAAAGCCGAAAAGGAGGCGGAAGACGCCCGCCTCAAGGCTGAGGAGGACGCCATCCGCGCGTCCGCCGAGGCGCTGAGGTCGGAGGTGTACGCGATTTACTCGCGTCTCGCCTTCGGCGTCAGCCTCCCGGACGGGATGCGGGAGGAGCTGTCCGTAAAGGCCGGCTACTCCCTCCCTTCCGGCCTCGGAGAGTTGAAAACCTGGGCGGAGGAGACCAAGTCCCTCTGCGCCCGGGCGCTCTCCGCCGAAGCCGCGGCCAAGGTGGCGGAAGAGCGCCGCCTCGAGGAAGCGAGATTGGCCAAAGAAGTGGAGGAGCATGAGTACGCTCCCATCTTTGAGGCCTTGCCCGGGATCCAGCTCGACTGGGCCCGGAGCATCCGCGCCTTTGCGGAGGTGATGGCCGAAGGCCGCGGCCCGGCCGAGGCCGTGAAACTCCTCGAAAAGGAGTACTCCGCCTCGTACGGTCGGGGCGGACGGCAGGAGGCCATGCGCCGCCTGCGGTCCGTCCGCGAGTCGGACGTCGGCGCACGTTTCCTCGGGTTCGCCCGGGCGCGTGACGTGGACGAGTGGCTCTTCGGGGCCGTGGCCTGGCTCAAGTCCAGAGCCTCGGCCAAGCAGGCGGTCAAACCCCCTGCCTCGTCGCCCGCCACCACGGCGCCGCAGCCGGCCGTAAAGCCGGCAACGGCAAGCGTCGAGCCCGGCAAGCTCGACCTCTCCGGCCTGTTTGGCGGAGGGGTCATGGTGACGAAGCGCAAGTAGCGCTGTCACCCTGACGAGCTTAAAAACTCGCCAAAAAAATTGTTCTTTGCATTCACTCGAGGAGAACCGCCGTTATGCACATCGCGCCGGTTCTCTCCTCACCCGATCACTTCAACACTCTCTCGTTGGAGTGATCAGATGAGGACCGATCACTGCGCAGTTCATGCGCGATCGTGTTCCTTGATTGGAGGCTAACATGGCCATGATTAAAACCCGTTCGAAAACCGTACGCGAGCAGTTGCTCGCGCAAGGGTTCACCCTGGCCGGGACCGAATCCCGCCAGCTAGACCATGGGCGAGGACCGTGTTGTTGCTGGGATGACGGCTACTGTGGCGACTGCCACAGGGCGGCCGTCTACAACTTCGAGCTACTGGCCCCTCCGGCCGGCATGACACCCAAGGCGGCCCGCGCTGCCCTGCGAGAGGAAATCAAAAAGATTCACGAGGGGGGCCACCGCACGAACAGCGGCGGCTGGTTCCAGCGCGAGTACTGACCAAATACCGCCGGCTTCTTTCTTACTTTCTTTGCCTGAAAAGTAAAGTGACTCGTGGACGATGCGCTTCGCACAGCCGTCGTCCTCTCATCCGGCTTTGTCATGTACTCACTCTCTCGAGTGCATGGCCAGGCCAGACGAGGACCGATCACTGCGCAGTTCATGCGCGATCGTGTTCCTTGATTGGAGGCCAAGATGGCCGAAAAATCCGATTGGAATTCTTTCAAAGAGAGAGAAACTAAATGGACGAGCGAACAATCAAATCGGGAATATTCTTAAAATCTCGCAAATTATGAGTGATGAGAGGAATCCCGTATTCAAGTGCAGTGGCGGCTATTAGTAAATCTGGAAGTCTGGTCTTACGAGTTCTACCAAGTTCTCCAGCCCGACGAGCAATTCTGGAATCGACTGCAAGAGTCTCGCAAGTCTCGACAATTAGTCTAATGATTTTAATATCAGACTCGCTCATGCCGGAAAAACGGAATAGCTCAGCTTCAGTAATGACAGAAATAATAAACTCGCCCTTATAAATAGGCGGACGAAGCGTAGACGTCTTGAGGTACTCAATGACGATGTTTGTATCAAGTAAAACTGACACATTAACGAGCGTCCCATTCTTTACGGATCTTTCGTTGCCAAGCAACTGGGTCTTTCGGAAGTTTATCCTTCAGTGTTCTGGCGGCATCTTCCCAAACTTTGCGAAGACGCTCTCGTTCTGTGGCCCGTACCGTTCTTTTGCGAAGCGGATGCAAATAATCCCGACGCAATACGACCGCTTGTTGCTCAAGTTCTCGCATACGTGCTCCAATTTGTTGGATCGTCATATGGCTAAATGTTAACACAAACAGGCACCTCTGCAAATAAATCACTCTGCAGGGCGCGTTCTCAAAGTTCACGATTACATCGTCGTGGATTTTGAGAGCGTGGCAAAAGTAGCACGCTCAAGTTTGAAATCCGTCTCATCAGAGACGGTCGGCAGACCATACCCCGTCAAACGGGAGCCGTTCAAAGCGCTGGAATATGCGCAGGGAGAAGAAATGGCCCGCACTGAAAAAGAAATCACCGCCGCAGTGGCGAGGGCCGTGGTCAACCACGGCCCCGCCGAAATCCTCGAGGCCGCCAAAGGGCACGAGGAGTCGGGCAGAAATGCCCGGAACACGGAGGCCTGCGCGAATCACGCTGGCCAGCAATTCGCCGGGGATCAGGGGATCCATGCGGCCGGAGAGGCGGACTTCCATGAGGAAGTCGCCCGCCGGCTGCGGAGCCTCGCCGCCCTCGGCGGCTGAATAGCATGATTTCTTTGACACTCTCGGACCCTGAAGTCGCGTCGGCACGACGTACTTCAGGGCTCCTCATCCGATCACTTAAGGACTCTCTCCCTTGAGTGATCAGATGAGGACGGTGAACTTGCAAATCTCCTAAAAATCTACTATCATTCTTCATCCCATCACGCAACTTCATTCGGTTGTGTTATGGAGGGAGGATACATGATCACGAACCCGTTCGAGGCCCCGGCTCAGAAGCCGGAGGCCAATAACAGCGAGCTCGGCGCGGAACTGCGCCGGCTGATGGAGATCCTCCTATTCGCCGTTCCCATGGGGACGGTGCCAGTAACGACGTGGTTCTGCGTCGGCAGCTACGTCGAGGCGCACACGCACTACCTCTCTGCCGAGTCCTTCGGTGCTGCCACCCTGGCCAGCGTGGTGGTGGCCATCGTGGTCTCGGCCCTCGAGTTCGGCGCGTACCGCTGGCTCAGAAGGAACGACGATCTGTGACACGTCGCGTAGGCGAGCGGATTCTTTTCCGCTCGTCCTTCCGTACCAGCTCAAAAATATTCGGGACTCTCTCCCCTTTTATTCTTGGGTTGATACGGAAGCAACAAAAAATCCCCCTTCGCTCTTGCGAGCTTCGGGGGGATTTTTTATTTGACCAGCATCTCCTCCAAGGACATGCTCGTCGCGGAAACTATCGGCGCTTCTTTGCGGCTGCCTTCTTAGCTGGCTTGCGCTTTGCAACAACCTTACGCTTTGCTGGCTTCTTGGCCTTCTTCTTAGCTGCCATATGAAATATGGTTATGAATCTTCGGGTCAAGTAATGCTTGACTTACGGATAGTATATCGAGCTTTCTGTACGCATGCACATTTTTTGTCTGTACCTGTGCACAACTTAAAAAAGTTTGCGCTGAAAATTTTCTTTTTCTTTGTCTGAAAATATTCTTACCGTACCAAATATCCCATCGTAGCCTGGATTGATGGAAACTTTTCCTGCACGCACGCGCGAAATTGCTTCCGCCACCGTTTCACCGAACGCTGAGCGAATTTCTACAACGGGCGCGTCAAGAAGAATGAAAAATTCATTTCCGAGTTTTGCGATCATCTCTTCATACAGCACCATCACTTTCTTCGAGCTCACCGAGGACACGTTCAAACACTCGGCCAACACTTGAGGCAACGGAACGATTGATTTGAACGGCACGAATTCCGCTGTACGGGCGAGGCTCGCCTCGCCCTTTTCGCCCGGCATCATCATGCTTCCAGCCTCAGCAAAAGACCGATCCGCCAGATCCTCGACTCTCGACAAAACCCCCACCGTTATGAGCTTTCCGCACTTTGGGCACAGCCCCTTCAGGCGCTTTGTTTCAGCGACAGAGAACCTCAGCCCGCACGGCGCATGACCATCCACGTGGTACTTCCCTTCCTCCGGAAAAAACTCGATCGTATACAAAAAGTGTACAAGATCACGCTCGCGCAACACACGCATGAGTTCATCGAATGACAATCTCGAGTCCTCAATTTCAAAGACATTTGCCTCTCTACCAAAGTTTTGCGGAGAGTGTGCATCAGAGTTTGAGATGAGAGAAAGTCTGTCGAGTACACTTAGTGCTCGATTCATCGCGGGGTCGCTCGAAAGACCAGTCTCAATCGCAAACACTTCTTTGGTCATCTCGCCAAAGCAATCTTGAAGCGAATCAAATCCCGATTTCGATCCGAACACCGCAAACCACGGCGTCCATGCGTGCGCGGGCGCGAGTACGATTCTGTCGTCGAGGTTTTTCAATTCGCGATACAACACTTCAGAATCAATTCCGAGAATCGGCCGACCATCGCTCTTGCGATTAAATTTATGTTCATCAAGCCACGCATTTATTTTTTTGACACACTCGATAGACGGCGCAAAAATTAAATTGTGCACTCGGCGGACTTTCCCTCCGCGTTTATAAATCTGCGAAACCTCCGTGGTCATCATGAATCGCACCTGCCTGCCGGCAGGCAGGTTTTCGAGTACGCTCTTCAGCTTGTACAATCCCGGTTCAGCCTCGACTAACTTCTCCTCAATCTCTTTGAACCAAAGTGGATGCGTAAAATCCCCCGTCCCAAGAACATTCACCCCCTTCTTCTCACACCACGACGCATTATTTTCGAGCGTCAAATCCTTCGAGCATGCTCGAGAAAAGCGGGAATGAACGTGGAGATCAGCAATTATTTTCATATTTTTTGTCATCTCGAGGCCGTCCGACGGCCGAGAGATCTCATGGATCACGTCATCCTGAGCGGAGCGAAGGATCTGATTGGTAATCCCATCCCGAGCAGAGCGAGGGATAGAATCGGTGGCTATTATTTACTCGGCGCGTACCGCCCCATCAGTTCAGCTTGTTCGAGCACATGTCCCTCCATCGCCTCGATCACCTCAGTTTTCGAGGCTCCCTCGGCCAACGACAACATACAGTCTAACGTAAACAGCTTAAAAAAGTAGCGGTGTTCCCTGTCTGGAGGTCTCGGCCCGCCGTATTCAAGTTCTCCTCGAGTACCTCTTCCGCGAACGCCTTCGACGATCCACGCTTCGGGAATGCTCGATACGCTCGGCGGGATATTAAAGACAACCCAGTGATCCCAAACCCGAACAGGAGCCTCCGGTGGCATATCGGGGTCGTCCATAATAATGGCCAACGAGACGGCACTGTCGAGGACGTCCTCGATCATCAAAGGCGGGTTTACATTACGAAAATTACGGCCGAATTCTGGCGGAATCTTTTCACCGTCACTGAAAGCTGAACTTGAAAGCCTCATAGTCGCTCTAAAATTACCCGATATTCACCCCTCAAATTCATTTTCACTGCTTCGTCCGGTTTTGACCGGCTATCGCCGACGAGAGTTGTTTCGAAAACCGCCACAAAATGGTTCATGGTCAGGCATAAGAACTAAGCGGAAACTGTAAACTGCAATTTTACATCAAGTGCATCAGCTAAACGATAGAGGAACTTTATCATTGGGTTTGCGTTTCCAGATTCAAAACGCGAAATAGCGGATTGCTTCGTACCCAATCGCTTGGCGAGCTCTTTTTGCGTGATCTCCCCTTTTATACGCTTCTCAATAAGAATTCCAATAAGCGCGTACTCCGCGGCAGCCTCATCGTAGAGTTTCTTTACATTTGGTCTAGCGGCGAACACCTGTCGCTTATGCTCCTCATAAGACATCATGGAATTCAATGGTTTCATATGTTAATAACATAACATATACGTTATGTATTTACAAATGCACGCAAACGATTCCTCGCGAGACTAATATCTTGTGCCGGGATTCTTTGTGACTTCTTCGCAAATACATGAAGCATCACCGCTCTGTTGCCATTTAGTGTATAAAAGAATCGAATATGTTCCCGTCCAAGAATGCGAAGCTCATAACATCATCCAAATCAAAAACAAATTTTTTGACGTCATCATGGAAATAGAAAATCTTGAGATTCGGCATACATTCATGACCGATTGTCGCGCTTCAACATCACCCCCGCCGTCACCACCGCATACATCCCCGCCACCACAACAGTCGTCATTGCTCCCCCAACCGTGATCGCTCGAATAGTGGCATACTCGATCACGCTTGTAGCGCAATGCAAAAAGAGAAGAACAACGGGAACTACAAAAACATACTGGAGATACGGCACTTTTTTCAAAATGGTTCGGATGACGAGCAGAACAATCGGCCAAATGGCCACGCCATACCAGCCAAGATTTAGGAGCATGAGCGCAAGAACAACAAGCGCACCAAGGCTGTACGCGGTTTGGGCGAGCATCCCGGCCTTGCCCTCAAACCTGCTCAAGAACATTTCGGCCAGGAAGGCAACAATCGTAGCGCCCGTAAGCACTCTTATCGCCCGCGTCACGTCAATCGTCATTGTGCCTACTCCGCGCGCACCATTTATCGCGTCTGTCAGCTTGCCGATATGGGTTGCAAAAATCGCCGGCAACACAGCAATCGCTACAATTGAAAGAACAAACGGCACCGCCCAAAGGCCAAGGGCTTTGACGAGCTTTAGAAAATCGCCGGTCAGTGATTCAGCGCTTTCGCGGAATGATTTTAAGCCGTCGAGGAGAATCAGTTGAGTGTTTTTAATAGTGATCATACAGACCCCATCCTGAGCCATGCGAAGGATCCGACTTTCACCGGTAAGGCTCGCCCGTAGGGCTACGCCCGAGGGGTCGGACTCTTCGCTCTCGCTCAGAGTGGATACAACATCTGGTATCAAACGCCAGATGCCAACCATTCTACAGCCTCTCCCACAGAGAGGAAAACAAAAGCTTCTGCGTTTCGTAGATTCCTCTGTTATCAATAATCAAACCAACAAGCTCCCCGCTTTTATCAAGAAAAATATTCGCCACTTTGCCGGCGTACATCAAAATATAGGTGGGCGAAGATTCCGTGGCAGGGATCCATTTCCGCTCGTCGAGACCAGCGGTTGATCCGCCTTTGCCAAGGGAGATGGCTTTCACCCGAATGCCGGCATCAATCCGCTGAGCCGTGAAATCCGGAAAAGCGGTGTACAAACCGGCATCGCGAACCGCGCTTGAGGAGTAAACGTAATACTCCTTCTCCTGCGCGGCTTCAACGCTCGTCAAAACATCCTGGAGAATTACTTTAATACCCTCCGGGCCTTCGTACATGCGGGCCACGGGCTCGCGTCCACCGCCATCGTAAACGGACTCAAGCTCCGCAATAACGTGCGTTAACCGCTCCCCCGCGCGGGTTAGCTCATCCATCTTCTCCTTAGCCAGATCTTCGAGTTTCTGAGGAGGCTCGGCCACAAAATACTGCTTGGTCTCCTTATTATAAAAACGCGCCAGCGCCATGGCCTGCAGGTTCTTGAGTGCATCATAAACAGTGCCTCTATTTATTCCAGTCAAGGCCGCCAGCTGACGGACAGATGATGGCCCCTCCTTCAAAAGCGTAACGTACACCCGAATTTCCTTGGGCGTTAACCCCAGTTTTTCAAGCACGTCCTCTGAGGGTCTTTGGGGGCTCATAGGCGTTTGTTTACAATCGCCTCAACTTTCTGCAGTTCTTCGGGCGTGTTAATGCCCGTCACTTCAAGCGCGTCAACAGTTTCGCTGACAATCTCTTTGCCCTCTTTCATGGCCATAGAAACCAAATCCGTCAGGTAGTACTCGCCGGCAGCGTTGTTATTCTTCAACTGGGCCAAATGTTCCCACACCCATGGTGCCGGAAACACAAAAATGCACGGGTTCACCTCGCGGATCTCCAACTCCTCTGCCGAGGCGTCCTTCACCTGCCGATCACCAATAATTTTTCCGGCGGTGTTTCGCAAAACCCGGCTCCAGGACTTGAAAACCGAATAATCACCCTCAAAGCTTGGAACCGTAGCCGTGAGCATGACCAGCGCCGTGGGATTCAGGCGGGAAAGTTCGCCCAGTTTTGCAATCACTGGCGCGCTAATAAACGGATGGTCGCCGTAGAGCACGATGATCCTGGCGGCGTCCTGACAAGCGTCTTCAGCGGCCTTCAGTGCATCCCCCGTTCCGTTCTGCTTCACCTGCACCGCATATTCGACGGAGTTGCCAAGCTCGGCCTCAAAATCAGCCCGTCCGTCAACAGAAACAATGACAACCGGCTTCTGGTCGAGGCCTGACGCGCGCACCCTTTCCAACAAATGCGAAATCATGGCTTTCCCCGCAATAGGCACCAAAGGCTTGGGGACCACGGCCCCCATTCTTTTCCCCTGCCCGGCGGCTAAAATGACCACCTTGGTGTCATTCATATTGGTGACAGTATAGGGCGAGGGGAGAAAAATGCAAGACATGCAGATTAAAAACAGAAACAGCTCCGTTTCCGGAGCCGTTTCTGTATTAGATACCTTACGCCGCTTCTTTCATCTCGGCATCTATTTCACCCTTTAGAGAGCCAACGATCTCCGCGTTCCGCTCTGCTCGTTCCGCCGCAGCCTGTGCTTTTATTGCCTCGTTTTCCTTTGAGGTAGGAATAATGTCATGCATCTCTCCCCTAAGGCTGGCCGTCATTTCAGCTTCTTTGGCGGCATCCGCGGCTTTCTCAGCCTGGATAGCTTCAGATTCCGCTGAGGTAGGGATTACATCATGCGACACCTCTGCTTTTTCCTGAGGGCTAAAAAACGATTCTTTTTCGTGTCCCATAGAATATATGCGCGTGGTTAATTTGCTAACAACATACCAAAATTACACTACTTTGTTAATTAGTTATCCCTGATATCCACAGGCAGGGTTAAACTGGACAAATTGCTTGATTTCCTTTAGAATCTCCAGTCCCTAGAGAGAGGAGGTGCTTAATGGGAATCCTGAGAATTCTGGAAGAACGTGAGCGGGCCGTCAGGGAATCGGCCAAAGAACTCGAGAAGGCATGTGTTGTGCTCCGAGCGCGCATTCCGGGGCCGTTGCAACACTTCGCCGAAGAGGTGGACTGGCTAGCAACTGCAACCGAGGGAGGAACGTCCCAGCTGGCGCTCTTTCTGGAGCGAGTGGTGACGGCGTCCAAGCACCGCACCGGCGTGGATGAAGAGATCCGCAAGGCCGAGCTTGGGTCCTTTGGCTTCTCATCTATCAGAGACGCCAAGGAGAAACTGAAGATTCTGGCGAATGCCTGGGCAGAAGTGATCAAGATCGCCGTCATCGAACACGAAACGGACGGCATCATCATCGTGCGGTTCACCTCGGCGGAGGTAAAGCTCGAACCGCGGTCCGGCGTCTAGCGCCAGGGGCCGGGCATCACAGCGTGAGCGCATCGGATAAGGAACGCCACCGTTCCAGCCGGTGCGTTCTTTATTTTATGCTTGCAGATGCTTTTTTAGAACTCTCAAAACAACCTCATCGGGGATGTACCGTTCATGCGCCGGCGTGGATGAAGCAGGCTCCGGGGCATAATCGCCAACGCTTTCGGCAATTCTTCGATGTTCCGCTAATTCTTCCTCAGTTTCTTCCTCAGCCTTAATATATGGCTCAAGCTCGGCATCGCCAAAAAACAACGCGTGCCGTTTCAACATTCTAATAATAGCAATCGAGTCAGGGCCAGAAGCCGGTGCGGGACGCTCAAGATCATTGAGCTTGGCCTGCAAAGCCAGATACTCGGGGTCTTTCTTGAGTGCTTCAACCGCTTCTTGCGCGTTATCATTTGCACTAAAGGCTTCAAGATCTTTTTGTAGTCTCTCAAGTCTTGCCTGCTTCTTGCCAAGTTTCTCCTGTAAGGCTTGAATCTCCGTATTCACTGCACCGCCTTTGAGAAGTTTGGTGAAGAAATTCATTGCCTTCAGCTCATCTTCTTTGCCCTTCAGCTCGTTTTCGAGTGTCCCGATATCCTCGGTAGTTTCGTCAATGCTCTTTCTGGTCGCCTTGACGGCCTTTCTGTGAGATTCGGCAATCTCCGGGGCCACATATTTGAGCTTTGGCATCTTATCGTCAAACGCTTTCAGGGCGGCCCGGATCTTCTGAAGTTCGTTCGCCTGCTCCTGGCGCTTTTCCGCCTGCATTGCCTCTTTGTTCTTTAACTTCTGATACTCGCGCAGATCATCACCCGCTATCTTCTTTTTTTCCTCCTCTAATTTAACCAAGTATTCCGCCTGTTCTTCTTTGGTTAAATCAATAGTTGTAAAGATGTACTCCATCTGTTTTAACCACTCCGCGCGGTCTGAGGCCCAACGAATCACCTCAACGTGCTCGCTATCTAAGCCCAAAACCTCATCCGAAGCAGGAACTTCTCTTTTATTCTCCTCATCAAGCTCCCTCTTCTTTGGCATATAACTTCTCCGTTATTTAATCCTCACCTCCCCCGTAGAACCGTCCATCGCCACGAGTTTTCCTATCGGCAATTCGTGAATTGGGTAATTCACCACCACCGGCAGGCCCATCTCTCGCGCAATTATAGCAAAGTGGGATAGCAAACCGCCATGGTCGGCAATAACGCCCTTTAATAGTCGAGCGTGGTTAGCAATGTCAGGCGTAAGCGCCGAGGTAACAAGGATCCCGCCAGCTTCGGGGGTTAAGACGAGCTTGCCCTCAGCCTGGCCGGCGGAAACGCCAATCGGTTTGTTTTCGCCGAGTGATAGGGGCGTATCCGTTACGATTGCAGGGGTCGATCCATGTATCGACCCCGTCTTGGATCCAGAACGGCTCGATGATCCCGGAATCATCCCTCGCAATCTCGTGATATGCCGGAGCGCCAACCAACGGCTGTATTCGCGCAAGCGCAGGAATAATTGTGCTTCGCGGAGTTCTGGCAACGGGATACCGTTGGGGATTATCGGCGAAATTATGGTGTCGAGGACGGAAACGAAGACCGAGGTGTCCGTGAACTCAAACGTGTTGCCAATGATGTCTGCCGGTGGATTCCATACCGCCGGCAAATCCGTCGGGAAGTACTGCAATGCTTCGGCAAGTCCCGTGCTCGACGGTAACGAACGCTTAAGCCGGTCGAGTGCTCGCTCAGCAAAGAGATTCGTGGTGAAAATGACTTCGTAGTCCTCAAAGAATTCTCTTTTCGCCTGTTCAAGGCTTGATGCCGAGAACTTGCGTGATAAACGAGATTCGAGATTCGTCGAGATTTCGTCGAGCTTGCCGTGCAGTTTCTGTAGCCGGCGAGTGTTGCGAAGAGACGTGAGAAATCCTTTGAGGCGGACAGGTTTCGCCGTATAACCCTCGCCTACAAAATAACTGTGCGAGGGAAAAAGACTTTGGAGCTCGCGCTCGCGGTCAACATATAATTCGCCTACGAACACTTTGAGAAAACTCGTGTCTGAATATGCAAGACCGAGTTTTTTATAGGCTTGCTCCACCGGCCCATCCTCGCCGTACATCTCTTCGAGCAATTCGAATGTTTCTTTGCAGGGCCGGGGCGCCACATCGCATACTTCGGTCTTAGCAAAGTAGTATTTGCCCTTGGGTAGCTCGCATTCGAGATCCTCGATGGTCTTGATTTGCTCCTTGGTTACTGAGGTAATCGGGCGCGATTGCAAAATGTACCATTTGCCAGCCTTCACGCACCATTCAATGTCCTGCGGGAAATCGAAGAGTTTTTCGATAGCGAGAAATTGCTGGCGAGCGTCCTCGATATTCGGAAGCTCGGACGCGATCGGCCCCTGTCCTCGATAATAAACTAAACGTTCCGGCTTCACTTCCCCACTGACCACGGCATCGCCCCGGCCCGTGTGAAACTCGACAATTGTTTCGCGCCCGCCGTGCGGAGCCCTCGTAAAAACTACGCCCGAAAAATCCGGCTCGATAAATTCTTGGATAATTATCGAGAATTCCAAGAGAGAGCCAAGCCGATCCTTCGCCTGCGCGCGGACTTCGTCAATAGCACTCGAAAGCCCTTTTCGAGTGACGGCGAGTTTGGTCATGAACTGCCCAGCCATCGAGGACTGATCGGCATCCTCGACTAAGGCACTCGACCTAACGGCGAAAAGCTTACCGCCAAGAGATTCGAGAGCTTGTTCGGCGAGCGTCTTCGAGTCCTTTTCGATCTCGGTGGTCGAGATTCCAATGAACGCTGGGACGTTGAAGCCGGCGGATTTCAAGGCTTGAAGCCGTTTGGTCTTTTCGCCAAACATATTAGTAGTCTTGTGGTACGGCGTATCGGCCAAGAAACTCGTGACCGAGCTTTTCGAGTTTCACTCCGGCTATCTTTGCGTCAAAACAACTAACGTAATCGTCGCAAATCGTAATTATCTTTGCGTCGGGGGGAACTTCGGCAAATAACTTAGCGAGCTCGTCTGAAGGGGTGAAGAAGATGGGGATATTTTGACTGCCGGGTAATGACTTCGTGGCAAAGACTTCCGTTTGTCGAGAGTCGATCAGAACAGCACCATCCGAGACGAGATTGTGAACTTCTTTGGTTGAGAGCGTGCCGGTGTATCGAGCGTCCGAGTACTTGGTCGAAAACAAAATCTCCCCCTCCCACGCCCCGCCAGAATTCACCCATCCGCTCGCACCATTGATGAGATAGCGAGCCGTCACCCCCTTTGAGCGCAGAAACTCGGTCAGCGCTTTTCCGCGAATGCCGGACCAGCAAAACACATAAACCACCTTATCCGTGGGCAAGCTCACCCAAGAGCCGGCGATCAAATCAGCAAACCGCGTATGTGTACTCCCCGTGTAATGGCCAAGGTCATATTCCTCATCTTCGCGAGCATCTAGAACGAACACGTTGCTCTTTCGAGCGGTTTCAAAGTCTGCATTACTGATGGAGATCGGCAGGTTCTTATTCGCCTCGAAGAATGAGCGCTCCGCTACCGCATCCGGCGCAAAGGAACTGGCCTCATCAACCGAGATGATTCTGACTATCGAGTCGAGAATCCTGTCGGTGCCGAGGGTCATGAGGACGCCGTAGGTGGAGATGGCATCCCCCTCGAACAGCTGAACACGGATTGAATACTTGTTTTCTGCAATCTTTTCAACATTCTCGACCACCGTTTTCGTCACGAGCTTATACCAGGATGAATACGTGTCAAAAGAGACGGTTTTCTTTGAGACCGAGTACGCGGCCCACAACTGTCCAGAACCAAGATTCTGATAGTAATTCTTAATGAAAACAATCTGCGGATCCACCGGAACGTTCACATCCACCGTCGGATTCGAGTTCAGCGCATCATGGACGGCAATGCCCTGTTCAATAAAGCTCGAAACTTCTTTTTCATATCCTTTCGTAACCGTAACTTTGCGATATTCCTCCACCGAATAAGCCGTAACAAGTGACACCGCCAAGACGAGGGATGCCAAAACGCCAAAAACCACTTTCCTCCCCCTCATCTTAGCGAGTATTTTCCTAAAATATTGCATCCCCATCCCCGCCCCAATAGAAAACAAAACAACGAATAACGAAAATATCTGCGCAAACTGCGATCCAATGTTGGCAATCACGTCCGGCGGAGGCAGGGCCCTTGTTACGCTTGGCAACAACACAAAATAGCCCAACAAAACCACAAACAAAAACGCGCGCGTCATATGATCACATTATAGCGCACCGCTCCGTGAACTAAGCTCATCCCACCGGACAATCTCAAATCCTGAGCACCCGCGAAGGATCCAGAGGTGGGATCCTGGGGTTTGAATCCACCACTCGCGCATCCGCGCAGCAAAGAGCCGTCCGGCCACGCTACCCGGGTGCGCTTGCCCCACGAAGTTCAAGAGCCCCGCTCGAGAACGTAGTGGGGCTCTTTGTTTTATGAGGTAAAATGTGGCCATATGCACAAAGAATCAAATGAGGCGGAATTAAAAGAAAGGATGGCGGAGATTTTCAAAGAAACTGATAAATACATGGATGCGTTGGAAAATGGAAATGATCTTGAAATCTGGGATGCACTCAGAAAGGCTAACCGCCAAGGCATAACTATGATGGGTCGAACGGCTTACAAAGAACTCTTTGATCAGCGTTACGGCTCCGGTGCTTCAAGACATTTCATGAAAGAGAACGAAAACGATCCTGAATAACCAAAAAGTAGTTTTACTTAACTTCGGGGTAGGCGTCTGTGCGCCACTCCTCGTCTCGTATTATTTTCACAAGATCATCTGGTAAGGTCACTTGCTGAATGATTCCTGCTTCATTCACTGAGTAGTTTTTCCCCATGAACTCAAAATAGACGACGTCCATTTTCCCACCCACACCAAGCATACTAATGCTCGTAGTTGGCTGATACATCCTCGGACCCTCAGAACCATCACCCAACCGTTTGAGCGTAATTGGGTCAACTCGATAGGCCGTCTTTCCGTTTACAAGCAACGATGTAACCCGAAGCGGCTTCGTTCGATCACATTCCTCAAACGTCTCTACAGACTGGTCATACCACGAAGCCTCACACGTATCATCCGTTACGGTATTTGAAGTAATTGTGTAGGCGTCGCCTTTAAAATGAACTGTTTGTTCAACCCCGAACGTACTTATCTCCAGGTTGATCATTTTATGCTCATTGAGATGAATATAGGATTCCTCCCAAGTAAAATCATTGTAAGCAGCATCAGTAATGGCAACAACCCGGCTATCCGTAGTTTTCACATATGAGTCGGCTGGTGGTGCCGAGCGTCTCACGCCAATAATCTCACTACCTAACCACACATCATAACCAATCGTTTGAAGCCAAATTCGATCCTCGTAGGCGTCAGTAGGTTTAAAAACGCCATCTTCTTGTGAGGGCTCATTTGTAACGAGGGAGCCGTTAGGCTTCCCCACAAACTCTTTTTGCATCAACTGCCAATAATTTCCCGCAAGATCTCTATAATCCTTCCGCTCTTCTGCCAGGGCGACTGATAGGGCAATGGTGGCTAGAATACATACCCCAAGGACAGTAAAAAGAAGGATGCTTTGCAAACGATTTAGCATAATATTTTCAGTATAACAAAAAAACCGAGCCTAAGCTCGGGTTTTTGTTTAAAAATCGCAGTGTCCTGGCGGCCACCTACTCTTGCCACTCTTGACTACCATCGGCTCATGCAGGCTTAACGGCCGTGTTCGGGATGGGAACGGGTGTGACCCTGCAGAAAGTGCCACCAAGACACTGCGATCTTTAGATTTTGTTGGGACGTTTATAGAAGTGAACTCTAACGCACTCATTGGTCTCTGCCCGAGTAGGGCAAGACGCAATCAGTGGGTGGAGAATTGGACCTATTAGTACGGCTCGGCTTAACACATTACTGTGCTTACACCTACCGCCTATCAACCTGGTAGTCTCCCAGGGGTCTCATGTGAATACTAATCTTCGAGTCGACTTCGCGCTTAGATGCTTTCAGCGCTTATCCGAACCAAACTTCGCTACCCAGCGGTGCCCTTGGCAGGACAACTGGTACACGAGAGGTTTGTCCTTCCCGGTCCTCTCGTACTAAGGAAGGGTCTCGTCAGTATTCGATGTGTGTAGTAGATAGGAGACCGAACTGTCTCACGACGTTCTGAACCCAGCTCGCGTACCGCTTTAATTGGCGAACAGCCAAACCCTTGGGGCCTTCTTCAGTCCCAGGATGCGATGAGCCGACATCGAGGTGCCGAACCTCCACGTCGCTGTGGACGCTTGGTGGAGACTAGCCTGTTATCCCCGGAGTAGCTTTTATCCGATGAGCTTCCGCCGTCCTATATCGCACGGTCGGATCACTAGCTTCTACTTTCGTATCTGCGCGGCGTGTCGGCCTTGCAGTTAAGCTGGCTTGTGCGCTTGCACGTCCGGCCCGATTTCCATCCGGGCTAAGCCAACCTTTGTAAACGCCTCCGTTACTTTTTGGGAGGCGACCGCCCCAGTCAAACTACCTATCAGCCACTGTCTCAGTCTCCAGATTCATGGAGACCGGTAAGAATTCACAAAGCGCAAGGGTGGTATCTCACTGGCGCCCGAAGGCTCCCACCTATTCTGAACATGCGAAATATAAACTCAATGGCAAACAGTAGTAAAGCTTCACGGGGTCTTTTCGTCTAACTACACATAGAGAGCATCTTCACTCCCCTCGCAATTTCGCCGAGTACATCGTTAAGACAGTCGTCAAGTCGTTATGCCATTCGTGCAGGTCGGAACTCACCCGACAAGGAATTTCGCTACCTTAGGACCGTTATAGTTACGGCCGGCGTTCATCCGCGCTTCAGTCGACAGCTTCTGGATTGCTCCATGACCACCTTCTTTAACGTTCGGACACTGGCCAGGCATCAGCCCCTATACTTCATCTTGCGATTTAGCAGGGACCTGTGTTTTTGATAAACAGTCGCTTGACGTCATTAGCTGTGGGTCTTTCCCTCCCGGGAAAAACCAGGACTTATCCCGAAGTTACGTCCGCTTTTTTGCCTAGTTCCTGAACGATGTTTCTCTCGTACGCTTTGGTGCTTTTACACCTACCCACCTGTGTCGGTTTCCGGTACAGGCTGATAAAAGTTAGCTCTAGAGGCTTTTCTTGGTAGACACTGCTTTCCCCTCCCCTCCATTGCTGGAAGGTTGCGATGATAAAGGGCCTTGTGACGAGCGGATTTCCCTACTCATCAACCCTCTACCCCCAACGTCATAGCCATAGGACGCGGGAATCTCGTATCTACGTCACCCCATTGAAACTTTTACCAGGTGCTGGAATATTAACCAGCTGTGCATCGATTACGCCTTTCGGCCTCACCTTAGCTCCTGACTAACCCACAGTCGATTCTCGTTGCTGTGGAAACCTTGGATTTTCAGCGGACAGGATTCTCACCTGTCTTTATGCTACTCATGCCAACATTCTCTCTTCCGAGCGCTCCACCATTGGTCACCCAACAGCTTCTGTGCACTCAAAATGCTCTGCTACCGCTCTACCCTAAAA
>JBAZWW010000001.1:0-265446 GCA_041660165.1 Patescibacteria group bacterium | reverse complement strand
CGCCTGTAGGGATTTTTTTCCGCAGTATCCGGACAATTTCGGGAGAGGTTTCGATGTCAGTAAGAAAGCTTCTGAATACCTTTTTCATCTCATTCCATTCTTTCTTCGGGAGGTTAAGTTTGGCAAGATCTTCGTTGCTGATGTAGTTGTTTTCGCTGAAGTGTTCCATTATTTCAGTAATCCGTTTCAGTGTTTCTTGGAGATGCTTGTCTGGTTCCACCCAGTGAGGAAAACGCTTATTGATGAGATTCCAAAACCTCGTTTTGTCAATTTTACTGAGCGACTTTATGATCCTTGTTGCTTGCCAAATACCGATTCTTCCTTCTGGAATTTCGCTATCAATTTCTACCGCTGTTTCATTCTTACTTTCTGGAAGACCACCCTCAATGAAGCTAGGCTTTGCTCTTTTGACGTCATTGAACGCCCGCCATTTTTGCGCGACGGCTACTTCTGGGTCAAGATTGCGGAGTCGGTGCGAGAGTTCAACTTGAGACGTCTTGGTGAGTGTTGCATCCGTATCAGTTTTGAGTACGGGTTCTTGTAGTGCAACTAGCAACTTTTTTCCTAACGTCATTCCTGGTGTGAGTCCTAATATTTTCCAATAATGAAGAATTTGTTTTTTTGTTTCCGTTTGCAATTCTGTGATCTCGCCAAGTTTTTGGGGCGTGCAACCAAGCAGTTCTGCGACCGTAGAAACATTCGCTCGTTCGAGGGCTCGAGCATCATCTGGTGAAATTTCAAAGCGCTCGCCGTCAATTGTTCCGCCGTAGCCTAGAACGGAGTCGTGTAGATGGGAGAATATTCCTGTTTCTTGAGCCTTCTCAATCGTTAGCGTTATTCCCCGTTTTTCTTGTGTCTCTCTTGACCACCTCCGTAGTTCTAATGGTTTCATATTGAAGAAAGTATAACTATCTTCTTGTGTGTTGGATAGGAGACCGTTCACAGAGGATGAAGTGCTGGCGACGAATTGCTTGGTTCAGGTATAATTTCCTAAGCTATGTTTATCTTTTCCTTGATTTTCACAGTCATTGGCTTGGCCTTGTTTGAGGTTATTTCGAGCGTCGACAACGCGATTATCAATGCCGAAGTTCTTGGCGGGATGAGTGCCAAGGCGCGCAAGTGGTTTCTCATGTGGGGAATTCTCTTTGCAGTGTTTGTGGTGCGAGGCACTCTGCCGTGGCTGATAGTTTGGGCGGCCACGCCATCGCTCGGCCTTCTTGGTTCATTCACGGCCACGTTTAGCAATGATCCGAGCGTGAAGTCGGCGATCGAATCCTCCTCGCCAATTTTGCTCATGGGTGGCGGAATATTCCTGTTGTTTCTTTTTCTCCATTGGCTGTTTCTTGAGGACAAACACTTCGGTCTGCCCGGCGAGCGCTTCTTTGCGCGACAGGGGGCGTGGTTTTACGCGGTGGTTTCGATCCTGCTGACGACCATTGTTTGGTTCGCTATGAAGATCAACCCGATGCTCGCGTTTGGTGCGGTTGTCGGCTCAACAGCCTTCTTCATCACGCACGGCTTCAAGCAGAATGCCGAAACCGCCGAGCAGAAACTCGTTCATGGAAACAGCGCGATGTCGGATTTGAGCAAGATCCTCTATCTCGAGATTATCGATATGACCTTCTCGATCGACGGCGTCCTCGGCGCTTTTGCGTTTACCCTCGCCGTTCCCCTGATCCTCCTCGGCAACGGTTTAGGCGCCATCGTCGTTCGCTATATTACCGTCTCAAACATTGAACGCATCAAAAAATTTCCGCTCTTAAAAAATGGCGCAATGTATTCAGTTCTCGCGCTTGGCATCATCATGCTTTTGCACGCCTTCGGTTATGAGGTCCCCGAATGGGCGAGTCCAAGCGTGACGACGCTCATTATTGCGTATTTTGTGATGAGGTCGTTTTTCAGACCAAACCCCGCGCTGTGAACGCGGGGCTGGCTGGCCACGTCGTTCGCGAACGACGTGGCTGGTGCCGGGCGCAATTTGGACTCGACGAGGGTTGAACTTGTAACTCTTGGATGACAGATAAATCTAAAACCCCCCGCAGCGCTGGGCGTACGGGAGGCGTGGGTGATGCAGGGGGGGCGATCAACTAGAGATCGGCGCGACCCTGTGCGAGTTCGATGAGCCTGATGAGCGGGTAGAACGTGTCGTCGGCCAGGATGATGAGGGGGAACTTGTCCCACAGCTGTTCAATTGCCTTCATGCGTCCATTGTGGACATGGTCTTCGGGTTCGTTTGGCGGGAAGAGGAAGACGTTCGGTGCATCCTGACCGAAGAGATGCCTGTCCCCCCACGAATCGCCCATCCGGAGGACGTGCGCAGACGGCAGGCCGTGGCTCGCGAGGAATCGTTTAACGCACTCGCCTTTGTTTCCAGTGACGACAATGTCCGTCGGCTGGCAGGCACCGCTTTCATCATCGTACTGCACCCCGGCGGCGTAGACATCATCTACGTCAAGCCGAAAATGCTGGACAAAGGCCTGGATGCTGGGTTTGATTCCAAGACTCACAAACGCTTTTTTCTGAAAGAGCGAGAAGAGCCGAATCATTCCTGCACGTGGCGGACAGTCGATGCCCGCCGTTGTAAATTCCGCCGGCCCGAAGGCTGCTTGAGAGTAGAGCTCGAAGCTGTAGACAACGAGCGCCATCTCAAGAGCCAGCATCTGTTCCTCTGAAACGCCGTGCATGGCCGTTTGGTACTGAGTTCGACGGCGCTGTTTTTCCTCTTTGTGAGGCTCCGGCAGTTTCTTTTCCAGGAAGTGCCAGTGCGTCAAAATTCTCGTAACTGTACCGTCAAAATCTGACGCTAGTCCACGCACCTGCGCCAGCCTGAACAGCATGTCATCGAGCTGACAGTTGCTGATGAGACCTGCCGGGTTTTCCTTTTCTGCTCCGGCAAGTTCCAGGGCCTCACTGGCGGTTTTGACCTGACGAAGAAACATGCTGCCTCCATATGGTGACGAGGGATAGGTTAACAGAGTCTTTGTTATGCAACAATCTTCAAAGATAGTTTAAACCAAACCCCGCGTTGTGAACGCGGGGATGGCTGGTGCCGGAGGATCGGTTTTACCGATAAGAACTGCCTGTGGACACGACGGGACTCGAACCCGTTTCACTGGGTGGCAAACCGAGTATGGTTACCCTTACCAACACGTGCCCACGATCCCTCCGGCGTAAAACAAAATCCAACTCCGCCAAATGAATGGGGAGTTGGAATTTTGTGCCACCCAGGTGAGGTTGGTAAGAACCTACTCGGATGCTTATAGTTCAACATAGAACTACACCGGCGTCAAAGTAATTGTGGATAACTCAGAATTCGGCCAATTCTTGGACAGAAACGCTAGAAGTCGTTAGACTAGACGGCGACTATGGTTCCCCAGGATCGCATTCGTAACTTCTGTATCATCGCCCACATCGATCATGGAAAGTCCACGCTTTCTGACCGGTTGCTTGAGATTACGGGCACTGTCGCCTCGCGCAACATGAAAGATCAACTGCTCGACAGCATGGATCTTGAACGTGAGCGCGGGATCACTATCAAGCTCGCGCCTGCCAGGATGAACTGGAAGAAGGGGGAGACGGAGTACACCTTGAACTTGATCGACACGCCGGGACATATTGACTTCAATTACGAGGTATCGAGATCGCTTGCTGCTGTAGACGGAGCGGTACTTCTTGTTGACGCAACTCAAGGCGTGCAGGCGCAGACGGTGGCGAATTTGTATCTTGCCGTTGAGCAAAATCTCGAAATCATTCCAGTGCTCAACAAGATCGATCTTCCCGCAGCAGATGTTCCTCGCAGAAAGGCTGAACTCGTGAAACTGCTCGGTTGCAAGGAAGAAGACGTGCTTGCGGTGTCTGGTAAGACTGGCGAGGGAGTGCGAGAGTTGCTCGACATTATTATCGACAGGATTCCGTCGCCCAAGGGAGATGCGGAAGCTCCGCCAAGGGCGCTCATTTTTGATTCGGCCTATGACGACTATAAAGGAGTGGTGGCGTATGTTCGAGTAGTTGACGGGACATTTAAACGAAAAGACAAACTCCATTTGAACGCCACGCTGGCGGACGGCGAGATCCTGGAGATTGGGGCGCTCAAGCCAAAGTTTCATCCCCTTGAAGAGCTCGAGACGGGTCAGATTGGTTATATTGTAACTGGCCTTAAGGACATTCGTGCCTGCCGAGTTGGCGACACTATCACTGAGGTGGGTTCGCCCGCGCCCACGTTACCGGGCTATCGCGAAGTACGGCCGATGGTGTATGCCGGTATTTTCCCGGCGCAGGGAGACGAGTATGGCGCACTACGTGATGCCATGGACCGTCTCAAATTGAACGACGCCGCGCTCATGTTCGAGCCGGAGCACTCGCCTGCACTCGGCTATGGATTTCGCTGTGGATTCTTGGGCATGTTGCACCTCGAAATCTTGAAAGAACGCTTGTCGCGTGAATTCACGATTGACCTAGTGGTAACTTTGCCAAGCGTGGCCTATCGCATTTACGCGAACGGTTCGCCGGATTACCGCGTGATTAAGGGTGCGCTCGATCTCCCGGACCCTTCGCACATTCAGAAGATTGAGGAACCGTGGGCTAAGGTAGACATCATCACGCCCGCTGATTACATCGGCAACATCATGACGCTCTGTCAGGAACGGCGCGGTTCATATTTGAACACGGATTATCTGTCCGAGGGACGAGCGTTGCTTCATTACGAGATCCCACTCTCGGCGATCATCGTAGATTTTAACGATCGACTGAAAAGCGCATCTAGCGGTTATGCGTCCATGAGCTATGAGGTTTTCGAGTATCGAACAGCCGACGTGGTCAAGCTCGACATTGTAGTGGCAGATGACACGGTGGACGCTTTTGCTACGCTCGTGTACCGGGAGGACGCCGAATCTGTCGGCCGGCGAGTGCTCGAAATTTTGAAAGAAAATATTCCGAAGACACAGTTCGTGATCAAGCTCCAGGCCTGCGTGGGCGCCAAAATTATCGCTAGCGAACGGATTTCGGCTATGCGGAAAGACGTTACCGGCGATTTGTACGGCGGGGACTACACTCGAAAATTGAAACTCCTCCAGAAGCAGAAAAAGGGCAAAGCCAAAATGATGGCTATGGGCGTAGGTTCTGTAGACATTCCTAGCGAGGCGTATATGAAGGTGTTGAAGCGGTAGCCAATATTGGCGAATATAAGCAGAAAATGGCTTGACAAAAGGCCATTTTTTTGCTATGATGGGATGGTTTTCCTGGAGGATAACATGGTGCTGAACGCTCAGAAGCCCGTGGTGATCATTCGCCACGGCAAGTACAGTGGCAACAAGCTGACACAGCTTGGAGTCGCAGAAGTAACCGTGACCGCCCAGTGGCTCAAGGAGTACGTCGGCGAGGACCAGGTCCTGGTCCTTTACTCGCCGGTGGCGCGGGCGGAGGAGACCGCCAAGATCGTGGCCGAGAAGGTCAATGGCACGCTGGTTCCGCGCACCATCCTGAATGGTGAGGGTGGCGACTGGGACGAGTTCCAGGCTACGATGGAACGCCTTCAGCGCCGGCCGGACGTGAAGCTCATCGTGCTCGTCACGCATTACGATGTCGTCGAGCTGCTCATCGAGCGCTTCGGCCAGACCAGCGGGGCACCGGTCGATCGAAGGCTCAGGAACGCGGAAGCGTTGGTCCTGAAGAACGGCGCCTACATGTGCTACATTCCAGGCGTCACGTACGACAACTGAACCGCATCCCCTCAACCCTTCATCACGAAGGACCGCAAGAGGAGGTGCGGTTCTTCTATTTCATCCACCACCCCTCTATGCTCGGCGGGGTGTTTTCGTTACCATGTCTTCATGAAAATCTCTGAAAAAAGCATGAAGCGGTTCTGGGCCGTACTGGCGGGGCTTATTTTGGTGTCTATGCTGGTGTCTATGGTGGCGATTGGTTACTAGCATGAAAAAGATCTGGAATATTGCGCCGAGGACAGAAGTGTCCCTGCTTCACCAGGTGCTTGCGAACCGAGGGGTCTCTGCGGACGGTGTTGAAGAATTTTTGACGCCCGATTTTGAGCGGGATACGTTTTCGTTTTCGGAGTTTACGAAGATGCCGGAGGCGGTGGCCAGGTTATTTGAGGCCCTAGCTAACGAGGAGAAAATTGTGATCCATGGCGATTATGACGCAGATGGCGTGAGCGGAACCACGCTTTTATATTCGGTGATTCGGGACATCTGCAAAGCACTTGAAATACCTTTTATGGTCGAGGCCTTTCTGCCTGATCGTGAGAAGGACGGTTATGGCGTAGCCATGCATAATGTTGAGCGATTCGCCGCCGAAGGAGTTCGGTTATTGATCACGGTTGATTGCGGGATTGCAAACGGGCTCGAACTTGGGCGCGCGCATGAGCTTGGACTAGACGCCATTGTGTGCGACCACCACCAGATGGGCCAGCATTTTCCGGAGTACGCGATCATCCTGCATCCGCTGGCACCGGGGGAGACGTATCCGAATAAGACGTTGTGCGGGACGGGCGTGGCCTACAAATTTGCCTGCGGACTAGTGCACGAGGCCAGGAATCTCGGCGCCGATTTGGCGGAGGGATATGAAAAGTGGCTGCTCGACCTGGTGGCGATTGCAACCGTTACTGACGTGATGCCGTTAATTGGCGAGAACAGAGCGCTTGAATATTTCGGCTTGAAAGTGTTACAGAAAACCAGAAGGCCGGGACTGAAGGCGCTCATTACCTCAACGGGAGCTAACCCTGGGGAGATCGACACGCAAGCGATCGGGTATCGGATCGGGCCGAGATTGAACGCGGCGGGCAGGCTGGCGAGCGCCGAGATTGCGTTTAAGGCTTTGTCCGCGGAGACCATCGAGGAAGCTAGTGTGTCGGTGATTAGGCTTGAAGAGCTGAACCGCGAACGGCAAGCAATTTTTGCGGAGATGTATAAGAGCGCAAGAGAACAAGCGAGAGACGCAGGTGATGCACCGGTCTTGGTCGTTCATTCGGACTCTTGGTTGCCGGGCATTGTGGGCCTCCTGGCCGGTCGATTGGTGAGCGAGTTTGGGAAGCCGGCCTTTGCTATGACGAATGTGGGCGAGCAGATTGTTGGCTCGGGCCGATCACTTGGTGGGCTCCATTTGGTCGAAGCGATGAATTCGTGCGGAGATATTTTTGTGAAGCGCGGAGGACATCCGCAAGCGTGCGGACTGACTTTGCCGTCGAGGGATTCGATAAACGTTTTTCGCGATAAGCTGAACGAGTTTGCGCGAGCATATTTTGGCGAGGCCGGGCCGATCGACAAATTGCAGATAGATGCCGAGGTGCCGTTGTCCGAGGTAACATTCGAGCTTATTGCCATGCTCAATTCGTGTCAGCCATTTGGCGAGGGCAACCGTCCGCCGGTTTTCGCTTCGACTAAACTTAAGGTGCGCGAGGTGACGCCCATGGGCCAGACTGGCGCGCATGTGCGGTTAAATGTTAGCGACGCACTCGGCCTGCCGTTCAAGTTAGTTGGATTCTCTATGGGGCATCTTTTGACGAGCGTGAAGATTGGCGATGTGATTGATGTAGCTTTTGAGGCAGGGGAGAATGAGTGGAATGGAAGAAAAGAGGTACAATTTAGGATAATTGACGTGGCGGTTGGGGAGGGTCTTAGACCCTCCCGTACTTGAAAATTGAAATATGCTCAAATCAGTTATTATCTTCGCCGATGGTGGCGCTCGGGGGAATCCTGGTCCCGCAGCCGGGGCCGCCGTGTTGTTCGAGAAGCTTGAAAATGGAAAACGAGGGGAGCGCGTGGGCGAGGCTTCTCGATACTACCCGCACGCTACGAACAACGTGGCCGAGTACACCGGCATCATTGTTGGCCTCGAAAAGGCGCACGAACTCGGCTATAACGTAGTCGAGTATTTCCTTGATTCCGAACTAGCCGTCAAACAATTAAACGGGGAATACAGAGTGAAGAACGCTGAACTCGCCAAATTATTCCTGCAAATTCATAACTTGAAGACCCATTTTCGCTCTATTTCCTTTACGCACGTGCGCCGAGAGTACAATAAAGACGCGGATGAGCTGGTAAATAGAACAATTGATCTGGAGATGGTACACTAGTGATATATGGAGATTCCGAAAGCCCAAATGGATGAGTTGAAGGCCTATATTCACCAGGATAATGCTGATCAAGCTCGTATTTTTGTCGACTTACTAAGACAGGAGGACAAAGCCATGGAGAGCCGCCTGACAGCTAAGATCGAATCTTCGCGGCAGGAAACTTTGGCGGCAATTAAAGAATCTGAATCGAATATTCTTGAGGCTCACGGGGAGGTCCTTGGCGATCACGAGACTCGGCTAGTCGTGCTCGAACAGAAGGCGCTGGCTTAATATGGCTTTATTTGGAGGAAAAAAAACGGAACCCGTTAGCCAAGGATTACTTGGCGTTGATTTGGGCACGGCGGGCATGAAGGTGGTTGAACTGGCGCCGTCTGAGGGACGTTTGAAATTGGTGACGTACGGATATGCGGAGCAGGCCGTGCCAACGGGCGCCAGGACTACACCGGTTGATGACATCCCCAAAACGGTGGCAGTTATGCGTCGAGTATTGGCGGAGGGCGGATTTACCGCCAAACGAGCAGTCGCCGCTCTGCCAACAACGAACGTTTTTCATGCGATCATCTCTGTCCCCGTGCCAAAGGTGAAGGAGGAGCTGAGGGGATTGATTGAGGCCCAGGCCAGCAAGCTATTGCCTTTGCCGATTGATCAGATGGTGCTTGATACCAATGTCCTTGATAAACAGCTGTTGCCGGATGACGGAAAAGAAGCCAAAGAAGTAGATGGCAAATTCATGCGCGTTATGCTGACGGGCGCGCCCAAGGTGCTGGTGGCTTCCTATACGGCGCTTTTTAAGGAGCTAGGCATTGAGCTAGTTTCGCTTGAAACTGAAATTTTCGCGCTTACGCGGTCGCTTGTTGGCAAGGAAAAGTCGCATGCGCTGTTGGTTGACTTGGGTGCCGAGCGTTCAAACTTGGCAATTGTTGAAAATGGGATTCCTCTTTTGACGCGAGTGATTAAGAGCGGAGGGAACTCAATTACTCAAGCGCTGTCGCACACCATGGGCATTGGGTTTGATGAAGCGGATGCCATGAAGCGGGATCTTGGTTTTGCGGCTGACGGAAAATTGCCGTTACCGATCCTTGAGGCGTTGAAACCGATTCTCCATGAGATCCGGTATGCGCTTGGCGTGTACGCAGAGCAAGAAGGAGGAGACAAAGCTCCCGTAGAAAAAATTATTGTGACCGGCGGATCCGCGCACTTGCCGGGGCTGAGCGCGTTTTTGACGCAGTCGCTCAGCATGAACGTTTATCTGGGTGATCCGTGGGCCAGGGTGAGCGCGCCCCCGGGACTGCGCCCTATCCTTGAAGAGATCGGTCCGCGGTTTGCGGTGGCGGTTGGTTTGGCGGAGCGCCTTGAAGAAAAGGCGTAGCGTATGAAGAGCGCCATGCTATCTGTGCTTGTGGCCATTCCGGATCCGAAGCTTCGTTCGGTGATTAGCGCGCGCTTTCTTAATGAAGGATTTGAGGTTGAGAGCGCAGATTCGGTGGAAGACGGAGAGCGCAGGGCGGTGAAGATGCGTCCTAAAGTGTTCCTTGTTGAGCTGGAGCGCGACGCCTCAGTGGCTAAATTGATTAAGCATTGGCGGTCTCTGCCCACGCTTCACACGGCAAAGATTGTCCTTATGCTGGCGCGTGCTGAGAGAGAGCATGTTGATGAAGCGCTGAAGAAGGGCGCGGATCAGGTTATCCTTTTAGGAACGGTGCATCCAAGAGACATCGTAAAATCCGTGGCTAAACTCCTCAAAGCAGAATGATATGAAGCGCGTAGAAATTCTCACGGTTGGTTTGGTCATCGGCCTGGCCGGAATTATTTCCGTGGTGGCGATTATGAACGCCCGCTCGCACGCGCGTGACGTTGCTCGTTTAGCGCACATGCGGGAAATGCAAATCGGGCTTGAGCTGTACTTTAACCAGAACGGCGCGTATCCCGCGGTGCAGGGTTCTATACCGCTTGGCCAGCCAACCACGGCCTGTCTTTCTGAAGACGGATTCACCGCTCCATGCGCCACGGGCAGTGTGCAGGCGCCCTATGTGGAGTTCGTTCCTGCTCCGCCCGCGCAAGGACTTGGGGGAAAATCATCCTGTGGTGGACTGAAGAACGCTTACTGTTATCAGACGGACGGAAGCACGTTCCGCATAACGTTTGAACTTGAAGCTACGAACACGCTTGCCGGTTTGAAAAAAGGAGCAAACTGCGCCTCAGAATCCGGCTTTAGGGCCGGCGCCTGTCCCGCCTACTAATATATGACGATCGCCATTCTTACTCTTCTTGCAGGATTGCTTGGTCTCTTGGTTGGTGCCGTGATGAACGCCAAGATTCTGCGGAGTGAGGAATCCATGTCATTCACCACCAATCGCCGGTGCGGAGTGTGTGCGATTCCCACGAGTTCAGTTGAAATGCTGCCCATTGCCGGCTACATGGCTATGAAGGGCCGGTGCCGGTCATGCAAAGCGGTGGTACCGTGGCAATATCCTGCAACGGAGCTGGCAATTGGCCTCTTATTCGGCTTGTTCGCCGCCAGAGCGCTCCTTCATGTCGAATTGCCAGGTTTTGTTTTGCCAAATGAGGTACTGGTGCTTTTTGTCCGTGATGCGCTGATTACGTGTGCACTTGCACTCGTCTTTATGTTTGACTATCGAGCCAGCGTGATTCCAGACCGTGTGACTATTCCGGCAATCATCGTCGCCCTCATTTTTAACCTATGGCTTGGCATGGATGTGGGCTTGATGTTGCTTGGCGGGCTGATTATTGGCGGATTCTTTGCTATTCAGTATTTGGTCTCAAGCGGTAAGTGGGTAGGCGGGGGAGACATTCGCATGGGCTTGCTGATGGGCTTCTTGCTCGGTCCTATCCTTGGGATTGTGGGCCTCTTTCTCTCATACGTGTTCGGCGCGATCATCGGGATTGGATTGATTCTCACCAAACGCAGAACAATCGATAGCCACGTTCCCTTTGGCACGTTTCTTGCACTCGCAACTTTTGTCTGTATGCTGTTCGGCGACCGGCTAGTAAATTGGTACGCTAGTTTCTTCAGCTGAGCGCCTCTTTTTCTTTTGGCTATGTTTCTTTTTGTGTTCAACCCGGCGGAGTTTTGAGGACCTAGTCGGTTTGGTTGGCACGCGTTCTTTTAATGGTTCGAGGGCTTTTTCAACGAGTGTATTGAGTTTTCGAATGACCCGTTCTTTGTTCTGTAGTTGCGACCTGGTTTCGTCTGACTGTAGAACTACCTCGTTCTTCCAAGTGAGATAAGACGTGAGTTCTCGGACTAGCCTGGCTTTTTCATCACTCGAATACGCCCGGGAACCCCAGATGTCCCACCTGAGTTGGGCTTTTGATGAAACTTTATTCACGTTCTGCCCGCCTGGACCGCTCGAACGCGCAAAGGTGATGAGGATTTCAGACATTGGCACGGGCATACGGGACTAGTATAATGCAAGTAGATGAAAAAGTTATTGTCTCCACTCTGAGCTATGCGAAGAGTCCGACCCTCAGATGTGAAAGTCGGGTCCTTCCCCTTCGCTTTACTCAGGGTCAGGATGGGAAACAGTGCGGGAATGGAAACCAACCTATGCTCAAGAGTGAAGCCAAAATCCGGATCGAAAAGCTCCGCGAGGCCATCAACAAATACCGTTATCAGTATCACGTCCTTGACAAGCTCGAAATTTCCGAGTCTGCTCTTGACGCTCTCAAGCATGAGCTTAAACTTTTAGAAGATCAGTTTCCAGATCTGATCACAGCTGACTCGCCAACGCAACGAGTAGCCGGGAAGGCACTCGATAAATTTCAAAAGATCGAGCACGCAACACCCATGCTGTCCATGGAGGACGTGTTTACGCCGGCCGAGTTTGCGGAATGGGCCAAACGCATTACGAAGCTCGAGGAGGGGAAAGAACAGTTGATGTACTCCATGCTGAAGATCGACGGCCTGGCAGTCTCGTTGGTGTATGAGGATGGACAACTCGTGTCTGCCGCGACCAGGGGTGATGGCAAGATCGGCGAGGATGTGACGTTGAATGTGAGAACCATAGAAGCAATCCCGCTCCTTCTTCCTTTAAAAGGACGAATTGAGATTAGGGGTGAAATCTACATGCCTCGCAAGGCTTTCGATCAGATGAACGCCGAGCGGGCCAATAAGGGCGAGGAACTTTTTGCTAATCCGCGCAACGTGAGCGCTGGTAGTATTCGCCAACTTGATCCGCGAGTGACGGCGAGCAGACCGTTAAATTTTTTCGCGTGGCAGATTCTTGACGGACAGACGCGAACGCAAACCGAGGCAGTTGAAAAACTTCACGCGTTCGGTTTCAAGACTTCACCAGGAGAACTGACGCCGATGGTACAGGACGTCGAGGACTTCTATAAAAAGATGCAGAAGCAACGGGATAAGCTCGACTTCTGGATTGATGGCGTGGTTGTTCGAGTGAACGATCTCGACGTGTTTGAGAAACTCGGCGTGGTGGGCAAAACTCCGCGTGGAATTATCGCCTACAAGTTTCCGCCGGAAGAAGCGACTACTATTGTCGAGTCTGTCGATTGGTTCGTTGGTCGAACCGGCTCGCTCACGCCTGTCGCGACCGTGCGCGCGACGTTCATTGCGGGCACAACTGTCACGCACGCCACGCTACACAACGCAGACGAGATCGAACGGCTCGGCGTAAGAGTTGGCGACACTGTAATCCTCACGAAGGCGGGGGACATCATTCCTAAGATTGTGAAAGTGCTCGTCGAGATGAGGACGGGCAAAGAGCGAGTCGTCGAGATCCCAAAGGCGTGTCCAGTATGCGGTTCAGCCATTGAGAGACGAGAAGGTGAAGTTGCTTACTATTGTACTAACAAAAGTTGCTTCGCCATGGAAGAGGAGAGCCTTGTGCACGCGGCAAAGGCGTTTGAGATAGACGGGTTAGGCTGGAAAATTATTGAGAAGTTGTTGACTGCCGGGCTCATCAAAACCGCGCCGGATATTTTTCGTTTGTCGGCGGATGATTTGTTGAATGTTGAGGGGTTTGCCGAGCTGTCCTCAAAAAAACTTTACGAGCAGATTCAAGCCAAGAAAGAAATTGAGCTGGCCAAGTTTATCGTGGCGCTTGGTATAAGGCACGTGGGCGAGGAGACAGCGTTCTCCCTGGCCACGAGTTTCGGATCCATCGACAAGTTGTCGGCAACGACTAAAGAAGAGCTACAAAATGTTCCAGATATTGGCGGGGTAGTCGCTGAGTCGATTCTTGAGTTCTTCGGCAGTCAGCGGGGTAAGGATATGCTCGAGGCGTACCGGCAAGTCGGCGTTACGGTATCGCAGGCCAAAGCGATCAAGCGCGTGCTTGACGGCAAGACCTTCGTCATTACGGGCACACTCGAAAAGCTTGGGCGCGAGGAGGCGAAGGATACGGTCCGCCTGCTTGGCGGGGGAGTCAGTGAATCTGTCAGCAAAAAAACCGACTATGTAGTGGTTGGTGAGAATCCCGGAAGCAAGGCAGACAAGGCCAGGGAGCTTGGGGTAACTATTTTGAGCGAGAGCGAGTTTTTGAAGATGATTGGCTAATATTGGCACATATTTCACTATTTTTCCTTGACAGAAGGCCATTTTTTTGGCACACTGCTCAAGACACTTCTAGGGGATTCAATGATTACGTTTACCGTCCTTTTCTACGGGCATTTCCTCTTTGTTGAGGTGAGTGCCCTGTCCGTTGTGGAGCTCGCACTCTCGGGCGTTCTGGGTTTCTTGGCGTTTTTGTTCATCCTGGTGTTCATCGTCACCCGGCGCGCAGAACAGCCCCTCGATGAGAGCGATTACGATGAGATACGTCGCTTAAGTTACGCGCGCGGTTACACTGAGGGACGGCGCAAGGGCAGTGCCGAGGGCATCAAGTTCGGGAGCGAGCCGAACCCGAAGCGTGAGCAGGCCATTGCCTGGCGGTACTACTTCCTGGGCCTGTGGAGCGTGGCGGGCGTGGAACACCCGGAGGAGTGGACCCCGGGCGTGGAGATGATATTAAAAAAGTACACCGATTCTGCTGATCGGCGAAAGTACTTTCGGAGATTGGCACCGCCGTCCGTTCTCAAGAGGATGGAAGGATCCCCGAAGGATGAACAGCAGATCGTTACGATGAAGACCATTAGCCACGCCATCCCTGGCCCGCGCGTATTGCCGGTTCTGGACTGCTGACCGCACCCCCGCCTCTTTCCAAAGAGCCGTCCGGGAGTGCGGTTCTTTGTTTGCTATACTTTTGACTTTAGACCCCGCCTCTTCTACTCTATAGAGACTATGGATATAGACATTGCCCACGTGGCCAAGCTGGCCAGATTAAAGCTCACAGAGGCGGAGCGGAAAACGCTGGCCGAGCAATTGCCGAATATTGTGAATTACATTGCGAAGCTTCAAGAGGTGGATACGAATGATGTTGACGCGCGCGCGTATCTGACGGATGCCGTGAACGTGTGGCGTGAAGACGTAGCTCAGGAAAACGAAGTCCAAAGGCTGGCGATCATTTCGGCTTTTCCAAAGAAGGCGTCTGAGGCGCTTGAGGTTCCCGGTGTTTTTGAAAAATAATCTATGGATCCATTCATGACAGTTCGACAGATCCGCGATGCAGTTCGCGACGGGAAAATGACGGCCGTCGAGATTACCGAAGCAACACTCGCTGATATCAAGAAACGCGATGGCGAAATCCATGCTTTTTTGGAAACTTTTGATGAAGACGCGCTTGCGCAAGCAAAGAAGATTGACGCTCTGCGGGCAACGGGCGAGTCCTTGCCTCCTTTGGCCGGTGTGCCGGCAGCGATAAAAGACAACATGCTCTATGCCGGGCATATCTCCAGCGCGGGCTCAAAGATGCTGGCTGAGTATAAAGGCGCGTACACCGCCACTGTTGTTCAGCGCTTGATTGACGCCGGAGCAATCATCATCGGTCGGACTAACTGCGACGAGTTCGCCATGGGTTCATCCACGGAAACGTCCGCTTTTGGCAATACAAAAAATCCTTGGGATAAGAAGAAAGTTCCCGGAGGCTCTTCCGGAGGTTCGGCTGCGGCCGTGGCCGCTGGTTTCGTGCCGGCCTCTCTTGGCTCAGACACTGGCGGTTCCATCAGACAGCCCGCCTCGCTTACCGGCATCGTCGGCCTCAAGCCAACGTATGGCCGAGTGTCCCGCTACGGCATCATTGCACTCGCTTCAAGTTTGGATCAGGTTGGCCCGTTCGCCCATACCGTGGAAGACGCGGCTATGATTCTTGAGGCAATTGAGGGGCGTGATGAGCACGATGCAACGAGCGTCGAGCTTGAAAATACCACCATCGGCGAGATTTTGACGCCGAATTTCGAGGGCCTGCGAGTCGGTGTGCCGAAGGAATATTTTATTGACGGCATGGATGCGGATATAACTAAGCTGGTCAAAGAGGCGATCGCAGTGTTTAAGAGCGGGGGGGCGGAAATTGTCGAAATTTCTCTACCGCTTACGTCATACGCTTTGCCAACGTATTACATCATTCAACCTGCGGAGGCATCGAGTAACCTGGCGAGGTTTGACGGCATGCGTTACGGAACGCGAGCGCCCGGTACGCTTGAAGAGAGCTATTTGGACGCTCGCGGAGATGGATTTGGCGTCGAGGTAAAACGGCGCATCATGCTAGGAACATTCATTCTGTCCGCGGGATACTTTGACGCGTTTTACAAGAAGGCGCTTGCCGTACGAACGGCTTTGCGGAAGGAGTTCGATGATGCGTTCAAGCGGGTAGATGTTATCATCGGTCCAACCTCGCCGACGGTTGCCTGGAATCTCGGCGAAAAATTTGATGATCCGCTGGCTATGTACCTGGCTGACATCTTTACTACCGCTGGCAACATTGCCGGTATTCCTGGCATCTCTATTCCGTGTGGTTTTGCTAACCAGCTTCCAGTTGGTCTGCAGATCCAGGCCAAGCCGTTTGCTGAGGCTATGATGTTCCGCGCCGCCGCTGCCTATGAGAAGCAGACGGGGTGGTCGAGATTCTATCCTGAGACGAAATAACCCTTCTGTTTCAGATCTCTCGCTCTGCTC
The DNA here is from genome assembly GCA_041660165.1 of Patescibacteria group bacterium. GTDB lineage: Bacteria > Patescibacteriota > Patescibacteriia > UBA9934 > UBA9934 > JAGORL01. The sequence continues at coordinate 249,331 of JBAZWW010000001.1, read as the reverse complement.
GAGATGACAATAACGTTCGGGATGACAAATGATATGATTCCATATATAGATTGGCACATCATTCAACTCGGTCCCATCACCCTTCAAGTGTGGGGCATGTTTGTGGCCACAGGTTTTCTCTTCGGCGGATACATGGCGGCCAGGATGGCTAAGATGAGAGGCGAGGATCCGAAGGTGATCTATGACCTTGGACCGTGGCTGATCCTGGCAGGACTTATCGGCGGACGGCTGGGCGATGTGTTGTTTTACCGTCCCGGCTTTTACCTGACTCATCCAGCCGAGATAGTCATGCTTTGGCACGGGGGAGCCAGTTTCTTTGGCGGTTTTATTGCATGTGTGATCGTAGGGGTGTGGTATTTCCGAAAAAAGAAACTCGATGTTTGGAAATTTGCGGATATTCTTGCGTTTGGTTTGCCATTCGGTTATGCGCTTGGCCGAGTTGGTTGTTTTTTGATTCACGATCATCCAGGCACGGCGACAGATTTTTTTCTTGGCGTGAAATACCCTGACGGCGTCGTTCGCCATGATCTTGGCCTTTATCACGCGATTGACGGCGCGATCCTTGGCCTCTTGTTTCTTTGGTTGTCTAGAAAGCCTCGGCCAGTCGGAACCTACCTCGCAACTTTTTCGGTCTGGTATGGTGTTACAAGATTTTTTCTTGATTTCCTCCGAACCGTTGATACGAAATACTTTGGCCTCACCCCGGCACAATACATGTCTGTCGGCCTCGTGGCTTTCGGCTTCTGGCTCTTTAGGCGCATGTGGATAACACATAGCTCGAAAAATCCCCAGATACAGTAAACTTGGCCGGTATGAATGAACAACTCCAACCGCAGTCAGTCGTTCCACCGTCACAGCCAGTGCCTCAGCCTCAGAGGGGTTTCTTTGATGGAGACCCGCGCACCATGTTCGCGTTTGGTCTGGTGACCGGTTTGGCCCTTGCGCTTCTTCTAAATAATTTCACCGGCGTCTCTTTTGCGGCCGGGAACAAGGGTGGTTCCAGGGCGCCGTTAGTTGCTGACACAAATCCGCCGGACACGGGTGCGCCGACTGCCGGTCCGTTGGCTGCTGTCCAACCGGATGAGCATATTAAAGGAGACCTGAAAAAGGCCAAGGTTGTAGTAGTCGAGTATTCAGACTTTCAGTGCCCATTCTGCGGCCAGCATCATCCATCTCTTCAGCAGATGGTGAAGGATTACGGCGATCAGGTGGTTTGGGTCATGCGCAACTTCCCGTTGACCAGCATCCATCCGAATGCGGAGCCGGCAGCCAATGCCGCTGAGTGCGCTTCTGAGCAGGGCAAGTTCTGGGAATTTGGCGACACGCTGATGGCTAACCAGACTTCACTTAGCGACGACTATTACAAGACAGTTGCTGGCAATTTGAAGTTGAACATGAAGAAATTCAACGACTGTTACGCTAGTAGGAAGTATCAGTCAGTAATTGACGCTGATGCAGCTAGTGGTCAGACCGCCGGCGTCAACGGCACACCGGCCACGTTCATCAACGGTCAGCTTGTATCCGGTGCGGTTCCATACTCAACCCTCAAATCAATGATCGACGCAGAGCTTGCAAAGTAAGCGACAAAAAACATCGAGTCCAACGGGGCTCGATGTTTTTGTTTAGTTGAAAAGTTTTGAGATCCAAGACTGCTTGACGGGCTTTGCATGATATTCCTGGTGTTCCGTATCGAGTGTTCGGTGTCCGGCTCTGACCCAGCCGTCAATGCGTCCCATTTCGCGCTCGATGGTCGAGCCTTCATACTCGCCCCCGTGCGCGTGGCCTTCGCCGTAGCTAGGCTTTTTTTGGTCTAGGTGGAGATTGAAGGAGACGCTGGATCCGGAATGTTCGACGTATAGATGAAAGCGAGGATAGAATTCGCTCGTCAAGCGGATGATGAAGCTCTCGTCCCCGGTTTGCGGATCTCTGAAGGGCGAGTAGCCGGCTTTTCTAAGAACCGTGAGAGGATTTGGGACAAGGTTGTTGGTGTAAGCCTTTTTCATACGGATGAAATATATCACCAACTAGGATTGTAGACACTGTTAGACACTGTTATTATTGCGCCGATCAAATTTTACCTTTTTGTATGCAACATACCGCAATTGAAAAATACCTCGGTTCTGTTGGTGCGGTCATGATGGCCGGCCTGGTGCTTCTTGGCGCTGGTTGTTCAAATAACGCTCCCGTGGCTGTTCAGCCAGCACAGCCGAACGTAGTAGTGACGGAGCCCGTTTCCGTCCCCATTAAATCTGATCCCTCAACAGCGCCGATAGCCGTGAAGTACTCGTACAAAAACGGTACCTACTCGCTTACACAAAGCTATTTTACACCCGACGGTTCTGAGGACATGGGCGTCTCCGTGACGCTCAAGAATGACGTGATCACTGGCGCAACGGTGACAAATAAAGCAAGAAACGGAACCTCTATGCAGTATGAGGACATTTTTATTCGGACATTCAAGACGGTAGTGGTTGGCCAGAAGATTCAGGATCTGCATCTGTCCCGCGTTTCAGGAGCTTCTTTAACGACCAGAGGTTTTAACTCAGCTCTGGCACAGATCATGACAAAGGCATCATCGTAGGGGTATGTCAGAACAGTATCAATTTGAAGCTATCGGCACGCACTGGACAATTGATATTTTGGGCGAGGTTCCAATTGTCTCCATGCATCAGTTGAGCATATCCATTGATGCGCGGATTGCGGAGTTCAATAAAACGTATTCGCGCTTTCGTGCTGATTCACTCGTGAGCCAAATTGCCAAAGCAAAAGGGGTGTACGCGTTTCCAGAAGATGCGGGACCTCTTTTTGCGTTGTATGAGCGAGTATACAAAACAACAAACGGGCGCGTGACGCCACTCATTGGGCAAGTAATGGTCGAAGCAGGCTACGATGCTAAGTATTCTTTGGTCGAGGGTAACCTGTCTACCCCGCCAACATGGGCTGAGGCGATGCAATTTGATCCGGGAACGAACACGCTCGAGGTTTTTCAAGACGGTGTATTGCTCGATTTCGGCGCAGCAGGGAAGGGTTATCTGATAGACATTGTGAGCGAATTGATTGAGCGCGAAGGATTCTCGTCATATATCGTAGACGCCGGCGGAGACATACGACACCGCGGGACCGAGCCGATCCGTGTAGGGCTCGAGCACCCCGGGGATACGAGTATGGCCATTGGCATTGCATCACTATCGAACAAAAGCATCTGCGGATCCGCTGGCAACCGCCGAGCGTGGGGGAGATTCCATCACATCATTGATCCGTTCAAACTGGAAAGCCCCAGGCACATTATTGCAGTCTGGACGCTCGCCGATAGCACGATACTCGCTGACGCCATGACTACTGCACTCATGTTTGCTGAACCCGCTCAACTCCAACAGAAATTTGTTTTCGAGTATTTGCTCATGTTCGCAGATTCTTCTGTTGAGCAGTCCGCAGGATTTCCCGCTGAACTGTTTACGGCCTAAATGCAACGCCCGCCTGCGCTCGCCGTCCAAGAAGAGGACCGGCGGGTGCACGGCGGGCGTGACGACGCGAACTACTTGATAACCTTCGTCACCTCGTAGTACAGCGCGTACCACTCTACCAGCCACTTGGCCAGATCGGGGCTGAGCTCTATGACTCCGCCTGAGCGCGTCCTTGGCAAAGGACTGTTTTCAATGCAGGCGGAGTACTTTTCAAGCCACAGTTCCTCATACCCGTCCATGGGACGGTGTGCGTTGAGCAGGGCGAATCCGTCCACTCGCGACGGGTAAAGGAACACCCGGCAGACGTGTTCCTCGCTGAACACGCCAAAGATCCCGTGCGTCTCTTCCGGGCGCGACGGCGCCAGCGCTATGGCCGGTCTCGGTTCCCATCTGTCGAACAGCGCGCGCGAGTTTCCCCATTGGTTTTGAAACTCGACGAGATGCATGAAGAGTCCCGGGTAATCACCGCCGAGCGTGAGCGTCGGCCGGTGGGCGGTTGTCGGCAGGGCGTCTCCCTTCGGATCGCCGACGGAGTTAGTCAGACGCGAGCTTTCCGAAATCCGGTGCGCTTCGTCTTTGCTCGACACAAGGTGTGCAAGCATCTCGCCGTTTTTCTCTGCGAGCATAATGACCTGCGTCAGATCTCGCTTAGAAGCGTCCGGAAAGTTGCAGATGAACGTCTCCGGGTTCGAATGCAATTCGCCATCCGAATGGAAATACATCCGCTCATCAAGCAGTGGCACGCCGTGGTTGTACGATCGAGTCATGAAACCCCCAAGAATGACTGAAAAAGATTAGCATAAAAAATAGAAAACAAAAATACCCGCTTTAGCGGATATTTTTGTGGTCGGGCCGGCGGGGCTCGAACCCACGACCTCGTCGTCCCGAACGACGCGCGCTACCAACTGCGCTACGGCCCGACGCTCACTTTTTGCCCTCGCTCAAAGCTCGGGCAGTGCAAACGGTCCAAACTGATTAAGAAATACTGTGGCGGAAGAGGAGGGATTCGAACCCTCGGTGAGTTTCCCCACACACGCTTTCCAAGCGTGCGCACTAGGCCACTATGCGACTCTTCCGTATTTATCCTGGTCGGGCTGGCGGGATTTGAACCCACGACCTCTTGCACCCCATGCAAGCGCGCTAGCCAACTGCGCTACAGCCCGTCAGCCTTCTAGAACGCGAAAATCATAGCGTAATCCACATGGGAGTGCAAGCTGGATAACGGGGCTGTTTCAGGGCATTTTGCATTTCCGAATGTTATACTAGACTTACGGAGGATATGTTTACTGACCTCTTTTTAGAGTTGGCGATTGCTTTGACCACGGCGGGGGTCCTTTCTTTGCTTGTCTATAAATTGCGCCAACCGCTCATCTTGGGCTATATCTTAACAGGCGTCATCGTGGGTTCTCTCTTGTTGCGCTATACAGAGCCGGCGAGCGTTCTGAGCGCGCTTTCTACGTTCGGTATTTCACTCTTGCTGTTCATCATCGGTCTTAATCTCAACTGGCGGCGCGTGAGGGACGTTGGCGGAGTTGCGCTCTTCGCGGGACTGGCGCAGATCGTTCTCACCTCGACCATAGGCTATTTTCTTGTTCGAACATTTGGTTTTGACCTGATGACGAGCGTATTTCTTGGGCTCGGCTTGGCGTTCTCTTCGGCGACCATTGCGGTTAAACTCCTGTCTGACAAAGAGGACCTTGAAAGATTGTACGGCCGAATTGCGGTGGGAATTCTGATCGTGCAAAGCGTTGTTGCTACGTTCGCTCTTTTGTTTATTTCGAGCTGGGTCATCGAGGGTGCGTTATCGAGCATTGTCGGCGCGAGCCTGTTGTATAGTCTGGCCGGCGTTATTGTTTTTGGCTTGTTTGCCCAATTTATTCTTCCGCCTCTTTTCCGCTTTGTTGAGAAGAGCCATGAGCTGATGTTTTTGATCGCACTTGCCTGGTGTTTCTTGGTTGCTTCGGTCTTCCATCTGCTCGGTTTCTCCATCGAGCTCGGTGCCTTACTTGCGGGTATGGCCCTGGCCGGCACGGGTTTTCAACACGAGATCGTTTCAACAGTTCGGCCGTTGCGAGATTTTTTCCTAGTGCTTTTCTTTGTGGTGCTTGGTTCACAGCTTGATCTTTCTACGGTGTCCGAGTTATTAGCGCCGGCGATTGTGTTGAGTGCATTCGTGCTTCTGGCTCACTCGCTTATTGTTTTCTGCACGATGCGTCTGACACGGCATCATGCGCGCACGGCATTTTTGACTGGTTCAACCCTCGGCCAAATAGGCGAGGTTTCATTTCTTCTTCTTGCAGTCGGGATTACGGCCAAACTTGTCGCCCCACAGGCGCTTGAACTCTTGACGCTGGTGGCGCTGATCACGATAGCTATTTCGTCATACCTTACGGCGTATAACGAACAGATCTACGAGGTGATGATTCGAGCGTTCCCGTTTCTTCAACCGAAGGGTAGCTCTGACGACGTGGCGGATGATACCGCTCCGCAGATTATTCTTCTCGGTTATGATCGAATGGGCAAGCGAATTTTACCCATGATTGAAACGCTCGCCGATCATTTTAAGATCATGGATTTTAACCCCGCAGTAGTTGAAGAGTTGAGTCATTACGGACTGCCGGTGATGTACGGTGACGCGGGGAATGAGGACTCGCTCAAATTCGCCAGGATTGAGAAGGCGAAAATGATCATTTCGACTATTCCCGATATGGCGGTGAATGCGGACATTATGGATTATCTGAAGAGGCGCCATAGCCATCCCGCGGTTATCCTCACTGTAAAATCGTCAGAAGATGCGGGACGGTGTTACGCTCTGGGGGCCTCCTATGTCATTGTGCCAAGCATCCTTGGGGGAGAGCACTTTGCAGGAATGTTGAAGAAGCAGGGACTTGGCAGAGCCAAATGGGGAGAGCTTGGAAAAAAAGAACAACAGGACTATGCATCATAAAGACGCAGACATGTTTGCAGAGTGGCGCGTAAGATTGCTTGATGAGGGGATTATGGATGCGGACGGGAAAATCAATCTGTTTCTTCTTGAAGAAGCGTATCCGAAGATGCTTGATGAGGAGCAGATCATGTGGATTGAGCGTTCTCTCGTAGGGGTCGATCCATGTATCGACCCCGAACCGATCGCGGAGGAGATCGAAAGCGATTTTACGCCGGGAGAAGTTCTGCACATCATTGTTGACCTGGAGGAAAAACCGGAAAAAGTGACGGTGGATCGGATAACGGATAAGGGGATCTATCTGGCTTCAACAAAAGATGACAGCGTAGAATATCTGGTGAGCGAAGATGAACTGAAAGACATGGTCGTGTAAAAAAAATATATGGAATTCGCTTCATTATCACGGGCGGAGCGTGAGAAAAGATGCAGAGAGATCATGGCGGAGAATGATGCCGTGATTCTGAAAAACGAAGAGCGTCTCAAGGCCGGGCTTCCTCTCGTAACGGCGGAGGTTATTTTAGAGACTGAGGCTAAGGAGCATGAGTAACGGCGTTTTTTATGAATCTTGAGTTGAGGAAAGGCATACCGGAAGAAGCAAGAAATTTTCGAATTGATAGAAAGACCCCAACCAAGGAATCATTGATTCCAAAAAGACTCAGACCTTCATTGGATGAAGAAGAATTCCCGGCTTTGCGCCCCACGGAGAAATATATTCCTGAACATCAAGCTTCTCAGTTATCGATAAAAGAATTGGCCGGACGGGCAATCGCAGATGTCGAGCTTGACGAGGACACTCCGATCCCGCTGGATCCAAAGGATCTCGCCGAAAATTTAGCCGATGTAGCTGGGATAGAGCGAGACGAATTTGAACGCAGACCCAAGGAAGTGTCAGTTGTGACTGCGTCTAGGGATCGTGCCAGCCGACAAGAGCTTGTGAACACTCGGAGAGAAAAAGAGGAGAGGCAGAGGGAAGCAAATGAGAGACTGTATACGGCCCCCGTGCGCCCAACCAACAAAGGTGCAAATACACCTCAAGTAAGACAACAGCAGGCTCAGGGATTAAGTGCCAGGCTTTATGAGTATATGAGTTCATTGTAGGAAAGGCTTGACCCGTCATACGGGTCTTGACACCTTTACCTGGCAGTCTATAATTGAGAGTGCTAATCTCCTTTCGCTCCCACTCTCTTTTATGTTGAATGAGAGACAGATCCAAGTATTGCGCTATATCATTGATGAATACGTGAGGACGGCTGAACCCGTCAGCTCAAAAGGTCTCTGCGACCGGTATGATCTTGATTGTTCATCAGCTACGGTGAGAAATGATATGTCCGCGCTTGAAGAAGGCGGGTTCATCACTCAGCCTCATACTTCCGCTGGTCGAGTGCCCACTGAGAAGGCGTACCGGTATTACATTGCGAACGTTCTGCCGTCGAGTACGCCAAAGACGGTCAATATCAACATTACTTTTAGAACCGTGTTGGAAGAGCCGGTGTTTGAAGACAGATTGAAACAAATTGGCGAGGCCTTGGCCCACGCCTCGGGTGATGCGGTGATGATGGCTACGAGCAGGCCATGGAGCGCCACGCTCGGCCTGGGCAATCTCATTCGCAAGCCGGATTTTAGAACCGAAGAACAGCTGATGAAATTGGCGAGTGATCTTGAGCAATTTGATACGGCCATCCATGAGATCCTTCGCTCTGCTCAGGCTGACACAATCGTCGTGCTGGGTGATGATAATCCGTTTGGCTCATCACTTGGCTCGGTTGTTGCTCGGCACAGATTGCCGAACGGTATGCATGGCGTCATGAGCATCATTGGCCCCATGCGCATGGATTACGGGCGCAACGTAGCCCTCTTGAATCAAGCAAAGAAGATCATTGAACAACCCTTGTTGGTATGAATGACGAAGAAATGAATACGGACGGTGCCGTAGGGGTCGATCCAGTAGGGGTCGATCCAAGTATCGACCCCCGCCAGTCAGAAGATTTGAACGTAAAGTGCGCCGAGTACCTCTCCGGCTGGAAACGCGCCCTTGCCGATTACGAGAACTTGAAAAAGAGCAATGTGCAAACTCGTGATGACGATAGGCGTAGAGTACGCATGAGTGTCGCGGATGACCTCCTGCCCGTGATTGACAACTTCGGCTATGTGACGAAACATATTCCAGACTCGAGTAATTGTGATCCCGAGTTCAAGAAAAAGTTCGACACCTGGGTGGCCGGCATTGGCCACATTGACCGGCAGTTCGGCGAAGTGTTGAAGGGGCTCGGTGTCGAGCCGATCGAAGCGCTTGGCAAACCGTTCGACGCCAAGTTTCATGAAGCAGGTGGTTCGAGGAAGGACGAGTCAAAACCAGATGGTGAAGTGCTTGAAGAAGTGATCAAAGGCTGGAAGTTCGGCGAGGTGGTGTTGCGACCGGCGAAAGTAATCATTAACGAGAAATAATCGGCATTCCCGACCCTGACGTTCCCGGCCCCCGACGTTAGGAGGGGCCTAGAGGTGGGGATTGGATGAAATAAAAAAAAATTAGGATGACCCTATAAATATGTCAAAAATACTTGGAATCGATTTGGGGACTACAAACTCCTGCATGGCCGTGATGGAAGGCGGACAACCGAAAGTGCTCGAAAACAAAGAGGGGATGCGGACTACACCATCTGTGGTTGCTGTAACCAAGGCGGGGGAGCGCGTGGTGGGCATGCCGGCTAAGCGCCAGGCGGTAACGAATCCGAAGAATACGCTGTACTCCATCAAGCGCTTGATTGGACGCCGATTTGCGGATGAGGAAGTCCAGCGCGACATCAAGCTCATGCCGTATGAGATTGTGAAGCGCGGAGAAGGCGTGGGCATCAAACTCGGCGACAAAGAAAATTCTCCTCAAGAGATTTCGGCGATGATTCTTGGTAAGCTCAAGGCTGACGCCGAGGAAAAGCTCGGCGAGAAGATCACGGAAGCGATCATTACTGTGCCGGCGTATTTTGACGATGCACAAAGACAGGCCACGAAGGATGCAGGTGAGATTGCGGGTTTGAAAGTTTTGCGCATTATCAACGAGCCGACCGCGGCCGCACTTGCGTACGGCTTCGACAAGAAAGTCGGGCAGAAGATCGTCGTCTATGACCTCGGCGGTGGAACGTTTGACGTATCCGTGCTCGACATTAGCGAGGGAACGGTTGAGGTGCTGGCCACGAATGGCGATACTCACCTTGGTGGCGACGACTTCGATTTGGTCATCATGAAGTGGATCATGGATGAGTTTAAGAAGCGAGAAGGCGTTGACCTGGGCAATGACGCCTTGGCCATGCAACGCATTAAGGACGCGGCCGAGAGAGCCAAGATTGAGCTTTCAACGGCGAATGAGACCGAGATCAATCAACCATTTATTACGTCGGGAGCTGAGGGTCCCAAGCACCTTGTTGAGAAATTGACTCGTGCAAAGCTCGAAGAATTGATCATGTCGCTTGTAGATAAAACCTTCGGCCCGGTGAAACAAGCGCTCGCAGATTCAAAACTCGATGCCAAAGCGATTGGCGAGATTGTGATGGTGGGCGGAATGACCCGCATGCCGCTTGTCCTTAAGAAGGTCGAGGATTATTTCGGCAAGAAGCCTAACGTGACTGTTAACCCGGATGAGGTGGTGGCGGTTGGCGCGGCCGTGCAGGCCGGCGTCATGCAGGGCGACGTTAAGGACATTTTGTTGCTAGACGTAACCCCGCTGTCTCTCGGTCTCGAGACCATGGGGAGTGTGTTCACCAAGATTATCGACCGGAACACGACCATTCCAACCTCAAAAGCGCAAGTATTTTCGACCGCCGCTGATAACCAGCCGGCTGTAACCATTCGCGTGGCCCAGGGCGAGCGTTCCATGTTCGGCGACAACAAGTTGCTCGGCCAGTTTGACCTGGCCGGCATTCCGCCAGCGCCAAGAGGCGTGCCACAAATCGAGGTAAAATTCGACATTGACGCGAACGGTATTCTGCACGTTTCGGCTACGGATAAAGCGAGCAACAAGACGCAAACGATTACGATCACTTCGTCTTCCGGTTTGTCGAAAGAGGAGATTGAGAAAATGAAGCAAGACGCGGAAACGCACGCTGATGAAGATAAGAAGAAGCGCGATCTCTCGGAAACTCGCAACATTGCCGACACGACGATTTATACTGTTGAGAAGATGATGGTGGACTTCAAGGAGAAGATGTCTGAAGATGAGAAGAAAGATTTGCAGACCAAGATTGACGCCGTGAAAGCCGTGAAGGACGGTGATGACCTTGAAGCGATGAAAACCACGGCCGAGGAATTGTCGAAAGCCGCACAAGCAATTGGTGCTAAACTATACCAACCAACCGCTGAGAACCCAATCCCTGGCGCAACCACCACCGAGCAGACAGCCCAGCCGAAAGATGCGGAGTTTACGGAGAAGCCCGGTGAAGCTGGTCCCGCTGTTTAATCTATGCAAGACAGCAAGCGACTCCTAGCGATAACTGCGGGCATTGGAACTCTTGTACTGGCTATAGCCTTGCTAGTGTCGTTAAAGCACCCCTTCGGAAATACTGTTGCGCCAGCGGGTATAGCCTCCCCGGATGTTGCGGTTAACTCCGGGGCGGAACTACGGGTTCCAACTGCTGAGGGGTTGGCCATTCGTCAGGCATTTATTTCCGCAGGCTATCCATCCGCGGATAAACTATCGGCGGATTTGAGCCAGCGTATTATGAAGGCAGTTGAGACGAATGACTTGCGCACCATCAATGAGGATGCTCCCGCTATGGGGTTTGTGGCCAAGATTGTTGGTCTAACAACTGCGGATAATTGTGATCATTTGGATTTGTGTTTTCTCGTGGTGACGAATGATCTTGGAACACGGGTTGCGTACGTGTATGACGCCATTCCCAATAGTCTTCATTACGATCCGCGAACAATGAACGCGTTTGGCGGATTCTTTGGCGGGGATAAATATCTTGTTACCAGGCTAGCGGTCAAGGGTGATGTGTCAACGGAAACTGGATATGCGCTTGAGTTGCCAACTGGCAAAGCGCAATTGATTGCGAGCATCACTTTCCGTACAAGCGCGAAGAACGCCTCGTCCACTGAATTTCACTATGATGGCCATACGCTCCATTTGACCGTGGGCAAAGAGAAGCCGGGGGTGGCTGATGGAATTCCCGTGAAGAATCGTTCTCTGCAATTAGTGGATGAGTCTGGGAAGAGTACTTCGCTCACCCGCATGATTCAAAGCGATCAGGCCGAGGTAAATCCCTTCAATTCTCCTGATACCACTGTGCAGATTGATTACGACCGGACGGTGACGTACGCCTACCCGTATGATCCAGCCACGGGCTATGATCCTTTGCGTCCGGGTTTGGAATACTCAGCCAAGGGGCTCTATATGTGGATTTACGGCGGGCTGTATTATTACGATCCTGCCACGCATACGTTTGGTCTTGATCTCAGCCAATCACCATAATCCAATAGCCAACCTCTAGATCCTTCGCCTACGCTCAGGATCGAATGCCTATGACCCCTCAAAAAGAATACGCCTTGTTCTGCGAGTTCGCGACCATGAGCGTCAATGGTTTGCAGAGCTACATGCACGTGTTCGATCGCACAACCTTTCAGCCAGGAACACCAGTTGCACTCCGAGGATACTTTGCAACACGGCTTGTGAATTTGCCGGCCGAGTCTGAGACGGAGTTGTACGTTACAGATGGATCGAATACACTCGTTGACGGCGGGGCTTTGTTTAAGAACAAGATTAAGGGACCGAGTGCGAACATTGTGGCAAGAATTCCGGCCCTTGCGGTCAAGTCGCTTGGCGAGTACAAAGTTTGGGCGCGCGTAGACGGCGGAGAGCCGGTGCATTTGTGTTCATGGGATGCTGTTTTGAGTAGTTAAAAAGGTTAAAAAAGCTAAATACTATATGGGATTTTTCGCAAAGCTCAAAGTATTGTTCGGTGGCCACGGTCACGCGCATGGGGGAGACTGTTGTCACGCGCCACAGGGACATACCCATGCATCCGGCCATGTTTGCAGTTCGGATGGATGTGCTCCTGAATCGTGCGATGCTGAGAAAACTGATGTCGAGAAAACAGAATGTTGCGGAGGCACCAAATAGCCTATGAGTTTCTTCCGTCGGCTGGCGAAAGCCAGAGTTACGATTGCTGTCATCTCCGGCATCGTTACGGCTATTGCCGTGCCATTCTTCAGGTGGCTGACGAATAAGGGCGCTAAACCTGGCGTGAAGATTGTTGATGCTGAGGGGGTTGAGGTCAAGAAACAGGATTGAGAGAGGCCGGCTGGTTCCCACCCCGACGTGAGGAGGGGTAGAATTGGATGTCATTGGATCAGAGCCTGATACATGCAGTAATCCTTGCTACCCCTCCTCACGTCGGGGTGGATACGAAATACAATCATCTGTCAAAAGACTACTACAAAATTTTGGGCGTTGAGAAATCCGCGAATGAGGATGAGGTTAAGCGTGCGTTTAGAAAACTGGCGCATGAGCATCATCCGGACAAAGGGGGGAAGGAGGAGAAATTCAAGGAGATCAATGAGGCGTACCAGGTGCTTGGCGATAAGGAGAAGCGAGCGCGGTACGATCAGTTCGGCAGTGCTGACGGCCCGCAAGGCTTTGGCGGATTTGGCGGGGGAGGAAACGGATTCGAGGGATTTGACGCCAGCCAATTCGGGGATCTTGGCGACATGTTTGGCAATTTTTTTGGGGGAGGTGCGAGAGGCCGAGCCAGGAAAGGTCAGGATTTGCAAGTGGATGTCAGCATGACATTTTCCGAGTCCGTGTTTGGCGTTACTCGGGAGCTGTCGCTCAACAAATCTAATCGCTGTGATCGGTGCGGTGGGACGGGGGCCGAGCCGGGCGCCAAGATGCATGAGTGTGCTACCTGCAAGGGCAAGGGATTCAGCGTTGTGAACCAGCGGACTATTTTGGGCGTCATGCAAGTGCGTCAGCCATGCGGTGAGTGCGATGGACGTGGTGAGAAGCCGGATAAGAAATGCACCACCTGTAACGGCGCGGGTACGCATCGCTCGCAGAAAACTTTGCGCGTAGACATCCCTGCCGGCGTAGAAGACGGCATGCAGGTACGCGTACGGGCGGAGGGCGAGAACATTGGCCCCGCTGGAGAGCCGGGGGACTTGTATTTGAATATTCACGTGGCGAGCGATCCGCGATTCGAGCGCGATGGGACCACCATTTACTCAGAAAAGAAAATCGGCTTCACTCAGGCCGCGCTTGGTGACACGGTGGAGATAGATACCGTTGACGGCAAGGTTGATTTGAAGATTCCCGCGGGCATCCAATCCGGCGAGGAGCTTCGCTTGCGGGGCAAGGGCGTACCGCACGGCCGGGGCCGGGGCGATCATATTGTGGTTATCAGGGTGCTGACGCCAACCAAACTCGACAGGAAGACAAGGGAACTTTTAGAACAAGTTGATTTGCGGGAAAAGTAGGAAAACGGGTACAGTGTTCAGCAATATGCAACCCATTTTCCTGAGCAACACCCTGACAAAGAAAAAAGAAGAGTTCGTTCCCCTCGTTCCCGGTAAGGCCGGCATCTACACCTGTGGACCCACCGTCTATGACAGGGGTCACATCGGAAATTTCCGCTCGTTTATTTTTGCGGACATTTTGCGTCGAGTCCTTGAAGCGAACGATTACGAGGTGAAGCACGTGATCAACATTACGGACGTTGGTCATTTAGTCGGTGATGGCGACGAGGGCGAGGACAAGATGGAGAAGGGCTCGAAGAAAACCGGCAAGACGGCGTGGGAAGTGGCGGAGGAGTACACCAAGTTGTACCTGGCGGACTCCGAGCGCTTGAACTTGCTCGAACCAACATACCGGCCGAAAGCCACGGATCACATTGCTGAGCAGATTGAGATGATCGAAGCGCTGGAAAAGAATGGGCATACCTATCGGATTACGGACGGGATTTATTTTGATACTTCGACGCTCGCCGATTATGGTCGATTGTCCGGACAGAAGCTTGAAGATAAAGAAGGTGGTGTTAGGGTAGAAATTGGTGAGAAGAAAAACTCGGCGGACTTTGCGCTGTGGAAGTTCTCACCAGAGGGGGAGAAGCGCCAAATGGAGTGGCCGAGTCCTTGGGGGATCGGCTTTCCAGGTTGGCATATCGAGTGTTCAGCTATGAGCGAGAAGTACCTTGGTGTTCCTTTTGATCTCCACACCGGCGGGATCGATCACATTGCCGTTCACCATGAGAACGAGCTGGCGCAGACTGAAGGGGCGCGAGGGAAACTCGAAGCAAACTACTGGCTACACAACGAGTTTTTGATGGTAGACGGAGGCAAGATGAGTAAGTCGCTCGGTAATACTTATTCGCTTGACGACGTTGCCGCTAAGGGTCTCTCGCCCATGGCGTTCAGATATTTCGTCCTTGGCGCGCACTATAAAACCCTTCAGAACTTTACGTGGGATGCGTTGCAAGCCAGCCAAAACGCGCTCGACAATTTGATTCATACTGTGGTCGAGTTGCCAAAACCCGGCAAGATTGACGAAGCCTCGAAGGGAAAGTTTCTCTCGATCGTCAATAACGATCTCGACACCCCGAACGCACTCGCCTATTTTTTCGAGGTTCTGAAAGACGAGACGATGGGACCAGCCGTGAAGGCGGCTACGCTTAAATTTTTCGATTCCGTCCTCGGCCTCGGCCTTGGTCATTACATCGGCAATCCCGTGATTGTTCCTGCTGAGGTGCAAGCACTCGCTGATGAACGCGTTGAGGCCCGCAAAGCAAAAAACTGGAAAGAGTCTGATAGACTGCGCGAGGCGATTGCTCAACTAGGATTTGTTGTCGAAGACGGAGCCGGAGGACAGAAGATTCGAGAGGAGAGGTAAACTTGAAGTCACAAATTGTGACTTCAAAATGGATATCACAGAATGTGATATCCAAAATGAAAAATATGTCTAAGAAAGAGATGAATATTCTTCCCGTCGAACGGATCGAAAAGAAGATTTATTATTTTCGTGGGATGAAGGTTATGGTTGACCATGACCTCGCGGAGTTGTATGGGGTTGCTACCATGGCTCTCAATCAGGCCGTCAGACGGAATAAGGCTCGTTTTCCGGATGACTTTATGTTTCAACTCACTAGGGAAGAGTTCCAGAACTTGATATCACAAATTGTGATATCAAGTTCTAAACATGGCGGTTTACGGCGGCTTCCGTATGTTTTTACGGAACAGGGAGTTGCAATGCTATCCAGCGTTCTTAAAAGCAAGAAGGCAATTTTAGTGAACGTGCAGATCATTCGTACCTTCACGAAGCTCCGAGAAATGATTGCCGAGAATGAGGCCTTGCTCAGGAAACTCGACCGCCTGGAAAGCCGATATGATGAGCAGTTTCGTGCTGTCTTCAAAGCCATTAAATCCCTCATCATTGAAAAAGAGACGCCTAAAGAACAAATTGGTTTTAAAGTGAAATAATATGCGCATGATCGTTTGTAATGTTTGGGGCGGGCGCATCTTTGAGCCACTCATGCAGTTTATTAACGAGGAAAAAGAAAAGACAGATATTTTCTTATTTCAAGAGATTTATAGTACGCATTCTGAAACTAAGGAATGGTTTGACTCAAAATTGAATCTGCCAGTTCGCGTGAATCTGCTTGCTGAACTTTCATCCGCCCTTTCGGGGTTCGAGGCATACTCTTCCCCGTCGCAGGATAAAGCGATCGCCTGGACAACGATCACGGACTTTGATGTAGAGTTTGGTTTGACAGGCTTTGTGAAGCGGGGGATTGATGTTCGTGGATCGGGCGAGATATTCGTACTGCGCCAGAGAAATGCGCGTACGGGAGACGCTTCGACTGAAGGAAAGAACTTGCAGTTTTTTGCGATCGAACAGGCGGGGAGGCACTATACTGTTTGTAATTTTCACGGGATTTGGACCGGCCAAGGCAAAGGTGATGCGCCTGACCGCATTTTGCAATCTACGAATATTCGGAAGTTTCTTGATCAGATTAAGGGGCCTAAGATTCTTGCGGGAGATTTTAATCTATTGCCAGGTACTGATAGCCTAAAGATTATTGAAGAGGGTATGGTGAACCTCATCACTAAGTATGGGATCACTGACACTCGTGGCGCGCTCTATACGAAGCCGCTTCGTTTTGCGGATTACATGCTCGTCTCGCCGGACGTAACGGTGAAGAGTTTTGCGGTACCAAAGGTGGCCATTTCCGACCACTTGCCAATGATTGTAGAATTCGAATAGAAACAAAAATCCCGCAGAGCCCATGAAGGGACAACGGCGGGTTTTTGATGTGGCACTTAACCCTGATCAAGACAAGAAACGTCTAGACGTTTCAAGCGAGAATGGGGGTTTAGATAGTATGCTTATGCCTGCGCGCGGGACGTGAGTCTTTGCGCAGTGAATACCGGTGCGTGCCTTTCTACTGCGTAACAAGCTGTAGCGCTGAAGAAACCTCTGAAACGACTGGCTTTTTGGAAAAAGTCACGTATTCAAGAAGTGATTAGTATACCAGAAAGGGGAGTTTTTGTCAATGCCTGCCCGGACTCGTGTTAAAATACCCCCATGGAATTCCCGATTGTCCCTATTCCGGAGGTAGCGCCGGCTAAACCGGTGGATACCCTAGAGAACGTGGTTGAAGGTACACCGGAAAAGCCGGCTGGTGTTGAGCTTGCGCCAGCTCCAGCCTCTGAGGCCGTCATGCCAGCGGTCGAGACTCCCCCGGAGCCGGTTGTCCCTTCACCGGCAGTCGAGGTTGCTAGGGCGCCAGCGGTGGTGCGGATTCCTGCCATGAAGGATCAGGTGGTCGAGAAAATAGATGGCATTCTGGTAGACAAAAAAATGATGAAGCTGTGGGAGGCGCAGACGCCCGCTATTCAACAGAAGATGAAAGAAGAGGGGGAGACGCTTGAGGCGGAGCTTGCGAAAGACATCAGTACGGGTCATTACAGGCCCCATAAGGCGCTGAAGGGCGTCAGAAAATGGCTTGGGATTATCCCCAATGTCGAGCGTTCTTACCAGACACAGGAAGCTTCAATCAAAGAGACCGAGCTTGCTAAATTCGTAGAGGAACGGGCCCATGCTGGCCGAGACACCATGTGATTTTACTTGGAGGAACATTATTGGCCCAGCTTGATACCGGTCTTGGGCAAGATCCGCTTTTTGGGTCTACGGACACCGGCCAGATTATAGTCACGGCGCAAAGTTCGGGCTTTGCTCAGTACTTGCCGTTTTTAATAGGCGCTGTGGTTCTTGCCGTTATTTTCATTATCGGTATTAACATTTTGCGAGCAAAACTCCACGCGCAGGCGCATGCCCGCGGGGGAGAGGACCGGCTGGTGACGCTTCGCATCATTTTGCCAAAGTTTCGTTCGGAGGAAGAAGCTAGGCAGATTCCTACGGCCCAGATCACAAAGGAAAAAGTGGCTGTTGGCGAGTCCATTTTTTCAGCGCTCGGCGGTTTGAAGCCGGATCACGGTCTGCATGCCTGGCTGTACGGCGAGTCTGACGTTTTCTCTTTTGAGATTGTGGCCATGGAGAAGCTCATCAGTTTTTACGTGACTATTCCGCTCAAGTATCAAGAGTTTTTTTCTGAGCAGATGCACGCGCAGTATCCAGATGCAGAAATGGAAGACGTCGGCGACTACAACATGTTTTCCCCAACGGGCGTGGTACTTGGCGGGTATTTGAAGTTCAAACGCAAGAGTGCATTCCCTTTGAAGACCTATAAAGAAATCGAAGTTGATCCGCTGAACGCTTTGACGAATGCCTTGTCAAAGGTCCCTGATGGCGATGGCGTGGCTATTCAGTTTCTTGTTCGCCCTACGCATCATTCTTGGCGGGAACCGGGCATGAAGATTGTGAAGAACATGCAGAAAGGGATGACGCTGGAGCAGGCTTTGAAGGGGAACGCTGGCGAGGGCTGGCGTGATTGGTTCTTTTCTGAAAAGACTCATGAGAAAGAGAAAGAAAAGTTGCGCGAACGCAAGATGTCTGCGGCTGAAACAAAGATGCTTGAGGGTATAGAAAATAAGCTCAGCAAAGCAGGACTTGAATCCAATATTCGCATCGTAGCTTCTTCTGCCACGGCCGAATCCGCTCAGCTGGCCCTTTCAAACGTCATTCAGGCTTTTGGCCAGTACAACATTTACGAGTACGGCAATTCGCTTGAGAAGAGCATCCCCGGATCAAAGCGGGCGCTGATTGAGGCGTTTATTTTCCGCACATTTTCTGAGGGTTACAAACTTGTTCTGAATACTGAGGAGCTGACGAGTCTTTGGCATCTTCCGCTACCTACGAGTGAAACGCCTAACATCCGCTGGATGCATGCCCGTTCGGCCCCACCGCCAACCAACATCCCTACCGAGGGATTATTACTCGGCTACAACGAATATCGCGGAAAGAAGACGGATATTTTCATCAAAGAGGCTGATCGTCTTCGCCATACGTACATCATTGGTAAAACGGGTACTGGTAAATCTGAATTCATTAAGAATCTTGCAGTGCAGGATATCCGTGCGGGCCGGGGCATTGCGGTCATTGATCCGCACGGGGACTTGGCTGACGGATTACTCGAACTTATTCCAAAGGATAGGATTGACGATGTCATTTATTTCAATCCGTCGGATACGGACAAGCCGATGGGACTCAACATGCTTGAGGCGCCAAATGAGGGGATGCGCGATTTTGCTGTGCAGGAAATGATCAGTGTGTTTTATATGCTCTTCCCGCCGGAAATGATCGGCCCGATGTTTGAGCACAACATGCGCAATTACATGCTGACGCTCATGGCTGATGTTGAGAACCCTGGCACGCTGATTGAGATCCCGCGCATGATTGCGGATGAGGCGTTCCAAAAGAAATGGGTAGATAAGGTGAAAGACCCTGTTGTTCGTTCGTTCTGGGAAGATGAAATGGCCAAAACGAGCGATTATCACAAGAGTGAAATGATGGGCTACCTTGTTTCCAAGGTTGGCAGGTTTGTTGAGAACGAGATGATGCGCAATATCATTGGCCAGACCAAGTCAGCTTTCAATTTCCGCGATATCATGGATAACGGCAAGATTCTGCTCGTGAATTTGTCGAAAGGAAAAACGGGCGACGTGAATGCCAACTTGCTCGGTTTGATTCTAGTTTCAAAATTGCAGATGGCCGCCTTTGCCCGCGCGGACATGCCTGAGGAAAAGCGCCGGCCGTTCTATCTCTATATTGACGAGTTCCAGAACTTCATCACGCCGTCTATTGCCACCATTCTTTCTGAAGCTAGAAAATACAAACTAAGCTTAATCATGGCTCACCAGTACATGGGCCAGCTGGTAAAGGACGGAAAGACAGAGATTCGTGATGCGGTGCTTGGTAACGTTGGCTCATACTTTGTTTCGCGCGTTGGTCCGGAGGATACTGAGGTCCTTGCCAAGATTTTCGAGCCCACCTTCAGCGGGTATGATTTGATGAATAACTCTGCGTTGACATGGAATGTGAAGCTGATCATTGATGGCTCACAGGGCAAGCCGTTTAACATTAAGGTGTTTCCTAAACAGGTAGGCAATAAGAGGGTGGGTGCTGCCCTCAAGGAGATTTCGCGTATCCAATACGGCCGTGATAAGGATGAGGTCTCTGCCGAAATTACAGAACGCGCCGGTCTTGGCCCTAAGGGCAAAAAGATCACCGCCCCACCCCCGCCACCGGTCGCCTAGAGTCTTTGGGTGACTGTTGCTGTCTTTTCGAGTTTCAGTGTCATCCTGAGCGCTAACGAAGGCTCGCCCGTAGGGCTACGCCCGAGGGATCTGATCGGCCGATTCAGGCTGTCCTACCCCGACGATAGGAGGGGTAGAATTGGTGGATCGGTCAGCTCTTGTCATCTCGAGGCCGTCTGAAGGCCGAGAGATCTGATTTTCATTTATTGAGGGGAAAAGGGTGGGGGTGAGTGGTTTGTCTTTTATGCTAGATCGACATAAGATGCTGGAGAAACTGACGGCCAATTAGATCTCTCGTCCCGTCGGACGGGACTCGAGATGACACAGAGATAGGTCTCAGGATGACACATACTATGGCCGAAGCACTGTATAGAAAATACCGACCTAATACCTTTGCCGAGGTGGCGGAACAGGGACATGTGGTGCGCACCGTAACGAACCAGCTGGCGCAGGGGAGTGTGGCGCATGCGTATCTGTTTGCGGGTCCGCGAGGCGTGGGTAAGACGACCATTGCGAGATTGCTCGCCAAGGCTTTGAATTGCGAGACTAGGCAAGCTGGACAGAGTGAGCCGTGCAATACCTGCTGGTCTTGTCTTGAAACGAAACAAGGACGAATGATGGACATCATTGAGATCGATGCCGCTAGCCAGACGAAGGTGGATGAAACAAGAGAAAACATCATCGAGAATGTTCGGACCGCCCCGTCGCGTGGGAAGTTCAAGGTTTTTATTATTGATGAGGTGCACATGTTTTCGACGGGAAGTTTCAACGCGCTCTTGAAAACGCTTGAAGAACCGCCGGCGCACGTAGTTTTTATTCTCGCCACCACCGAGCTTCACAAAATTCCGGCGACCATTATTTCGCGTTGCCAGCGGTTTGATTTTCATCGAGTTCCGCCGAAAGAGATGATCGAGAGACTCGAAACAATCTCGAAAGCTGAGGGCGTGGCGGTTGAGCCGTCGGTGTTCGTTTCTATTGCTCGACTATCCGAAGGCTGTTTGCGTGATGCTGAGAGTTTGCTCGGTCAGCTATTTGCGCTCGGTGAGAAAACCGTGACTGAGAAGGAGGCCTCGATTATTTTGCCGGCAACGCACACAGAAATTGTGGTTGAGTTGGTTCAGGCTGTTACCAAAAAAGACGCCCCGGAGGCGTTGCGAATATTAGACGAGTTTGTTGAGCAGGGCGGATCCGTTCGTCATCTGCTCGATGAGATTCTTGAGTACGTGCGGACTATGATGTTCGCGTCTCTCGGGTTCTCGAGCAACGAGGAATACGATCCCGGCACGCTCAAGCGATTAGCCGAGACAGCCAAGCTCGGAACTGCGAGTGATCACCGCCGGTTTCTCGACTTAATGTTGTCGGCAAGATTTCGGCCAAGTTTGAGCTCGATTCCGCAGTTGCCACTGGAGATCGCAATTGTCGAGACCTGTTCGAGCGCCCCCGTAGCTCCTATCGCCGTTCAATCCGCTCCCATCCCACCAGCCCCTCTCCTGCCCTCCCTCGGCCGCAGCCCTCTGCAGCCTACGGGCGAGGCTCCCCTAGCGGGGCGAGGAAACGAGCCAATGCCTATCGCCTCAATCCCAGTCTCTCGACCACCGATTCCAGAGCCGGCAAGCGCTTTCCAGACGTCCGATTTCGATCTTCCACCATCTCCCATTGATAGCACCAAGGCTACCCCTCCTGTCGTCGGGGTGGATCAAACCCTTTCTAACCCTTTATCACCTTCTCTAACCCTCCCCTTCACTCTCGCCGACCTCCAAGAAAAATGGGGCCGTTGCTGTGCCTACGTGGCTGAGCGCAACATGTCCCTACCGATGATCTTGAACTCGTCCAAGCCGGTAGCGATTGACGGAGACACACTGACCATCAGCCTATCCTACATGTTTCATGTTAAGGCCATGGAAGAGCACAAAGCCATCCGTCTCCTCCAAGAAGCCATTGGCAACGTCATGCAAGCCATGCCCAAGGCCATTGTCTGCGTCCTTGAAAAAGGCAAAGAAGAAACAAATCCCGTTGATACTTTGGTTGAGGCTTTTGGCGGACAGGTTTTGTAAAAGTATAGGGTTTCCTTTATGTGAGAAGTCCGCTTATATCAACAATGACGAACTTCTTATGGGGTTTTTGCGGGAGGGAGTTGGTGACGAAAATGGCCGTTACCGGCAGGGAAGCAAGCCGTGCCTTGGCATTCTTTGAGAAGATGCCGTGAGTGACGGCTACGCGGATGCTTTTGGCGCCGTGCTTCGTGAGCAATCGAACGGCCTCGGCAATAGTTCCGCCGGTATCAATCATGTCGTCTACGATGACACAGTGGGCGCCCTTTACCTTGCCTGTTAGTTTTCCGGCTTTGGCTGTGCCAGGTGCTGGGCGAGTTTTGATAATCGTTGCTATTCGAGGAGACCCGGGCAGTTCTTTGGCAAATCGCCCTGCTCGATGAACAGCGCCATTGTCGGGGGCCACCACAACATCCACCGGTCCGAGTTTGCCAACTTCTTTGGCCAAGAGAGGGATGGCGGTGATTTCCGTTGCTCGCCCGCCGAGCGCTTTGAGGACTTTTTGGCTATGCAGGTCGAGCACCGAAATATTCGCCCCCGTCGCTCTCAAATGCTCGGCCACCATAAGGCCAAGCGAAGCCTGCGCGTTATCCGTAGAGCGGTCTTCGCGCGCGTAGCTCAAGTAGGGGAGGACGAGGGTGATCGTCGAGGCTTCGCGATCCTTGAGTAATTGATGCAGGGCTAGGACCTCGAAAAATGACGCGGGATCAGGAGTAATGTTTGCAATCACTCGAGATCCCTTACCTCGAACATTCGCCTGCAAAGTACAGGCAACTTCTCCGCTCGCAAACGCGTATTTCGTGTAACGAGCAGTTTTACCCTTTTTGAGGTGTTTGGCTGATTCGGCAAAGAGGGTCATCATAGAGGTCTGATCCATTCTAGCATTTTGACACCTCGCTCAAAAGCCCGTATTCTACCACTCGACAAAGGTCTATTCCGAGATCGTCTAACGGCAGGACAGAGGACTCTGAATCCTCTAATCATGGTTCGAATCCATGTCTCGGAACCAAAATAATTCCACCCTAGCGGTGGAATTATTTTGTCCTGAACGAGGTTACCCAGCCGAGTCGAAGGACCTTTGTGGTTTCTACAGACTGGAATAGGGGGTGACTAAGAAAGTCCGCATCCAGCAATGAAGGCGGGTTTTCGATTGGCGAAACGTTGGGGAGTGTCTTCACTGGTTTATCAATTTACTGTAGAATCAGATTCTAGAATCAAACAGTTATATGCCTAAGCAATTTATCCTGAAGAAGGACGTTTATAGAGAAAAGAGAGGACATTATTCGCGGTTCTTAAATGTTTTTTGTGAAAGTTGTGGGGGATACCTCGTTCTTTATCAGAAGGACGGGCCGGGTGAATTAAGGCGTCTTTATTTGGATCGTATTTGTGCCCCGTCTATTTCGCGGTCTTCAAAAGGTGAATTCGTATGTCCATAGTGCGAAAAAGTGATCGGGACGTTTTATATTTACCAGAAAGAAAAGCGTCCCGCTATTCGTCTCTATCAGGGGTCAGTAGTTAAAAGGGTGGGTACTGGGGTATACCCGTCGCCTCGGCGATAAAGAATCGTTGCTTAAGGCCAATGTTTTCAGGGACACTGATACTTGCGTAATTCACAAAAAAAATGCTAGTTTTTGGTCAGTTCATTGACAATTTTGTTGAAATGAACAAAGGAGAGGCTATGTCGAATGAACAGCCTGACAGCAAGCACGCTTTCAAGAAGGACCGTTATTCGAGGGCGCGTGGCGGTAATTCACGTTTTCTTGACGTGTTTTGCAGCGCATGCGGGGAGCACGTCGCGCTCTATCAGAAGGATGGTCCAGGAGCGCTCTTGCGGATGTACCTCGATCGGGTCTTCGCTCCGTCCGCGCTTGCGACTCTTCAGTATACGTGTTGTAGCATCCGCGATGTTCCGAATTTGGAGTGTCCGAAGTGCCACGCGCGTATCGGTATCCCGATGGTTTACGCACCTGAGAACCGTTTGGCCTTCCGTATGGTGCACGGTTCTTTTGCGAAGAAGATCAGCGACGGAACGTATCCGCGCTCTGATTAGAAAGTCCATCTTGATCTAAGGGAGGTGCATATGTCTATTACGGTTAAGCCACCCGACATGGACGGCATCATTCGGAAGTCTGGTAAGTCTGCGGAGGAGGTCGCGGCCTTCCTCGAACTCGTCAAGCGTTCGATGGAACCGTTCCAGAAGCGCATCGCGGTCGTCGAAGGGGGGAACCAACCGGTTCTATGCTGTGGAAAGGAGGGGTATCGGTGTGCTGCAGACGGAATACGGGAAGTTCTGGCAGTACAATTTCGCCATCGATGATTCGTGGGAAAAATATTCTGTACTCGTCAAGGCCGAACTCGACCTTGAGACTCTGTGTCCGGTTTTTCGTCGAGATGATCGGCTTGTCTTGCGCACCGATTCGGGGTGCGAGACCGGTCAGGTCTTCGGGGATTTGACCTGCGAGTGCTGCGGACAGCTGAAGCTCGCCATGCGGACGCTTGCGGAGATCGGCGAAGGAATGATCATCAACATTCCACGACAGGACGGTCGTGGGATGGGGTTGACGTTCAAGCTCGCAACCCTGTGGCTCCAGGAAACGCTCAATGTGCACACCGTCGAGTCGGCGAGCCTCTTGGCTCCCGGTGGGGTCATCGACGTTCGTACGTACTCTGGTGTTGTCTGTGTTCTGAAGTTCTTCGGCATTCCGTCGACGTGTACCGTCAACCTGGCTACCAACAATCCCGAGAAGGTTGGTGTGTTCGGTGAGAATGGATATACGGTCGCGGAGGATCTCGTACCCATCCTCATCAAGCCGACTGAACACACTGCGGCGCATCTGCTCGCAAAGGGAGAGTTTCTTAACCATCACGGTCTCGCCAAGAAGGCGAGTGGAGGATAACGTGCGAGCAAAGGATCAGATTCTGAAGCGGATGCGTTCGCCGGGGACGCTTCTCTGTGCGGGACTTGATCCCGACCTGCGGAAGCTACCTGTCGAACTGCTCGAAGCCTTTGGATCGGATGAAGAGAAGATCCTCAGGTTCCTTCGTGGAGTGGTCGATGCGACCGGATCGCATGTCTGTGCGTACAAGGCTCAGAAGGCATTCTTCGACGTACTGCCTGCAGGGCACGCTGTGCTTCAGGAAATCGTTCGGTACGTGCACGATACGCAGCCGGAGGTACCAGTTATCGTGGACTGCAAGATCGGCGATATCGAGAACACGATGGATGCCTATATCGAAAATATCTTCGGTCTGATTCAAGCGGACGGTGTCGTGGTCAACCCGTACATGGGTGACGACGTCATCTTGCCCTTGAGCAAGCTGCAGGATAAAGCGATCGTCGTGCTCGTGAAGACGAGTAATGTTTCCGGCGGGATCGTCCAAGACGTTACGCTCCAGGATGGGCGTCCTTTCTGGCAACACGTGCTTGATCTCGTGGTTACGCGCTGGAACAGCGGTGACAACATGATCCCCGTGCTTTCGTCGACTGCGGGGCTGGCGATGGCCAAGCTTCGTCCGCTGATTCCAGACTCGATGCCAATCCTGCTCGCGGGCGTTGGTGCTCAGGGCGGCCAGTCCGATTGCCTGCGCGATTTGTTGAACTCTGAGGGTATCGGGGTTTTAGTCAATTCATCGCGCGGACTTCTGTACCCGACGAGTGATGCCTCCTGGTGGTCGGCGGTTGAAACCGCCACCATCAAGATGAAGGACACTCTCAACGATGCGAGGAGGAGTCGTGAGTAAGTTCCTGCTTCTACTCGGTCCTTCGGGTGTCGGTAAGAGCACGATCATTGAAGAGCTCACGCGTCTCGACGGCCGGTTCACCTATATCTCGCCTTACATGACCAGGCCTCTTCGTGTGGGCGAGAGGAATAAGGTTTCGATCAGTGCCGAACAGATTGATCAGATGTCGTTTCAGGGTGAGCTTCTCGTGGTCAACGAACTGTTCGGTGGCATTCGTTACGGAACGCCATCGGCTCCGATCGTTGGCGCACTGGAAAAAGGCGACTTTCCGGTGCTTGACTGGCCGATTGATCGGCTGGCGGTTATGACGCAAGCCTTTCCGCGACAGCTGTACGTCGTTTACGTCGCACCACCATCGATCGATGTCCTGCGCTCGCGCCTGGCTGGCGATGGTCGTGATCATGGCGGTAGGCGGATGAAGAGCGCGGTGGAGGAGTTGCGAAGGTTTTCGTCGGGTGAGTTCGACGAGGCTTGTGACATGAGCCTTGTTTCCCAAGAAGGGAAGATCCCTGGGGTCGCCTTCGCGATCTATGAGGGTTATGTGAGATCACTCGGTTGAGGCCGTGCCGTTCGGATCGTGTCGCGGTTTTCCGCGAATGTGGTCCGGACGGTTTTTGAATATTTCAAGACTGATTCCTTTGTCTCAGGTCCTTATTCCGTGAAGTAGTTGAGCGCTTGTTTTTTTGACTTTTCCCCGAATATGATAGACTTTGGCCTAGTAATTCTCTTATTACCCTTTCATGCCTAGCCAATCATATTTGCTGTTTAAACGGCAAGAAGCGAGCAAGGATGTTTTTGACGCTATTGTCATTGGTTCCGGAACGGGCGGGTTAAGCGTGGCCTCGCTTCTGGCGCAGGCGGGGAAGAGGGTGCTGGTTCTTGAACAGCATTTTGTCATTGGTGGGTATACGCACGCCTTCCAGCGCAAGGGATATGCGTGGGACGTGGGCCTGCACTATGTTGGCCAGGTACACATTGCCGGAACGCTTTTGAACAAGGTTTTTCGTTACATTACCAAAGAAAAACTTGAATGGGCTCCGCTTGATGACGTGTATGACCGCGTAGTGTTTGGTGAAAAGGAATATCAATTTCCGCGGGGGAGAAACAACTTGCTGAAGGCGTTGAAGGGCTATTTTCCGTCTGCGGAAGACGGGCAGTCCATTGATGTGTATTTTGCATTACTCGACCAAGTAACGGCTCTTGGGACGTCTTTCTACGTAGAAAAAGTGCTTCCGCCGTTCCTGGCGAAGATTTTTGGCGGATGGTTGCGCAAAGGCGTGCTGGCGTACTCGGACAAGACAACACTCGAGGTATTGCGGAGTATCACGAGGAACGAACAGCTCATTGGCGTTTTAACGGCGCAGTACGGAGATTACGGACTTCAGCCTGCTGAGAGTAGTTTTTACATGCATGCGGTTTTAGCCAACCATTACATGGAAGGCGCGGGTTATCCCGTGGGAGGCGCGCCAAAGTTTGCGGAGACGGTGATTCCGGTGATTGAAGAGGCCGGGGGAGCGGTGGTGGCCTCTGCGCGGGTGAAAGAGATCGTTGTCGAGGGGAACACGGCGGTTGGGGTACTTATGGAAGACGGAACTGTGCTTCGCGCGAAGCGGATTATTTCTGATGCGGGCGTGGTGAATACGTTTCACTCGCTTTTATCTGAGAACGTTCGTCGAAGGCACGGGCTTGAGGCTATGCTTGAAAATTTGACCCCGTCTTTGGCGCACATGGGTTTGTATGTGGGCTTTAAGGAGAGCAATGAGACTCTCCATTTGCCAAGGTGTAACTATTGGATTTTCCCCGACGAGTATGACCACGTGGCGAATCAGAAATTGGCCACGGGCATTGATGCGCCGATCCCGGTGGCCTTCGCTTCTTTTCCTTCGGCTAAGGATCCGCAGTCGCCGGTGACGCATCCCGGGCGTTCTACGGCCGAGGTGATTATCCTCGTGCCATTTACGTGGTTTGCGGAGTGGAACGGAACGAAAAAGCACGGACGCGGGGAAGACTATGAAGCCATGAAGGCGCGGACAGCGGAGAGGATGCTTGAGATTCTGTACCGCGTGGCTCCTCAGCTTCGTGGCAAAGTAGATTACTTCGAGGTGTCATCTCCGCTTTCCGCTCAGCATTATGTGGCTCATCCTTCGGGCGAGATTTATGGCACCGCGCATACGCCCAAGCGCTTCCGGCAGGAATTCTTGAAGCCGTACACGCCTGTAAAGAATCTTTTTTTGACGGGCCAAGATGCCATGATTGCGAGTATTTCCGGCGGGGTTATGGGAGGCGTGCTTTGCGCTTCCGCCATCCTCAAGAAAAACGTGATATGGACCATCAAAAAAGCAATCAAGGGCTAAACCGGCGGATTGCCATTATTGGCGCTGGGGCGGCTGGATTATCAGCTGGTCATGCGCTCAAGATACTCGGCTACAAGCACGTTGTTGTTTTCGAGCGGGCGGATCGCGTGGGCGGGAAGTGCTGTACGGTAGAGATTGAGGGCCGGAACTACGAGCTTGGAGCCGGCATTGTCTCAGAAGACAACCGGGTAGTTTTGAAGCTGGCCAAGGAATTTGGGGTTCCGCTCGCGCGCGTGCCGTTTGGACACAGTACACACGTGAACGGTGAAACGGGGGCGCCCATGCCAAAGCGAACCGCGCGCCAGACAGTTCGCCTTTTGAAAGAGCTCGCGGTCTATTATGTGCTTTCTTGGCGATATGGCTCTGCGGGGAAGCCCGGTCTTGCTCGAACGAACAAATCGCTCATGGCGCCGTTTGCGGAGTTTGCTCGCGTGCATCACATCGAGAATTTGGCCAAGGAACTTGCGCTCTTTTTTACGGGCTTCGGCTACGATTATTTCGAGCGCATTCCTGCGGTCTACGTGCTCAAGTATTATCGGCGACCAATGCTCATGGCGTTTATGAGGCGGAAGATTTACCGCTTGCCCGAAGGCATCCAGCATTTGTGGACGGCCGTTGCCTCAGTGCTCGATGTTAGATTGAATACGGAGATTACGAAAATCGAACGCGCCGAATTAGTGCGGATAACAACGCAACAGGGCACGGAGGAGTTTGACGAGCTCATCCTCACCTCACCGCTTGACGAGGCGCTCCAATATCTCGACGCAACGGCTGAAGAGCGGGCGCTATTTTCAAAAATTGAGTACGTGAATTACTGCACTGTCGCTTGCTCGATCAAGGATTTTCCCGATGGTGACGGCTACGTGCCGGGCAACTTCAGCCCTGAGCGCGCCGGCAAACCGGTCTTTTGGCATCACCGCCATGCGGATGCGGATGTTTACACCTTTTACTCGTTAGCCGAGTTTCATCAAACCGATAAAGACCTCATTCAAGAGGCATCAAATCTCATAAGTAAAATGGGCGGATCTCTTGAAACGGTCTATAGCGTTTCACGCTGGAAGTATTTCCCACATGTTTCCCCTCACGAATTCCGCGCCGGGTACTTCGATAAGGTCGAGGCCCTTCAAGGCGCCCGCCATACCTACTACGCCGGCGAGGTGATGAATTTTAGCACCGTTGGTCTGACGTCAGAGTACGCGGATGCGCTTGTAACGCGGTTCTTTGTTTGATCTTTTAGCGAAAGATTTGGGTTACGAGTGTTTTTCGTATTTTTCTCGTTTGAGTTCTTCTTGTTTTACGCCGAGTGCCTTACAGAGCTCGTTGTATTCTTTTTGCCAGGCATCAAATGGAAGAAGTTGGCGTAACTCCCAAATGAAATTGTCTTTCACTTCTGTTAGGCGCTCTTTAGATATCCGGGTTCTACTGTTCGGATGTATACGTGAGTGCTCAGCTATTTCTTTTGTTATACCGTCATGAAATTCTTTTGCAATCATCTCGAATTTATTCTTTTTCGCTAGGGCAACTGCTTGATCAAGCTGTTCAAAGTAGGACGCCTTCTCCGCATCGCTCAGCAGTTCAGTTTCCGCCTCAATGAGCGCACTCTTTTCCGCCAGAAATGCATCAAGGTTTCGTTTGTGGCCGGCCACCAGTTCCGCCAGCTCAATTCCCAGGTGCGCAAAGAGAGGAGACAGTTTAGTTTTAGCCTCCGCGCTCTTTTTTGCTGCTTCTTCCGCTTCTTTGGCCAGGATTTCCGCGTCTATAGCATCTGCCTGCCGTTGTCTTTCCGCCGCTTCGTCTTCAAGCTTTTTCCGTTTTGCTTCTTTTTCGGCTTGCTCGACTGCTAACGCGTCTTGGGCTTTTTTAGCCTCATCAACCGCCCTTTTCTCCTCCTCAAGTTTGGCTGCTTTTTTTGCTGGCGTCATCCACTCGGCTCCTTCATAGAATTCTTTGATGTGATTGGCAATCCTCATGACGTCATCCACCTTGTCCTTCGGTATGTTCTTTCTAAATTCTGCCTCGGTTTCTGCGCCCGTGATGTAGAGGCCCGATCCTGAACTCTCTTCATTTTCAGCGAGTATTTGATCCAGGTCCCATTGCATTTTCATGGCCTCTTTGTTTGCTGAGAAGCGTTCCAGGGCGTCTTCTGGGGTATTCTTTGTGGCCTCCCATTCATCCAGAAGTTTTGTGAATTTCCGGTGGGAGTCGAATGAGCCGAGGTTCAGGAAGCCTTCCACGGATTTTTTCTTGGCCTGGAGTTCCTGCCCGAATTTTGCCTCCATGGCAGGGTCTCCCGCAAGGAGTGCAAGCGCGTCCGCAAATTCTACGCCGGGGTCTCCTTTTTTCCAGAATTCTTTGTTATCCAGCTGTTTGAGGATTTCCACCAGCCTTTTTTCCCTTTTTGTTTTCTCAGGCTGTTTCTCTGGCGGGGGAAGCCCGGCAATTTTTTTGAGTTCAAAATACTTCGCGAGTAATTCGCGGAACTCCGCTTTTTCTGCCGGTTCCAGATGCTCTTCAATCTTTGTTCGAGTATCCTTTTGCGCTTCATTGAGATCAGGAAAATCCATCTCCAAATTATCTAGCGCCCTCTGGAGCGCATCTCTTGAAGGCGTGGGATCCTTCCAATATTCCGTACTGCCGAGCGTTCGTCTCAACTGCACCATGTCTTTTTTAGCCGCCGCTACTCGCTCAGCTTTTTCTTGGGCTATTGTCTCCGCCTCCTTTGCCTCGCGCTCTATTCTTTCGGCCTCCGCCTTTAGTCTGGCAGTTTCTTCTTCCGCTTCCCGTTTGATCTTGTCTGCCTCATCTCTGGCCGCCTGCTCTGCTTCGACTCTACCCTGTGCTTCCTGGGCGGCCCAAGCGGCATCTATCTCGGCTTTTTTACGCGCGTCGTCGTTGGCTTTGTCTCTGGCTTCTGCCGGCGCTTTCTCTATCGCCTCTCTTTGCAGTCTTTCTGCTTCCAGCTTAGCGGCCTCAAGCTGAGCAGCGTCTGTGGCTGCTTGTTTTTCGACTGCGTCTCTTTGGCGTTTTTCTTGCGCTTTCTTTCTAGCGTCAACTTTTGCTTGTTCGCGCTCGCGTGTTTCTTTGGCGAGCCGTTCTTTTTCGGCATCAGCTTCTTTTTGAATTTTTTCTGCCTCCGCTTTTTTCTCGGCAGCCTCCTTTTCTATTGTCGTCAGGCGGGCATCCTCCGCAATTTGTTCTCTGACATTTTGTTCTTGTTGCTCCCATCGTTGTCTATCAAGCGGGTGATTTTCGTCATACACGGCACGGGCAGTTTTGTCCTTAAAATACGTCTCGTAGACGTTGTTGATAATGCCCATCCATCTTGTGTTTCCTCCTTTATCAGGATGACTGGTCTTCAAGGTTTTAATCCATTTTGTTCTAATTTCCCGGTCACTATCTGTGGGCAGGGCGCCAAGAACTTCATAAAAGAATGTTCTTTTTGGGCCTTCGGCCGGCTCTGGGTCAAAGCCAAAATCAAATGGGGTTCGTGCTCGTTTAGACATAGTTCAAGCGCTTTATGTCCCTAGTATACACTCGCCCAAAAATATCCACAGTTTTAGGTGGGGGTGACCCCCTTGCAAAATATTGGACAGGCTATACTATGTCGGCACTTAATTTTCATATAACGTATGCCCACACAAGAGGTGACGGAGCTTGAGTTCATCGTATTGGCCCCAGTGACTATGGACGGAGAGGATGACGCCGTTGGCGATAGTGACGATGAAGACGAGGATGAGGACGAGGATGAAGATGAGGCTGAAGAAGGAGTCGAAACTGTTTAGGGGGATTTACACAGATCAAGGTGCGGGACAGATTTAACACAGATGAGATGGAAAAGCGCAGGGAATTATTCCCTGCGCTTTTGATCTGTGTAAAATCTGTCTCGTTTCGCGATCTGTGTTAATCCACCTTATTTTACCTCATTTAATATTTTCAGCAGCTCGTCCTTTGTATTAGCCCGCATCATGGGGTCTCTATATGCCTTGGCGCCAGGAAGACCTTTGAAGTACCAAGAGAGATGCTTGCGGAAGGTGTGGACACCGTGGTCGCCGTACTCTTCGAGATGTAGGTCGAGGTGCCGTTTCACTATTCTGATGCGTTCTTCGAGTGTGATGACGGGCGGAGTCTCGCCCCTGGCCAGCAGGGCGTAGTCGCGGAAGATCCAGGGGTTGCCAAGGGCGCCACGAGCGATTAGGACGCCGTCAGCGCCGGACACTTTAAGAGCCTCGACGATCCGTTCGGCGGTATGAACGTCGCCGTTACAAAGCACGGGAATCTTCACTTGTTTTTTTGCCTCGCCAACCATGGCCCAGTCAGCCACGCCGGAGTAACCTTGGGTTTTTGTTCGACCATGAATGGTGATGAGATCAGCGCCAGCTTCTTCGAGTACTTTTACGAACTCGAGGCACTCGCGGGGGTCTGACCAGCCAAGGCGGATTTTCACGGAGAGGGGAACGGTGATGGCCTTTTTCATTGCTTCGATAATTCGGCCGGCTAGGGCGGGATCCTTCATGAGCGCTGCGCCGTTAAAATTGTGGACGATTTTGTACACGGGACAGCCCATGTTGATATCAAAGCCTTCGGGGTGATGCTCGGCCTCGATAATTCTACCGGCTTCCGCCATCGTTGAGGGATCTGAACCGAAGATTTGTTGAACGAGCGGTCTCTCGTCGGGATGAATGGCAGTCATGCCGAGGGTTTTTTCGTTCCCGCGAACTACGGCCTCGCTCGACACCATCTCGCGAAACACAACCGGTGCGTCAACTCCACTGAGTTTTTTCACCAAACGGCAAAAAGCCGAGTCCGTCATGTCAGCCATGGGGGAAAGGGCGATAATCGGGCGGGGGAGGGATTTCCAATCGAGATCCATAATAGACAAGTCTCTTATTATATTAGATACTTATATAAATTTCGAAGATTATTCATATCTGAGCGCCTCAATCGGATCCAGTTTAGCTGCTCGACGCGCTGGATAGTAGCCGAAGCCGAGGCCGACGGCGGTAGAGACAAGGACGGAGGCAACAATCGCAGATGGCGGGATAATCACGCGCCAGCCCGCTACGAAGTACGAGGCGCCGAAAGCGATGAGATAGGAGGCTGTCACGCCAAGAAGGACGCCCACCACTCCGCCGAATGAGGTGAGGATGACGGCTTCGAGCAGGAACTGGCGGAGGATTTCTTGCTCGGTTGCGCCAATAGCTTTTCGCAGACCGATTTCTTTGGTGCGTTCAGTTACAGACACGAGCATGATGTTCATGATGCCGATTCCGCCAACCAAGAGCGAGATAGCAGCGATAGATGCCAAAAGCACGCTGAGCGCGGTCCCAACTATGCCAATGGTGGCCACCGCGTCTTCCTGGCTCTGGATGTGAAAGTCATCTTTTGAGAGGTCATTTTGGGGATTGTTAATATCGTGCTGGTCCCGCATGATCATCGTTGCCTCCTCTTTGGCGTACACCAGGTCTCCCGTAGCGCGGGCGGCAATGTAAGAAATGTAGTCCACTCCCAGCACGTCGCGTTGCGCGGTGGTGACGGGCAGGTACACATAGCCATCCACATTTTGGAAGAACCGGGAACCCTGTCTTTCCATGACGCCAATGACGCGGAGGTTTACTTTGTTGATCGTAATTTTTTGGTTGATGGGATCTGAGTCTCCAAAAAGATCTGAGGCAATGTCTATGCCAATCACCGCCACCTTGGCGTAGTCTGTTACGTCGGTGTTATCAAGGAAGCGCCCTGACGCAACCTCAGCCGGGAACACCAGGAGTTGAAATTCATCAGCGCCAACGATTGATGACACCTTGCTGGCATCCGCACTTTCTACCGTCCCCGTAGAAATGAGCTGGGCAGCCACAAAGCTAAACGGGCCTCGCTTGCGAAGCTCTTTGACGTCGTTATATTTAAGTGACTGCTTTACAAATGGGGTTGGCGGACCGCCAGAGGTTTCGCTAGCGCCTGGGGCAATAAATATCTGGTCTGATCCCAAACTCGCCACCTGGTTCAAGATGAGTGCTTGGGCGCCTTGGCCAATGGAGAGCATGAGGATGACGGCGGCAATACCAATGACAATGCCAAGGATCGTTAAAACAGACCTCGACTTATTTTGGATGAGGGACGTGGTGGCAGAACCCGTGAGATCGCGGAGGTTCATAGATGTTTCGAGTCCTTGAGAATGACCCCGTCTTTCATTTGGAGAATGCGTTTCGCGTGTTCGGCCACGTCATGCTCATGGGTAACCATGACAATTGTTCGGCCATCCTTATGCAGTTTTTCGAGGATTTCCATGACTTGCTCGGAAGATTTTGAGTCAAGGTTTCCTGTAGGCTCGTCAGCAAAGATCACCGAGGGATCATTCACAAGGGCGCGCGCAATCGCCACGCGCTGGCGCTGGCCTCCGCTGATATGGTTGGGCAAGTGGGACGCGCGATCGCCTAGCCCAACGGCTTCAAGCGCTTTCATAGCCACGCGTTTGCGCTCGCCATTGCTCACGCCTTGATACACCAGGGGCAACATTACATTCTCAAGGACGGTGGCATGGGGGAGGAGATGAAAGGCTTGAAAAACGAAACCCACGTCCTTGAGTCGGCGTTTGGCTAGGGCGTGTGCATCGGCTTCGGCCACGTTCTCTCCGTTGAACACGTATTTGCCCGTGGTGGGCTGATCAAGAAATCCCAGAATATGCATGAGTGTGGATTTTCCGCTTCCGGACGGCCCCATGAGCGCCACAAATTCGCCCCGCTCGATGAGCAGGTTGATGTTATGAAGGACGGGCGTGATCACGTCTCCGTTCACGTACTCCTTGGAAATGTTTTTGAGTTGAATGAGGTGCGGGGCCACATTATTTTTTGATGCTGACAACCACCACGTCTCCCTCCGCCAGGCCGGAGAGGATTTCCGAGATGCTGTTATCTCCGCGCAAGCCAACGACAACGGGTTTCTCTTGAATTGCATCGTTGACAAGTATGCGAACAAGTTTTTGGCCGTTGATTTCAAGGATTGATCTGGTGGGGACAGTGAGGACATTCGATTTTGAATCAGTAAGTACCGTGACGTCCGCGGACATGCCGTTTCTGAGGTCATTCAGGCGCGGGCCATCGGTCACGGCAATTTTTGCCTGATAAAAAACCACGCCTTCAATCAATTTTTCAGAACGATCAAGCGATGAGAGAGACCCGGTGAAGACTACATCGGCGCCAAAGGCGTCAAAGGTAATAGTTGCGGTATCGCCAAGCGCCAGATGCGCCACATCGCTTTCCGGAACATCAACCGCCACTTCGTAGGCGGTAGCGGACGTTGGCTCAACAGAGATGACGGCGGTGCCGGTAGTGACGGCCTCGCCAAGCTTCACATCCACTTTGCCAATTTTTCCGTCAATGGGCGAGACGATTTCGGTTTTCAGGTAGCGGGCTGTTGCGCCGTCGCGGGACGCAAGATACGGAGCAATGTCTACGTTACGCGGGGGAGCTATGACCTTCTCATAGGCTGAGTTGGCCTTCTGAAGCTCGGCTTTTGTGGTGAGCACGTTGGCGTTGGCGCTCGCCTCGGCTTTGTTTGCATTTGCTTGCGCGCTCTCTGCGTTTAATTCTGCGGTGAGCACCGTGTGGGCGGATGCGGTTGTCTCCGCAGTTTGTGCATCTACAGCTGTAGAGAGAGCCGAGCGGGCGGATTCTACATTTGTGCGCGCGGTGTCAATGGTTGTTTTATAGGCTACGATATCGTCGAGCGAGAGAGCTTGGGAGTCTGCGGCCGTGGCATCAAGCGCCTGCCGGGTATACAGGAGCGTGTCAGACGTTTCTTCCAGCGCGCGCGTGGTCAGCGCAATCGCAGTGCTGGATGACGCTACCACGGCGGTTTCCGCCAGATTCCGATCAACCACGGCTTTAGCGAAGGCATCCTTTGCGCTCTGAAGTGCTTGGGGATTTTCCGCGCTGAATTCCCGTTCAAAATCATCATTGAATAGCGTATTTTCAATACCGAGCAACTGGTCTGCCTTTGAAAGCCCTGTACGGATTTGAATGACTCCCGTCTGGAGGGCGGTCGTGACAGCACGCAATGTATCTGCAAGCGATGTTGCCTGGTCTTCTTTTGCTTTGATAACGGCATCATCCGCATTTTTGAGGTCTACGGTATTCACTGTCTTTGTGATGGAAAGCGCAGTCTCCGCATTGCGTACGGCTACGTCAGCGCTCGTAACGTCCGCCTTTGCAGAGGCAATATCCTCCGGTTTAGGACTGGCCAGGGCAAGATCAAGGTCAGCCTGCGCGCGTCTGGCGTCGGCCGAGAGATCAGAAGCGGACAGACTGGCTAACGGCTGGCCCCTTTTTACTAGCTGGCCTACGGACACAAAAATACCGGCCACGTTGCCGTTTGACTGAAAACTCAAATCTGCATGCGAGAGGGGAGAGAGGGAGCCGGTAATGTCAACAGTTTTTTTGATATCCGCGCGCTTGACGGCGTCTGTAACGTAGATTTCTTTTCCGGAACTGCGGGTGGCAAAGTATCCAACAGCAAGAATGACAAGGACGAGGCCGGTCAGGAACATTATCCATTTCTTAGAAAGAGGAAACTTCATACGCTACGGTTTGATATTTTCGGCGATTCTTCGGTGAAGCTTGGCGTATGTTTTGAACTCCTCATCAGAGAGAGGAGAAAAAACTTCCGTGAGATTCTTGATGATGCGCTGTTTCATCTTGACGGCCATAGCCCGCGCACTTGGCGCGAGGATGATACTCACGCTTCGGCGGTCTTTCTTGTTTTCAATTCGCGTCACCAATTTTTTCTCTACCAGCGAATCTACCACCTGCGTAGCGGCACTTTGGCTGACGTTCAGTTCTTTGGTCAGCGCCTTAATCGTCAGCGGGCCTTGCTTGAAGATAATTCCGAGCGCAATCCACTGCGAGTGAGCGAGAAGATGGGCGTGCGTTGGACTCTCGCGTGAGAACTTGCGCTTGATGATGGCGAAGTCCTCAAAGAGTTGTTCGAGAACTTTTGATCGTTCGAGGGGAGGAGCCATAGAGAAGGGAATAAGGAGAATAACGAAAGGAGATACTTAGAGGGAGGAATATATAAGACTCTTATTATATAAGTATCTTATATAATATGGTCATCTGCGTCAACGAGAGGACTATCCCCGCTCTGTCCTCGTTCTCTGATGCGTCCTAGTATATACTTTCCGTATCTATGACGGAAAATATCATCTTTTCACTTGAGGACTTGTTTGAGGAAGTTGTTTCGGCCGGGGTTGAGCAGGGGATCAATGAAGAGTCGGCGTACTTTGACCTTGTTGACGAGGTGATTGAAGAACACCGTGAAATCGGTGAGCTTCATGATGATCAGGGGCTTGATGCACACGCTGACGTACTGAAGGCGCGTTTTGCCGAGTACATGAAACGGCTGGAAGCGCAGGGTTAGCGTATGCGTCTTTCTTTTCACGGCGCCACAGAAGAAGTGACGGGGTCATGTTTCTTGCTGGAAACGGGCGAGGCGAAAATCCTGATTGATTGCGGAATGAAACAGGGGGAGCGCATGTGCATGCTCCGGAGCCTGGATCCGTTTTCGTTTGAGCCAAAGACGCTCACGGCCGTGCTTGTGACGCACGCGCACTTTGATCACGTCGGCCGTCTCCCTGAGCTCGTGAATCTTGGGTATGGTGGTCCGATTTATATGACTCCGCCCACCAAAGATTTGGCGAACATCATTCTTGATGACTCGCTGAACATCATGACGGAGAACGCCAAGCGCTGTGGAGACCCTGTTCCGTATGGGAAGATTGACAAAGATAAGGCCATGGGGCTGGTACAGGGGATCGGATACCACACGGAATTTTCTCCCGCGCCTGGGGTGACGGTTATGTTCCATGATGCCGGTCACATTCTTGGCTCGGCCTTTATTTCTGTTGATTGCGAAGGAAAGCGCACGGTGTTTTCGGGCGATATCGGCAATGATGACACGCCCATCCTTGGCGAGACGGAGTTGCTTCACCACGCTGATTACGTGGTGTGTGAAACCACGTACGGAGATCGGGACCATGAACCCACGCGAGCTCGAGCTGGGCACTTGGCAGACTTCGTAAAGAAAATCATCGGGCGCCAAGGGACGCTTATTATTCCTGCTTTTTCCGTCGAGCGCACGCAGGAGCTTCTTTACGAGCTCGACAATTTAATTACGGCGAAGGAGATCCCGCAAGTTCCGATCTACCTGGATAGTCCGTTGGCCATTCGCGCCACGGATATTTATCGAAAATTTCCGGAGTACTTGTTGCTCGACCATCCCGCTATGGCGGGGAAGGATTTTTATCATTTTCCTGGACTGAAGACCACTCTGGCCGTTGATCAATCGAAGGCTATTAACGAGGATCACCGGCCGAAGATTATCATTGCGGGAAACGGCATGATGACGGGCGGGCGCGTGCTTCACCATTTGAGCCGATACCTGCCTGATGAGAAATCGGGTTTGCTCGTTATTGGTTTTCAAGCGCCGGGAACACTCGGCCGAAAGATCATGGAAAAGGTGCCGAGCGTGAAAATCTACGGCGAAGAAATTGCTGTTCACGCAGAAGTTGGCGAGATTGAATCCTTTTCTGCTCATGGCGACCGAGCGAAATTGGCGCGCTGGCTCCAGGCAAAATCCGGGACGATTAAAAAAGTATTCCTCGTTCACGGGGAAATGCACGCGAAAGAATTGTTCAAAGAATACCTGGCCAAGTCTTCAAACGCAGAAGTGATCGTACCGAGACTGAACGAAATTTTCGAGCTCTAGTTAGGAAACTGAGTACCGAGCGCCCATTTATAGAAATCACTCGCAGAAGACGCGAATGGATTGAATGTCGTTTCAACGTGTGAAGTTTCGGGATGGAGGGTGTCGAGTGTGTAGCTCTCGCTGGTTTCGAGATAAGCAACATCGAGTTTGTCGAGCCATGAATAAAAGACCAGGGAAACCGTGCCGGAATTTTTTATTTCAGTGTTTCGAACCATTATGCTCGCCGAATTTTGAACGACTACTCGTCCTTGTCGTAAGGCGAATTTTGGCATTGGACCGGACGAATCTTCTAAGGTGAGAATCGTGTTTTCATCGAGCCAAAGTAAAGTATCGACTCCGTTTACGCTGATCTTATATGCTCGCCATTCATTTGTATCGGTTTTGAGATCTTCACCTCTGTGAATGACTCGGCGTGAGGGATTTTCGACCGCCAGCAAACCATGATTGGCGGTCATATTAAATAGTCGAGCACTTGTTTGTTCAGGAGCATTTAGTCGAGCAAACACTAAAAGCCCCAGGCTGAGGACAAAGATGATGGCGGGGATGATGAAACGACGCATACGTCTGTGATCGTAACACGAGGGAAATCAGGTGTCAGGTTTCAGGTGTCAGGGCGGTGAACGTTTTACGACGCAATACCATTAAATAGGAAATTTCACTTCCGGATCCCGAACAATTAAACGAAATCCTCGACGGACTTGTGGATGACGGGTTTATTCCCGTGAGGCGTGGTAAAATCGAGTTGTCATAATTATTGTGTCATCCCGACGTAAGGAGAGATCTGATTGGTCGGCCAATTCAGATCTCTCGCTAAGCTCGAGATGACAATGCTCTATGCTCCAAGAATATTTCGGTGAAACGTGCCCGCATTGCATCACTATGAAACCGCTTGTAGCGGAGGTTGAGAAAGAACTCGGCGTCACCGTTGAGAAATTTGAGGTTTGGAATGATGAGGAAAATTTGAAAAAAATGGAAGACGTAGATAAGAGCCGGTGCGGAGGCGTGCCATATTTCTATAACACAGAAACAGATGAGTTTTTGTGCGGGTCGGCCAGCAAAGCAAAACTTATTGCGTGGGCGAAGGGAGAGAAGGTGGGATCATAGCGCACTATGCCAGGACAGCACCGAATAGCCATGGCGGTCTCGATCTTGCTTTTTCTCGGCGCCGGCTGTGTGGCGCTTCCGTTTGGCAAACAGGCGGTTGAATATGAGGCCGAGGCGCTTGATCTGCCTCTTGGTAGTTCGTTTGATCTGTCACAGGGAATTTCGGCTTGGGGTATAGGCGGTGCGCCTCTGGTGAAGCACGTCACGGTTGAAGAGCACCAGGCGGGCAAGTACGCGGTGTTGTCCTGGGCTATGGATGTGAAGCGAGAGACGGAGGCCAGCAAGAGTGCGCGGGAGTATGCCATGACGCATGCGCCCGTGGGCGAGGACGTGAAAATTCCTGAACCGGTTCTTGAAGGCGTGTCGGAAAAAGGCGTAGTCAGTTCACACTCGCTAGATAATGCCGAAAGAATTCTCTTGCCAACCTATTGGCCGGAAGGGGAGATCGACGTCTCGGAATCGAGCAATAGTTTATTGTGGCTCTCAAAGGCGCAGTATGACGAGCTAGCTACTACCAGAGCTTCGCACATTCAGCTCGGACTCTTCGATTCAACCCTGAAAGGGGTGATTGATTTTTCTGACTCGGCCAAATCGGCACTCGACAGACTACAAGGAAAGATTGCCGAGCAACCGACCTCGAACAAAGATTTTACAAAACTCACCGCCTCCGGAAATTTTGGGAGCGCGGTGATTCAATTGAATGGGACAGATGTAAAGGTAAAGACGCTCGAGGCCAGCAATGCGTTTGCACATTACTCGATCCTTGCAAATCCGGATAATCCGATTATTCTCAAAGTAACCATGTTGCCGTGGGCCCTTGGCCCGCAAATGTTCTTCTCGCTGACCGAGCTGAAGGAGGTTCTTGGCTATTCGATTACGTCAGTTTATCAACCCAGTGAGAATCCACTTGAACATCCAGTTCCAGATAATGCTTCCGGCCAGTGACGGCTTCTAGCTCATTGCGCGTTGACTGGCCAATTTCCTTGATGCCTTGTCCGCCCCGGCCAATGATCATGGGCTTGTAACGTTCGGAGCTGGTGTAGATCACGGCGCGCACGTAGACGCTACCGTTTTTCCGGGTTTCGATTTCCTCGACTTCCACATGAGTTGAATACGGAACCTCCTCGCGCAGGCGGAGATACAATTTTTCGCGGATTAGTTCAGCCATCCATTCTTCATTTGACAGGTTGGTGGTCTGAAACTCGGGATACATGTACTCGCCCTCTTTGAGAATAGTAAAAATCCAGCGCTCGATTGTATCAACGTCTTTGCCGGTCATGCCGGATACCTCCGCGTAGGCATCAAACTTTTTGGCCAGGTCCCGGTAGTAGTCAATAAAATTGCGGGAAGATTTGTCGTCTACCTTGTTGATGACCAGCAATTTTGGCTTTTGAATATTTTCAATCAACTTGAACGCCTGTTTTTCTTCGTCGCCGATTGCACGAGTCGGATCGACCACGTACATGATGGCATCAACTTCCCTAAGCGACTCCTTGGCGTACTGGAGAAGCCGAGAGGTCAGCTGGTCGCGGGATTTCTGCATGATACCCGGGGTATCCACAAAGACAATCTGGCCTTCGGGACGCGTAATAACGCCCTGGACGGGCTGGCGGGTGGTTTGCGGTTTTGGGGAAGTGATAGCCACTTTTGAGCCCACCATGGTGTTCATGAGGGTGGATTTCCCAACGTTTGACCGGCCGATGATGGCAACGAATCCTGATTTCATAGAAGGGGTTAAGTGTGCCTGCCATTTGGCTTTTAGTCAATGTATGATACTATGCCGGCAATAATCATAACCCATACTATGGATTCATCCGCAGGTGCCAAGCAAGCGTTTACCGTGAAAGAGGTGCTTGATAAGGGTTGGGAAGTGACGCAGAAGTATTGGGTAAGCTATGTTTTGGCCATTATTGGGATTGCCGTTGTCAGTGGTTTATTGAGTGCCGTTGGCGGGGCGATTCACAGTTCCATTTTCCAGTTTGTCTTTTTCCTTTTGAACCTTGCTTGGGAGGGAATTGCCGTGATTGCTATTGTGCGCCTTTCGTTGAACGCGGTTGACGGGAAGGAAGTTTCGCTCCAGGCTATTTTCACTTCCAGCTGGCTGGAGGTGGCATACATGGTGGCGATCTTGATCCTGCTTGCAATCGTGGTTGGTATCGGCTCCGTGTTGTTTGTTGTTCCAGGAATCATTGCTGCCCTCATGTTTGGCTACGCGCCATTTGTTGCTGTTGAGAAGAAACTCTCGCCAATTGATGCCATGAAAGCCAGCATGGCTTTGACGGAAGGCAACCGCATGAATATGTTCTGGTACCTTCTGGCAGTTGTTGGCTTGGGCATGGCTTTGGGAGTTGCGATGATGATCTTGGCAACGGTTGCTATGTTCGTCACGAAGATTGTGGCGATCCTTGGAACCATCCTGTTCCTTCTCCTCGGAATTGCCAGCATTGTTGCATACTGTGCTTTTGTGATGGTTTATGTCTTCGGCTTTGCATACATTTACCGCAAGCTGACAGCCATGCGCCCAGAGGCCTTGAAGGTGTAAGAGTCGATGTGTAAGGATGTTTGGCGTAGGGGTCGAGCCATGTCTCGACCCTTTCGCGTTTATGGTGCATTTATGAAAAATATTCCCAAAGCAATTGTTAAAAGAATCTTGTACGAGGTGTACGAGCGTCGGCTGGCACAGAAATTGTTGCTTGGTCCTGCGCCACGGCATCTCGGCGTAATTCTTGACGGCAACAGGCGATACGCCAAGTCTCTTGGTCTGCCAATTGTCGAGGGCCATAAATACGGGGCGAAGAAAGTGAAACAGCTTTTTTCGTGGTGTATCGAATTTAAGATTCCCGTGGTTACTGTCTGGGGTTTCAGCACGCAGAATTTTTCGCGCGAGCCGTCTGAGGTGAAAGCGCTGATGGATATAATTGTCGAGCAAGCCAAGGCCATGATGTTGGACGAGGATTTCAAGAAGCACGACATTCGTGTGAAGGTGATTGGCCGGACCGAGCAGATGCCCGAAGAAGTACAACGAGCACTTGCCGAACTTGAAACAACTACCGCCGAGAGAAAAGGCATGCTCGTCCAGCTCGCTCTTGGGTACGGCGGTCGCGAGGAGATCGTGGATGCAGCCAAAGCGTATCTGACGAGTGCTGAACAGTCAGGGAAGTCTTTCGGCGAGGCGGTTAATGGTTTGACCGAGGAGTCACTCTCGGCCAATCTTTATTCCTGCAATGTCCCCGATCCCGATTTCATCATTCGTACGTCCGGCGAGGTTCGTCTCTCCGGCTTCCTCCTTTGGCAGGCGGCGTACAGCGAGTATTATTTTCTCGACGTGAATTGGCCGGCCTTTCGGCGAATTGATTTTCTGCGAGCGTTGCGTTCGTTCCAGGCGAGACAGAGAAGATTTGGGAAATAGTTTATAGAAACAGCAAACCCGAGACAGGAGGTCTCGGGTTTTATATTCGCAAGATCGGCGCGCGGCCGTTCTACGGTAACGATTCGTTTCTGTCAGCGCGCGGACAGATCGGCACTCCGACGGCGTCAGAGAGCATGGCGCCGTCCGACACGGTCTGCCAGTCGTACGGCTCGCCGGCCATGAGGTCTGGTCCGATGCAGTAGTCCAAGAACGTGAAGTCGTTCACAGTTCGGACGTACAGGATCCAGGACGGCCCGTAGATGTCCTCTGCCTGCGCGTAGGTGATCCGTCGGAGGATTGACGGTTCTTCGACCACATACAGCTTGGCTTCGGACGAGATCTTGATGATCCCACTGCCGGGCCGGAGCGTGACGTGGTTACCTTCCGGAGTGGTTTCGCCGAGCAAGGCGGGGACGCTGTAGACCTGCTCGCACAGCTCGTTCCCG
Organism: Patescibacteria group bacterium; assembly: GCA_041660165.1. Taxonomy (GTDB): domain Bacteria; phylum Patescibacteriota; class Patescibacteriia; order UBA9934; family UBA9934; genus JAGORL01. The sequence continues at coordinate 205,368 of JBAZWW010000001.1, read as the reverse complement.
CGGTCCGAGAACCAGCTCTCGGCGGTGCTCTTGTCAGGGATGAGATGGCGTTCGCCGTCCTTCACCCAGTAGATTCGCACCTTGCCCCCGACGTTCATCTGGATGAACGCGTTGTCCTCAATGTCCGAGAGGAGCGCAGGGACATTCACGCAACGGGCAGACATGAAGTCCGCACGGAGCATGGGTTCACAGCATGCGCCCGAGTTCGGGGTGAAGGGGGATGGGCCCAGGCAGGAATCGCCCAGATCCGCCCACTTGATTCCGCCTCCGCCGGCCAGGGCACTCAAGGAAAGGAACGTCAGACTGATCATTTTTGTCCTCCGGTAGCGTGAAACTCGCTTAGGAAGACTATATGACTTTTCTAATAAAGTCAAGGATATTAGCCAATTTATGGCCTTTCCGGCTTGACAAAAGCCGGAGTTGTTGGTAGATTACTTTTCGTCTCGGAGTAGCGAAAGCTATGTCGTGACCGTCTGTCATTAGGCAGTCCTGAAGCAAGCTGTAACAAGCTCTGCGGACAGGTACAGACGTTAAATGCCAATTGTCGCGCGAACTGCCCGGCGTAACAAACGTGTCTCAACAACACGTCACGAAACAGGGATAGGTGCGCGGGCCCGATACCGCTGCACCGAAAAGACTGCTCGGGTGATCGGGAACTCGCTCCAAAGTGTTGTGGATCCCCGGCTGAGATGGCTTGGGGGAATGTGAAAACACTAGGGAGTGAACGAATCGAACCGGGGTGTTCCACAGGCCCCCGCATTGCGCCCTCACGGGGGTATGGCTTTCACAGCCTGTATCGGTCAAGCGACCGACGCATACATCTCACAGTTCGACTGCGAAGCATTCTGGCCAAAAGCCATAGAGTACTCGCAGTGCGAATCACGTAAAACGTAATGACCGAGTAGCGCAAGCTTCTCGGTCATTATTCGTTTTTAGGCTTTATAGCCTATTGCTCCTTTATAGCTAGTCATAGCCTCGTTTCAGCTTCCCCGGCTTGACAGAAGCCGGAATTTTTGCTATGCTACTCTTTGTCCGATGGTACTGGGATTGCCCGAAGCTATCGGAGTTTGAGCGGTCAGTTGAAATGGTCGAATCGCCCCTCTGACATCAAGATCATGGGTGGTATCGATCATACGTCACGCCCGGTGATGGTATGGCGGCTAATTGAGCGCGCCAGCATCAAACGGACGAAGAGTCGTCAACGGAGCCGAGGAGGAGCCGTAAAGGGGCCCTCAATAATCGAAGCGCTGCTACAATTGCGCGACGGGCTGTGCCTGACGCGTGTCCGAGCTCGAGGGTGACAACCGGGGTAAGGAAAAAATCACCAACGGCCTGAACGAATTTGTTGGTGACAGAGTCGTACTTGGTGGGCCCACCGAGGAAACTCTGAACGTGGTCGTAATTGACCACAAAGTAGGCAAACCATCCCGTACCGAAGGCCTAGCTGGGGGGATGGATTAAAAAAAACCGAAAAACGCGCAGCTTCCTGAAGGCCGTGCTAGGCGGTCACATTTAACTGCAACAGGTGGTGATTCGAGCATCAGGCGCTTAAGCCGAGTGCATATGGGTTCTATCCCCAACCGAATCATCACCACGTTCCTCTTCGGAGGACTTCGCACAACCGTGGCCTATGCCCGGTTGTTTGCTTTTCGGAAATTTTTTTTATTTGCACGGGTTCTTAATCAGCCGTCTCTTTCTTTTTCGTGACACTCGGCTCGCCAGTATCAGACGCTGGGTCGAGGGCGGTGGGGTCGGAGGGATGGCGGACGAGTTTTATGACGAGCTCGACGTGGGGAGTGTGAGGGAACATGTCGATAGCCCTGATGGCTTCTACGGAGTAGTAGGCCTGGAGAATGACCATTTCGCGGGCAAAGTTTTTGTAGTTGCAGGAGACGTAAACGATTGTTGTCGGACGCGCCTTGATGACGTCCTGGAGGGCCTTATCGACCATTCCGCCACGGGGAGGATCGAGAATTACCACTTCGGCGCCGAGGGATTTCCAGTCGAAGTCTTCAGTTTTGGCATCGTGGAACTCGACCGTTGCCCCGTTCAATTCAGCGTTGACGCGAGCGTCTTTGATAGCTTCCGGCACCATTTCAACACCGATTGTTCGTTTGAAGGATGGAGCGAGGGCAACCGCAAAGAAGCCGGTTCCGCAGTAAAGATCGAGCAGGGTTGTGTCTGATGCTGGTCCGGGGGTGGTGGTAGCAAATTCGCGCACGGTGTCGAGCAACATTTCTGCGCCCTTCGGATTTGTTTGGAAGAATGCGTTGGGCGAAATCTTGTAGTGATAGCCGGCAATTGTTTCCTCGATCACGCCTGGACCTGAAATTACTCTCAGCTCGTCGCCGAAAGAAACGTCGCTGATGGTGTGATTGATGGACCAGACGAGCGTGGTGGGTTTCGAGCTTCCGGCGAGGGACTCGAGCGCTTTCTTGGCGCTGGCTTCCTCATCAGCATCTTTTGGAGCACTCGTCACAATAATGACCATGGTTTCACCAAGCGAGGTTGAGCGGATAACCGCGTAGCGCAAGAAGCCAACGTTTGCTTTGCGATCGTAAAAAGAAAGTCCGCAGGTTTTGGCCCACTGGCGAGCCAGGAAGAAATGGTCCTCGATCTTCTGATCGGCAATGAAACACGGATGGTTATCAATGACGCTCCACCACTTGCCCTTTTCACGCAGACCAACATTGCCCTGCCAGTCAATTACAAAATCCATGCGGTTGCGGTAGTGGTGGGTGATGGGCGAGGCCAAAATCTCATCCACGTGCAGATCAAGTTTTTTGATGGCAAAAGAGCCGTTTATGTCTGACAGCTTTTGTTTGAGCTGTTTTTCATACGGGATGTGGGACCAGCCACAGGAGCCACAGCGTTCAGGGTTTGGGCATTGCATAGAAATTTGGGCGAACTATACGGAAAATTCTGCCGAACGTCAATTTAAATGGGAAGTGTCCGCGGGGAGGGGCTCCGCGGACACGAGAGGCGGGAGAACAACGGTTGTATCCTAGGCCGGGATCTTGCTGGGCTCGCTGACCGCTCTCAGTTCCGCGAGCACAATCAAGGGTCCTCGGTCGAAGAGGTGATTGATGAGCGTGTCGAGGACAACGCTCGAAAAAGTTGCTTCCTGGCCGAACTGCTCGGTCAGGTGGTTGCGTAGTGCCAGAGCCAACCGCTCTTCTTGCTGTTTCCGCGCCCACCCCTTTCCTGCGGGGAGTGGTGCGGAGGCGTGCAACGCAATCAGTGTGTCCCAAGTGATCTGGTTGTTCCAGACCAAGGACGCTACGGCGCCGATGTCTCTGTCCATGCCGGCGAGCAGTTGCGCTCTGTCGGCGGGCGGTGGTGACCCATTCATGGCGGCCCTCCTAGGCCAAGGTAAATATACCAAATATTTGTGGGTTGTGAAGAAATTCGTTAGACTTTGGTCTGCCTATGATTGTCATCGCCCATAACATCCGCAGTTTGCATAACATTGGCTCGATTTTTCGCAACGCCGCTGCGTTTGGTGTTGAGAAGCTTTATCTGACGGGCTTTACTGAGAAGCCTCCGCGAAAAGAGATTGCTAAGGTGGCACTCGGGGCCGAGCAACTCGTCAACTGGGAGGTAGGCGATATTGATGATGTCATTGCGGATTTGAAACAAAACGGCTATCGTGTGCTCGGTTTGGAAACGGGCGGAGAACTTATCGAGCGTATCGAACCAGGCAAGCTCGCCCTGGTCCTTGGCAACGAGGTAGAAGGTATAGACGAGGCCACCCGCGGACTACTCGACGGGCTGGTAACGATTCCGATGGCTAAGAAGCAGTCCTTAAATGTTTCAGTCGCTTCTGGTATTGCGATGTATATTTTGCGTTCATAGCTCAGATGGATAGAGCGCTTCCCTCCGAAGGAAGAGGCCGCACGTTCGAATCGTGCTGGACGCACCACAGAAAGCCGGCAATTGCGCCGGTTTTTTGTTTTTGCTATCCTATAGCTATCTATGCCCTCATTTGTTGTAGTGATTCCTGCTAAGGATGAAGAGGATTTTTTGCCGGGGCTTTTGGCCTCGATCAAAAAGCAGACGGTGCAACCAATTGAGATCGTGCTGGCCGATGCTGGATCAACTGATGCCACGACCAGGATTGCTGAAGCTGGGGGAGTCCGAGTAGTTGAAGGCGGATTGCCGGGGCCGGGGAGAAACGCCGGGGCGCAAGCTACAAAGAGCGATTTTATTTTTTTCATTGACGCGGACATCGTACTTGCTGATCCGAAATTTTTCGAAATAGCGATTGCGGATTTTGAGCGAAGACAACTCGGGGTAGCAACGTTTGATCTTGAGCTAGACAAAGGATCACCTGCTCAGCACTTTGGCCACCAGGTGTACAACGCGTATGTCAGATTTTGGGGCGGGAAAAATTCGCACGCTATGGGCGGATGCATTCTTGTGCGCCGATGGGTGCATGAAGCGGTGAAGGGTTTTGACCCAACGGTTCTTTTTTGCGAGGACAATGATTATGGGAAGCGGGCTAATAGAGTGATGAAGTTCGGCGTCATCAATGGCGTGAAAATTATTGTGACGAACAGACGGCTTGCACGGGACGGGGAGCTCACTACAGTTTTTAAGTATATGTTGGCGGAATTGCACATCTTATTCCTTGGTCCCATCAGGCACAACTGGTTTAAGTACGAATTTGGTTACACTGCCAAAGCCGAAGGTAAGGCGTAGTACAATAGTCTATATGCGCTCAATGATGATTTCCGCGGTGGCGTCCGCCGTGCTTGGTCTCGCCATTTCGCCAATTGCCTTGTTTGCCGCTTCGCCTGACCTGTCCATCAGCGCCAGCAGTATCCATCTTTCAAAAACGGTTCTTTACGCCGGAGATACCATTCGCATCTACGCCACCATAAAGAATATGGGCGAGGTAGATGACACCGCACAGGTTTTCTTTTATCAGGGCGACAGGCTGGTTGGCACATCTCAAGTAGTATCCGTGGTGGCCGGTAGTAATGGGGATGACGTGTATGTTGATTTCACGGTTCCTCAGGCGTCATTTAACATTCGCGCGGTCATTCAGGGCGCCCAGCCTCCGGATGTGAATGCGGATAATGACGTGGCGACCACCGCCATGTTCACTGTGCTTGTAGACGGTGATCGTGACGGCATTGCCGATGACGTTGATAACTGCGTGGACGTGAGCAATGCGGATCAACTCGATACCAATCACGATGGGCTTGGTAATGCGTGCGACGCCGATGATGACAATGACGGCATTCCTGATACCACTGAAGTGAAGAATGGAACCTCGCCCACAAACGCGGACACTGACGGAGACGGAAGCCCTGACGGAAGCGATGCGTTCCCGCTTGATCCCACTCGCTCGACTAACCCTCCGCCGGTGACGGTGGCGATTGCGCCCACTGTGTCAAAAGCCCCTCTAGCTCCCGTGAATCCCGTTCCGGCTGTTGCGGGTGTGACGGATGCTATGGGCGGGGCGGAACCGGTTGAGACCAGTACGCCCGATAATGGGGGAGCTGGAGACGGCAACCCAAGATTGCTTGCGGATTCTTCGGTAGGTGCGGGTGAGGCGAGCCTCTCCGTCGAGCCCACGCTCCTTACGCTGGGCGATCTCAAGCTTTCGCCAGACGCTCGCTTTACTTACCGGCAGATTGATTGGCGGACATACGAGTTTGACGCAAAACCGCAGGGTGAGGTGGCGGGCGCGTTTGCCTGGGATTTTGGCGACGGCTCGACGAGTACTGATAGCAAGGTAACGCACGTTTTTCCGCGCGCCGGGGATTATAAGGTGACGCTGGCGGTAGCTACGGATGATGGCAAGATGTACGCGGATACGCAGTTGATTGCTATCTCATTCTTTCATTTGTCGAACCCGCTGGTTGATTTGGCTATTGGGCTTCTCATTCTTATTCTCATCGCTTTGATTCTTTTCCTCTACCGCCTCAGACGTGAACGGGTATGATCCGCAGGCTTTTCCAGTCCTCAACCACGGTAGCGTCCGCGGCCTTCATTGTTGGCGCAATGTCCCTCCTGTCCCGCTTTGCGGGACTTTTGCGCGACCGTATTCTCATCTCTGTTTTTCCGCCTAATCTTTCGAGTACCTTGGACATTTACTATCAGTCGTTTCGTTTGCCGGATTTGTTTTTTCAATTGCTGGTGGTTGGTGCGGTGTCGGCGAGTTTTATCCCGCTCTTCACTAAGGCGTGGGTAACGGATGATAAGACCAGGGCTTGGAAGTACACGAACAATGTGCTTCACGTGGTGATCGTTTTGTTTGCGGTGCTATCGGCGGTGGCTATTTTATTCGCTCCGCAGATTGCGCCTCTCCTTGCTCCAACCTGGTCGGCCGATAAACTTTCGGCGCTAGTGAACATGACGCGCGTTATTTTCTTGGGGCAATTATTCTTTGCGGCGAGTATTGTTTTTGGTTCCGTGCTCCAGGGCGTGAAGCGATTTTTCCTGCCCGCCTTTGCGCCGATTGTGTACAACGCCGGCATTGTTATTGGCGCGGTGTTTTTGACGCCGGTCATGGGGCCGATTGGCTTGGCCTGGGGCGTGGTCATCGGCTCTGCTCTTCACATGCTCGTTCAGCTGGTTGGCGCAATTGCCATTGGCTACCGCTATCAGCCGTATATTAGACTGAAGGATCCTGATCTCCTTGTCACGGCCAAGCAAACCATTCCGCGCGTGGTGGGGCTGGCCGTGAATCAAGCCGAGTTTCTGATTATGAGCGTGATCGCCACGCTCGGCGTGGCTGGTTCTGTCACGAATTTAACCCTCGCCTACACGCTCAATTTTGTACCGATCGGAATTATCGCGGTGTCGTATGCGATTGCGGCCTATCCCACTTTTTGCGAACGGCTGGCAGAGAAAGATATTGCCGGCATGCGCGCGTCATTCTCGCTGACCATGCGCCAGGTTATGTTTTTCATGATTCCTGCTACCGTTCTCTTTTTGCTTTTGCGAGCGCAAATTGTGCGCGTGGTCTACGGTTCTGAAGGCCTTGATTGGGGGAGCACCACCATCATTGCGGATACGCTCGCCATCTTTGCGCTCAGTTTCTTTGCGCAGTCCGCTACGTATATTTTGATTCGAGCGTATTACGCCATGGAGGACTCAACCACGCCTTTCATCTTTGCGGTCATTGGTTGCGTACTCACCGCCGGCCTGGCCCTCCCGCTCTCACATGCGTACGGAATTTTCGGCCTAGCGATCGGTTTCTCGGTTTCTTCAATGATCGAAACCGCCTTTCTCTGGGTGTTACTGCACCGCAAACTTGGCGGACTCGACGAAAGAAAAATTGCCTACTCGCTGTTCATTTTTTCTCTGGCTGGAATTTTGTGTGCGTTCGTTACTCAAGGCGTGAAGTACGGTTTAGTGCAACTGTTCGAACTCGACACCTTTGCCCACGTCTTTATCCAGTTTTCTTTGTCGAGCATCCTGGGCGGAGGCGTCTACTTGCTCTCAGCTTATTTCATGAAGAGTCCGGAACTGCGTAGTATTATTTCTGGCCTGCAGGGTAAGTTCTTGAAATCGGCGAGACCCGCTGAGGTGGGGGACATGGGGAATGTGACGACGTAAAATTGCAAAACTTTTTTAACGGGGCTATAAAATACCTGTCCTCTTGCGGGAGGGCATAACCAGACCGGGGTTGCGGCCCCGGCATATATCCGGTTGTGGCCGGAGGGAGTGAAAATGGATAAGCGGTTTGTGCTGTTGCAAAAGATAATGACGGACAACGGCGACCACTTCGTATTTCGTTGCCTGGCTGGTGGCGATAGGACCCCGCTTGAGGCACTGGTTTGGCTCTTCGGAGAGTTGGGTCCGAACGACGATGAGCTGGCGCTCCGTCTCATGGGCTATGTGCGTAAGGTTGGGCAGGAGACGGAGTATAGGGTGATGGACGTTGAGGGTTGGCGTATTTCTGACCACGTTCAGAGAGCAATAGATGCCCGGCTGAGCATCGTCTTCACTCGGCTTTATGCGGAGGCGCTCGGGCAACTGAATCACTCGCTTCCGAAGGCAAGACAGGCTTTGGTCAAGTGGATCATCCAGCGGTGGAAACAAACCACTGATGACACGGAGGCCGAGCGTCTTTTTGCCTGCGTTTGGCAGAGCATCGCTAGCATCGACGGCGATATTGCTCGGATCACCATGGACGCCGTTCGCGAGGAATTCAAGCTCGGCGTGATTAGTCCAAAGAGGATTTTGACGACCTACCTGTGGGCGGAGAGCAGGGTGGCGAACAAGCAGTCTCTTTGTAACGGTGCGCAGTGGATGTTTGACGCCTTGGCTGTTGCTTGGGCGAAGAATCGGAGTCTTGCTGACGCGGTTTATGACTTCCGAATGATCGCTCCGTTTTTGACGGCTACCGGCGCCACGAACGCGTCCGCGTCTGCCCGACAAATGGCGGTGCTGATGACTGAGCGGTTGGCGACTCTCGACGAACAGCTTCCGGCGCTGGAGCTCATGCTGAAGACGGCCCCGCTCTCCGCTACGAAAGTGGTGTTCGAGCACGCCGTGGATCACTGCCTGATTCTGAACGTCATCGTCGAGTACGACGACGACGGGAAGACAAAGGATCAGGTTGATACGGTGTTCGAGACGACAATGTGCGGTGCACTGCGGACGGCCATTATCGCTTGGCGGAAGACGCTGGGGTACGCGCCCCACTGCGTCAGCGTTGTCCTGACCATGAATCGGTTCGGGACGACTCAGAGGCTTCGCGGAATGACTGACGATCTGTAGTTCGTACGTCCGCGCGTACTGCGCTCGTGGCCAGGATTCCCAAACGGGGAGTTCGACTGCGGGCGCGGTTGTGTTTTTGGACAGTTGAAAATACTTGCGAGTCTGTTAAGATCGCTCCAGGAGGTGTCCGTGCTCCAGTTTTTCGTTTCCGTTGCGAACGCGTTTCCGGATTTGCCGTACAGTCCGGCTGGCGATTACCATTCGTCACCGAGCGACGTGGTGCTCGGCGTCGTCGTCCTCCTCGGTTTCCTTTCTTTCGTTTCGGCCTTTGTCTGGGCTGTCGGAAGATTCAGGGAGTAACGCGCTCGTTTGCGCGATGCCGTTTGGCCTGCCACAGACGGCGCGGGTCATACGGCATTTGTATTTATTGCGAAAGTTTGCAAGTTACGCTACTCTTTTCTCATCTATGATCACCGCGAATGAGCTCCGCAAAAAGTACATTGAGTTTTTCAAATCGAAGGGCCACGTGGAGATTCCCTCCGCCTCCGTGGTGCCGGTGAATGATCCGACTGTGCTTTTTACCACGGCGGGCATGCATCCGCTCGTCCCGTATTTGCTCGGCGAGCCTCACCCGGCGGGCAAGCGCTTGGTTGATTACCAGCGCTGTATCAGAACCGGCGACATTGATGACGTGGGTGATAACACGCACCTCACTTTTTTCACCATGCTCGGCAACTGGTCGCTCGGCGACTATTTCAAAAAAGAATCTATCGAGTGGTCATTCGAGTTTTTGACGAGCAAGGATTGGCTCAACATCCCGTTATCGCATTTGTCATTTACAGTTTTCGAAGGCGACGCGAACACGCCATTTGACCAAGAGGCATACGATCATTGGATTCGTCTTGGCGTATCCGTCGAGCGCATTGCAAAACTCGGCCGCGAGGACAACTGGTGGGGACCAGCGGGGAAAACTGGTCCGTGCGGACCGGACACGGAGATTTTTTATTGGACCAGTGCTGAAGAACCGCCAGCAGTTTACGATCCAAAAGACAATCGCTGGATGGAAATTTGGAACAACGTGTTCATGCAATTCAACAAGGACGAAGGCGGGGTTTTAACCCCGCTTGTAAACGGCAGTGTGGACACCGGTATGGGCATGGAACGCACGATCGTTGCGTTACAACACCGCGCGAATGTATACGAGACGGAATTGTTCACCGGATTACATAAGACTCTTATGTATTTATCCGGTTTGGAATATGGCGCAGCGCCGGAGACAACCAAGTCAATGAGGATCATCGCCGATCACCTTCGAGCTTCCTCGATCATGTTTATGGATGGTGTCGAGCCATCAAACAAGGACCAGGGTTACATCCTGCGTCGTCTCATCCGCCGGGCGATCCGTCACGCGAAGAAGCTGGGCATCGAATCCGACAAGCTCGTTCCGCCGATTGTTGATGATGTTGTGGCGTCCCTCGGCGAGGCGTATCCAATGCTGATCGAAAAACGAGACGCGATAGTTCTCGGCATAGAAACTGAGGCGAAGAAATTTGAGAAGACACTCGCCCAAGGACTGAGGGAATTCCAGAAGATGTTCGAGCGCAACAAGGCAATTTCCGGCGAGGATGCGTTCAACCTTTACCAGTCGTACGGTTTTCCGCTCGAGGTCACACACGAGCTGGCGCACGAACAAGGTCAAGAGGTTGATCGTGAAGCATTCGCTGCCGAGTTCAAGAAGCACCAGGACCTTTCTCGCCAAGGTGCCGAAAAGAAATTCGCCGGTGGTCTCGCTGACCATTCCATCGAAACAACTCGCCTACACACCGCGACGCACATTTTGCATCAAGCTCTGCGCGACGTTCTCGGTCCCCATGTTGAACAGAAGGGCAGCAACATTACTGCCGAGCGTTTGCGTTTCGACTTCTCGCACAACACCAAGATGACGCCGGACGAGTTGGCAAAAGTTGAGGCCATTGTCAACGAGCAGATCAAAAAAGACATGCCCGTGAAGGCTGAGCAGTTGACTGTTGAAGAAGCGAAAGCTAGTGGTGCGATCGGATTGTTTGAGGACAAGTACGCCAATATCGGAGGCAAGATAAACGTCTACTCCATTGGTGATTACTCGAAAGAAATCTGTGGCGGCCCCCACGTGCAACATACTGGCGAACTTGGCGGATTCAAAATCCAAAAAGAAGAAGCAGTGTCATCGGGCGTGCGGAGAATTAAGGCGATCCTCGGATAATATTTGTATGTGGCGTTGCGTGGTATTCGATCCTGAGCGTAGGCGAAGGATCTAGAGGTGGCGGATTGGATTCGTGTATACTTCCCGCATATGCAACCCAAATCTCTCTTTCTTGCCCATTTTATTCCGGGCATCCTGCTCGGCTCCGTTGTCGGCCTCGCATTCGGGTCGCTCCTCGTAGCAACGCAGATTCCGAATGTAATCTCGACGAGCACGAACTCGCTGGTATCTACTTCAAGCGAACCGCATACGCTTGCTGTTGGCAAACTGTCATTGCAATATCCTGAGGGTTGGCATGTCTTCACTACGGCCATTTACGATAACCCAAAGCGCGTTCTACCGGAATTTACAGCTCGTATCAGCCCGAATCCAATTGAGATGCATAGTCCGGCAGAGGGTTCGACAATGAGTGGGGGAATCAGCGTGTACGCCCAGGATGAGGGCGAGGCCATTTATGCGCCGTACGAACGAGATCAGTACAAAGAATATCTTTCCGACGAAATCACTATTAACGGGCAAAAAGTAACTCGCCTGCGTTTGACTGCCACTGACGATGCGGTGTTCATTCCGCGATATCAGGAGGTTTTGTTTATCGGTGGCTATGAAGTGAGATATGAGTACGAAAAACCAAACGAGGCCAACGATCCGAACTGGTTGCTCGTCAAAAATTCACTCAGATTGGCCGTCACTCCAACTGCCGGGTATGTTACCGGGCGTTACATTGGAACCGAGGTTCGAGATGACCGTCCTTTTGCCGGAGTTAGCACATGCCATATTTTCGCCGTTGATGGCGGCTCAAAGGAAATTCTCGAAGGATTAAAATCATACGAGGCCAGTGTTACCCCTATGAAGGATGGTGCCTATCATGTATCACTTGGCGAGACTATTCCGACCGGAGTAGGTATTGATCCAGCTGTGGCTGGAAAAATGTGGGTTGAGCTTAAACAGCAACCAGACGGTGACGTAGTACATGGTTGTTATTCTCCTCTGCACATTACGAAGACGGAGGATGATTTTCATCCTGCTCAATAGTGAGCGTTGTTTGCCATCATTATTCCGATGCGCTACGGTTAGACCATATGCGCGTTGGGATTTTGGTTTCTAATGAACAATTTGAAGAGTTTTCTGGAGCATCACGGCTTGAAGAAGCGGTGCGGGCTTTGGGGCATGAAGCTGTTCGAGTATATGAGCGCTCGATTTCGATCCCGCCGAGAGACGAGCTGAAGAGGTTTGACGTCATTATTGTTCGACCAAATTTTACGGAAGAACCGTCGCACCACCAGGCGATTTATGACGGACTGCGAGCGTCCGGTATTCGATTAGTGAACGGCCAAGTGTTGCGCACGAAAAATAAATTATTGCAGAGGCTTGACCTGCTCGATGTCGGAATTCCGATGCCGAAAGGCGCGATAGTACAGGATACGTGGACGGCTACGAGTTGTGCACGAGAGCTGGGTTTTCCGGTGATGATAAAAGTCCCATTCGGTACCAGAGGCAAGGGTGTGTTTTTTGCGCCGAGCGAGGAAGTGATGAAACCAATCACCGATTATTTATCGGTGCGCGACCAGAATCCATTTATTGTCGAAGAGTTTATTGCCGAGGCTAATCACTCGGACATCCGAGCCTTTGTCATCGGCAACGAGGTTATTGCGTCCATGCAACTAGACGCCCCGGCGGGGGATGTGCGGAGCAATGCCGGCGGGACTGGCCAGTCGGTTGAGCTGACCGCCGAGGAACGCGAGCTCGCGATTAAAGCTACACGAGTGATGAACCTCGACATTGCCGGCGTAGACATTTTGCGCTCAAACTGCGGTCCGCTCATCATGGAGGTAAACGCGAATCCTGGTTTCAAAACACTCGAACAAACTACTGGTATTGATGTGGCCAAGGCGATTGTCGAGTATGCGGTTCGTCATTTTGAATCCAGTAATAAAATATAGCCGAGGGGATTATATAAGCATCTAATATAATAAGAGTCTTATATAAAACAGTACGACCCCATTCGCGCGCGGGCGGACGGGGTCTTCGGTCACGAGAATTGACGAGCAGTCGAACGTTCTTGATCGGCTAGAGTCTGTCGAGGAGCGGAAGGGAGTTGAGTTCGAGCATCAGCTCATTCAGCTCCTTCACGAACGGGCGTTTGGCCGCTTTCGCTTCTCTCGACGTTGCGTTCTCCCAGTAGAGGTCTTGTGCAAGCTCAGCCAGGTGCGCGTTGATCGCGTCAATCCTGACTTGCAGATCGTGCCTCTTGCGCACGAACGCTACGATGAGCACGTCCACGGCCCGCCGGCGCTCGATCTTATCGATTCGCCTGGCGATGAGATCTTTACGCAGAACCTTTTCATTCATGCGGACGTAATCTTCGAGCGTTGCAAGGACGAGTTCATTCCAATCGTCGCGGAGCTTGATCCCCGCCACCGTGGCCACCTCGTCGGCCTTCCTCCAGATGTGAACGTCCGGATGACGCTCGAACACCAGGCGGATGAGCGCGGGCAGTGCGTGCTCAATCGCCACCATCAGGTCCGGGGTCTCCGGCCGAATTCTCTGGAAGCATTCCCGGAGGAATCCCTCTTCGTTCGAGCTCCGTTCACCGGGCCACGAGGTTGCGCACTCAAGTCTCTCGATGAGTTCGCAGAGAATCATTGGACGAGCCTTGGCGCCTTCATTCCATACGTCCGCACAACTCCGCATCGGCCAGTTGAGCATGATGTTATGCGGGTGATCGAGCAAGACGGAATGTTCATTATCTTTGTCGGTGACAAAGCTTGCCAACAGTAGCGCGGAACGTTTGAAGGCCGGTTCGTTACCGGTTCCCATCAGGGCCATTGAATCCTCCAAGGGAGTAGGTTGATTCGGCCGGCGGATTATGGCGAAAAAGTGAGATTCCGTCCAATTTTGAAACAATTTGACCCCATCTGCACAGCGGTGCGGACGGGGTCTTCACGGAGACGTGGCTGACGTTGTTGAGGCCTAGCGGAAGGTGGGGAGCTGGGCCAGCTCGTCTTCGAGCGCCTTGAGGTTGATCTCTTTGTCGCCGACCTTCAGTGTCGTGATGATCTCGGACAACGGCTTGCCGTTCTTGTATTCTTGGCGAGCGTTCATGCTCAGCTCGTTCGCAAATCCATCGAGCCGTTCCCTGATCTCCTTAGCCCGTCGCGGATAGTAGAGCATCAGCTCTTGAACGGCCCAGGTGTATTCATTTGGGATCGTGCCGGTCGCGATCTGCGAGCGGACCACCCTGCCGTTGCCGAACACAATGGCTTCGAGCGCTTTCACGATTGCCGTTTGGCGCGCCTCGTAAATGTGACCGAATCGTTCGGAGTTCATGTACTTCGCGTCTGGCCAAAGCCCGCTTTTCTTCGGCTTGCCGTTCAGGACTGCGAGCACGAGCAGGCTCGGAACCATGGTCGTGATGTTCTCATAACGGCGTGCGTCCGATTCGTCACCGGAATTCCCGGCGTCGAACTCGAGGTACCTGCGCACGACCTTGCGCACGGCCTTTTCCCTGCGCCGATCGAACCTGGTGCGGAGAAACGCGATGATTTCGCGGTCCAGGGACCAGTCTTCGTTTTCCTTGTCGTTTGATTGCCACAGGAATTCGGCGTCGACGAGTACGCCGTACGCCCATTCCTGCAGGCTTCCGCTCAGATCGCCGGCGTTGTTGTACTCGCCATGGGCGATATCCGGGAACCGGGCGATCCCCATAAGAAAACGAACGATGGATTTGTTCCGATCGCGTTCTCCGAGAAACGCTAAGCCCAAGAGATGCGTTGCCTCTTCATAGGTCAGATTCGGATCGCAGATGCGATCGAACCACTTGCGGGCGGCGGTGTCTCCGTCGTCATCCCGATCTTCGAGCTGGCACCAACCCCGTTCCCGGAACTGCCTGACGTATTCCTCGACGGGGATCGTGGTGTCGGTTTCTTTCTTGGTACCCATGATGTCCTCACGGTTCAGGGTTACTCGCCAATAAGGCTGGCAAAGTTTGTCATTTAATAACGGATTCGTCCACTTTTGGTAAGCCTCCACAGCCTTTTCTTGACACTAATTACTGCGCCAAGTACACTTCCCCCGCTTTCCTATGGAGCATTTGCTTGCCTAACCCCTGCAATCTCTAGTATATTTACTTCGGCTATGCCCGAAAAAGATTTTCTTGAGATGAGAGGTGAGGTGTTGGAAGCGCTCCCAGGTGGTGCGTTCCGCATTACCTTAGAGAACGACATGGAAGTCATTGGGTACTTGGCAGGCAAACTGCGCAAGAACCGCATCCGGGTCATGCCGGGAGATGACGTCAAGTGTGAGATCAGTCCTTATGATCTCACCAAGGCTAGAATCACATTCCGTTTTTAACGGATGGCATCTCTAGCTTCTACAGAATCATCCGTTTTTTAGGATGATTTTGCGTACTGAAACGCATTTATATTATGAAAGTCCGCTCGTCTGTGAAACCAATCTGCCGTGACTGTCGCGTCATCCGAAGGGAAGGACGTGTTCGCGTCATTTGCAAGATTCCGAAACATAAGCAACGTCAAGGCTAACCTTATGGCACGTATCGCTGGTGTCACCATTCCGAATCAGAAGCGCATTGTCATTGCCCTCCAATACATTTTTGGAGTTGGCCAGACGCGTGCTGCCCAGGTCCTTAAAAAGGCCGGTGTAGATGAGAGCATTCGCGTCAAAGATTTGACGGCGGATCAAGAGAACGCTATCCGCACTATTGTGGAAAAGGAGTTCCATGTTGAGGGCGAACTCAGACGCGAGATTCTTTCGAATATTAAGCGTCTGAAAGACATTGGCGCCCGCCGTGGCCAGCGCCACGCCAAGGGTTTGCCGGTCAGAGGTCAGCGTACAAAGAGCAACTCCCGCACCGTTCGCGGAAACGTCCGTAAGACTGCAGGAAGCGGCCGACGTGTTCTTACAAAGACATAATCTCCTATGGCTGACGAAATTCTCAAAACTGACGCTCCGGTTGAAGTACCAATGGTAACGGAAGCGGAACTTGCCTCAAAAGCAAAGTCTGACAAGGTGATGACCGCCAAGGGCAAGAAGCGCGCTTTGCGCCAAGTCCCAGCCGGCCGGGCCTACGTTCATGCCAGCTACAACAACACGATCGTGTCCCTGACTGATCAGAACGGAAACTTGCTCGCTTGGGCATCTGCAGGAAATTGCGGTTTCCGCGGTCCTAAGAAGGCCACGCCGTACGCTGCCTCCATGGTAGTGAAAAAGGCTGCTGACAAAGCTGCCCCTTACGGATTGCGTGATGTGCAGGTCTACGTTTCCGGAATCGGGAACGGCCGTGACGGAGCGCTCCGCGCCCTGAACGGTGCCGGTCTGAACGTGCTCTCTATTAAGGACTTGACGCCAATCCCTCACAACGGATGCCGGCCTCGCCGAGCTCGTCGCGTATAAAATATGGGAAGAACACAAATAGCTAGAGGAAAGATGAGCCGAAGAGAAGGCGTTGCGCTGTCAGCCAGCGCCAGCGTTCTTAAGGTTATGCAGAAGCGCGCCTACGCTCCTGGCGTGCACGGCAAACCAGGCGGACGTCCGCCAAAGGTGAGCGCCTACGGCGTTCAGTTGCGTGAGAAGCAGAAGGCTAAGCGCCTCTACGGCGTCATGGAACGCCAGTTCCGCAATTACTTTGAAAAAGCCAAGAAGCTGGCCGGAAATACCGGTGAGCATTTGAGCCGTTCTTTGGAAACACGTTTGGATAACGTGGTTTTCCGCATGGGTTTTGCTATCACTCGCCCACAGGCAAGACAGATGGTGAGCCACTGCATGTTCCTCGTAAACGGTGAGAAAGTGAACATTCCGTCATACCAGGTGAACGTGGGTGATATTGTAGAAGTCAGAACCAACAAGCAAGCCAAGAAATTGTTTGCTGACTTGGCTGAACGTCAGAAGACGCAGAAAGTTCCGGGTTGGCTTCATAGAGAGGAGACTATGAAGGGGAAAGTTGTCAGTCTCCCTATGGGCGAGGACCTTAAGGAAGTATTTGACCCGACACTCATCGTTGAATTCTATTCAATGCGCTAAGCCCTGAGCTTACCGCCTAATTACGATGTATGGAGACCATTTTCCTGCCTTCAAAGATGTATTTCACCCCAGGCGCTCATGACCATGAGGCTGTGCTCACTATTGAGCCGCTTCACCACGGGTACGGCACCACGGTAGGGAATGCTCTCCGCCGAGTGCTTCTGTCATCTCTTCCGGGAGGTGCGGTGACCGCCATGAAGATCAAGGGTGTTCAACACGAGTTTTCCGCCGTTAGCGGTGTTAAGGAAGACGTGCTCGATGTGATGCTGAACTTGAAAAAGCTCCGCCTCCGCTGTCACTCTGATGAGCCGGTGGTTCTCAAGCTTGTGAAAACAGGCGGGGGAGCGGTGACTGGTGCAGACATTACGGCCAACGCCGACGTAGAGATTTTGAACAAGGACCTGGTCCTAGCCACGATCACGGATGAGAAGGCTACGCTCGACATGGAAATCACTGTTTCCAAGGGCCGAGGCTATCTGCCCACTGAAGAGCGGGAAGAAGCGCCAACGGAAATTGGCGTGATCGCCATAGACGCCATGTTCAGCCCGGTTCGATCCGTTGGACTTAAGGTAGAGAACACGCGCGTGGGAGAGATTACCAACTACGACAAGCTCCTCATGACCATTGCCACTGATGGCACGGTCTCTCCGCAGGAAGCCGTAGAACAAGCTACCAAGATTCTCCTGAACCACTTCACGTGGATTCAGGGACAGCTCAACAACGCTGAATTAACAGAACAAGTCGCCCGCGCGTCGGAGGAAGCGCCTAAGGAAGAGTAATATGCGCCATAGATCTAAGAAGAAAATCCTCGGACGTAAGCCGTCAGCCAGAAAGGCCCTCATGCGGGACTTGGCCCAGGCACTCATTACGCACGAGCGAATTGAAACCAGTTTGGGCCGAGCAAAGTACGCTCGCCCCATTATTGAGAAGCTCATCACCGTCAGCCGTCGGGGTGATCTTTCTGCACGTCGTTTTTTGAAGGCGTTTTTCCTTACGGACCAGCCGGTGGAAAAGCTGATGGATGTGCTTGGACCTCGCTTTAAGGACAGAAATGGCGGATACATTCGCATTACCAAGCTTGGAACACGCCAGGGAGACCGGGCCGAAACCGCGCTGATTGAACTTGTCTAATATGGCAAACATTATACGCAAAACTGTGACCTTTGACGCTTCCGGCAAAATTGTCGGTCGTTTGGCGTCCAACATCGCTTCTCACTTGATTGGCAAAACCAGCCCATCATATGAGACAAACGTTGACTCCGGCGAATTCGTCAAAGTAACGAACGCAGACAAGATGATTTTGACAGGCAAGAAAATGGATCAGAAAGTGTACCAGCACCACACCGCTCATCCGGGTGGTCTGCGCACCAAGTCATTGGCTCAGATGTGGGCGAATGATCCTACGGATGTTCTTCGCATGGCGGTGTCCCGTATGCTCCCAAAGACCAAGCACCGCAAAGCAAGACTCATGCGCTTGAACATTGAATAATATGGCTGACAAATATTTCCAAGCATTAGGACGCCGAAAAACGGCCGTGGCCCAAGCCCGCATCACTACCGGTGGCAAGGGGACTATTACCGTGAACGGCAAAGCCTTTGAAGACTTCTTCACTACGGCTACGCTCCGCTACATGGTGCTTCGTCCGCTTGCAGAAGTTGGTAAGACTGAAACCGTTGACGTGTCAGTCAAAACCTCCGGCGGAGGCATGATTGGCCAGGCAGACGCCACGCGTCTTGCTATTGCCCGCGCTTTGCTCAAACTCGACATCGCCTTGCGCCCAGCTCTCAAAGCTAAGCACATGCTGACCCGCGATCCAAGAAAGAAAGAGAGAAAGAAGCCAGGCAAACACGGTGCAAGACGCTCACCACAGTGGAGAAAGCGATAATCAGTTACTACAAAAGACGGAGCTTTTCCGTCTTTTGTGTTATTGTTGAGCAAATATTTTACTTTGACTATGAAAAATAGAAGACTGATTGGGGTGTTGCTCCTGGTAGTGCCATGGGTGACGTTGATCTTCACGTTATCGCTTTATGCGATCTCATCATTCGTCATCTCTCAGCTGAACGGCGCACGGTTGGACTCGTCTACCTGGTCGGAACAAACTTTGTTGGGCATCCCATCCGCTCATGCAGCGCCGCTCACAAGGAGCGACCTCATGTACAACCCAGACGATATCATTCAGCCTGCGGATGGTGCATCGCAGTCCGATGATGGATCACTTACCTCTTCGGTGGGCCGTTTGATGCAGGTGTTCCTTGGCCTGCTTGGGGTTCTGGCACTTCTCGGTATTGTTATTGGAACCCCCGTTGGTCTTTATCTCATTGCTACCACCTCATCTGAAGAGACTGCTCATCACGCCGGTCAACCTAAATCATTGCAAGGTCTGTACAAAGCCTTCATGATTTTTGCTGGTTTGGCGGTCATCTGTTCGGCTATTGGTGCAGTGTTTGGAGTGTACGAGTACTTTCAGGTTTATTCCACCGTCCCATTTTTCACTCCACGTACTTTTATTGGGTCAGCAATCGGTGGATTGGCTGGATTGGGCTACTTTGTCTCCGCCATCATCTACCTTTTCTGGCTTGGCCGGGCTGCTCGGAATCTGTCATACCATCACCACATGAAGTCATCACCAGAATGGCTGGTGTGGGGGCACATCATTCCTGTTTATAACCTGATTCACCCCATTCTAACCTATCCAGCTTTTTGGAATGAGGTAGCTACTGCTCATCATGTTCATGAGGATGAACGCGCAAAGGGTCAGAAAATTATTATCGGCTTCTATATTTTTGATCTGATCATGGACCTGGGCAATTCAGTCTTGCCACGAATCAATGACTCCCTGGCTGCTGTGGCAGTTCAGCAAATGTTCTTGTTTAACTCCATCCACCAAGCCGTGACCGTAGTGGCCGGTATCTTCATCATCATGTTCGTTAAAATGGTGACCGAGAAGATGGAACCTCAGCACTAGTACCTGACAGAAACTCCTCGAGCAATCGGGGGGTTTTGCATTGAAACGGGTATAATCTTCTTGACGAAAAAAATGGCGCGGGTAAGAGTATAATTAAACTAGATATGGCCAACGCAATGTTGCAAACATTTAGTGCCCAACCTTCAGTGGGCACTGCCGTTCCGACGACTGAAACTGCAAAAACTCAGCAGCCTGTAATTCAGATTGGATTGGTCGAGTCGGCTTTGGGAGTGGCTGTGATCCTGATTGGCGTTGGAGTTGCCTGGGGGACACTGAAGACTCAAGTTGCAAATGTCGCGGCTACTTTAAAGGATCGGATAGAGCCAGATCTTAAAGACATACGAGAGAGGTTTATGTCAGTTGAAACCAAGGTCGAAACATTATGGAGAGACCGAGTTGCGCCAGCCCATTCACCCAGACAGCTGAACACCTTGGGCAAGGAGATACTTAATAATAGCGGGATCAAAGAAATAATTGACGGTAAACGTGAAATCATTATTGCCAAGGTACGAGAGCGTGCACCAAAAAATGCATTCGATGCTGAACAGGTTCTGTATGAGGTGATGGGAGACTTACAACGCACGTGTCCTGACATTGTAGAAAAACTTAAGGAAGGTGCATTTAAAGTTGGCGCCGATATTCCTGCACTTCTTTTTGTCGCGGCAATTGACTTGAGAGATCGCATTCTTCCAGAGCTTGGCTTTAATCCAAAGGATATTGATATGCACGTCGCAAAAGATAGTCATACCGTTTGATCTGATTTTTTGTCTTGGGTATATCCATGTTTGTGTTCTGTTCGGTTTCGTATATACTCGGATTGTCCCGAATGGGGCGATGAATTCTTAATAGACTTAGTCTATGAAAGCAATTTTGATCGTCCCGGGCGTTATGGACTGAGGCAGCGTGGCCAATCGAAGTGAAGCTTGAACCATTCCTCGCAAAAGGGAGGGAAAGATTCGTGGAGAAGCCTTGCTAAGCCGATGTTTTTGTCGGCATCCGGGACGATAACTCCCCACTCGATTCGGGGGAAGCGACGAATGATCTGAAAAACTCAATTCGTATATTGAGCTCTTGCCTGAGTTGTCGTGGACAAAACCACGTAAAAAATGAATGGGCTCGGGAAGTGTATGGTCACGTGACATAATATATCGAGATGAGCATGGCCATATACGAATGGCCGTGTTTTGTTTTTGACGAAAGTGAGTTTTGTTGTCATTCTGTCTGGCGGGAGGTGAATATGGGCGAGGTCATCCGTTACGCTGAAGGACGGGGTTGCAATATTCCGGTCAAGGAGTCGCCTCTGTGGCGAGTAAAATCGAGCGGCGGATTCATGATCTCGGTGGAGTTTGATGATGAAGTGCCCGATCAATTCATCATCGATTTCTCCGCGACCAACGAAAGCAGGAGTGAACTGTTCGACACCGATGATGACGCTATTTCGTTTTCGGACGTCTTCAATGGCCGGGAAATTGATCGCCGATCCTTCGTAGACGGTTTGTCTGCAGTGTGGGGTTCCGCGCCAGATTCTGGAGAACTCATGGAGGAGATTGCGGAGCAGATCATTGCTATGTACTCGGAGTTTGAGCTGTTGCCGGATCCCGATTCGGACAGCGATGATCTCACGTCAACACTCGTGCGGATGACGTATCGCACGGCAACGGGAGTCGTCCTCACGTTCGAAGGATGCGTGAGCGACGGGGATTATGTTGTGGCGCTTGAACCACGATAGGAAGGAAGGCTCGCGCGTTCGCGAGTGGCAAACAAAGAGTGTCGTCTGACACCGCCACCCGTTGGACGCGCTCTTTGTTTTGACAGGGAGGCCGGATTTGACTAACCTGACGCGGTCAACGAAAGGGAGGATGCCATGAAGATCGTTGTGTGGAAGGCAGATGGGGCGGTGGTGGAGAATGTACAGTGTGAGGATGGTCTCACCGTGAAGGACGACGTGACCTTTTCACTCGTCACCTTTCTGAGCGCGGCGGACGACATGGTTCGGGTATCGCTCGACGTCAACGCGACCTCGGGCGAGGAAAACTACGAGTTCGAGAACAGCATTCAGCCACAACTGGTCGCCAAGGATCAGCTGATTGATCTGCACTCCTTCTTCGTCGAGAACGACGAAGACCGGGACGGCGATCTTCTGCTGTCGCTCGTGTTTGACCAGATCATGGCCCCGGCTACGACACTCGCGCTCAGCTGGCACTACGCAGACGGTGACCGCGAACTTGTGGACGGCGTAGAGATGCGCGTTAGCATCAAAACGGCCGAAATTGACTACGTGGGTACCCACGTGATTGACATCGAAGAAGCGGAGTCTTACTTCATCCTCGAAGAAGATCCCGCGGAGGACTGATTCAGGCTTGGACGCAAAGATTTAGCGTCCTCAAGGGCCCTGCCGGGAACGGCGCGGGGCTCTTTGTTATTTTGGGGGTTTTGGCGTAGTATAGTGGGTAAATATGTCTCAACTTGCCAGGAATACGTTCCTTTTGACGGCGGCGTCTATTGGGCAGAAAGCGGTGGCGTTTTTGTACTTTGCGGTGATTGCGCGGACGATTGGGGAAGATGCAACGGGTTCCTACTTTTTGGCCCTGGCACTGACTACGACTATTGGCGCGATTGATGACGTTGGTCTGACCTCGGTCTTGGTTCGAGAAGTGGCTAAGGAGCCGGGGAAGGCGCTGGAATACGCCAGAAACGTCTTGGCGAACAAACTCGTGCTCATGCCGGTGACGGTTGTTCTGGCTTTCGTGGCCCCTCGGTTGCTGGGTTTCAGTGTAGAGGCGACTATGCTGACGGAGCTGGCGGTATTTGTGATGCTCCTCGACACCATCTCATTGTCCATGTACGGCGTGCTTAGGGGTCAACAGAATTTGAAGTTCGAGTCCATCGGGATTTTTGTCGGACAGGCGATCACCACGGTTGTTGGTTTATCTGCTTTGTTTTTACTTCCGCCGAATGGTGGCGCAGTAGCCGGTTTAATGCTCATGTTGTTGCTGATTGTTGCTCTGATTATCGGTAGTGGCTGGAATGCGTTGTTCGCCTTATTTCATGTTGTTCGACGTCTGGGAATAAAAGCGCTCGTTCCGAGTTTTTCACTTGGCTGGAAGCCGTTCAAGATGGCCAGCATGTTTTTTGTGGCGGCCGTGTTTGTCAAAATCTATTCCTATGTCGATTCCTTCACGCTGAACATGGTGCTCGGTGCCGGGGCAGTGGGCGTATACGCTGTGGCCTACAAGCTGGCGTACTCTTTCCAGTTTTTGCCCCTCGCTTTCATCGGCGCTTTGTATCCAACCATGAGCGCGCAGGTGAAGGATCCCGAGGCGCTCAAGAAGACATTCCTCTCAGCCGAGTGGTATCTTGCTCTGCTCGCGGCACCCGTTGTCTTTGGTTTGTTTGCCCTAGCGCCTGAGATTATTCAGTTTTTCTACGGCAGTAAGTTTGCCGCAGCTGCGCCTACGCTCCAAATCCTCGTCTTTGCCCTGCTCTTTATCTTCCTTGATTTTCCCATCGGTGCACTTCTTAACGCTAGTGGTCGTCAAGCGCTCAAGACCGGCATCATGGGTGTGACCATGGTTATCAATCTCGTGGCAAACTTACTGCTGATCCCTCGGCTCGGCATTCCGGGCGCAGCAGTCTCAGCGCTGATCAGCTTCTCATTTATGTTTTTTGCGGGTTACGTCCTCTCATTTAAAATTATTAAGGTTCCCATGTATGACTTCATCACTGCCGTTGGCGGTTCGTTCGCTTCCGGGGCCGTCATGGCCAGCGTGGTACTCGTCGTGAAAATGTTCTTGCCGTGGATCATTACGGTGCCGATTGGGGCGGTTGTCTTTTTTGCCGTGGCCTTTGCAACGCGGTCAATAACGCTCGACCATTTGCGCGCACTGTGGCAACTCGTTCCTCGGCTCCGAGCTAACGGCATCCGCGAGGAAGTTTCTGAAACGGTATGAGGCGCGTGATTGCTCCAATGCTTGGTGCGCTTTCAGAGCGAGGAGGCGTGGCCCGCTATCTTTCGGCGGTTGTTGAAACATACCCGCACGAGGTGAAAGTGGTTGAGCTGTCCAAGAAACCTGGCTACAAGGAATTATTTTCATTTTTTTGGAAGTCTCGAAAAGATGCAGATCTGTATTTCGTGAATCATATTTTGCCAGTGGGAACGGTGGCGTGGATATTTTCTCGTCCGTACGGCATATTCCTGCATAGCATGGATTTTGATCTCGCCAGACGAAATGCGTGGAAGAGATGGTTGTCCAGGAGGATTCTGCGAGGTGCTGACCTGATCGTGACGAATTCGGAGGCTTTGAGGGGCGAGGTGGAGCGGTTCGTACGGGGTCGAGACATGGCTCGACCCTTACGGCGCATCCTGACGGTCTACCCGCCGGTGAGTGATGTGTTTGTGGAGGCGTCGAAATCCGTGAGGAAGGGCGTGGGGCTGGTTGATCTGAAAGAGTTGCTGAAGCTGGCCAGCGGGGCGCTTGGGGTACCCATCTCACTGTCGACCAATCAGATCTCTCGCTCTGCTCGAGATGACAGAATGGGTCGAGATGACAGAATGGGTCTAGACGACAGAATGGGTCGAGATGACAAGGTAAATAACTATACGATAATGCTGTTGACGGTGGCGAGGCTGGTTGAGAGAAAGGGGCACCTGAAGGTGCTTGAAATACTGGAACATTTGCCAGGCGTTAAATATACAATTGTGGGTGATGGGCCGATGCGTGAGAGGCTCGAAACCGAGATTGCTCGCCGAGGATTGAGTGATCGAGTAACAATGATTCTGAACGCGAGTGATGAAGACCTGCCAGGGATTTATGCATCAGCGGATATTTTTGTGATGCCGACTACTCGGTCTGAAACTGATCGCGAAGGATTTGGAATCGTGTACCTCGAAGCCAATTTGTTCGGTTTGCCGGTGGTGGCGACGAACATTGGGGGCGTTGTCGAAGCGGTACTCGACGGAGAAACGGGGTTGCTTGTGAATGACCACATCGAAGAGATCGAGGCGGCGATTAGGAAACTCGTAGAAAATCCGGCACTCCGATCAAAGCTCGGATCACGCGGACGGGTACGAGTGTTGGAGCAGTTCACAAGAGAAGTGCAAACGAGTAAGCTGAGGGGGATCATCATGGTGAGAGGGTTATAGAGGGTTATAGAGGGTTATAACAGGTTATGGAACCACTTATTTCAGTCATCATTCCAACGTATCAGCACGCGGGCTCACTGCCGGGGTGTATTGATTCGGTACTCGACCAAACATATAAGGAGATCGAAATCATTGTGGTTGATGACGGGTCTACGGATGAGACATTGAAAGTACTCGAAAAATACGCCGGCAAGATTAAGGTTGTTCGTCAAGAAAATAAAGGCTCGAATCCGGCAAGGAACCGAGGGTTCGCCGAGAGTAGAGGCGAGTATGTCATTTTTTGCGATGCGGATATTGTCATGGAGAACGAGATGCTCGAAAAAATGCATAAGAGTCTTATACAAAATCCGCAGGCCAGTTATGCCTATTCTGGTTTTACGTTTGGCTGGAAGACATTTTGGGGGACGCCGTTTAGTGATGAGAAGATACGGAAGATGAACTTTGCCCACACCACCTCGCTCAT
Organism: Patescibacteria group bacterium; assembly: GCA_041660165.1. Lineage (GTDB taxonomy): Bacteria > Patescibacteriota > Patescibacteriia > UBA9934 > UBA9934 > JAGORL01. The sequence goes on along the minus strand of JBAZWW010000001.1, from coordinate 179,836 downwards.
TCGGCGGGCAGATTTTCCGGGGTTTGACGAGCAGATCAAGCGTCTGCAAGACTGGGACGTGTGGTTGACCATGCTTGAGCGGGGGCATCGAGGGATACTCGTGCCGGGAGTTCTCTTCCACGTGCGGATTGACGGGGTATCGAGGATCGGCTCGGCCTGGCTGCCAAAACTCGCCTACAGGATTCCTTGGCAATACTCGCCCTGGCAACCAAAGAGCATAAAGAAGTACACTGAGGCGAGAGAGATTATTGCTAGGAAACACGGTCTGTAGCAGCGCAGAGCCATCCCACCCTGAGGCTTAGGCCGAAGGGTCCGACCCTCTCCGCTGGGAAAGGCGGATCCTTCGCTCTCGCTCAGGATGGAGAATGATGCAACAATGACAAACACTATGAATGCCGAATTAAGAGACACAACAATAGTTATCGTTACCTACAAAACTGATCCGGACGTTTTGCGGGCGTGTTTTATGAGCCTAGCGGCGGCGCATGATGTTAATTTTGACGTCGTGGTGGTTGATAATGCGAATGACAAAAAGATGCCGGCGTTTGTTCGAGAAATCCTACCGGAGGCGCAGGTGATCGTGAACGCGGAGAATCGAGGGTTTGCAGCGGCGGTCAACGTTGGGTTGAGACAATGCACGGGACGGTACGCGCTTCTGCTGAATCCGGATACGATTGTTCCGCCCGGAGTGATGAAGCGGATGATTGATCACCTTGATGCAGATAAAGAGGTGGGTATTGGCAGTTGTGTGATCAGATATCCCGACGGTTCGCATCAAGAGAGTATTCGCCGGTTCCCGACGATGCTCGATCAGCTTGAGATTCTGTTCAAACTACCTCACGTGTTCAAGCACTTGAAGGCCGTTGACAGGTACATGATGCGCGACGTTGATCCTCTGAAAACCCAAGATGTTGATTCGATCATGGGCGCGTTCATGTTTATTCGCCGAGAACTGATGGACAAGGTTGGCCTGCTCGACGAGCGTTACTTCATTTGGTTCGAGGAAGTTGACTACTGCAAAGTGGCGGTTGATGCGGGCTTCAAAGTTAGATCCTATGGCGATTGCGAGATCATCCACCACAAGGGCCACAGCTTCAACAAGGTAGCGACGCTCCGTAAGCAGAAATGGATTAGGACGAGTTTGCGCAAGTACATGAAAAAGCATCACGGCCTTATTCCGTGGCTTATACTTTGGGCCTGCACGCCAAAATTTATTGTGCTGGCGTATGTAGCGGCTTGGTTAAAACGAAATTAATTATTGTCATCCCGACGTAAGGAGGGATCTGAATTGGCAATCAGGGGCATCGGCCAATCAGATCTCTCGCTACGCTCGAGATGACAGACAATATGCCTATTCTTATTTTAGTGGTTGGGGTGCTGATTCTTGGCTGGATTGTGCTCATCTTTAACAAGCTTGTGAGCTACAGAAACAGAACGAAGAACGCGCTGTCAGACATTGATGTGCAGTTAAAACGACGTTATGACCTTGTGCCGAACTTGGTCGAAACCGTAAAAGGTTATAAAGCGCATGAGTCCTCGGTGCTCGAAGAAGTGACTAAGGCTCGCTCGAACGCTATGAGCGTTCCGTCTGGAGCGATTGCTGGCCGAGCACAAGCGGAAACGATGTTGTCCGGCGCACTCAAGAGCTTGTTTGCAGTGGCCGAGGGCTATCCTGACCTCAAGGCCTCGGAAAATTTCAAACAGCTTCAGGAACAGCTCTCTTCTCTCGAAAACGACATTCAGTCTGCTCGTCGTTACTACAATGCCACGGTGCGTGAGATGAATAATGCGGTGCAGGTTTTCCCCTCGAACATCATCGCTCCATTGCTCGGTTTCAAGACCGGCGAGTTCTTTGGGGCCGAGGAGAAGGAAAAGCAGAACGTGAACGTAGCCTTCTAAATACGATTATGAAACCTGAGCGAAGCATTGCCAGAATCGCGTGCGCGCTTGGAGTTTTCGTTTTCGCATTTTTCGCGGTTCATGCAAACGCGTACGCGAGTGATGAGGTGATTGATAACTTTACCTCCTCAATCGTGCTCCAGGCGGACGGCGCAATTCAGGTGACCGAGATCATTGAATATAACTTTGGCGATAATCAGAAGCACGGAATTTTTCGCGATATTCCGCTGACCGCAGTTGACGGCCCTGACATTGGCATCAGCGTGAATAGTGTGAAAGACGGAAACGGCCAGCCGTACCATTATGTTGAGTCAACGAATAACAGCATACTCGACCTTAAAATCGGTGAGGCGAACAAGACAGTGAGCGGAGTGAAGACGTATGTGATTGATTACACGGTGACGAATGTCATTCGGCCATTTGAGGATCATGACGAGCTGTATTGGAATGTGACGGGTAACGGTTGGCCGGTAGGGATAAAAAAGGCCTCGGCTTCTGTTTTTGTGCCTGGTCCAGCAGTGGCTGAGCAGGTAGATTGTTTTACTGGTCCGGCAGGTAGCACTGACAAGCAATGCACGCCGGCTGATTTCCCGGGGAAGGCGATTTATTTCACCACCAAACCGCTGGAGGCCGGCGAGGGCTTAACAATTGTACTCGGCATTCCGCTTGGCATTGTGAATGATACTGTTATTCCGAGCGACGGATTGCGTTCCACGATTCAGGACATTACGGTGTCCGGCACTGATTGGTTATTTCTGTTAATTCCGCTTTTGTTCATCATTTCTCTTATTGGCTTCATCGTGTTTGCTATTTCAAGGATTTTCTCAAAGCCTGGATACAAAGGGCCGGTGGTGGTGGCGTATGAACCGCCGAACGGTTTGGCGCCGATTGATGTGGGCACAATACTCGATAGATCCGTTGATAGGAAAGATGTTTCATCGATCATCCTTGATCTCGCTGTTCGAGGCTACCTGAAAATTCGCTATACCGTAAAGGAGATTCCGTTTTGGCCTGATAAAAAAGATTTTGAGCTCGTCAAACTTAAGGAAGGTTCATCGTTGAAGCATCCTGGTGAGAAGATTTTGTTTGATATGTTGTTCGACAAACGTTCGAGCATACTCGTCAGTGATCTCATGGAGAAGGCTCTTGATTACGAGGATCAGATTAAAGACATTACGGCCAAGACAGAGGAGCATTTGCGGACTGCGGGTTATTTCGATATTTCCGCCAAGGAGAAGGCAGACAAGATGAATAAACAGCTGGCGATTATTTCAACGGTCCTGGTTGTGGGCACGGTCATTGTAAGTTTCTTGACCGCCGGGCTTGGCATTCTTCTCATGTTCCCGATTGTGGCGTTTGTGATTATTCGCATGATGATTTCCGGCCGGCTGACAAACCAATTGACGCCAAAGGGAGCTGACGCGCAAGCAAAGATTGCTGGCTTCCAGGAATTTTTGAAGCTGACGGAGATGGACAAGCTGAAGCTCTTGAACGCGCCAAAGCTGGAGCCGGAAATGTTTGAAAAGTTCTTGCCGTACGCTATGGTGTTGGGGGCTGAGGAACAGTGGGCCACGAAGTTTGAGGGGCTCTATAAGACCGCGCCAACGTGGTATGAGGATGCCAACCATGGAGCGTTTTCAAGTATGTTGCTGACGCATAACCTGGCGCAGTTGAATAATTCATGGAGCCAGGTGGTGACAAGCTCGGTTCCGCATTCGAGCAGTGGGTTTTCTGGTGGTTCGTCGGGCGGTGGTTCGGGCGGTGGCGGGGGAGGGAGTTGGTAATATGCTATCTCAATTCTTCGACAAACGATCACTGTACGTACTCGTCGGTCTTCTAGGCGCGCATCTTTTGGCTGTGCTTGTCCAGCATTCTTGGTGGTCAATTATTCCCGTATCCGCGGGGTTCGTGGTGGCGCTCGGTCTCTCAATTAAGCGTCTTGAGTGGGGACTTGCCTTCGCATTCCTCGAGATATTCGTTGGTGGCCACGGGCATTTGTTTGATCTGTCGTCGATTGGTCTGCCGGTGTCCATTCGGATGGTGATATTCGGTGGGGTGATGCTGGGATGGATAATTCAGATCCTTCGCCCGTCGAACGGGCTCAGGATGACACTGCGATTGAATCCTCGACGAGACGTGCCGTGGATTATATTCGGTACGGCGATTGTGCTCGGCGGGATTGTTGGTTTTCTGCAGAACGAACCGGGCAAGGCCTTTGACGATTTTAATTCGTATCTCTTGGTGCTCTACATCTTGCCGATTCTCTCGATCGCTTGGGACGGTGAGAAGAAGCGCTTGATGCTGATGACCCTGGCGGTCTCGGCAGTTTGGGTTGCCTTGTCAACGCTCGGCCTTCTGTTCGCCTTTACGCATTTGCCCGGCAAGTTCCTCTCGCATCTCTACACGTTTGTGCGGGACGCGCGGTTGGCCGAGATCACCATCTTAACAGCGCCGAGTTCTCTCGCCGGTTTATTCCCAACGGGTGCTTGGTACTTCCGAGTATTCGAGCAGAGCCAAATTGTGGTTCTTGCTTTTGAGTTCATCTTTGCTTCGGCTACGTATTTTTCGGAGAAGATCGAGAAGAACATTTGGCTTGTTCACGCCGTTCTTCTTGCTGGCATTTCTGCGAGCTTGTCCCGAAGTTTTATGATCGGCGCGGTCATTGGCGCGCTCGTGTTCATCATTTTGCTCGTTGCTACTCGAGCAAAGCTGAAGACGATTGTTCTGCGATCATTTGTGCTCGGTCTCATGCAATGCTCGGCCATAGGGTTGTTATGGCTCATTGTTGTTTTCCCGTTGCCGATTCGGCCTGACTTTACGGCCAGCCCCTTTTATAAAGGAGATGATGGGGGAGCGCGCGAACTAGCTGTGTCGAGCCGTTGGAATTTGTTACCGCCAATGATGGTCGAGATCATGAAGTCGCCAATTATTGGAGCGGGGTTTGGGAAAGAAGTGACGTTCGTATCTGATGATCCGAGAGTGAGAGCTATTAATGGAACTGGAGAGTGGACTACCTACAGATTCGAGTGGGGCTATCAGGATCTTTGGTTGAAAATGGGTGTGTTCGGCCTTCTGGGTGTTCTTGCGATTGCCGTCTCTTTTGCTAACGCTACAATGTATCTTTTACAAAAAGGATCTGCTGACAGATGGATCCCTGTCGGGATGATTTCGATGATTATTTTTGTGCTGGTGACGCATATCTTCACCCCTTATTTGAATCACCCTCTTGGCCTCAGCCTTATCCTTTTACCAGTAATTTTCTACAGCTGGGCGAGCGGAAAAATAGTCACAGTGAAGGCTGTTGATCACGAGTATTCACCCCTTAAGCCGGCCCTGGTATACTTCAGGAAATTCTTTAAGAATGGTTTATGATGGATTACCGGAAGTTTCTCGGAGTTGCGGTGGTAGCTGTGGCGCTTACGGGCGCGGGCTGTGCAGGTCAGGCTCCTTCACCTTCGTCAAATGTTGCTCCAACAGCAAACGTTCCCGCCGAGGTCCCGGCACCTGTTGCGGAAGCGCCAAAAGGCCCAGTGAAGTTTTCCGAAGTGAAGTCAGATCTTTTCGGCATCATTGGAAAGTACAGCGCGCTCACGTTTTCAAATCCTGCTGGCACCTGTGTCACGAAGCTTCCATACTCCACGCTTACATATTCCCCGCCAGCTCCTGGAAATAATTTCATGATGATGGATAAGGGTGCGGTTATTGATGACCGTTCATCCTCCAACACAGGAAGCATGCTCTTCAAGGGAAAAACCGTGGACGGAAAGAATGTAGATTGCAAAATGATGGTGCCCTACGGTGCAGACACCGCCACGCTCACCTGCGCTGATGCCGCCGAAAAGGAGGTCTGTGCCGGGACGTACACAATTTCGGCTCTGCCACTCTAAGAGCTATCGTTGCCCACGTTCAAAGTCCGCCCAGGTCATGGGCTTTCCGCCTTCGGGCTGGACCTGAGTAAGCTCGAGCATACCCTGCTCGAGTTTTGCTTTGAGGATTTTTACGCGCAAAGGCTTGCCGGCGCGTTCTAGAATTGTCCAGGTGCCTGGCCAAGGGTTGTAGGCGCGGATTTTTTGGTCGAGGATTTTCGGGTCGTCGACGAGGTTGATCTGACCGTCTTCTCGGGTAAGCAATTTGCAGAAAGTGGCCCGTGAGTGATCCTGTTCGACCGGTTTGATCATCCCGGCGTGATAGGTTTTCAGAGTTTCGAGTAAAAGGGGGACGCCAACGTGAACCACGGTGTTGGTCAGCGACTCGACGGTTTCACTCGGCTGTAGCGCAATGGCCTTTTGCGCGAGGATTGGACCATGGTCCATCTCGGCGTCGATTTTCATCACCGAGATGCCTGTCTCGCTGTCTCCGGCGACGATGGCTGACTGCATGGGGGACGGTCCGCGCCACTTGGGGAGGAGCGAGGGGTGAACATTGATACAGCCTAACCTGGGGAGTTCGAGAAGCGCCTGGGGAAGGATACGACCGTAAGCGACGATTATGAAGACGTCGGCCTTGAGGGACTCGACAGCCTTCAGGAATTCCTCATCCTTCATTTTAACGGGTTGGAAGACCTGAATACACTTTTCAAGTGCCAGGATTTTAGTTGGCGGAGCGGTCAAAATCTTTTTTCGGCCAACGGGTTCATCCGGTTGTGTAATGACGCCAACAACCTCGAAATACGGGTCCTCAATAAGACCCTGGAGGAACCGGGCAGAGAAGTCAGGCGTGCCAAAGAAGGCCACGCGGAGCTTAGATCCGGGATGAACCGGTCTTTCGCAACTCTGTGGCACGGTCAATAAAAAGGATGCCGTCAAGGTGGTCGATTTCATGTTGGAAAATGATAGCGAGCAAGCCCGTGGCTTTCAGACCAATGGGCGTGCCGTCCTCTTGGATAGCCTTAACGGTAACTGAACGGTGGCGTTTGACAAGGCCCCACACCCCAGGGACGGACAGACAGCCTTCTTCACCCTCCACTAGCTTAAAGGAACGTTCGACAATTTCTGGATTGATGAAGGCGGTTGGGCCGGCTTTTGTTTCTGCAATGATCAGCCGATCATGAACGCCTACCTGCGGAGCCGCAATGCCAACGCCGTTTTCTTCTTTCATGGTGGCCTTGAGCTCTCCAACCAACGTTTTGAAGTCTTTCGTGCCCAGCCTATCCAAAGCAACCGGCGTGGAGACAACGCGAAGTTCTTTATTCGGGTTGTGGAGAACGGGGAGGGATTTCATAGGGGCCATCGAGGGTGATTTTCACTGAATCTGGGAGGAGGGTTAGAGAGGGTGATAAAGGGTTAGAAGGGGTTGGATCACACCCCGAGGTGACGAGGGGTCGAATTTCAACTGTTTCATCATGTTCGCGGGCGATTGATCGCAGGGCTTCGGGGAGCTCTCCAATCTTGGCGCCTTCGAGGACGTATCTTGAGGAGAACGGCGGGAGCTGATAGCGCTGACGGAGTTCGAGCTCGTCTTTGATGAATGTATCGAGATTCAACATGGGCGTCAGAACATCAGGAAGCCAGGTCTGCAAGATGCAGTTGGCGTTCTCGCGTTTGGCGAAGGCGAGTAACCGATGCAACTTGCGCGCGGTTTTCTCGGCCCCGCGAAAGTCCGCGCCGTGAATGCCCATGTCTCCGGCCAGGTCGGCCACTAGGCCAAGATTCAGGTGTTTGAAAGGATCAAGGAATGAGCTGAAGAAATACTCGGTGACAATGACGATGGGAGCGTAGGGATTTTCAATTTTTCCCTTCTCGATTTGCCCAACGGTGGCGTCAGAAAACCGTGTGCGCAAGATCTCGGCAATCTTGGCTCCGCCTATGCCCTTCATGGCCAGTTTTGCTTTTCCGCATGCTGGACAATTTTTAGGGATCCACATTTCTGTTCCGCATCTATCGCAGACCAGGTCATCGAGCCTGACGGAGGGAACGTTCCCGCAGGTTCCGCAGAGGGGAATGTGCCCGCAGGCTCCGCACTGGAGACGCTTGGCTACGCCCTTGCGATTGAGAAAAAGTAGCACTTTTTTTCCGCTCTGTAAAGCGGATTCTATGCCTTCAAGCAGGGGCTCGGTTAAGAGGGGATCATCGGATCTGAGGAGAGCGTTGCGGAGATCGATGATCTGGAATGAAGGGGGCGAGGCGAGCCTCGCCCGTACGGCGGGGAGACTGGGAGCGAGCTCTTCGAGCCGGGGGAGGGGATCCACGAAGAAGAGGCGAGCGGAGTGCTGGGAGGCCAGTAGTTTAACGGCTTCGCGGGCGTCAAACCGCGGGTTACGGCGAGTGCTGGCATGCTCGTCGTTTGCAGAGTCGAGCACGACAACGGCGGACAGCTCATGCGCGGGGATGAGTGAGGCTCCGCGCGTGCCGACAAGGATGCGGATCTTGCCCTCATGCCAGGCGCGAGCGATGCTGGCTCGGTCCCTCGGTTTAATGTGACCGTGATAGACAACCGAGGACTTGATAGCCGTTTGCAGATCCTTCGCGTCCTTTTCAGTGGGGACGAGGAACAGACACTGTCCCGTTGTTGTTTTGACGAGCGCGCTTGCGAGTACTGCCCCGAGGACTTTGTCGCCGAAAACGGTCTGGACTCGATCGGGGGATTTTAAGATCTCGCCCACTTGCTCTACGTCAATTTTTTTTACGGATAGCGAATTATATAAGAGTCTTATGTAATTTTGTTTTGCATCACTTGTTCCTACCCCATCGAAAATTCCGTGAAACAGGCTGGCGGGGGATTGCACGATGGCGCGAGCGATGGTTTCTAGGCGGACGATGTCCTCAGGTTCGCACCAGCTTCGGTGGACTACGTTTGCGAGTTGTGAAAGCTTGCGCTCGGCGGACGTTTCTTTTGTGTGCGCAACCAGACCAATGATTTCGCGCCCGCGGAATGGAATCGCCACCAGGTCGCCAACAGCAACCGTCATTGAATCAGGAATTTTGTAATCGAAAAAAGAAAAACGGCGGGGGAGGCGAAGATTAGGAAACACTTCAGCGATCACAGGATAAAGTTCACGACCGCAAAACCAGCGCCGAAAGGTTTTTCATAGCTGAGCACTTCGGCTGTGGTACCAACGCCATCAAGCACGCCAAAGAGCATGGCGATTTGCCGGTAGGACGTGTCTATTGCGCCTGCAATCAGATCAGGATCAAGCTGGAGTAGTCCGGAGGCGTTATGTTCCCTGAGGATGGTGAGCAGACGCTCGTCAAAAACTGCATCTTCAACATGGGACATGTCACCGGAGGCGATGACTGCGATTCGTTTGTTACTATCCATGACTAAATGCTTAAGCGTGTTACCGAACGCAAAATGCGCCTTACCGTCCAGACTGCAGGGAGCGATGGGGACGACCCGGACATCTTTGAGATGACGAGTGGCAAAATGCAGGGGGACGGTTGTCTGAAACGGCAGATGCTCATCCGTAGAAAGCGAAACGGGAACGTTATTTTGGCGGGCGAATCTTTGCAGGCTATCAATAAAGCCAAAGTCTGGGTGATACGTTTTGTGATAGCCAAGATCTCCCACCGCCGAGAGATCCGCCGTGAATGGATCCGCAACATTGAGAGAAAAAGCGTCCTCATACATGGTGGGGCTTTCAGCCAGAATGACAATGGTATCGGGACGCGCTGTGAAGAGTTCATCAGCAAACGCATCAAGCGCGGACAGCGTTTTGTCTGCCTCATGAAGGCGCTTTGTGTTTACGCTCTCCATGAGGAGCGGAGAATGCGGGATGAAGCCGGCAAAGACAAGCATAGGATTATCTGTTGGCGGTCTTTACTTGATCGTCTGCTGAGGTTGAAAGGGGATCGCCAGGGGGATGCAGTTTTAAGACTGAGGGCGTGACGGTAACAATATTTTTCCAAGCGTAACCGTATGACGTGAAGATGGATTCTGTGGGGATGGCGCGCTTCATTCCGTCCGTGATGACGTATACCGTTGGGTCATCAGGAATTTTTACGAGCGAGCCGTCCGGCATGCCAAGGGCTTTGCCTTCTTTGAATTGCTCGACCTCCACTGGAGCGATTGGGAAAAGCGTTGCGCCGGGAAACCGCGCTGTCATGACGGATTTGTCAAGTATGGCGTGGCGCGTCCCGTCTGCAACATAGAACACAGCGCCATTTGTTTTGAGCTGGAGCAACCGTCCCTGGGGGTAGAGGGATTTTGACGTAATTTCCTCGCCCACCTCATATTGCCCGGCTTCATCGTTTGAGATCCCGACTATTTCGTCCTCAGAGAAGCCAACTGCGTGATACGTTTCCATGGTGTCAATATGGCGCAGGGCATCATCAACAAGAAGCGAGATCTTGCCGTTATCGTCTTTGACGATGGTGTAGTTTGGCAGGCTGATGGCGTGGCCGTCTGGAAAACGATCAAGAACGTCATGCGATACATTCACGACGAGCGAAGCATTGAAGCGCGAACGCAAGGCCGCTTGGCTCGTAATTGCTCGGCGGTAGCCATCCTGTAAGAGCCAGACGCCCTTTTCGCCAGGGACTTGCATGAGCGTTCCGTCCGGATAATCACGGCCAAACCAAGAATTCCAAATAGCCGAAAAGTTTTTGTTGCCATGAAGGTGCGGGGTGTAGGCGTAGAGGGATGCCGTAGCCGCGTTTGCGGGAATAATTGTGGTGCCGTCCACGACAACTGGAACGCCGGGGCCGTAACTGCCGGCGGTTCTGCCTTTCTGCGTAATGTCCGCCATGTAGCCATCCATAAACTGGAGCGCGGCGGAATTCACTTGCTTGCCAAAGCCTTGCCACCGGCTGAACGCGGGGTCAGCAAGGTCGCATGAATCGCAAATGGCGTAGCCTGTGGCCCAATCCAACTGTTTGCTTGAGGGGTCATTATCAGAAATGAGGCTTTGTTCTTTTTGGAGGAGAACCAGGAGGAAGCGCGGGCTGATGCCGTAATTCTGCGAGGCGTTGTAAATAATCTGGGCTGCACTGCGAATGTTTCCGTTCTGATCGGCCGTCCGATACTCGCCAAGGAAGCCCCTTGATAAGAAGGCTTGAATCTGGGGGAGATCCATGGAGAAGGAATCCTTAAGATCATCATCTGATAGGATATAGTTGGGATCAAACGCGAGGGCTTTTCCGGCGGGGGAGAGAAGAAGACCGACTGCCAGCAAAAAAGCAAACATTTTAGGATGTTGCATACGCTGGTAGTATACAAAATTTGCAGATTGCCGTACACTTTGTCCCATATGTTCAAGAAAATGCTCATTGCTACTCTCGGACTCGCTCTGTTTGGGGCTGGCTGTGCAGATCGATCAAATCTTGTACGGCTCACTAATTTTGACGAGTCAAAACCGGTCTCAAGCCCGCTCGTTCTGAGGGGCGAAGCAGTCGACAGTTTCTTTTTTGAAGCTCAGTTCCCTGTGAAGGTACTCGATGAGAACGGTACGATGATTGGTTCCTCTACCGCACATGCGGACGGTGACTGGATGACAACGGATTTCGTTCCCTTCACTGCAACGATTGAGTTTGTTCAGCCTGCTTCTGGCACGCACGGGACGCTCCTTCTTGAGAAGGACAACCCATCGGGCTTGCCAGAAAATGCTGGCGCGCTTACCGTTCCCATTACATTTTAACCATTTTCAATGTATGAAACTCTCCATTGGTTCTAAAGCTCCAGAAGTGTGTCAAGCAATTATCGAGGTTCCAAAGGGCTCGCAGAACAAGTACGAGTTTGATAAAGAGCAGGGAATTATCAAGCTTGATCGAGTGTTGTTCGCCCCCATGTTCTATCCGGCTGATTATGGTTTCTTTCCAGAGACCCTCGGCGGAGACGGAGACCCGCTCGACGTCTTGGTGCTCGTGTCGAATCCGCTCTTCCCAGGTGTAGCTGTCGATGTTCGTCCGATCGGTGTCCTCGTCATGAGTGACGACAAAGGCCAGGACGAGAAGATTCTCGCTGTTGCGAAGGACGACCCACGCTTCAAGCACGTGAACGACCTCGCCGACGTGTCTCAACACATGAAGGACGAGATTTCATTTTTCTTTGAGTCCTACAAGATCCTGGAGAAGAAGATGACAAAGATAGAGGGCTGGCAAGACGCCGTAGCTGCTAAGAAGTTGATTGTCGAGGGGATTACTAGAGCTAAAGCCTAGTTGAATAAAGCGCGAGCCTAAACAGCTCGTGCTTTTCTTTCTATGTTCGCTACGAAGTTACAGGCTTGGGGTTATCAGAATATATTGAAGCCGATTATTTTTAAGCGCGACCCGGAAGATGTACATGACGGTTTTTCATTGATTGGGCGAGTGATTGGTTCGGTTGCGCCGTTGCGGATGCTCGCGCGACTGAATTACCGGTATGACGATGCGATCCTGGAGCAGGATATTCTTGGAATACATTTCGCGAACCCCGTTGGTTTATCTGCCGGCTTTGATAAGAACGCGCAGTTGACAAATGTTATGGAGACCGTAGGTTTTGGTTTTGAGGAAGTTGGCTCTATCACGGGGGAGCCGTGCGCGGGGAATCCAAGACCTCGACTATGGAGACTGCCAAAGAGCAAAGGACTTGTTGTCTATTACGGGCTGAAGAATGATGGAGCAGAGTTGCTTTCGGCGAAGTTGAAGCACGAAAAGTTACCGCTGCCGATCGGCATAAGCGTCGCGAAGACTAATGATTCGTCGACCGTCGAGGTTCAATCGGGAATCGCCGACTACGTAAAAGCGTTTAAGGCGTTCGTTGATATTGGACAATACTTTACGATAAACATAAGTTGTCCGAATACGTGCGGGGGAGAGCCTTTTACCACGCCGGAGCGCCTCGAGTTACTCATGACCGAACTCGACAAGATTGCCACCAGCAAACCAATCTTCATCAAGATGCCGGCGGATTTGACGACCAGTGAACTCGATGGCTTGGTAGAGGTTTGCAAGCGCCATCGCGTCCACGGAATCATTTTGTCGAACCTAACGAAGAAGCGCGACCGGCCGGAAATCGACCAAACCGAAATTGCTGGCATCGACAAGGGCGGAATTAGCGGCAAGCCAACTGTCGACGCATCACTCGCACTCATCGAGCACCTGTACAAAACAACCGGCGATAGGTTCGTCATCATCGGCACCGGCGGAATCTTTACGGCTGAAGACGCCTACGAGAAAATACGCCGTGGCGCCTCACTTGTCCAAATGATTACTGGCATGATTTTCCAAGGTCCGCAAGCCATCGGCGAAATCAACAAGGGCCTCGCGGAACTACTACGAAGAGATGGGTTCAAGAACATTAAAGAGGCGGTTGGGAGTGGTGTAATAAAATAATATGATTATCGATAGCCACGTACACATTTCGTATTCCGGTGATCAGAAGAGGGAGCTAACAAGTATAGAAACTGAGTTACTTTCGTCAATGAAAAATAAAGGGATCAGTTATTCGATTGTTATTCCTGACAACGTGCCAAATCCAAAATGTGCTGATCTAAATACGCTGCCGGAATTAGTTCGCGATAAGGATCATCTGTTTACAATGGGGACGATAAACATATTTCATGATCGTGACGAACAAATCCAAAAGCTCGAGGCTTCGCTTGCCAACAAGGAAATTTGTGCCATTAAATTATTTCCTGGACACGATCCATTTTACCCGATAGACGAAAGATGTTCGTCGATTTATGAGTTATGCGTTAGGTTCGATGTTCCGGTTGTGATTCATACTGGCATTAACTCTGACGACATTGAGTGCGCGAAATACAATGATCCGAAATACGCCGTCGAACTTTGTGAGAAATACCCAAGGCTCAAAATAGTTCTGGCTCATTTCTATTGGCCGAAGATGCAATACTGTTTTGACATCACCAAAGATCAACCGAACATATATTACGATATTTCAGCCATGGGTGATCCCGAAGTCGTTAAAGCATCCGGCGGCTGGGAAGCGGTTGTCCAAGTACTAAAAAAAGTAGTTCTCGCCAAGCCAGCTAATGTGTTGTTTGGTTCGGACTGGCCGATGTGCCCTGTTGATAAACACATTCAGCTGATTAAAGATTTGAATCTTGGTTTCGAAGCTGAAGAGAAAATATTCGCTCTCAACGCGGTGGCTCTTTATAGCTTGGATATTCGGCAGAATTGAGTGTGATAGAATAGTAATCACTCCCCAGAACTGTGCGAATAATTCTTAGTGTTGTTTGTATGAACAAACAGGATCTTCAGCAGATCAGGGGGATTGTGACGGAAGTCGTTTATAAAGCGATTGACGAGCGTGTTCCTCTGATGATTGATAGGGGCATTAACTCTGCATTAGAAAATGTGCTTATGCCACAATTCGATCTTATCCACAGTCGAATTGATAAGCTCGAGGTAACGGTAGATAGACTCGAGGATAAAGTAGATCGGATTGAAAACAGGGCAGATCACATCGACAAGAAAATAGATACGCAAATGGCTTCAAAAGGATTCGTTGAAGAACAGCTTGACAAGTTTCGGATGAACCATGGTCTCAGATACAAACCAGCAACCTAACAAAAAAAGAGGCTTCCCCAGGGCCTCTTTTTTCTTTCTGTTTATTTGGCGTACGCAAGTGGCGCCTTGAGCTTTAGCTCGATCAGTTCGTTTTTCGCATCGATTGTTACCACGCCATCTTCTTTCACCTCGCCGGAAACTATTTTCATGGCGACGGGATTGAGAATCATCTGCTGGATGACGCGCTTGAGCGGGCGGGCGCCGTAGTGCGGGTCATAGCCTTTTTCGGCGAGCAACTTTTTCGCTCGGTCAGTAACTTTGAGAATGATTCCGCGGGTTTCTTTGAGACGATCGGCTACGAGTGCAAGCTGGAGCTCAACCACGCCAGTAATGTTCTCTTCGGTTAAGGCGTGGAAAACAATCACGTCATCTACGCGGTTCAGGAATTCAGGACGGAACTGTTCTTTGAGGAGATCAAGGATTTTTGTTTTCGTTTCGTCCTCTGCCGAGCTCGTCGCATTGCCGAAACCAATGCCTCCGGCTTTGCCGTTAGATAGAATAGCCTCGGATCCAAGATTGCTTGTCATGATGATGATCGTGTTCTTGAAGTTGACCACTCGTCCTTTGGCGTCAGTCAGCCGACCGTCGTCGAGGATTTGGAGGAGCGTATTGAACACGTCAGGATGCGCCTTCTCTATCTCGTCGAACAACACGACCGCATAAGGATGACGACGAACCATGTCAGTGAGTTGGCCTCCCTCGTCATAACCGATATACCCCGGCGGAGAACCGATCATCTTACTGACGCTGTGGCGTTCCATGTATTCGCTCATGTCTAGCCTGATGAGCGCCTTTTCGTCATTAAACATGAACTCCGCCAGTGCTTTGGCCAGCTCGGTCTTACCTACGCCCGTGGGACCAAGGAAAATGAAGGAGCCGATGGGGCGCTTTTCCTCGCTGATGCCAGCCCGCGAGCGCCTGAGAGCATTGCTCACGGCCACGATGGCTTCTTCCTGGCCAACCACGCGTTTCTTCAGCTCATCTTCCATGCGGATGAGCTTCATCATTTCGCTTTCAAGCATTTTTGAGACAGGAATGTTTGTCCAGCGGGCCACCACCTGCGCAATGTCTTCTTCCGAGATGACTTCTTTTAGGAGCCCGCGTTCAGCCTGGAATTTGCGTAGTTCATTGTCGAGTTTTTCAAGCTCGGTCCGCATGGCGGGGATTTCGCCGTAGCGAATCTCAGCAACCCGCTCGAGGTTGCCACGACGTTCCTCAAAATCAGCCTCGCTCGTAAGGCGGTCGAGTTCGTTCTTTTTCTCTCGCAGAGAACCGATAATATCTTTCTCGCCTTTCCATCTGAGCTCAAGTGCTTCTTTTTTCTCTTTAACGTCAGCGAGCGCCTTCTCGATTTCCTTTAAGCGGGTTTTCGAGTCCTTGTCTTCTTCTTTTTGCAAAGCTCGCCGTTCGATTTCTAGTCTCATTTCTTCGCGCTTGAATCTGTCGAGTTCTTCCGGCATTGATTCGATTTGCAAGCGTAAAGCTGAGGCCGCTTCGTCAATCAGATCAACGGCCTTGTCTGGAAGCTGGCGATCGGAAATGTAGCGTGCGGATAGCTCAACCGCCGCCACTACCGCGCCGTCGTTAATGCGCACGCCATGGTGGAGTTCGTAGCGTTCTTTGAGGCCTCGAAGCATGGCAATGGCATCAGGGATCGAGGGCTCGTTCACGAAGATCGGCTGGAAACGGCGTTCGAGAGCCTGATCTTTTTCAATATGTTTGTGGTATTCCTTCGTGGTGGTTGCACCAATCACTCGCAGTTCTCCCCGGGCCAACGCCGGTTTTAACATGTTGCTGGCATCCATTGGCGAGTCATCGGCTTTGCCAGCGCCAACGAGCATGTGAAGTTCGTCAATGAACAAAATATACCGGCCAGACGCTTCTTGGATCTCTCTAACAACGGCTTTCAGACGCTCCTCAAATTCTCCGCGGAATTTTGTGCCGGCAATGAGTGCGCCAAGATCAAGCGACACCACTTCTTTGTTGAGCAACGTTTCCGGCACATCACCGGCCACAATTCGTTGAGCCAGCCCCTCGACGATCGATGTTTTTCCTACGCCGGCCTCGCCAATAAGTACCGGATTATTTTTTGTTCGGCGGGAAAGGACTTGCATTATTCGGCGGATTTCTTCATCGCGTCCGATGATGGGATCCAATTTTCCGTGCCGAGCGCGTTCTGTCAAATTTAGGCTGTACTTTTCGATGGCTTGGAATTTTGCTTCCGGCTCCGGAGAGTCTACGCGCTGGGATCCGCGCAACGTTTTGAGCGAAGTTAGAATCAGCTCTTCATGGATATTGTGAAGCGAAAGAAGCTCATGCAGTAAACGGTCGCCAATAAGGCCAAGGAACAAGTGTTCCGTGGAAATATATTCATCACCGAATTGTTTGGCTTTTTGCGTGGCCACTTGGAGGGCTTGCGCTAGGGGAGGGGTGAGCATGACCGGCCCGCCTTGGTTCCGCTCGACCGATTGCATCTTGGGAAGCGTATCCATTACTCTGGCGATATCTGCCCGAAGCGCCGGCAGGCTGACCTCCATCTTTTTGAGAACGGTTACCACAAAACCATCTTCTTGAGAGACAAGAGCGGAGAGCAGGTGAATGGGCTCAACGCCCTGTTGACCGCTCCCGTGAGCGATGATTTGGGCTTCTTGAATAGCTTCTTGGGATTTGCTGGTGAAATTGTTGGGGGGCATAGGGCATTTTCAGCTTAGCACTCACAAGTATAGATTGCTAAAATAGGGGTGTCAATTTACTTGTGGAGAACTTTGGGTGGGCGTATCATGGGGCCAATATGTTGAGCAAATTACTTAAGCTTTTTGGCTTCACTTTGGCAATTTACTTCATTAACTTTTTTGGGGCGAAGGCCGGTGTTTATGGGGTTTGGCCGTACTTTGATATTCCCATGCACTTCCTGGGTGGAGCATCTATTGCAGTCATGGGGCTGGTTGCGTGGGATATGGGCCTGGGCTACGGCAAGCGTTCGCTCTCCAGTATACCGTTCCTGGTGAAGACGGTGGCGGTGATTGGCTTTGTGGCGATTGTAGGTATTGTTTGGGAGTGGTATGAGTTTATTCACGATTTTGCCCGAGCCTTTACGCAGGTTGTTTTTACTCCTGCCCAGCCGAGTATTGGAGATACTATGAAAGATTTATTTTTTGATCTATTCGGGGCAATGGCTGCGTTTGCATGCTCGTACATCACCTTTCGTAAAAAATCATGAACTCTTCGCATGACATCTTAGGTGTTCGAGTGGATGACATTCCTGACGCGGAGCTTGAACAAAGACTGAACGACATGCTCGTCTCTGCCCGGGCGAATATTGTGGTTACGCCCAACGCTGAATTTATTCTTTCCGCTCGGGATGATGCAGAGTTCCGCGGTATTCTAAAAAGTGCGGACTTATCTTTGCCCGATGGGGTCAGTATTAAGTACGCCGTGGCCGCGTTGACGGATGATGAGGCGCTTATTCATCGTCACACTGGCGTTGACACTCTGCAGTTGTTAGCCCGCCTCAGCGCTGAGTCTGGCAAGCGGATGCTCATTCTTGGCGGAACTGGCAAAGATCCGGAAATTGTTGGCGGAGAGTTTAAGAAGTTATATCCCACGCTTGATATTGTGGCTCTTGATCCCGGCATCATTGATGATGAGGTGCCAAGGCTATCTGAGGCTGTGGCCTCCCGCGTCAAATCGCTTGAACCTGTTATTATTGCTGTGGCGTTGGGGCAGGGGAGGGGGCGCCGGCAGGGGAAACAGGAGCGGGTCATGGCGTTTCTTGCTGAGGAAATTTCGACCGCACGTATTCTCATTGGCGTTGGCGGGGCCATTCGCACGCTGGCGCATCCGTCGCTCATTCCGCCGTTAGCCTGGCGCAAGCGAGGGGTAGAGTCCTTGTGGCGGTTGATTAAACAGCCCTGGCGATCACCGCGAATATTCCGGGCAGTCATCGTTTTTCCAGCAGTTGTAGTCTGGGAGTGTATCGGCCGGAGAAGGCTCTTGAAGGCAGCGAAGCGCGTTTACAGCGAGTTATTTTAATAAATTAGGACAACAACAACGCTATGCATGTCCGAACAAGAATTGCACCATCGCCAACCGGCTTCATGCACATTGGAACGCTTCGTATGGCGTTGTCCAATTATCTCTTCGCGAAGAAAAATGGCGGTGAATTTTTGATCCGCATTGAGGACACTGATCAGAAGCGCCTTGTCCCCGGAGCGGTTGAAAATTTACTCAAAACGCTGGCGGTTTTTGGGCTTGGGCATGATGAAGGCCCGGTTCTTTTAGCGGATGGAACGCTGTCTGAAAAAGGACCGTTCGGCCCGTACGTCCAGTCACAACGCTTGCCCATGTATCAGAAGTATGCCGAACAGTTGCTCACTGATGGCCACGCGTATCGCTGTTTCTGCACGGCCGAGCGACTAGAAGAAATGCGCACGGCGCAAACGGCTGCCAAACAAACACCGCGCTATGATCGCCTGTGTCTAAAACTATCGGCAGGCGAGGTTAGCGCCAGATTAACTGCCGGCGAGCCTAGCGTCATCCGCATGAAGGTGCCCGAAGGCTCAACCACGATCAAGGACCTTGTACGGGGCGAAGTTACCATCTCGCACCAGGAGATTGATGACCAGGTGCTGATGAAGTCTGACGGTTTCCCAACGTATCACTTGGCCGTGGTGGTTGATGACCACCACATGGAAATCTCGCACATTATTCGGGGCGAAGAATGGTTGCCGTCAACGCCAAAGCAGACCATCCTTTTTGGCATGTTCGGCTGGAAGGTTCCGGAGTTCGCTCATCTTCCGCTTCTGCTCAACCCTGATAAAACGAAGTTATCCAAGCGCCAGGGTGATGTAGCAGTGGAGGAGTTTTTACAGAAGGGCTACTTGCCAAAAACGCTCCTGAACTTTATTGGAACACTCGGCTTTAATCCGAAAGCTGACCAGGAACTCTATACGCTACAGGAACTGATCGAACTTTTTGATCTCTCCAAAGTGAATAAGAGCGGAGCCGTACTCAATCACGAGAAACTCGACTGGATGAACCACCACTATCTGAACGCAATGGGGGAGGCTGAGTTTTTTACGACACTTGGGGCTTTTTCTGCGGAGATTGATCTGCAGAATGAACTCGTCCGCCGAGCTGTGATTATCGAGCGCCCCCGGGTCAACACGCTGGCCGAGTTCGTGCCGGCGATCGCGCCGTATCTGTCGGCCGAGGGCTACGAGCCAGCGATTCTCGTTTGGAAAAAAGCTGATGTCGTGGATGCAAAGATGCAGTTGGCGGGAATGCTTGAGCACCTGAAAATGCTCGACCAAAAGACCTTTTCAGAAATTGTGCTTCTCGAGGCATCTGTGAAGGCGTATATTACGGATAAGGGCCTCTCAAACGGCAACGTGTTGTGGCCTCTTCGCGTCGCGTTATCCGGCCGTGAAAAATCTGCCAGTCCATTCGAGCTGTTGTGGGTTTTAGGAAAAGAGGAATCTCTGAAACGGATCGAGAAGGCTATTAAGATCATCGAGTAGGACGCGTTTGTCATCCCGAGCAGAGCGAGGGATCTGAATTGGCCATCAGTATGAACGCCACTATGAACATTCGGAGGATTGTTCGACAAACTGTTCTAGCGCTTCTAGCTGTGAGCATTGCGCCCGCGCAGTTGTTCGCGCTCGCTGAAATGCCAACGGATCCTACGGCGATTGCTCAAGAAATTCAAAACCGCAAAGCGCAGATTGAGACCATTAACAATCAGCTGGGCGAGTATAAAAAGAAAATTGCGGAGTACGGAAAGAAGTCAGCATCGCTCATGAATGACATAGCACTTCTTGAAAACCAAACGGCCATGGCAGAGCTTGACGTGGCAAGCACGCAGGCGGAGATTGATACCTCAAATCTTGAGCTCCAACAAATCAACGGTAAGATTAGCGAGGCTGATAAGAAGCTGGAGAGACAAAAGCAATTGCTTGGCAATCTCATCTTTTCACTCCACAAGCAGGACGCAGAAGGAGGAGCGCTTGAGCTCATGCTTGGCGCAAAGACATTTGATCAGGTATTTAAAGCTGTGGCGGATCTTGAATCCGTGAACGGAGACCTGCGCAAGACACTGTCCGCTACGCACGTCACGCGGGAAGGACTTCAGGAGGATATGAGTACAGCCAGCTCTAAATTAGAGGACCTCCAGACCCTTGAACAGAAGCTGAAGAAGCAGGCGCTCGTCCTTGAAAATCAGAAGGGAGCAAAGGAAGTTCTGGCTGCGGAGACGGAGGACACAGAGGCGGGGTACCGCCAGCTCATCAATGAATTACGCCAAGAACAGCAAGCGATCACTACCAGAATCAATGAGCTTCAAAATAAAGCGGATGAGGCATTGGCACAGAGCGATGATCCGAATCCGAGTGCTATAACCTGGCCTCTCCGCGGGATCATTACTACATTATTTCACGACCCTACCTATCCGTTTCGATACTTGTTCGAACACCCTGGACTCGATATCGCTACGCCTCAGGGCAGTCCCGTTGAGGCCGCTGCGCCAGGCGTTGTGGCCTGGACCCGTACCGGCAGTCAATACGGCAACTACATCATGATTATTCATGAAAACGGTTTGGCTACGTTATACGCGCATCTTTCAAAATTCATGGTCGTGCAAGACCAGGTAGTCAGCCGTGGCGACATCATTGGACTATCTGGTGGACGCCCAGGAAGCAAGGGTGCGGGACTCTCAACGGGTCCGCACCTGCACTTTGAAGTGCGTAAAGGTGGTATTCCTGTAGACCCTATGCCGTTCTTGCCACGCTAAAAGGACCGCTGGTTTTCGCACTTTAAATTAGGGGTACTAGGATACCCCCAAATCAACCCAGGGCATTTAAACGCGTCGGGGTTTTGGCGAGTTTAAAGACGGTTGTGATCGAGGCTGGATCTGACGGTCCACGTTGTCATCTCGACCCTGAGCTTGTCGAAGGGAAGAGATCTGATTGGGCGAACAAGTATGATTCAGGAGGGATGCTAAGGTTATTGAGGTATTAGCGATTCATGGTAATTAACGCCCCAAGGGTCGTAGAAGATATATTGTGCGACGCCACTATATTCGTGTGAAGGCTATCTGGATACCCGCGTTTTAAACTAGCATATGGGTCTCCCTACTCCCCTGTCTAGAATCTGACCCATATTGAACCGTCTCCCATTTTGTGATAAAAAGAATCATCTTATGAAAGTATTGATCCTCGCCGGAGGTTTTGCTAAACGCTTGCAACCATTAACCGCAGATAAAGCGAAGACGCTTTTACCGCTGGCTGGCAAGGCGGTCATTTCGCATATCGTGGAGAACGTCCCCGCCCACTTCCCCATCATTGTGAGCACCAATACCGCGTTTGAGAACGATTTTCACGAGTGGCGAAAACTGCACGCAGACAGGGACATCACTGTGCTCGTAGAACCGTCTACGTCAGAAGCTACGAAGAAGGGTTCCCTTGGCGCGGTAGGACTCGCCATAGACCAGTTTAAGATTGACGAGGACCTGCTAATTATCGGCGGGGACAATTTCTTCAGCTTCAAGATAGAGGACTTCATGGCCTTTACTCAGAATCAGCCGGCGCTAGCTGCTTATGATATTCAAAATGTTGAAGATGCAAAAAAGTACGGGGTAGTTATCGCGGAAGGTAGCGTCGTAAAAAGCTTTCAAGAGAAGCCGGAGCATCCCCTCTCCACACTCGTTGGCGCCTGTTTCTATTACGTGCCTCAGCGCTACTTGCCGATGATTTCGGAACTCGCTGTCCGCTTGCCTGATCGTATCGGGGCAGTGTTCGAGAATTTCCTCGAACAAGGAGTTGAGTCTCATGTCTATACCTTCACGGGCTACTGGAATGACATCGGCTCTTTCAGGGCGTATGTGGACGCCCACATTCATGCCGGGGCCTCGATCGCCGTTCCGCCAAGGTTCCTTGACCCCGCACTCGGCAATACGTTCGCGGGTGTGAATCATGTTGACGAAACTTGCGAGATCAAAAATTCGACCATTAAGGATTCGATCATTTTGGCGGGAGCACGAATCGAGAACTCGAAAATTGACACATGTATCGTTGACCACGACAGCAAAATTGAGAACGTGCAGCTTGCCGAACAGATCGTGAAGCTCTAGATAAGTTTCATGGCCTCATCAAACATTTGACGGTGCCCCAGGGCGAAATCAAGCCGTTTTGCCACATCTACCGTGATCCATTTTGTACGCGTTTCATCACTGCCAATTCCGGGCGCCTCTTTTTCAAAGCGAACAAAGTAGCCCACGTCAACTACGTGGCCCCGCGGGTCTCTTTTAGGGTCCGACAGTACGTGCATCAGCTTCAGCTGAGCTTCGGCAATCTCAACACCCGTTTCTTCTTTTAATTCTCGGACCCCGGCCTGCTCAAGGGTTTCCTGATCAACCTCCATATACCCGCCAGGAAAGGCCCATTTGCCCTTATCTGGGTCCCACTTTCTCTGAATCATCAAAAATGAACCTGTACTCGCCGAATAAACAGCAACGGACGCAGCAACTCCTCGCGGTGGTTTTCTAATGGCCATAAATTATTTCTCGTCAGGTCCGCGGGTGGCCACCTTTGAGACGTAGTAGTCTTCCATCTTTTGCATATCTGGAGGGGCTGATTCTGTTTTGTAGTAGTTCACGAGCCGTCTTACGCCCTCGCGAAGTTCAATCTCTGGTGCACCGAAGTGCTGTTTTAGCTTCGTGATGTCAGCGAGCAAAGTTGAAACGTAATTGCGGATCGGATTCGGGACGTAGACCGGCTGAACGTTCGTGCCGAGTTCTTCGTTTATTACTCGAATGATGTCGTTAAAAGTATAGTTGTGCGCCGTGCCAATGTTGAAAATCTCCGTGCGGTCAAACGTCCTGTCCATGGCTTCCGCGAGAATCCTCGTCACGTCATCAACGTAGGTAAAATCACGGGTCTGCGTACCGTCGCCAAATACTCGCGGAGCATCACCCTTCATGATTGACCACATAAACTGACTGACCATATTCGCGTAGCCTTTCTTAGCCTCCTCGTGCGGGCCGTAGACCGCAAAGAAACGGAAGCCGATTGAATTCAGGCCGTAGAGATCCGTATATAATTTGGCCATGCGCTCCATAGCTACTCGCGCCTCCGTGTAGAAGTCTTTGATCAGTATCTCTCGATCTTCCGTGTGCGGGAGTTCAAGGCCGTTATAGACGCTCGACGAACTGGCAAAAATGAGCTTTGAGCCATGTACTCTGCAGGCCTCGAGTATCCTCTGCATGCCAATGACCGCCTCATACATGGTATCAACCGAGTCGTTTCTATAGAGCATCATGGTACTTGGCATACCAAGGTGGAAAATTACCTCAAAGGCGGACGAATCGTGCTTGTCGAAATTACTAATTGTGTCACGGATAATTTCCACGGGCAGTCCTTCAATGTTCGCCTCAACGCCGGTAGAAAAACAGTCGTAAATTGTAACATCGTGCTTGGCATCAAGCAATCGGCGAACAAGGTTCGAGCCAATAAAGCCCGCGCCTCCCGTGACAAGAATTTTCATATTATTTTACGTAAACGTGATTTCCAAATCTAAGATCAATGTATTGCAGTCCCCCATCGGCGTTGGCGTATGAGGCAGCGGCGGCGTCTAACATGGCGGTTTCTTGTTCAATGTCCTGATCAAGATCCACCAGAATGCCGTAGGGTTTTTCTTTTACTTTTACCTTTAGCCAGCTCGTTTTGCGAGTATTGAGGGAATAGCTGATGGGAGTCAGCGTTCTGGCCCGCAGATTATGGTCGAGTTTCACCAAGCCCGCAAGCCTGGCGGGCGAGATGACGGGTTCAGCGAGTGCGGAATCAATTTGTTCGTCAAGAACGATCAAGGGCACTCTATCAAATGGCGGGGTAACTTCAGAGGCGCTAGCATTCTTAATTTCCTCTGCTGAAAGTTCCCGCAAGATCTTTCCATCGAGTCCTGTTAAAAGCCAATGCTCGCTGGAATGCACCAGGACCATAACGATATCTTCAACGATGGCCACATGAAGATCTGCTCCGTTTCGGGCGACTGAAACTCCGCGAATAGAGAAATTTTCTGTTAGCACGGCCTTGAGATCATCAGCGTTAAAAAATGCTTGATGCCCTTGCGTGAAGAAGAGCATCGTTCTTTCATGCAGGTCTTTATCAATCACGCCTCGCACCGCCCCCTCATCAAGCAACGACAGGCCCTCTAATGTCACGTTCGATAACTGAAATTGCGGACGTTGTAAATACGAAATGCCAAACTCGCAGGCACCAAATGATAGACTCGTCACAAATACCACATACAAGATCTTTTTCCAGAGCGGTTTTTGATGAACCGGAAACAAGGGATTAGCCATCCCTTCTCCATCATGCGCTTTCGCTATCGAGGCCCTAAAAAAGTCGCGCTTCATACTACCCAACGATAACACGAGGCAAGAGCGGATTTATGCGCGTTACCACCTCGTAATTGATCGTGCCGAGTTTATCAGCGATGTCTTCAGCGGTAATTGTATGAATGCCGTCACGTCCGAGCAAGGTAACTGGCGTGTTCGCAGAGAGCGTTCCTGGAACGGTCGAGACATCCACCATGAACATGTTCATGCAAACACGGCCGAGGATAGGGCACTTTGTGCCGTGAATGACAACCGAACTAATGCCAGACAACGCTCGATCATAGCCATCGTAATAGCCTACTGGCAAAACAGCTACTCGAGTCAGCCTATTTACAACAACCGTTGGTCCATAACTAATTCCCGCACCAGCCGACACATCCTTCACTTGAGCAATCGTTGTTTTCCACGACAGCACCGGTTTCAGGTCGGCGTGGTGTTTACCGAGCGTGCCGGCTCGCCGGACGTCAAGCGATGGCCACAGGCCGTACATGACAATGCCGTAGCGAATCTGCGTGCCGTGATTCAGCTCATGCATGATGCCGGCAGCCGAGCAGGCAATATGCAGGTGTTCAGGCTGATGGCCCTTTGTCTGAATCTCGCTGACCGCTTTCCAGAAACGGTCATACTGACCGCTTGTCAAACCCGCCATCGGCAGGTCTTCCGCACTCGAAAGATGCGAAGCAACACTAACGACATACACGAGCCCACAGGAAAATTTGAGCTCGTCTAGCATAGCCGAAAGTTCTCGCCCTTCCGCGCCGAGCCGGTGCAAACCGGTTTCAAGCTCGATCGTCACGAGCGCCGGTTTGCCAAGTAATCGAGCCGTCTCGCGAATGGCTTTCAGACTGCCAACGTCATAGATGGCTTGAATTGCTCGAACATTTATAACGTCCTCAAGCCGTTCGGGGATGGTTGCCCCCATAATAAAAATCGACGCTTTAGGCGCGACGGCTCTAACAACCAAGGCTTCGTCAACTGAGTCAACCCCGAATAGCTTCACGCCTTCCTGAACGGCGATTGAGGCCACTTGCGCTGTGCCGTGGCCGTAGGCATTCGCTTTGACGATGGCGCAAAAAGAAACGCCTGGGCTGAGCGTAGCCATCAGCTCACGAATATTGCTCCGCAGAGCCGGAGCAGAAATCTCAACCCAGGTTTTGGCGTGCATACTACCCGATCCGTTCCATCCCGCCCATGTACGGCCGTAACACCCCCGGGATAGTGATCGAGCCATCCTCGTTCTGGAAATTCTCGAGAATGACCGCGAGGATACGGCCTATGGCAAAGGCTGTGCCGTTCAGCGTATGGACGAGTTTGGTCTCCCCTTCCCCATTCTTATAGCGAGTATTCAAACGTCTGGACTGGAAGTCCGTGCACGTACTCGTCGAGTGAGTCTCGCGGTAGGTATTCTGTGTTGGCATCCAGCACTCAATGTCGTACTTGCGTGCCGCTGGGAGACCGAGGTCGCCTGTACACTGTTTGATTACTCGATAAGGAACACCAAGGCCCCGAACGAGTTCCTCCTCAATTGACAACAGCAACTCATGCTCAGCGTTCGAGTTTTCAGGGATGGTGTAGCTGAACATTTCGATCTTTTGGAACTCGTGCATGCGGATGAGGCCCTTCGTATCCTTGCCATAACTACCGGCCTCGCGTCTGAAAGCATTAGAAAACGCCACGTAGCGTAATGGCAAGACTTTTTCGGCCAGAATCTGATCAACGTGCAGACCACCGAGCGGTTGTTCCGCCGTACCGATCAGATACAAATTGTCTTTGGGGAAATAGTAAATCTCATCATGTCCGCCGTGTTCAAGATAGCCCATGGCGCGCATGGTGCGAGCGTTGACAAGGTGCGGAACAACCACCGGCGTGAAACCGTGCTTCATGACCGTACACATGGCGTACTGCTGAATGGCGTAGGCCAATCCCGCACCGTTGCCAATCAAATAGTTGAAACGCGACGCGCTGACCTTTGAGGCTTGCTCAACGTCAATAATTCCGAGCGCCTCGCCAAGCGCCAGATGATCCTTTGGTGCAAACGAAAACTCCGTTGGTTTGCCAACCTCGCGCAGGACCTCATTCTCCGTGTCATTCTTGCCGAGTTTTACGTCAGCGAGCGCGGGGTTTGGGATATGGTAAAGCAAATCCTCAAGCTCATTGTCAATCGGGCCAAGCTCGGCCTGAAGCGTTTCCGCTTTTTGATCAATCGTCCGCATCTCGCCAATCATCTCTTTACGTTCTTCAGCCGTCGCCTTCGGAATACGCTTGGAGACCTCATTCTTCTGCGCACTAATACCCTCGAGTTCCGTTTTCAATAATCGTACGCGCCGATCAAGCTCCATGATGCGCTGGATGTCTATCTCAATATTTTTGGCGCGCGATGCGTCACGATAGAAGTTTGGATTTTCTCGGAACAGTTTGATGTCAATCATATGGCTGTTGTGTACGGATCTCCCATCCCGACGATAGGAGGGATAGTATTTTATTCGAGAATCTCGGCTAGAATCCTACCCCTCGTCGCCTCGGGGTGGGAACCAAATCACTCAGATTGAATTTTCGAGGATTTGTACTTCTCGGGCTCAAACGGGGAGAGCATGACAATCGCTACCTTTCTACCAGTTTTCTCTAAATACTTCAAAAAGTTTTCCCGGAGCTCCGTTTGGTCATACCCAAAGGCCACCACGTCCGGGTGCACGCGGTTCAAAATGTTATAAGTTCCGTTCTCTTTGTCACTCGTCGCAATTTGGTCTACGAGTCCGCTCGCAATGAGTGCGTCCTGGCGTTCCTCAAACAAATGTTTCGGAAAACGACCCTTGATTCTTTCGATGACATTATCGGGGGCGAGGGCAGCCACTAATCTATCGCCATGCCGGCGAGCCTCCTTCAGCATGGCTTCATGCCCCGGATGAATGCCATCAAATGAACCGAACACTAGAACGGTCTTCATACCTGGTTGGGTTTTTCTGGTTTCAAGGTTGGAAACAAGATCACTTCTTTCAGACTTTCAGCCCCCGTCAGAAAAGCTACGAGCCTGTCGATACCGATGCCAAAACCGCTCGTAGGAGGCATGCCATGTTCGAGCGATTCGAGGAAGGCTTCGTCAAGATGCTGGGCTTCCTCACTCCCCTCTTCACGTAGCTTCTCCTGCGCGAGGAACCGATTGCGCTGATCAATCGGATCATTCAGCTCGTGATAGTAGGCGTTAATGATCTCAGCCCCGCCAATGACCAGCTGGGCAGTCGAGCTCTTCGTCTTATCCGCGCCGTGTGATTTGGCAAGCGGCTTTAGCTCGGCGGGGTAGTCGAAAATCCAGATCGGGCCCTCAAGTTCCGCTCTCGCCGTTTTCTTCCAAAGCTCGTCAAGATGCTCGCCAAGACCAACGCACTTTTTGAAATCAATCTTAAGCTTCCTTTTTTTGATCTCGCCGATCAAATCCTCAA
Source organism: Patescibacteria group bacterium (assembly GCA_041660165.1). Taxonomy (GTDB): domain Bacteria; phylum Patescibacteriota; class Patescibacteriia; order UBA9934; family UBA9934; genus JAGORL01. Next base: position 151,667 of record JBAZWW010000001.1, on the reverse strand, counting down.
CGGTGGCAAGCTCGTCAATATCAATTCCGCAAGCATCGAGAATCGCCTCGCGGAATGTTTTTCGAGGCCACGGCGCAGGGATCTTAAACATAGCCGCGCTAGTCACGAGTCCTTCCATGAATGAAATAAACTCGTCCTTGTTTGCATACGCCCAATAAAGTTCGAGCATCGTGAATTCAGGATTGTGTGTGTGATCGATCCCTTCATTCCTAAAACAACGTCCAATCTCGTAAATCTTTTCAAACCCGCCCACGATCAAGCGCTTGAGGTACAGCTCTGGAGCGATGCGTAAAAACAGATCAGCACCGAGCGCGTTGTGATGCGTCATGAACGGCTTCGCACTCGCCCCGCCAGCAATCGGCTGGAGGATGGGCGTCTCAACCTCAAGGAATCCGCGCTCGTCGAGATATCGGCGAAGCGAAGAAACGATTTTTGATCTGGTAATAAAACGCTCGCGAACTTCAGGGTTCGAGATTAGATCAAGTTCACGCTGGCGGAATCTAGCCTCAACATCCGTGAGTCCATGCCACTTTTCAGGAAGGGGTTTAAGCGCCTTTGAGATGATCCGTACTTCGTCAATCAGTACAGATTTCTCGCCCGTCTTGGTCACGTAGGCTCGCCCTTTTGCTTCAAGAATGTCTCCTACGTCAGTGTGCGCCAAGAAAAAGTCATAGGCGGTTTCAAGGTCTGCCTTCCGCAAAACAATTTGCATTGTCCCAGTCGCATCCATCAGCTTGGCAAAGGTGAGCGCGCCAATGTCGCGCAGAGCAATTGCTCGGCCAACAATGATCACGCGCTCTTGCGACTCGACGAGTTTATCAAAGCTCGAAAGAACCTGGCCGATCTCATGCGTGCGAGAAATATCATCCGGATAGGGATTCGCATTCGCGTCAATCAGCGATTGCAGTCTTACACGACGGTCACCTTCTTCGCGCATCATAGTGGTTATTCGACCGAAATGATTTCGTAGGTGGTTACTCCAGACGGTACTTTGGCCTCTACTTTATCACCAACGCCTTTACCAAGGAAGGCACTGCCGAGTGGCGAAACGTTGCTGATCTTAGCGTCCATGGGACTAGCCTCATTTTCACCCACAATTTCATAGGTAATTTCCTTTCCGCCGGTTTTTACCTTAAACGTAGAACCGAGGCCGATCGAGCCTCCCTTCTTTTCCTCGACTACAACCGCCGTAGAAATATATTCCTGTAAATTGACAACGCGTGTTTCATTGATTCCTTGCTGATCACGGGCTTCATGGTACGCAAAATTTTCGGACAGGTCCCCCATCTCTTTGGCATCACTAATTCTCTGTGCAATTTCTGGGCGAAGTTCCTTAATACGATATTCAAGCTCCTTCTTCATGTCGGCGAGCCCGGACTCAGAAATGTACGTATTGCTGTTTTCCATACTTGTAAAAAAGAGACCGCCCCAAAAGAGGGGCGCGTTAACGCCATTATGCCCTACGTTCCCGATGCGTCAAGAGGCAAACCAACACGGCTAATAAGTGAATGTCTCCTCATAGTAGGGAGAGCTATGGGGACCCGATACTAGTTCTATACGATTTGACGCGAGGTAGTCTAAATCTACGGCATAATCACCACGTTCAACTTGTTTCATAAGCCCCTGGACGGTCATGACGGCGCCGTAGTCTTCCTCACGCAACGCTTCCGTCTTCATCGGGGTCAGGCGATCAATAAGCTGTTTTTCAGACCAGCCGGCACTAACGGCCAAGGCAAGTACGTCAAGGCCTTCCCTGACAGTAAAATACTGCGCCATCGGCTCGCTCGCTTTCTTCGGTCCAACCCACCCTAACGGACTAATTTGGTCCCAGTATATGCTACTTCCACCCTTCTCTAACTCCAAATCAGTCAAATACTTCTCAAGAATTTTTTCCGAAACATCCTTATACGTCTCTGCACCCGCCGCCTGTGCGTGATAGAGGGCGCGGTCAAAGTCTGGTCCATTGGTCAACACTAAAGAACGATTCGGTGTTGTAAGCTCACCATAGCGAAATGGGCGGTCTCCATCCTTTGTGTGGCGGTCAAGCGAAAGCTGATAATCCAAATAGACCTCAGCCAGCTTCTCTGAAACTATTTTTTGGTCTACCCTCCGTAGTTCACCAAGATCTTCTCCAGGCTGTGTATGCGTCTTTAGGTCATATGTAAAGGAATCAAGCTCCTCCAGCGCAATCACGGTGTCAACGTCGATCGGCTTCCCTTCATGTAGATAACCGTGAGCCTCGGCTGATAATTTCAGCGTGACATCGCTAACCAAAGGGATAAGAACCTGATGTAGCTCGGGCTTTTCCCAGAGTCGATCAACGCAACTAATGACTTGTCTCTCTGCGCGGTCATCACCAACGTCTAACGCTTCTGAACTAAAGTGTACAAATTCATCAATTTTCTTATCCTTATTTTTCTTATCCTTTTCCCAAGAAAAATATGCCCCATCTCTCAGTAGACGAACATGCGCAGACATTTCTTCGCTTGAGTATTCCTTCCCCTCAATCGTATACATCACTTCCGCTTTTGGTTCGACATCGTGTCCCCTATCCTGTGCATGCGCCTCAGCCCCAGTCGAGAGGGAGGCTGCCATGCCAGCGGCCATCATTTCTCTTTTCATACCCATAGGAAAGATTTCGCTTATTTCAATAGCGGAATCATGTCATTGGGGGGGGCGTGGTCAATGCGGGGTGTGCACGAAGACTGAATAGCTTAGTTATACACAATCCTTGACCGATCCGTAATTTTCTTGCTATATTATCTGCGTAGTGAGCAATCACTGCGATTCACGCGGTCCCGCCAAAAGCGGGATTTCGCTTTTTAAAATGCTACCGCTGATATAGTTTTCCGATGTCGATGTACGCGTCAGCTACACGAAACAGCTCGCCGGCTACAGCACCTCGCGCGCCAACGACATACACATGTTTTCCTTTTAGCTTGAGACGCTCTAACGGTGCATAAAAATCAGAATCTCCGGAAAAGAGCATGAACCCAGACGCACGTTCAACGTCATCCATGAGATCCATGGTTATTTCGACATCGAAGTTACATTTTGGCTCCTCAATCACCGTCCCAGAGGATTGGACGGCCTCGACCACGCTATTCACGAGGGTGGTCGTTCCAAGATCAAGCTGATTCAGCGTCATCTTTTTGAAAAACATTCCCAGATCAATCGTTTTACGGATAAATTTTACCGGTTTCGTTCTCAAAATAGCTCCGGACTTCATGACGTCACGATTAAATGCATCTGATTGGGCCTTGGCCCGTTCGTTCGTTCCGTAATATGCCTTCACCTCACGTACGTTATTCATTGCTCGTAACTGTTCTATGAGTCGAACAATGCGAATCTTCCAGCCAAGCCGTTTCTGCCAGCCGATTATATTCGCAACGTCTAAATAAACCATGATGGCTGTTTCTTTTTCAATTGATGTGCGCCAATTTGATTCCATACTTATGATTCTACCACCTAAGGCTGTCTCAAGTACCAATCTAAAATGTCTTTAGCTACCGGCGTGGCGGCCGTAATGTCTCCGCCTTCTTCGACTATCACTGCGAGGACAATCTTAGGGTTATCAAATGGCGCAAAGCCAGTGAACCAAGAATGAGGAACCTTGTTAACGTTCCACTGGGCAGTACCGGTTTTGCCGGCGGAAGGGACAGGAAGCGATTGCAATGAGCTAGCGGTACCGTTCGTGACCGTGGTGCGCATGGCGTCGCGGACGATGCCTGCCGTTTCTTGATCAATGATCCTCGTCGAGCCCTCGTCCTCGCCGATGACGAGATACGGGTTGACAAGCGATCCGCCGTTCGCGATTACGGCGGTTGCTCTGGCCATCTGGAGCGGAGTGACGAGCACATCGCCTTGGCCGATAGATACGTTATACGTATCGCCCAGAAACCAGTCCTCGCCCTTGGTTTCTTTCTTCCACTCTTTGCTTGGCAAAAAACCGTCAGCCTCGCCGGGCAAACCAATGCCAGTTTTTGTGGCCAGACCAAACAAACGCGCGTAGCTCATCAACTTTTCGACACCGAGGCCCTTGAATGACTCATTCCCTCCGCCGATCATGTAAAAATAAGTGTTAACCGAGTCGGCAATGGCGTGATAGATATTCGTAATCCCATGACCGCCGGGGCGCCAGTCAGGGAAAAAGTGATCACCGAGTTTTAGTCCGCCAGTTGAAAGAAACGTCTTTTGCGGAGTGACAATCCCCTCAATCAGCGCGGCCGAGGCGAAGATGGGCTTAATGATCGAACCTGACGGATACTGACCAGACATTGCCCTTGGAAAGAGCGGAGCGTCGGGGTCATCAACGAGCGCCTGATACTTTTCCGTCGAAATACCCTTCGCGAACAGGTTGGCGTCAAAGGCGGGATACGAAACAAGAGCCAGGACTTCGCCGTTCTGCGGATTCATGGCCACAACCGCCGCCTTCTTCACCGGCACATTCTTGAGTTTGTTTTCAAGCACCATCTCTATGTACGCTTGAAGTCTGGCGTCAATCGTTAGCGTCAAATCTTTGCCGTCAACCGGATCTTTTTCTGAAATGGTGCGCAACGGCTCGCCCTTGGCGTTTACTTCAAGCACTTCTTGGCCGAATGACCCGCGCAGATCAACCTCGCGCGAAGCCTCAATCCCCTGCTTGCCAACTACGTCGAATTTTCTATAGCCGTCATCCTTGAGCGAAGCGTATTCTTTTTCGCTGACTGGTCCGGTATAGCCGATCACGTGCGAGAGCGTGGGAATAGCATCAGTCGGATACCCACGCATTTCTGACAACTCGACAGAAATACCCGGATACTGCACGTCGCCTCCCATGTACGCAATCGCCTTCTCATAATCAATGTCCTCCGCCAGGAGTAATTCTTCTGGCGGTTTCTGCTCGCTCGTTTTTGCTGTGAGATCATCAACCGAAAGATTCAGTTTCATTGCCAGATAATTGAGCATCGCTCTGCGTTCCTCAACCTTCACCGGCAACTGGGATGAGTACGCCACCAGACGAAATGTTGGCAAATTTTCGGCCAGTGCGATGCCGTTTCTGTCTTTCAAAATTCCTCGATGCGAAGGAGTGGCGTGAATACGGATGCGATTCTGCTCAGCAAGTGCTCTATAGAACCCTCCGCGGATGAGCTGGAGATAGGCCGTTTTTCCAAGAAGAAGCACGCCCGCCAGCACCATCAGCAAAACCCCCACACGCATGCGGGCAAAGTGAATAGGCGCCTTAGTGGACACCCGGGCCCTGGTTGCGTTCGGGTTCCCCATGACGCCCTCAATATTTTCGTCGCCCGAAAGACCCCACTCCGGCAGGGATTCGGGCAGGCCGAAGAGACCATTTTCAAGATGTCTGCCGGACTTCATACGTGGTTTCTTTTCGAACAAATCTGAGGCCAAAGTTTCTCACCATGGTTTCTACCACCAGTGAAAGCAACAGGGCTAATGCCGATGCCACTCCGATTAAAAATATTTCGGCCAAGAGAGAAACATCCGCCATGCGGATTGCAAGACTCGCCGAGTGGAGAGCTTCATACAGAAATGATGTCCCGAGGGCGAAGCCAAAAAACGCGGCCAGTGACCGCCGAGCAAAAATTCTGGTGGAAAAGAAGACCGCCCCGCCCATGGTGAGAGATGCGGTAAGAAGCGTTTCTGCGCCAGCCATTCCGGAAACAACCATGAAAATGGTTCCAACCATGAACGCTGATACGCCAAGCTCAAGGGAGGCGCGATGCATAATAACAAGAGCAATGACAAGAAGGAGCGGAATGCTTCTCCAGGGATACGGCAAAGCAGACATGCATGCCTGTTCAAGGAGCAGGGCCGTTAAAAGGCCTAGAGCCGAAAGAATTGCGGAAGACATAGGTTAATTTGCGGATGGAGGTATCAGCAGAACCGTTGACCAGTCAAGCGGATCCTCAAGCGGAGCAACAAACGCCTCTTTGAACGGCGCGCTCTCCATGTCCACCACATCAGTCACCGTGCCAAGGAGGAGCCCCTCGGGTACCAGCCCGCCAAGACCGCTGGTCACGACCACGTCAGCGCGGGCAATATCAACGTCGCGCGGAATGAACTTAAGGGACATGACCGCACCATCCCGTCCCTCGGCTAACCCAATGGTTTTCTTTTTGCCAAGAATGGCAGAGGGCATCTTGCTAGCCGTGCTCGTGAGAAGCGTTATGATCGACGTCGTCTCCTTCACCTCAGTGACCGTTCCGAACACAATACCTTGGCCAACCACCGCCGAGGAACCGCGGGCCACACCGTCAGCCGATCCTTTGTCAATAATCACCCGCATTGTATCCTCGGGGATTGACCGGGCAATAATGCGCGCGGTCAGGCCGGAACGCCCGGTGGTTTCTTTGTAATGAAGCGACTCCCGCAGTTCCGCGTTCTCATCTTTCAGGCGCTCGAACTCAACCACGTCCCTGGCGAGCGCAGTTTTATCATCTCGACAAATGGTCAGCTGAGTTGACAGCGAGTTTTCCGAGGCGAGAAATCGTGATGCACCTCTGCCAAAGGCGGAACCAAAGGCTGAAAAACCGGCTTCAATTGAGCGCACAACTCCGCCAACATACGGAATTTTAGGCGAGAGGAAAAGGATGCCAAGGACTGCAAAAAAGACCCCTAAAGGCTTCACTGCTTTACGCCATGAGCCCGTTTCTTGGACCATATTTCATCAGTTGTGCGCCGTAGTTGGGAGCGAGATGTCCTTGAGTAACGCCTCATGGTCGAGCAGTGCGCCGGCACCTCGGACTGTACACGTCAGCGGATCGTCGGCGATGCGTACGGGGATATCGGTCTCGCGAGCAATTGTTCGGTCAATCCCTCGCAAAAGCGCGCCACCGCCTGTCAGGACAATACCGCGTTCGTAAATATCGGCCACAATTTCCGGCGGTGTTACCTCGATCGTCGCCTTGATATTCTCGACAATATGCTGGACGTTGCGATAGATGGCCTCTCTGATCTGCGTGTCGTTCACCATGACCTGGCGAGGCAAACCCGTGATCAAATACCGTCCGCGCATTTCCATTTCAACCGGCGTGCCCATGTCCATGGTACTGCCAATACGCCATTTCACCTCCTCGGCAACTCTTTCGCCAACGAGCAAGTTGAAGACGTCCCGCGCGTATTGCACAATGCTCTTCGTCATTTCGTCTCCAGCCACGGTCAGCGATTTCCAGGTGACGATACCACCGAGAGCGATGACCGCAATCTCAGTCGTTCCCCCACCGATGTCCACGATCATACTGCCGATGGATTCCTCAACGGGTAGGCCAGCGCCAATCGCTGCACACAGTGGAGCCTCGACCAAAAATGCTTCGCGAGCGCCAGCCGAGAGAGCGGCGTCTTCAACGGCCTTACGTTCTACCTCAGTCGTTTCGAGTGGAACCGACATGATCATCCGAGGCCGAGGGACGAGCGTGAACGTTTCCTCATGAACTTTGTCGACGAAATATTTCAACATTTTTTCAGTCACCTCGAAGTCCGAAATAACACCCTTAGTAAGCGGACGGGTGGTTACGATGTGTGGCGGGGTTTTGCCGAGCATGTCCTTAGCCGCGGTTCCCACGGCCAGAATATGATTTGTTCGAGTATTGACCGCCACGATCGACGGCTCATGCATGACAATTCCGCGCTCGCGCACAAAAACCCTCGTATTTGAGGTCCCAAGGTCTACGGCAATATCTTTTGAAAAACGCCCAAAAACGCTGTTGAACATAGGGTGTCCACGCGCATTTCACCACGGGGAGGTTTTGGGGACAAGGCGGGGTGTGGAGCAAAAAGCGATTATGCCGTTGGCTCGGTTTCCGTTTCAATACCGGCGTGCCGTTCCTGGAAAAACAAGAAGAAAAACTCGATCAAGGCAGAGATGCCAACCATGAGGAAGAGTAGAGGCGTTGAGAATCGACCAGTCGAGAGAAGAATTAAGGAAGCAATCAAGAGGATTGACAGCAAAGTGCCCTGTCTGAGAGATCGAGTGACGGCAATGCCGATACCACTGTCCTTGAATTTTCGGGCTCGTAGTACGGTCCCGACAATCGTAAAGAGGCCCACCAGACCACTGCCGAGCGTGACATAGAAGATGAGAAGCGACAGCCCGCCAGCGGTAGCGGGATCAATGGCCATAAGCACAATGGCCCAGGCGCCCAGGGCCACCGCGGTGCCAAGCGCAAGAATGAGGAGGTACTGGCGAAGGTTCATAGCCGGGCTAGTATACCTCGTTGAAGGCCTCTGGCCGAAGCCTGGCCATGGCGGTCAATGAGAGAGACGGAAATTCCTCCTCAAGCGCCCTGGCGATCTTCTTGCCAATATTCTCCGCGTCATACATGGCTACGTTATTTCTGCAGGCGAGTGTCAGGACGCCGTCCTTCAGGCTCAAGACACGAATGTCGCCAAGCATCTCGGGCGTTATGAGCTCGCCGAGCATAGTGTTTGCCCGTCGAACAACCTGCGCGGACAGCACCTGTTTGCCAATGCCATGCCTGGCCATGACGGATTCCATCATGCTACTGACGGACGTGAGCGGACTGCGTTTTTGCATATTCGAGTAATTGGGATGATTCCCACCCCGACGACAGGAGGGGTAGCATGGATGCCGTTGGACGAGGATCGTGACAAATTTCACTAGCCAATTCTATCCCTCGCTCTGCTCGGGATGGAAAAACACGCGCCCTTACAGCTCAGCTTTCGGACAAATATCTTTAAAATCACAGTACTTGCACGTAAACGGTCCGGGCTTGGCCTCGAACGAGCTCGTTCGAATACCACCAACTGTCTCTTGAATCTCATCGAGTAGTTTTTCTTTGTCCTTTTCTGTTGGCGCAAAACTCATGGTCTGGTTTGTCTCTACGTAATAATATGTCAGTGCTTTCACGATGAGTGGAGGATTAAAACATTGCTCGCCGGCGAGCGCGTACAGCAACAACTGTCGGCGGTCGTCCCATTCGAGTTTTTCTTTCGCTCGACCAGTCTTGTAGTCAATGATCTCGACACCGCCGTCAACCGAGTCAATTCTGTCGATCCGACCCTTCATCAAGATATCGCCGATCTTCAAAGTGAAGCCAGCTTCGAGAAGGAGTGGTTTGGGTGTGTTCTCGGCCACTTTTCGGTGAAACTCCTTGAGTGCCTTCACGCCCTCTTCTCGATACTTTTCACGAGTAGCTGAATCCGGGTACCACTCGTCAATAAATGAAGCTGAATACATTTCGAGGAGTTCTCGTTCGCTCGGTAGCACGGGAGCAGTCGGCGGTGCACCGAACAATGAAACTTGCGTGTTGCCCTCGGCCTCGAGTAGTCGTTTTACAAACTTTTCAAGGGTCAAGTGCATGCTCTGGCCAAAGCTAAACTGGTGCCGGCCAAAGGTGGGAATCTTGAGAATGTGCGCGTATTTGTATTGCAGAGGACAATTGCCAAAGGCGGCGATTTGCGAAAAGGAGAATTTCGTGGGGAGCGCCAACGAGGGGATGGCTCGATCCTCGTCCCTACCGCCGGCGCGCTCATCGAGGAGATCATCGGTCGTGATCGTTTTTTTCTTTTCGACTACCGGAGCTTGATAACCGAGCTCGGCCAGGAATCTCGACGGCTTGCGTTTTCGGGTACCTCCGTAATCCTCGGCCGAGCAAAGATACAAACCTTCTTTCGCTCGCGTCATGGCCACATAAAATAACCGGCGTTCCTCAGCTACATGATCGTCCAGTGCAGCGTCAACCTTACGAACAAGCGCAGGCGGGAGTGGTAGTTGGTCGGAGCGTGAGACCGAGGGAAATCTCTGCTCGATCATGTTAACGACAAACACATATTTGAACTCAAGCCCCTTAGCGGCGTGAATCGTCATGACGTTCACCACGTCCGGCCCTTCCTCGGCGTCTGGCCGTAATCCGCCAGCCTCCCCTGCCTCGCGTTCGGCATCAAACTCTTCGAGAAAACCAGGGAGGAGCTTGTTGTCCGGACTCGCGATTACATAACGCTTAAGACGCGCCAGGAAGCCCTCGAGATGACGGAAGTTTTCCTGCTGGTCTCGTTCGGCGAGAACTTTCAAGTCGCCAAGCAAACCGGTGTCTTTGAGAACCGAGACGAAGAGCTCGGTGACTGGTAGGCGTTTGGCCTTCTCACGCAACTGCTCAATAATAGTCGTAATCTGCATGGCTCGATTGCGTCCGTCGAGCGACATGCCAATCGCTTGAGTGAGTGAACGCATGCCGTCAATAATCGCTCCGCCAGACTTTCGGCGAACGTAGCGCATCAGCTCGGACAAGTCACCCTCAGTGAGACCGAGCCTGGGGTGGCTCAAAATTCGATACATCGCCGGCGAGTGGTACGGTTCGCAGACCGCGCGCATGTACGCCATGGCATCAAGAATAATCGGCTTCGTGTACAAACCCGAGAGCGCCACGAAATGATACGGGACGCCGGCGCGTTCAAGGGCCTCAAGGAACGGATCAACGGCGTCATTCGATCTGGCCAGAATCGCAAAGTCGCTCCACTCCGCTTCCCCGCTCTCGTGCTTCGTGATGATTTCTTTAATAACTTGCTCAACCTCCTCAACGGCAGTGGCGCAGTGCAAATGGCGGACAAGTCCCTCAGACTCAGTTTGTGATTGAAGCTTTTTCGAGAGTCCCTCGCTCGCTTCGAGCCGGTGCGGGTTGTTTGTCTGGATGAGTTTGTGAGCGGCGTCGAGGATCGTTGCTCCACTTCGGTAATTGCGAGTCAGCACCACGCGAGATGCATCAGGAAAATCTGTTCTGAACTCAAGAATGTTTGCCAGAGCGGCGCCTCGAAACTTATAAATGGCCTGGTCGTCGTCGCCCACGACAGTAATGTTCCTCGGCTCGTGAACAAGGATTTTGACGAGCTCATTCTGAATGCTATTCGTGTCCTGGAATTCGTCGACGATAATATATTTAAACCGCTTCTTATACTCCTCGAGTACGTTCGGCCGAGTTTTGAATAACTCGAGCGTCAGCAATAATAACCCGCCAAAATCAATGGCGTGCTTTTCAGACAGCAACGTTTCATACATGGCGTACGCACTTGAAAGTTCCTGCCACTTTTGAAGTTCGAGCCGATCTTCGTCGCTCACCGCATTGTCATCCCGACGTGAGGAGGGATTTGATTGGCCAATCAGATCTCTCGCTCCGCTCGAGATGACAACATCGCTCAGGATGACTGATTCGAGTTCCTCGACGGCGAGCAGATACTTCTCCGGCGTGATTCCCTCATCCTTGGCGCGAGAAAAATGCTGAAGCAATTGTCTAAGGAACTTGGTCGGTGATCCCCTCGGCTTAAAATAGTCGAGCTCGAACCTATCAATATTTCGGCGCATCAAAAGCCAGCAATCAACCTCGGTATACAGCTTAAAGTCCGAGGGGATGCCAATGTGAATTCCATGCTCGCGCAGAACTTTCTCGCAGAACGAATGGAATGTCGAAATACTAAGATCGAGATAGCCCATCGGTAATAATCGATCAACGCGTTCCTCCATTTCGTTGGCCGCCTTATCCGTAAACGTCAGCGCCAGGATCTCATTCGGCTCGGCCAATTTCTGCTCGATCAACCACGCGATACGCTTAGTTACCACAGTAGTTTTTCCCGTCCCCGCGCCAGCAATAATCATAAGCGGGCCTTCCCCGTGGGTCACGGCCATCAGCTGTTCAGGGTTCAAATCTTCAAGAAGCGGGTTTGCAGGCATAGCCGGGCTATTGTAGTGTGAAGAAGGAATATTGTCAGTACGGGCTCTGCCTAAGGGAGGTTTCATGGGAGATACGCTAGAATCGGGCATGTATCCCGAACTGATGACCGACGCACATCATGTGTGCGTGGATACCGTGAAGGCAATGGACCTGACTGGAGACATGGACGCCAAATTCACGTTCTTGGTCTACTACGGCGTAGATGAAGCTGGAGACATCTTCGTCCAGCTCGCTGAGGAACGCGGTTCCGTCCCGAGGAAATCGCGCATCCTGCCGCTGTCAGACTACGCCCGCGATCCTTTGCCCGATGACATCAGCAAGTTCATTACCCCGAGTCCGTGGCTCAAACCAAGACTCGTGGCCGAACTTGTCCGGGCGAACGCCACGTGATCGCCCTCATCGAAAGAGCCCCCTTGCGGATCGCGCAGGAGGGCTCTCTGCATTGTTAGGGAGGGTCTTAGACCCTCCCTTTCGGTTGTCTCCCCTTTCCTTTCATCGCTACTCGATACCTCGCCAGTTCTCTTTCAAGGTGGGCGGCGGCGTCTGCGTAACCAACGTCGTTTCTATTTCGAGCTTCCTTAAGCGCGTCTTCTGCGCGCTTCTTGGCTTCCTCAATCGCTGCGAGTTCGAGCTCATGCGAATGCTCGGCAGTTTCAGCGAGAATTACAATCTCATTCCCCGGTTTTACTTCGAGCATTCCGCCAGACACGGCGAGTAATTCCTCCTTTGCGCCTGAGCCTACGCGCATTTCACCGGCGCGCAAAAGCGTAGCCAGCGGGATGTGGCCGGGCAGAATGGTGATCTCTCCGCTTTCCGTCATGACCGTGAGCGAGCTGGTCTCGCCTTCGGAAACTATACGGTCGGGAGTGATGAGTTTGTATTTCAACATATTCCATCAGGTGTCAGGTTTCAGGTGTCAGGTTGAGGACTAAATTCTTTGAAGAATCCATTCAATAACCTGATACCTGACACCTGAAACCTGACTATTTAGTTACCTCGTCAATCGATCCCTTCATATAAAACGCCTGTTCTGGTTTGTCATCATGCATACCGTCGAGAATTTCTTTGAAACTTCGAACGGTGTCTTTCAGTGTCACGTACTTGCCGGTCGCACCAGTGAATTGCTCGGCTACGCTAAAGGGCTGGGACAGGAATTTCTGGATTTTGCGAGCGCGAGCAACGGTCTTTTTGTCATCTTCTGAAAGTTCATCCATACCAAGAATGGCAATGATGTCCTGCAGGTCCTTATAGCGCTGGAGAACTTTCTGCACGGCGCGAGCGGTGTCGTAATGCTCTTGGCCTACGATGTTCGGATCAAGGATGGTCGATGACGAGTCTAGCGGGTCAACGGCCGGATAAATGGCGAGCTCGGACAAGGCGCGAGAAAGAACCACCGTCGAGTCCAAGTGACCGAACGTGGTGGCCGGAGCTGGGTCAGTCAAGTCATCAGCTGGCACGTAAACAGCTTGAATCGAGGTGATCGAACCTTTGGTGGTCGAGGTGATGCGTTCCTGCAGGGCCCCCATCTCGGTCGCGAGGTTAGGTTGGTATCCCACAGCCGAAGGAATACGACCGAGCAGTGACGAAACCTCGGATCCCGCTTGCGTGAAACGGAAAATGTTATCAATAAACATGAGCACGTCACGGCCTTCTTCATCACGGAAATACTCGGCCATAGTAAGGCCGGTCAAGGCCACGCGAGCGCGTGCTCCAGGCGGTTCATTCATCTGGCCGAAGACGAGCGCAGTTTTGTCGAGAACTCCGGAATCCTTCATCTCAATGTACAAATCATTGCCTTCACGAGTACGTTCGCCCACACCGGCAAAGACCGAGTACCCGCCGTGCTCTTTGGCAATGTTGTGAATCAGCTCCTGAATAAGCACCGTCTTGCCCACGCCAGCACCGCCGAACAAGCCAGTTTTTCCGCCTTTCAAAATGGGGCAGATCAAATCAATCACTTTAATGCCGGTTTCAAACACCTGAGCCTCAGTCGCCTGTTCAGTGAAGGCTGGAGCGGCGCGATGAATTGGATCCTTCTTTTTTGTCTTGATCGGGCCGAGACCGTCAATTGGCTCGCCAGTGACATCAAGCATACGGCCGAGTGTCTCCGGTCCAACCGGCACGCTGATCGGCTTGTCCGTAGCCGTTACTTCAGTGCCTCTCGTGAGACCGTCAGTCGGGCCCATGGCGATGGCGCGAACAAGCCCGCCCTCAAGGTGCTGTGCGGTTTCAAGCACGAGCGTGACGTTGCCATTCTTTACGGTCATGGCAGAAAGAAGCGGAGGTACTTCCCCTTCAAATCTGACGTCAATAACCGGTCCAATGATCTGAGCAATTTTTCCTTTCATATAAGTTTAGTGATGGATGGTGTTTGGTTCCCATCCCGACGTGAGGAGGGATAGAATTGGTTTACTGAGACTTGTCGTGAGCCAATGGCCTCCTTGCTATCCCTCGCTTTGCTCGGGATGGGAATAATTCTAGCCTCATTCAAGTGCTGCTTTACCCGAACTGATTTCTGCAATTTCTTGCGTGATGCCTGCCTGTCGGGCTTGGTTATAGGTGAACGTGAGGCTGTCGAGCATTTCCAGAGCGGAGTCTGAGGCGTTTCTCATGGCGAGCATGCGGGCCGCGTGTTCGCTTGCTACAGACTCTAGCAAGGACTGATAAAGCATTGTTCTGGCAACCGCGGGAAGCATCCGTTCAAAGACTTCATGGGGCGAAGGCTCAAAACGTAAATTTCCGGCAGAGCCGGATCCGGCTTTGCCGGACTTGGCTTCAAAGGCAAAGGGGAGAAAATCTTTTAGAGTTGGGCGCTGGGAAATACCGGAGACAAAATGCGTATAGCCAATCGTGACCGTCTTGTACGTTCCCTTCATGAACTCGTCGAGGGCTAAACGGGCGGTAGGAAGAAGATCGGTATAGACCGGATTGTTTGAAAGCGCTGGGAAGCGAGCAATGACTTTGATGCCCGCCCTCTCAACCGCATCCGCGCCCTTCTTACCCACGCCGATCACGTCTACCTCGCCGGCGCCTAGTCCGCGGATTTTCTCAATCGCGGCCCGCGCCAGGTTTACGTTCAGCCCGCCAGCCAGGCCTCGATCACTTGAGAACAGAACCACAAGCGAGCGCTTGGCCTTGGGGTTGCCGTGCAAGAGCACGCTCTGTACGTTTTCCGGCGCCTGCTCAGCCGCGGAACGAATGGCCTCAAACGCCGAATCCGCATATGACCGAGTGCGCAAAGCAGAAGCCACCGCCCGGCGCATTTTTGAAGCAGCCACAAGCTCCATCGCCTTGGTAATTTTGCGAGTGTTGCGCACCGACTTGATGCGAAGCTTGATGAGTTTTTTTGATTGAGCCATATGGTTGCGATGCTCGTGCTTCGTATCACTTCCCACCCTGAGCGAGAGCGAAGGGTCCGGCCCTCTCCACTATCACAGGAGAAAGTCGGATCCCTCGCATTGCTCGGGATGGGAACAGTCATGTCAAGATGTTATCCCTTGGTGAACCCCGCCACAAACGTCTTCAGCATTTTCTCAAGTTCCGCCTTTGACTCAGCGGTCACTTCCTTGCTTTCAACAATCGCCTTCAAAAGATCCGCGCCTACGCCGTGCATGAGTTCGAGTAATTCGGACTCAAACCGCAGGACGTCGGCTACGGGAATGGTGTCGAGATACCCGTTATTCAGTGCGAAGATAACAATCGACTGGTCTGCAAAGTGCATCGGCGAATATTGCTTCTGTTTCATGAGCTCCATAGCCCGGCGTCCGCGTTCGATTTGTTTCTTCGTGGCTTCGTCAAGATCTGTCGCAAACTGTGCGAACGCTTCAAGCTCACGGAACTGCGCCAGGTCAACTTTGAGCGACTTGGCCACGTTCTTCATCGCCTTGGTCTGAGCGGCGGAGCCTACGCGGGAAACTGAGAGACCGACGTTCAGTGCTGGGCGCTGTCCCCGGTAAAACAAATCGGATTCAAGATAAATCTGGCCATCGGTAATCGAAATCACGTTCGTTGGAATGTAGGCCGCCACGTCTCCGCCTTGAGTTTCGATGATAGGAAGCGCGGTGATCGATCCCCCGCCGTTCTCTTCGTTCAAACGAGCAGAACGCTCGAGCAAACGGGAGTGCAGGTAGAAAACGTCTCCCGGATAGGCCTCGCGTCCCGGCGGACGGCGGAGCAAGAGCGAGATCTCACGATACGCCCAGGCATGCTTGGAAAGATCATCGTACACGATCAAAACATCTTCGCCCTTGGCCATGAAATATTCGGCAATGGCACAGCCCGTGTACGGCGCAATATACAACATGGCGGCCTGGTCAGACGCGCCGGCAAGCACAATAGTCGTATAATCCATCGCCCCTGCCTTCTCGAGTCTGGCGCGGATCTGCGCCACCTTCGACTCTTTCTGACCAATGGCAACGTACACACACTTCACGTTCTGTCCGGCTTGGTTCAAAATGGTATCAATCGCAATCGCTGTTTTTCCCGTCTGACGATCGCCAATAATAAGTTCGCGCTGGCCCCGGCCGATAGGGATTAGAGCGTCGATCGCTTTGATGCCCGTCTGCAATGGCACGCCAACTGACTTGCGAGTCATCACGCCTGGAGCAACTTTCTCAACAGAGACGAACGTTGTATCAGCGATCGGGCCCTTGCCATCAACGGGCTGGCCGAGAGAGTCAACGACTCGTCCGATGATGCCATCGCCAACGGGAATTGAAAGAATCTTGCCCGTGGCTCGCACTGTGTCCCCCGCCTTAACCGTCGAGGCTCCAGAAAGAAGAATCGCGCCCGTACTCTGCTCTTCAAGGTTTAGCGCAATACCAATCACGCCGGAACCGAAGTCCAACATTTCTTGGCTCATCGCGTTTGAGAGTCCGGTCATACGGGCGGTGCCGTCACCAACAGAGGCAACAGTGCCGACGCGTTCAACTTCTGCGCCAGCTGAGAAGGCGTCAAGTTGCGCTCGGAGCGATTCAATTATATCCATTTTTTTAGCCATATTTTTGAAAACAATTTACACGGATTACAAGGTGCGACAGATTTTACACATCATTTCTGAGAAGAGCATTCTTAAGGCGTTGGAGTGATCCGATTAAAGATCCGTCGATCCTTCTCTCGTCTGCTCGGATAACCGCCCCGCCCATCAATCGTTCGTCCACTCGCTCAACCAGCTCCGCGCCCTTAGCAAATTCCTCGATCTCTAACCTGGCTTTCTTCGTTAGCGGATGAGCGGAGACAATCGTGACCTTTGAGGCACCGAATTTTGCTTTCCAGGCCTCGCCAATTTCTTTTTCCAGATCTCTTACTCGACCAAGTAATTTCTTATCGGCCAGGAACTTGATGACTAGGTCCATTTCTTTATCAATTTCTTTTCGAGTTCTGCCGTGGAGATGCTCGACTATTGCTTCCGCAAGTGGTTTTAAGCTCTTCTTCATATTAGGTGAGCTTGCGCACTACCTCTTCGGCAAGAGATGAGGACTTCTTTTCGTCAAGACCCGTTGAGAGGATCTTCGCTGCAGCTTTCACAGCAATTTCGACGAGGTCCTTCCTGGCCTCAATCAGCATAGCCGAATGCTCTTCCTGCAGTTTCTCCTTCCCTTTCTGAATGACGCGCTCTACTTCGCGCTTAGCGGCTTCAACCATTTCTGTTTTCCGAGCTTCAGTATCGGCCGCGGCCTTGACGAGCATGGCCTGTGCTTCTTTCTGCGCAGAGGCAACCATGACAGCGCGTTCTTTTTCAGCCTCGACCATTCTTTTTTCAATCTCTTCGGCGTCCTTCAGGCTCTTAGCAATACGAGCCTCGCGATCGTTCAACATTTTCAGTACGGGCTTATACGCAAAGAGCCACATGACCGCCAGGACAATGAGAAAACCTGTCAGTTGGCCCAGAAAAAGATCCCCGCGGACATTAAATGTCTGGATAACGCCAGCTATTCCGCTTGCTGTTTGAGTTTCTGCCATAGTTTGAAAAATCTGTTTTCGAGTATCATCTCATTCCCACCCCGAGCTATGCGAGGGGTCCGACCCTCACAGGTGAAAGTCGGATCCTTCGCTCTCGCTCAGGATGGGAAAAGAAACCTATTACCTGGTGGTTACAACGTGAACGCAATAATAAGTGCGTAAATAGCGATAGCTTCCGCAAAAGCCATGCCGAGCAACATAGGAACAAACAGCTTTCCGGACGCTTCCGGATTCCTACCAATACCGTTCATAGCAGCAAAACCCATGAGACCGATCGCAAGCGCCGGACCAAATCCGCCGATCGCGATGGCAAGTGCCTTGGCAAGAAGTGCCATTGTTTCTGGAGACATACACTGATCAATTAATGGTTATACGTTCCGCGTTATAGATTAGGCCTCCCTAACCTGCAACCCGCAACCCGCAACCCTCCCCTGCTCAATGACTGGGCTCAATCCCATGCTCGGCCCCATCATCATGCCCATGCGAGTCCGTGGCCACTGTTAGGAAGACCAAAACCAGCATAGCAAAAACTGTGGCTTGGATAAGGCCAACCAAGACCTCAAGGAACATAAACGGCACCGGCAAGATGAAGGCAAAGAGCGATAGCATGACGCTGATCAAAATTTCACCGGCAAAAACATTACCGAACAACCGAAGCGATAGTGAAACCACTTTCGCCACCTCACTGACGATTTCAATGAGGCCAACAAAAAATTCAATGATCGCAATTACTATCGCCATTGGGCCTTTGGGAATTGCCCAAATAATTCCCCGAATGTTTATGAACTTGCTGACGTAATTCATAAACCCGGTGGCCCTGATACCTACCAACTGAACCAGAACAACGGAGAAAACAGCAATCGCCAGCGTGAAGTTCAGATCCGCAGCCGCCGGACGGAAAAGCGGAATAAACTCTTCACCGCTGAGGCCTATGGTGCCGGTCCCCGGAATGAGTCCCATCCAATTATTAACCAGAATGTATAAAAACAAGGTGGCAAAAATGGGAAAGAAGGCCATGGCGCGCTTACGGTCGCCGGTCACCTTCTGAACCTCGCCCAGCATGCCCTCAAACAAAGCCTCAATCGCATTATGAATGCCATGAGGAACAATGGACTTTCGGCGGGAAGCAATAAACGCAAAGACAACAAAAATGCCGACCGCTATCCAAGCGTTCAGCAATGAATTCGTTACCGTGAAATGACCAAGACGAAACAATGGTTCAGCTGCCAGGGCGGCGAAGCTCACTTTCGTTAAGTTGGTCGTACGCTCGGCCATAGTCAGTAATCTTTTTCCAGAGCACCATGGCGGTGAAAATTAGCGCCACGATAAGCAGGCCAAGGAAAATGCTGTACGGAAGGTGGAACGCATACTTGAGGACAAGGACCAGGAATCCTGGAACCAAAATGGTCGCCAGAATGTCTCCCGCCGCCTTGGCCGCGAATACGTAATATTTCCGCACATCATCCCCTGCCATAAAACGCCAGTAGTATACGGGCGAGCGGAAAATAGGTCAAGGAATACGCACAGGGTTGCTAATGTAATCTGTGTCTTATGTGATCTCGTGCTCATTTTCTGCTTGCTTTTTCAGGTTGGCGGGGTTGACTTTTTGTGGGAAAAGGGCTATGCTGGAGCCCGTTTCAATTCACATTTTCACTGAGGTGCGTGATGGTTGATGACGAGCCACCGAACGAACTTGATGGCCTCATACTCATGGCGCTGTTGTTCTCACTGGCCTTCAATGCCCTGCTGTTTGCGAGCGAGTTGGATCTCCTCAGAAAGGAACACCAGACGGCCAATTTCCCCCTCCTCGTGGGGAGCTTGCTCATGGGCGTCCTCTCCCTCTCCGCGGCTCAGAGAGTTAGCGGTAAATACGACCGCGATGAAAAAGACGAGAGGACGGAGATCCTGGAGCACATCAGTGGCAGAATGGCCGAGATCAACGGCCTGATACTAGGCCAGTCAGCCTCCGCCGTAACAGCGTTGCTCCATGAAAACGCCGCTCTAGGGCTCCTGAAGCTTCTCCTCACGGAAGAGGTTTCGGAGGAGTCCGCGATCGCTTCCTACGGCGAACGCCTCGATCTGATCGTGAACGTCATGCGGAAGTATGACAGCGAAACGTTGCGTGAAACCTGCCCCGAGCTGGTTGCGCTCTGCAACGAACATTGGGACGAGCACAGCTGCGTGGACGACTAACCGCCCGCGCACAACAGGAACCGTCCAGGTCCTACGTGCTGGGCGGTTTCTGATTTTGGGGAGGAAACAATAGGAGAGCGGAAATTATATAAGTATCTTATATAATCAGTGTTTTATATATTCTTCTACAGCCCGAAAAGCTTCATCGCATTCTCCGTCGTTACTCGCGCCACCTCGTCCACTGAGATTCCCTTCAGCTTGGCAATCGTCTCGGCAACATAGACCACATTGCTCGGTTCATTTCTCTTGCCTCTGTTCGGCGCTGGGGTGAGATATGGCGAATCAGTTTCAATCAGGATTTGGTCAAGCGGGACCTCACGGGCCGTGGCCATAACATTTTTGCCAAAGGTAACGATGCCGGTAAATGACACAAGGAAACCGAGCTCTCGATATTTCGAGGCTTCCTCGGCGGTACCCGTGAAGCAGTGGATTACTCCCCTCTTGGCGATCCCACCTCTGTCAATTTCCTCCTTCAGCAGTTGCCACTGATCAGCGTGGGCGTCACGGCAATGGATAACAATCGGTTTGTTGAATTGCGAGGCAAAGCGCAACTGCTCGCGCACAGCACTGGCTTGATCGAATTTTAATTGTTCAAGGTTCACGCTCGGCGGAACGCGGAAATAGTCGAGTCCAAACTCGCCGATAGCTACAACCTTCGGATGAGTCACGAGCGGTTTGTAATACTCGGCGTCAAATTTTTCAGCGCGAGTTTTGATTTTCGTAGCAACCACCTCTAGGCCCCTCCTGGCGTCGGGGTCTAAAGCCGGTAGCTCATCCTCATCGAGGAATTCTTGCGCATGCAGGTGGTTCGGGTGGAGACCGATGGTACACCACACGCCGTCATACCTTTCGGCGAGTGCGATGCCGTTCTTACTCGTGGTCGATTGCGTCCCAACCGTAATCATGCCCACGCCTTTTCCAAGCGAGCGTTTAACAACCTCATCCATGTCATCCTTGTAGGCCTGGAAGTGAACGTGACAGTGAGTGTCTATAAATTTCATAGTGGTCGGTTGTCTCAAAATGGTTCCCACCCCGACGTAAGGAGGGGTCGAATTGGTTACTGAAATTCGATCTGATCCAACGGCCTCCATGCTACCCCTCCTCACGTCGGGGTGGGACGAAGCATCGCGACCGGGCTAAAGCACATTCATCCTCACGAGCACATCAACCGCGGTAGAAATCGTTCTAGATTGCACGAGAGCTGTTCTGACCTGACTCGCCGGAAAGAAATTCACGGTTGCGTACGCAATGGCCAGAGCAATCATGCCAGCCTCAAGCGCGCCGACGATAAAGCCGAGAATGCTGTTCAGAATGCCGATGCCGGGGATGATAGAAACTATTTTTCTGACAAGGTCGAGGAGCGTAATTGCTAAACCCATCAGCTTGGTCAAAATAAGCGTCACGAGCAGGAACACGAGTACAAACACCACAGGATTCGCGCTAATACGCCAGCCAGTCACCGACTCGATCCACGCCACACCCCATGTAGCGAGCACAACACTGATGACGAGTGCGATCAAACTTCCGCCCATCCTAACAAAACCCTGTTTCCAGCCCTGGAGGGCAAGAAGAAGGGCGAGGACTAAGAAGATGATGTCAACAATTATCGAGTTCATAGGCGGTATTGTCATCCTGAGCGTAATTGTCATCTCGAGGCCGTCCGACGGCCGAGAGATCTGCATTGGCCGGCCAATTCAGATCCCTCGCTCTGCTCGGGATGACAGTGCGTCAGGATGACTTCGCGTCCCTCTTCGGAAACAACGGCTCTCCGTGAATCAACCGCTCACTAGTATATCTCTTTAGGATCTCTGCTGAGGTGCCAGGAATAATCGGGGCAAGAGACGTGGCGATCCAGCGGATCATGGACGCCAGCTCGGCCAGGGATTTCTTAGCGCCGTCGGGATCTGTTTTGACGAGTCTGAAGGGAGCTTCAACGTCGATTTTATGATTCGCAGAATCAACCACCGTCCACACATGCTCGATATATTGCTTGAAATTGTACTCGCGCATGGAGGCGTCGAGTGAAGCGTCGAGATCAGTATGGCCGAACGGTACCTCGCCGACCATGCCGTCAAAATATTTGTTCGCCATAGCAGCTACCCGGCCGGCCAGGTTGCCAAGGTTATTTGCGAGTTCGTTGTATCGTTCCTCCATCCGCATCTCAGAATAGTCCCCGTCAGTCCCGTACGGCATTTCGCGCAACAAGAAATAACGAACCGCATCAGTTCCGTATTTCTCAACGAGATCCTTCGGGTTAATCACGTTGCCAAGCGACTTGCTCATCTTCTGGCCGTTCACGGTGATGAACGAGTGAATAAAAATCTGTTTGCTCATTGGCAAACCGGCCGAGAAAAGCATCCCCTGCCACATGGCGCTCTGCTGTCTCAGATTGTCTATGCCGGCCACTTGAACGCCAGGCCAAAACTTTTCAAAGTTTCCCTTGGCTGGCCAGTCGAGCGTGGAAATGTAATTGACGAGCGCATCAAACCACACGTACATGACATGATCTTCATCACCGGGCACTGCAATGCCCCACGGCATCTTTTCTTTGAGGCGCGAGATACTAAAATCGTTCAGCCCGCCTTTTACAAAGTTTTTAATTTCATTGAACTTTTCTTTGGGAACAACAAAATCGGGATGCTCAGCGTAATAGTCGATAATTGCTTTCTCATACTTTGACCAGCGGAAGAAGTAGTTTTCCTCATCACGCATTTCAATCTCCATCTTTGGGTGCACCGGACACTTACCGTCAACGAGATCCGAGTCCGTCTTTTCGAGCTCGCAACCGACGCAATACTTCGTTTGATATTGCTTCTTATAGATATCGCCGGACGCATCACAACGCTTCCAGAATTCCTGAGCCGCCGCAATATGCTTCGGGTCAGTAGTGCGAATGAAGTTCGTGTACGATAAATTCAGAGACTCGCGGAGTGCCTCAAATTTCACCGCGAACATGTCGCAATAGATTTTCGGTTCGACGCCAAGCTCAAGCGCCTTCTTATAAATCTTCTGCCCGTGCTCGTCTGTACCGGTATTAAAAATGACCTCGTCCCCGAGTGACCGTCGATATCGAGCAATCGCATCCGCCTGAATGAACTCAATCGCATGGCCAATATGCGGATCAGCGTTAACGTACGGAAGCGTTGTGGTGATGTAATAATTGGGCATATATTTTTCGGCGGTTCCCGTGCGCTGGGCCAGACCCTGACGTGAGGAAGGGTCTAGAGGCGGTGGTTATTCCTCCCAATCGAGCTGACTATCCGGAATCTCGATGCTCCTTCCGAATTCTATAGCTTCAGCACGTTTTGCGCTATCCCCCTTAAGATATTTAAAAACCTTCCCCGGAAATACAACCATAACCGTATCATTGCTATTCATGTTTAGGTACCAGCCCGTTGGCTTCAGAACATTGCTTAGGTTTTCCGCAATGACGTCAGCTCGATCTCCTTCGACTTCAAATGAAACAGCGGTCCATTGCTTGGGCTGATCTGCCGAGGAATTTTTTACATCCCAATAATCGGTTTTTGTAATAACAAGATCATTGAGAATCGTCTCGTCGGTTAGCCCCTCTTTAAGTAGTAGCCCGCGATATTTCATAATTCTTTATCCAATCCGCCACCTCTAGACCCTTCCTTACGTCAGGGTCGAATACGTCGGTCCAATCTGAGCGACCAATCAGCTCCTTCGTCGCTGAAAGCTCCTCAGGATGACTCGGCGTCACACCCTCCCAACCACGATCACGAACTCGCCCTTTGTACTCGTCTCATCAAGTTTTTTCAGAATCTCCTCCGCGCTCCCTCGATAGATTGTCTCATGCATCTTCGTGAGCTCTCGACAAACTACGAGCGGTCGGCCGAGTTCTTTGAGGGCTTCGAGCGTTTTCGTGATGCGGTGAGTCGATTCATACAATACCACCGCGTGCTCAAGGCCGGCGATGTCAGCAAAGAAGCCATTGCGCCCTTTTTTGTGCGGGGGGAAACCTAGAAAAGTAAATCTGTCGATCGCGAAGCCAGAAACCGAAAGCGCGGCGATCACGGCACTTGGCCCGGGGATGGGCGTAACCTCGATGTCCGCGTCAACGGCATCCTTAACGAGGAAACCGCCGGGGTCAGAGATGGCCGGAGTGCCAGCGTCAGTGACGAGGGCGATTCTCGATCCGTTAACGAGTCTATCGACAATTTGTTTTCGTTTCAGAGGATCAGTGTGCTCGTGAAAGCTCATCGTGCTCGGCGTAATCTCGAGTGCTGCCAAGAGCTTGCTCGTCACTCTTGTATCCTCGCACAGCACGAGATCTACGCTCGACAAAATCTCCTTAGCGCGCGCTGAAATATCACCCAGGTTGCCGATGGGCGTGGCAACAATGAAGAGCTGGCCTTTAGGGTGTGACATTGATTTCAGTTGGCGGATTTACAGCCTTAGGAGTTTCAGCCTTAGCCTGCTCAAGATCATACGCGTCCGCGCCAAGCAAAGTAGCTTTTGGGAAGTGCGATACATATGCAAAGGCGAAGTAGCGCCCGGTTGGCTTCATCTCGTCCAATTTCTTGCCTTTCATTTTACCTTTAATGCAAAGGCCATTGGCCGTCCAGCGGGAATCCGTTTCCTTATCCTTGATCTCATTGTTCTCGCGAACAAAGGTCAACAGCTGGCCGTCCACAGAACGGCTGAAGAGATGAGCTTTATTGTTCGCATCAACAAAGGCGGTGAAGTCCACCACAAATGAACCGCCTGGTCCGAAGGAATCCATGGTGTAGTTTGGCTCTTTAGCGAAGGACAGGAATTTAGCGCTGGCTCCCACATGAACCTCACCGTAGTAATCCAGTTCATAATCATCCACAAAATCCTTCACAGCCAAGCGGGCATCCGTTTTATTGGTCGGGAAAAAGAGCGACGCATTCTTGTCGTAATTCCCGTACGGATGACGGCGGTAATCGCGCGTGAAACCTGTCTCAGTTGAGAGCACTTCCCCATTCGGGTTAGCGTCCTTCCAAGCAGACCAGGTCAGCACCGCGCTAGGGTAACGGGCCAGGCGCATGCTGTGCTCATGGCCGGAAATAAGCAGGCCGTTAGCCTGATCCCACAACTCTTCTGACTTGTCATCGTACAGCACCGGGCAGTTGTTATAGACCTGGCCGTTGTCGCCAAAGGTTCTAGTGATGCCGTCTTCAACTACCCGGTCATAAACCACCGCGCTCCCGCAGAGCGAGGAGTACGATACGAGCAAATCTTTGTCGCCAAAGCGGTCATTCACCAACCCGTGCCAGTTCAAAATTTGAAATGAATAGAAGCGGTGTTTGCCGTTCACCGCAACGTCAATGCCCTCAACGTCGTCTGCGAGCACGTCATCAGCCACCGCCACCGTTACATACGTAGCGGAGTTGAGTGCAGGAAGACCGTTCTTGCCCAAGCCATTCTCATAAATCTCATCCGGTGGAACATAATACTCCACGCCGTTTTTCATGACCGGCTTGTCATACATGCCCCCGGCCACGTTTGGCCAGCGTCCATCCTTTGGCAGATGCGACAGGCCCCAAGCGCGCACGCCAATGAGGATAAGGATGACCAGGACGCCAACTATAAGCGGGATAAATTGCTTGATTTTTTTCATATCTGTGTTAAATCTGTCACGCTAATTCAATCTGTGTTCATCCTGTATACTTCTCACACTATGATCTCAATCAACAAACCTGCACCGGATTTTAGCAACGTAACCGCATACTGTAAAGGCGAATTCACCAAGGTCAGCCTGCAGACCTATAAAGGCTCTTGGCTCATCCTCTTCTTTTACCCAAGGGACTTCACCTTTATCTGCCCGACCGAAATCAGGGGATTCGCTAAAATGGAGGCGGATTTTGGCAAACTTGGCGCAAAGATTCTTTCGGCGTCAACTGATTCCGAATGGTCGCACAAGACCTGGTTTCAAGCTGATTTGCAGGAGGTCGAGTATCCAATCCTTGCCGATACGACGCAACAGGTTTCTAGAAATTACGGCGTGTTGAATGAGGATGACGGCAGTGCTGACCGCGGTCTCTTCATCATCAACCCAGAAGGCATCGTTAAATACGCGGTCATCTCCGCCGGTTCGGTTGGCCGAAGCGTCAAAGAAGTTTATCGAGTACTTAAAGCCCTGCAGTCTGGCGAACTGTGTCCAGTTGAGTGGGAACCGGGGGAGAAGACGCTCGGTAAGGCGTAATGTCATCCCGACGTGAGGAGGGATCTGATTGGCCGGCCAATGCGGATCTCTCGCTTTGCTCGAGATGACAGTTGCACTCAGGATGGGATTACATCTCACGAACCCATTCGACTAGTGTTCGTACCCCAAAACCAGTCCCGCCCTTGCCGAGATAGCTCGACAGGGGCTTTTCTGCAAAGGCCGGGCCGGCAATGTCCCAGTGAACCCAGGGAGTGTTCTCAACAAATTCGGCCAGGAAAGAGCCGGCGGTTAGGCATCCGCCGTATTTTGTACTCGAAATATTTTTTAGATCAGCGTGCTCGGACTTCATAAGTACTGAGTACCTTTCAACGAGCGGTAATTCCCATGTTTGTTCGCCAACCAAACCGGCGCTCGACAATATTTCTTTCATCAATTTTTTGTCATTGCCCATGACGCCGGAAACTTCTTCGCCGAGAGCTACGACAACAGCACCGGTGAGTGTTGCCAGGTCAACCATGGCGTCGAGTTTCACTTCGCGCTGGATGTACGTCATGGAATCGGCGAGGACGAGGCGTCCTTCAGCATCGGTATTCAGGATCTCGACGGTTTTTCCATTCATGGATTTCACAATGTCGCCTGGCCGAATGGCTTTCCCGCTCGGCATATTTTCAGTGGCAGCGATCACGCCGTGAATATTAACGCGCGGTTTGATCCGCGACAACGTGGCAAAGAAGCCAAGCACTGAGGCCGCGCCAGCCATGTCGCACTTCATGGTCATCATGCCGTCAGCCGGCTTGAGCGACAGACCACCCGAATCAAAAGTGATTCCTTTGCCGACAACGGCGATCGTCTTTTTTGAGGGTCTTGGCGAGGTGTAAATCAAGTGAATGAACTTTGGCGCTTCGTCACTCCCCTGCGCCACCGCTAGATAGGCGCCCATGCCCAACGCTTTGCATTCCTTGGCGTCGAGGATTTTGACGGTAATGAGCTCGTTTGAGACTTTAGCAATTTCCAACGCCGCTTCCGCCAAATGCGTAGGCGTCATCTCCTGCGCGGGCGTGTTGACCAGGTCTCGCGCCACCGTGACGCCGTCACATACCGTCTCGGCGTGCTCGACAATTTTTCTGAACGCCAGCAACTGCTTCCTGTCCTCGATAACAATCGAAAATGAATCGAGATGCTTTTTGCTCGGCTCTTTTTTGTACATGTCGAATGAGTACTCGCCCAGATGAATCGCCGTAGCAATCGCGTCAATGACATTCGCTTTCGCCAGTTCCTTCGGCAGGATGAGCGCCACGGATTTCATCCCGCCCCGGCGAGCAAATGCTCCCGCCGTCCCCACAACCTCGCGCACCGCACCCGCTACGTCCTTCCCCTTCTCGCCCAGACCGATGACGAGAATACCGTCAGCATTTCTGCCAACCGGCAACTGAAGATAGACCGTCTCATTCGCTTTGCCGGCAAACTCGGCCCGCTCAGCCAGCACCAAAAATCTATCAAACATATCATCCGGAATCCCCTTGATGCTCTTCAGCGTAAACGTCTTCCCCCCAAAAATCGGAATCACTAGCAGATTCGCTCCCGCCGTCCCCGCCGTCCCCCGCTCAATATTGATAGTCATATAGCCTAGTTTTCGTGCATTTCTGTAGATCTGTCAAGTTGACTTCTTGAGATTTTTTCGCTAACCTCTCTCGGCCATTCACTTGCGACTAGGGAGGTTACATGTCGGATCTGACAGCGCTCGTGTACCCGAAAAGAGGCGAAGTGTTCATCGCCACGGAAGGGAGCATGAAGGGGTTCTATTTCGACGAAGTCGTGTTGGCCTCGGCCAACCTCCGTCCCTGCAAGGATGCCGTATCTACGTTTCCTGACAGCCAACGCCCGCTCATGTTCGCATCCTGTCGGAGCGAGCTGGAAATCATGAACCCCGGCTGGCTTGCGTACATGAAAAAGAACGCGCCGGCAAGTTGTGGCCACTACGTGAGCCGGGAAGCGGCCATCGAGCTGGGCTACACGGACGGTACGTTTCCGCTCCCGCCCGCCATCCCGGAAACCATGGTCTTCTACGCCACGGAGGGACCCATGATTGGCTCCTTCTTCATCATCCCCCGGGAGTACCCAGACCTGCATGGTTCAGAGAACGAGTTTGCTGGTCAGCGCATTCTCGTGAAGGGCGAAGTCAACGGGTTCGATCCCCAAGTGCTAGACCCGGCCTGGATGGACTACTCGCACGTACGGCCGAGCGACTGCCCCAAGCACCGCGGAGGATGGATTCCGCTCAGCAAAGCGATCGAGCTGAAGCTGACGGACGCCACCACCAAGCCGAAGTAGCCCGCTACTCGGCTCAATCAGCCGGCAGAACCACGCTGCCGGCTTTCGTAATTTATATTCAGCTAAGACTTGACGAATTCGCCCCTGACCATTATTATTCTCGGCATATTGGGTCGACACATGGGTCGACCCCTACCCACCCACAACATATGCCCCAACGACAACACACCTCCCGCAAGGACATTAACGCCATGTTCGCCGTGAAGCGAAAGGAAGCGGAATTCCGCCGCCGGAAGCAAAAGGCAGTTCGCTTGGCTAAGCTTGAAAAAGCTGCGGCTGCAAAAAAGTAAATTGCCTCAATCAACAGACTCCCATTCGGGAGTTTTTTGTTTAGACGACGTATTGCTGATTTTCAAAAATTGTTTTGCCGTCGATTAAAACCCGATCAACTTTTACAAAAACATCAACGTGGAATCGCGAGTGCTTCCTCGAAAAACCTTCTTTGGCGTAAATGGCGTGCTTACCGCCGAGGGACATGTGGACTCCGCACATGCGTTCATAGGAGCCAACGTCTGGGACGGTCCTGGCTCTTGTGTACGCTTTGTTCATCCCTAGGCCGAGTTCACGGACCACGGCTTCATCCCCTTCGCGGATTTCTTCAAGGACGGCGTCAAACTCTGGCGTGGAGTTTTCAACATGATCAATTCGACCGCCAATGATGAACAGCTCGATGGGCTCTGCGGGAATGTTCAGACGAAACTGGTTATCACCGAAAGCAAAAATCTTGGCCGTGCCGTTTACGTTCGCGATATCTTTCGGCTCCGTGAATACCTCGCCAATGGGAAACTGCCCGCCAGCGTTATTCATGCCGGTGTAATCACCAATGTTCAATTTTGCATCCTCAAACGGCCCGAGATATTCGAGCACTGAACCGTCAGACTCGACGACAATTTTCTGCGCACGATCAATGGCCGTTTTCAAGGCCCGACCAACGGTTCGGTAATACGCCGAATCATACGCCAGCGAGTCAATGTAGGTAGCGATGTCCGCTTCACTCTTCATCCGATCGAGGTGCGGATGCTCGACCACCTTCAGTCCTTTCTTAAAGAGCTCGACACGGAGCCGAAACTCGTTCAAACGAAAACTCGATGATTGAATAAGCGCCACGAAATCACCGGCCTTCAAGCTTTCAATGATGGCGAGTATTTCCGGCGCCTTGTCTTCCGCAAACTCAACCACCGTAGCCCCTGGCAAGGCAGTTTGATAGGCGCCGGCGAGTATTTTTGCGAGCTCGCACTGACGGTCAAACACGATTAAGGATTTTTCAGCTTTCGTTACCGCAAAAACGTGTTCCACAATAGTAGAGACGTTTTCACTGGCGATTCGTGCAAGACTGTTGACCATATTGACTAACTCTACCACAAATATCCAAATTTCCTAGGGAATAATAAAATTCGGTAGTTGCGTCGTAAAACACTGTGGGTTATTCGGCCATGAACAGGGCCTTCAAAGGCCCCCATGTGGATAACTTATTGTTCACCCCTCCCCTTGGCTCTATGGTGGATGGGCATTGGTTATTCTTAACGGCAAAGATTATGCGATTCGATGGACAACAGCCAGGTCAGCCAGTTCCGCCAGCTCCAGCTCCTAAGCCGGTTAATCCCCCGCCACAGAAGTAAGACCGGGCTCAGAATGTACATTCAAATAAGGACCCCCATTCGGGGGTCCTTTTGTTTTGTCTTTGTCGTCCTGAACGATTCAGTCATCCTGAGGAGCTTTCAGCGATGAAGGATCCGATTGGCCGTTGCGGTGGTTCCCACCCCGACGACAGGAGGGGTAGCAAGGATGACGAGGATTCCCAATGGCATCCAATTCTATCCCTCCCCTTCGTCGAACTCAGGGTCGGGACGGGATAGGAATCAGAACAGCAACACCGCTATCTCTCAACACTCACTTTTGCAAAGTCTAATCCAGCATCCAGAAGCGTGAAGTGATACCCGCTAACCCCGCCTTTCTCTGCGGTCATGGTGCCAAGTTTTAACTCGGTCTTCTGTCCGTCAACTGTTACCGTGAAGACGGGCGAGAGCTCCCCCGCCCAAATGCACTTCACGTCTGCGGGACAATGGGAGTCATCTACGCGTAGAAGTTTGATTGACGCGTGTGAGTCAATCGTCCTGGTCACGCCCACGTACAGGGTAAACCCTTGCTGGCCGGGGCTATCGAAGTCGAATTGGACAGTCTCATCAACGGGGTTGCCGATGAGCACAGGCGGGACCGTAGGCGTTTTGTTCATGTACGCGATATCCGCGCTCAAATAGACAGCAAAACTTGTCCAAAGAAAATACGGGATCAAAAGTACCGCAGCGATTTTCGACACTTTCACGTTCGCTGCGATCAACACAAAAACGGAGAACGCCAGCAACACGGCCGTGATAGCCGCCCCGCCAAGTTCATGCATTGAAAAGAAGACGTAGCACCACAGCACGTTCAGCCCGCCGTTCACTAGGTACAATCGGCCGAGCGTTCGCAAAAACGTTTTTGGCACTGACCGCCAGGAAAGAAAGATCGACACAG
Source organism: Patescibacteria group bacterium (assembly GCA_041660165.1). GTDB lineage: Bacteria > Patescibacteriota > Patescibacteriia > UBA9934 > UBA9934 > JAGORL01. Next base: position 120,833 of record JBAZWW010000001.1, on the reverse strand, counting down.
CCAGAAGGACAAACAGCACCGTCCACACAAGGCCGAAGGTCTGACCCGCGGGGATGATGGCCGGGCGTTCAAGCGCGCCATACCAGCCATGGAGGCCAAGCGAAGTAAAGTACGAACCAAGCCCGGCCACAAGGAGGACAAAGAGGACGCTGACGGATGCTTGGATACCAGTTTCTTTATTGATCATAGCGGTCATTCGATTTACACTGCTCATCATAGCTTATGAAGCGCAAAGACCTCAAATACGTGAATGACGTCTGCCCGCTCTTCACCCCCGGCGTACTCCCTCCGTATGACGCCACGCATTGGGCGGGACTTGGCCAAATTGACCCCGGCTACGCTACCTTGAATGAACGCGGATTCACCACGGTTGTCATGAAGAATCCCCTCATCTCTTGGCACCGCACCTTCACCACGGACAACAACCCGCTTCACAGTGACTCCCCCGCCCATCCTGGGAGGGGGAAGGGGGGCGGGCTCTCTCTCATTCGAATCGAGGAATGGGTTCCCGCCTTCCTCGGTGGAAGCGTCACGCACGGCTTCAAGGCCTTTGGTCCTCCCCGTCTCCATGGGATAGCCGAGATACTCGCCGAGGGCCCTGTCACCGCCAACTGGCGCACGCAGGCGAAACGACATCTCAGAACATTTCAGAAACAATCAAACGTTACCCTGCGCCTCGGCCTTCTCGACGAAATCAAATCTGCCTATTTTCATTCAAGCGTCCCCCGGAGTATGCGCTCCACCTTCTGGACTTTAGCCGAGCGCCATCTCAAAGAGCATCCCGAAACCATTGACGTCATGATCGCCGAATCGCGTGAGCACGGCATAGTGGCCGGCTTTGTAGCTGGCGAGTGCCGTGAGGCATCTCAGAGCTTCTACATCCTTGGCTTCTATCTCCCCCAAGCAAAGCAATCCCAGGCCATGACTGGTCTTGTTAATCTCTGGTTCGAGCGTTCTCGCGAAAAACAACTCGCCCTCTGCAACTTTGGCGACATGTGCGGACCGAACCCGCTCCCCTTTCAATCCGACATAGGCTACTCGCTCTTCAAAACGCGCTTTGGCATTAGGCGAGTCTGGTACCCGGGGAGTCATTGGAAGATTCGATTCGGCAAAAGAAAAACCGCCTAAGCCCGCCAAGGGCAAGCACTGCGCCCGAAACGTAAACAGCCTACAAAGCAGAAAGGTCAAGCGTTTGGCCAAACTTAATCTGGCTCACAAAGTCCGGCGCGTGGCTCACCATCACAATGGCCCCCTCATAATTCTCAATAGCCTTAGCAATAATTGGCAGGTGGCGGAAGTTAATGTGATTAGTCGGCTCGTCGAGAATTAGGAGGCCCGGCTTCTGGAGTACGAACCGGGCGAAGCAGAGCAAACCCTTCTGTCCCTCAGATAGACTGCCAACTTTGGTGGCGAGCGCGTCGCCGTTCAGGAGGAAATGGGCGCCCGTTTTTCTGATCGTTTCATTATCCGGCTGGTGCATCATTTCAGCCAGCGAGTCATAGGCGCTCTTATTGAAGTCGAGGCCGGAAAAATCCTGGCGATAATAGCCGACGGCAACACCCTTAGCAATGTTCGAACCAGCTTCCCCGGCGGAGAGAGATCGTAAAAACGTGCTCTTGCCAATACCGTTTGGTCCGGTGATCAGCAGGCGCTGGCCCTTGCGTAGATATATCTTAACCGGCTTCTCCTCGGCCTCGTGATTCTTTATGACCTTAACTGAGGTAATGGACAACACGTTGTCATTCCAAGCCTGCGCCGGAATCTGAAAATCGCGGATGGTTCTGTCATCGCGCTTGACCTCGACCATGTTTTCCTCGGCTTCCTCGACCTGGTCCTTGAGCTTGCTGGCGAGTTTTCGCATCTTGCCTCCTTTGTGCGCAAAGAAGTTCACCTTATCCTTTCTATCTTGGATTTCTTTTAATAGTCTGGCGTTCTTCATCTGCTCGCGCTCAACCCGCGCCGTGATCTCTTTGACAACGTCTACATAGTTGCCCTCGTAGCGATCAACCTTGCCGGTATACACGTCAAGGTGAAGCACGCCGTCCGTGAACGAGTTCAAGAAATCCGCGTCGTGGGAAATAACGAGCACCGTTTTTTCGTACATGATCAAGAAAGCCGTGAGCTCGGCAATGCCGTCAGCGTCAAGATTGTTCGTCGGCTCGTCTAGAAGCAGAATGTCCGGCTCTTGAATGAGTGCATAAGCGAGAAGAAGACGAGCTTGCTGGCCCCCCGAAAATTCTTTGATCTTCTTATCGAGTGGTGCCTTGAGATTTACTACGACGAGTACATCCGTAATCAGTTTGTCGAGGTTGTGGTGTTTTTCCGAGAAGGCACTCGCAAAAAACTCGCGGACAGTATGCTCGAGCTTCTCTCTCGGCATGACCTGCGTAGCGATGGCAATACTCGCCCCCTGCTTGATATGAATCTCGCCCCTATCCGGCTTCAAAGCGCCCGTCAATAATTTAAAAATCGTGCTCTTCCCCGCCCCGTTCTGCCCCATGACGGTCATTTTCGAGTTCTCTCTCACCGAAAAATCTGCCTCGTCTAAAAGCATGTTTTCCGCGTCGTATCCAAAGGACACGGCCTCAAATCTGATAATGACATCTCCATGGTCCATAAAAGTGGCAGGATCATACCCTAAGACTCCGAAATGTGCTAGCCTCACTATAGGAGGCATCATGGGCGAAGAAAAAGCCGTCACTCCAGAAGAGAAGTTCAACAAATTTCTAGAAAAAAGGCGCATCGAAACGGCGGTGCAAAAGATCAAAGGCGCAATATCTCTTCGCAGACGCTCGAATAACGGCATCGTCCATATGAGCGTCATGTGGAGCGACTGCAGGCTCTGCGGCGGCCTGGTGTACAACACCGATGACGAGCACAAAAAAGCACACCAGACGCTCATTGAACTCGGCGTCGAAAGCCCAAAGTTCACTGATAACGAATAACGCTCCAACGTCCGCGAAACGTATCTCCTTCGTCACCCCGCCACAGCGAAACACCCCCATGGGTCGCTAACGGCGGGGTGTTTCATTTTGTACAAATTGTACTTTACGCCGGTTGAAATACTCGCACCTGTTTCTCGATGGTTTTCGACCAACTCTCATTGAGTAGCTCAAGATCATAATGAGCCTGGAGATTCATCCAGAATTCGGGACTGGTGCCAAAATACTTTGCCAGTCGAAGCGCGGTGTCCGGGCTAATGGCGCGGTTGCCGTGAACGATTTCGTTGATTCGGCGAGCAGGCACGCTAATATCCTTTGCCAAACGATACTGAGTGATCTCCATCGCCAGAAGAAAATCTTCAAGGAGGATTTCGCCAGGATGAATGGGTTTTTGTTTTTTCATATTAGTCGTGGTAATCGATTAAACAAACTTCATAGGCGTCGCTATCTTTCCATTTGAAGCGCAACCGCCATTGATCGTTTACTCGGATGCTGTGCTTGTCTCCGTCCTTGCCTTTGAGTTTCTCAAGACGATTACCCGGCGGGACTTTCAGATCATCAAGCCGGTGAGCGGCGTGAATATGCAGAAGTTTTCTTAACGCAATCTTCTGCAGCCACGTTGGAAACCTCTTAATGAGATCCCGTTGGAAAATATGCTTCGTATCTGCATCGGCGAACGATTGAATCATACGTTCCAATGATAACGCCACGCGTTACTATGTGTCAATGGCCGAATGATGGCTGCTATCGACGGGGTGTTTCAATTTGTACAATTTGTACAAATTACCCATTCAAAAAATACATAAGCATCTTATGTAATATATTTAATCAATAACCAAACACCGTTGACGCGGTAGAAGCAAACGCCTACCCTTTCCAGGAGCCATGCTCACGGAGGTCTCATGCAACCGATTGACGTCACTTTGAAGGAATTGGACGGGCACTTCGACACGTTCGCTTCGTCGGCGATTCGGCTGGGACAAACGATCGATAAGGAAAAGAGCCAACCCGTCGACAAGATCTGGACCGTCATCCGGATGATTGACCAGATACTCGACGACAAGCCCACCACCCTCCAAGAACGCTACCTTGGGTTCCACCGGCAGTGCTACGTGGAGCTGGCGGTCCTGGCCCCGAAAACGATCGAAGAGTTCAGGGACGCAATCAACACCGTGCTCGACCAGCTCCGGTCGGAAATCACGGCTATCAAGATTCCTGAGCCGGCCAACGTCTAGCCAGGGTCTACCGTTGACTGGGTGCAAAAAAATGCTTACTTTATAGGCAGGCAATCCGCCTATTGGAGTTTTCATGCCACCGTCAGGTCTCATCCCCGAAGAAGTTGCCATGATCACGGCCTTCATCCGCTCCTGCATCACGCGCTTCTGCGCCGAGGTGTCGGCGAACGGCGAGACGCCCATGCAGGGCATCGTCCGCGAGATCGAAACGATCAATGTGCTCGCCGTGAACGACATCCCGCTCAAGGTCGGCGCAACTCTCGACCTCATGGAGGACGTCTACGACGACCTCAAGCGAATGAAGCCGGTCACCCTGGAGCAGATCACCGCGCCCGGCGGACTGCTCGACCAGATCATCGAAAAAACGGTCGAAGAGCTCCTGGCCATCAAGGCCCCTGCGCCCACGAGCGCGTAGCTCGACTACTGGCATCTGCCACGTACGCCCCGCCACAGCGAAACACCCCTCCGGGCCAGCTGACGAGCGGGGTGTTTCAATTTGAACAAAATGTACATTATGCGTATTGAAAGACCGGCACTTGTTTTTCAATGGTCTTTGACTAGCGTTCGCTGAGGAGCTCTTGGTAGTTTTTCTATCTAATGTTAGCGGAATTATTGACAAATTCGTATTTTTTTGCTATACTGAATGGTTCGATATGGAGACCCCATGGAATTTACACTCGTTCAAGAATGTATCCACTACTACCTTGATGCATGTGGTCGTAGCCATCGCCACCTGCCTGTTCCACTCCTCAAAAGCATCGTCTGGTCAGCGGGCGGTGTCATAGTTGAATACGATCTGCATCGAGTCGTGCGTATCACCCGCAAAGGAACGGATCATGCATACGGCGTCGTAGAAGCAATCAAGACGGACGAACCGCTAGCTACTCTTCGAACCGATCTTGTGCTCGTCGCCGTAACCTACGCCACTCTTCATGCAGATTGGCCGAGGGACGCTGGAATCGTCTACATCGATCCGAACTCGGGAACCGACTTCATCGTCAAAAATGGAGTCATCGAAAAGGCCTGTCTCGGGATGTAGCCGCCATCCCACAACCATCACCTGCACCCCGCTACCGCGAAACACCTCGACCGAGGATCGCGCGCAGGCGGGGTGTTTTGTACTTGACGCTTTACGTGGGAGGCGTATTTTGTTCGCGTGTAATCGCTTCTCAACACGCCAGGGAGGGTCCAATGCCCACTGTTGAAATCCTCAACTGCTTGGGAGACGTGCAATGGAGTATGGATGTGCTGACCGGCCATCAACAAGCCCGTCTGCAGAAAGAGCTGAGCGCGGTCTGTACTACCGCCGGGTTCCCCTGCAAGCCGGACGACATCGTCATCAAGTACAGGCCAAAGCACGAACGCTCAAACGGCGCCCCCGTCCGCGTGCGCATCACCTGGTCGGAGCGCGGACAGGAGCGCATGGGAGTCAGCCTGGAAGGGCTGATCCGTGACTGCGTCGTGCGTTTCATTCCGCGCCCGGTGCCGGAAGTTCTCACCGAATATCCTGCTTCACCGGCGCAACCCTCAGAGCTTAGAAATATACGGGCCAGAAAAAAGCTTAGCCAGCTTTTGGCAGCTACCTGCCATGCCTTACGGAATCACTTCTGGTGAGGCTTCGGGCCATGCGCCTAAGCCTCCCGCCGTCATCCCGCCGATGAAACGCCCCCATGGGTCGCTAACGGCGGGGTGTTTCAATTACGGATCAATATCCGTCACAAACTCCCCTCCCACGTACCCAGGATGCCAAATATAGACGTTAATAAAGGCGTTCAGATCGGCCAGAATTTCTCGAGCACGATAATCCACGGCAAACATGTAGGGACGGAGTGAGGCTGAAGCGCCGGAACTTTCAATACCTAATTTATCACAGGTCCAGATGGCTCGCGGAAGATGAAAATCTTGTGAAATTAGAATGGCGTGATCAACTCCCCAAAGTTTTTTTGCTCGAATACAAGTGTCATACGTCCGGCGTCCGGCGTAATCAGCCTGAATGTCTTTTGCATCTACGCCCATGCGCTCAACAAGCGCATCCCGCATCACGTCCGGCTCGGAATAATTTTTAAATCGGTTGTCGCCGGAAACAAGAATCGTTTTGACCTGACCAGCATGATAGAGCCTCGCCGCTACGATCAACCTATCTTCTAAGGCATCAGATGGCGTATTGTCTCGTTTGATTCCTGCGCCAAAAACAATCGCTACATTCTGCGGAGCAATGGCCTGAAGATCAGCCTTCACATCATGCCGTTTCCCCTCGATCATAATAACCGAAAACAGCAAAAGAAATCCTGCCAGGGCTGTTCCGATCAAGGCTATAAAAACTATTCGAAGACCATGAATCATAGAAGACATTGCCGAGGATATCCTCTACTGTCTGAGATGCAGTGGGATCGTCACCTGGTTCAGCCAGTCGCCGTTCTCGTTAATGTTGTAGACCACTAGCGAAAAGTCACCAGTGACTCGATCAAGTCCAAGTTCCTTTAGGGTAAAGTTGCCTGCCTCATCCGGCTGATCGAGCGTCAAAGAAACGGGGTTGCCGTCTACCACGGCGGCAGCATAAACCGTTTGCCCAACAGGAGCCTGGCCCGTGATGGCCAGCGGGTTTGTGACAGTCTCATTCGCCTTGGGCGAGGCAACCGTGATGGCCGACTGCGCTACGGGAGCAGTCGAAACGCTCGGTGTGTTTAATGATGATCCAGTGCAACCAGCGCCCATAAAAACTAGAGCGACTGCCGAACACGCAAGCCCCAAACGATACGAATGAAAAGTTGTCATATAAGAAAATAATTACTCTTGTTTATTATTTGATCGTTGATGATGAGCGCGCAACTCCATGATCACGCACAGGCTGAGAGCGGCCGCAAAAAAACACCAGACGGATTGGTAGGCCTGAGTGAAGCCAATGTAACTTACGGCCAGGCCAACAAGGCCAAGAGTGCCAAACATCTGGATCCAGAAACGTTTGACCAAAAGGCCTCCACCAATAACTGATATAACATACGCCAAGGGCAGGATAACGGAATGCGTGGTTTCAATGGAATAGTTTATGCAATTCCCAAGCTCCTCTACAACGAGCGGTCGGGCAATGAGATAGTAGCCCAAAAGAATGGCCGTAAAAATGCCCGCGCCGAAACAAACCTTGATAAGCGTTCGCCGAGTTTTGTCAGTCTCCGCTTGAAGCGAAGCGAGCGGAAGGAAAACCGGCCAGAACAGATAGGCAAAAAAGAGAAACGCGTAGCCTAATGGCAAGCTAGCCGAACCGTGGCCGAGCGCCAGCCATTGGAAGCCCTCAATAGCTTGTTGTACAGCGAACAACAGCGGGATGACAGCGAACAGCCTTGTCGGCTGTTTCCTCATGTTCGCAAACGTAATAATCGAGGCGCCTACGAGCACCCCACTGGCTACGAAACTAGCAGTTGCTGAAAAACACATATGCCAGAGTATACCAAATCTACGGGTAGAAAATGCGCGCGAGCCTGATGTCATCGTACGAGTACTTGCCCTTTAGGTGCGCAAAGATCGGGCTCAGCTGTTGAGTCTTCTTGGCCTTGAACGCGGAGTGAATGTCTGCGAACATTTTTTTGCTCTGCAGGTGTTCCAATTTTTCCTTTGGCAGTTTGCCGAGTTCTTTTAACTTTTCGAGGTGTTCGATAATTGTCCCGTCTTTTCGGCTCCGCTCGGTGGCAACCTCGCTCACGCTTTTTCCTTCGAGTAATAACGCGAGCGTTTGTTCGTATCGTGGTTCTTTGCTCCTTGGTGTGCGAGTGAGCGGGGCCGCGAGCATCTCGATAGGTGTCCGCGCCGTTACTCTCCCCCCGCAGGCTACCAAAAATCCTTTGTGCTTCTGTTCAAGTTTTGCGGAATCAAGTTCGCCGTAGGTTGTTCGAGCATTTTCCGAGCGCGCTCTAAACTCGCCGTCTTCGGCAAGCACCGTTTGATCAACCTCGAGCGCGCGCTCATTGAGACCGCCAAGGAACAGACCGGCGAGCGTACGAACTCTCGACAGCGCCACATACCCCTGCCCGTACGCAAACGCGCCGGACAAATCAACGAAGGCCGCGTCGAGACTCATGCCTTGGCTCTTATGCACGGTCATGGCCCACGCCAGCCGTAAAGGAATCTGCGAAATTGACGCAAGCGTTCTTGAATCCGCCTCAATCGCCCAGCGCGCCGGTTCTACTTCGATTCGGCGACCGGATCGAGTTATTACTACGGGGAATCCTGTATCTGGCGAGAAGCCTTCTACATCCCCCGTTGTGCCGTTCACAAAACCCTCCTCGAAATTGTTTCGAGTAAACATGACTCGCGCGCCTTTCTTCAAGTCGAGCCTCTCGGGCGAGAGACAGCCCCGGCGCAAAGCCTCGCACATTTTTGGATTCCCGTTGTCATTCATCTTAAAAGATTTGGCCTCCCCCGGGATTTTCGAGAGCTCATTCGCGTTGATCCTATCCACGTCGGCGTTGTGCGGGAACAGTTTCGTGATATCGGATTCTGAAACACCCGTTTGTTGGCGAGCGAGCAGACGAGCTTTGTGCTCGGCGGGGACACTGCCGGTACGCATCGAGGACAGGACCTCGAGAAATTCGGGATCCTCTTGACGGTGTTGCTCGCTCAAATAGCAAACCACCGGCTTGGCCGAGTGCCACGCGTCTGCAGTAAAAGAGAATTCGCTCGGCTCCTCGCCGTGCCTGGACACTGGCGGAAGCTGGAAAAAGTCGCCCACAAAGATAACCTGCATCCCACCAAAGGCCGCGTGATTCTCTTTCACTCCTCGCAACACCGCGTCAACCAGGCCGAGCGTGTTGGCGTCGAGCATGGACACCTCGTCAATAATCAGCACATGCGTCTTCCGCATCCGGCTCGCTACACGATCGTTAGTTCCGATTTCTCGAATCTCGTGCTTCGTCAGCGCCTTCTTGATGCCAATCCCGCTCCAGGAATGAATGGTGAGCCCGCCAATGTGCGTGGCGGCGATGCCGGTACTTGCCGTAATGGCCGGCTCTACGCCATGCGAGCGCAAATAGTGCACGTACTCGCGCACAGTGTGGCTCTTGCCCGCCCCTGGCTCCCCCGTCAGGAACACATTCGCGCCGGTTTTGAGGATGTTAAGGGCTTCATTTTGGGTCATAGAAAATTCGCGTCCCAAGCAGAAATTATATAAGTCTCTTATATAATAAGTGTCTTATGTATTATTCGCTGTCGTCCCGAGTCTCAGCGTCAGCCTGAGCGTTGTTGTCATCTCGAGGCCGTCCGACGGCCGAGAGATCTGATTGGTCGATGCATTATCCAGATTGCCAATTCAGATCCCTCCTTACGTCGGGATGACACGAACAAGACCTACTTAATATTCGCAAACGCCTTCATGCCGGGGTACACAGCCTTCTCCCCCAGTTCTTCCTCAATGCGCATCAGCTGGTTGTACTTGGCCACGCGTTCTGACCGGCTGGCCGAGCCTGTCTTGATCATGCCCGTACTAAGGCCGACCACCAGGTCAGCGATAGTTGTGTCTTCGGTCTCCCCCGATCGGTGAGACACGACGGCCGACCAGCCCGCAGCGTGGGCCAGGTTCACCGCTTCAATCGTCTCAGACATCGAACCGATCTGGTTGATCTTGATCAAGGCCGAGTTAGCCAGCTTGTCAGCTATTGCTTTCTTGATGATCTTGGGATTTGTGACGAGCAAATCATCACCCATGATCTGGATCTTGTGACCCAGGGTCTCGTAAAGTTTCTTCCAGTTCTCCCAGTCATCCTCGCCTAGCCCATCCTCAATGGAGATAATCGGATACTTGTTCACCCAATCAACCCAGAAAGCAATCATTTCGTCCGAGTTTAGTACTCGACCATCACGCTTCAAATTGTACTTGCCATTGTCATAGAAGGCACTACTCGCTGGATCGAGAGCCAGATAAATATCCTTACCTGGTTCGTATCCCGCCTTCTTGATCGCTTCAACAATGATCTGTGGGTACTCGTCGTTCGAGCTGAGCGCCGGGGCAAAGCCCCCCTCATCCCCCACCGTTGTAGTCAAACCGCGCTCGTGCAGAATCTTTTTAAGGACGTGGAACACCTCCGCACTCCAGCGCACAGCCTCCGTCAAACTCGGCGCACCAATGGCAGCGATCTTGTACTCCTGAAAATCGGACGAGCCCTCGGCGTGCAATCCACCGTTCAAAATGTTGAACATGGGCACCGGCATGATGTACGGCGTCTCTGGGCGATACTTTCGTTTGATGTATTCGTAGATGGGGAGATTCGCAGCAGCCGCGCCCGCCTTCAAGACGGCGATGGAGACGCCGAGAATTGCATTCGCCCCCAGCCGGCCTTTGTTCTCAGTGCCATCAAGCTCAATCATCATCTGATCGATCTTCTCAAGTTCATCCGGATCCTGGCCGACTACCAGTTTGGCCAGTTCAGTATTCACGTTATTCACCGCGTTTAAGACGCCTTTGCCTGCATAGCGCTTCTTGTCGCCATCGCGCAGTTCAATCGCCTCGCGCTTACCGGTGGATGCGCCCGAGGGGACACTCGCCCTAACCATCTGCCCGCTATCAAGCCACAGATCAACCTCAACCGTAGGATTCCCGCGCGAATCAAGAATTTCCCGCCCATGAATCTTGGCAATCTTGGCCATACGCATGAAAGAAGTGCGTTGCATTATGGGTGGAAGTTTACAACATCGGGAACAGGAGCGCTATCCTGTTATAATTGCTGGTGCCTTATGAAGCTGGATAACAACCCGGTACTCTTCTTGCTCAAACGCTTGTGGAAATATTCCGCCGGCAACCGCCGAATGGTTGTTTTGTATTTTGTCTTGTTCTTGGGGGCTAACACGGTTTATTTGCTGGAGCCGTTCTTTGTTGCAAAAATTCTCGACGTCATTCAATTCCAAGGCGTCACTCAAGCAACTCTGCCGTCAATCATCCTGCTCTCAAGCTCGTTTGTAGGCGTCCAGCTGGCCTTCTGGGCTTTTCACGGACCAGCCAGAGTGATAGAAAGAAAGAATTCTTTTTTGACTTTCTCGAACTTCAAAATGTTCCTCGTTAATGGCGTCCTTGATCTGCCAGCGTCCTGGCACACGGATCATCATTCCGGCGACACGATAGATAAAATCGAAAAAGGCTCCACGGCGCTTGGCAACTTTGCCGAGGATACTTATAAACTTGTAGAAAGCGCTTCCCGGCTTCTCTTCACCTTTGGCATTCTCCTTTACTTTGATATTTGGGCGGGCCTCATTGTGGCCGGCATGGCTGGCGTCAGCGCAGTTATCATTCTCACCTTTGATAAACGGCTGATTGCGCAATATCGGGAATTAAACCGAATGTACAATTCCAATTCCGCAAAAGTATTTGACGTCATCAGCAATGTGACCACGGTCATTGTCTTGCGAATTGAAAAACTCGTTGCCAAAACCATAGAAACTAAAATCTTCCAGCCATTCCCGCTCTATAAGAAGAATACCACGCTAAATGAAGTGAAGTGGTTTCTGGTAGCCATGTGCACGGGCATCACCATGTTCTTTGTGCTGGCCATTTACTTCACCCATAATGTTCAGCTTGGCCTGGCCGTCTCGCTTGGCGCGGTCTATCTCCTCTATACCTATGTTCAGCGGGCCACGGATGTCTTCTTCAACTTCACCTACATGTACGGCGACATGGTTAAGCAACGCTCGGCTGTCTTAAATGCCGAGGAGCTTTCAGACGAATTCCGCACCAAGAAAAATCTCAACCTTCTTTCATCAAAACCAAACTGGAAGGAACTGGACATCAACCAGCTCTCCTTCTCATATCATCCAGAAACCGGCGCTGATCTTCACCTTGAAGATGTCTCGATCTCTATTCGTCGAGGAGCGCGTATTGCCTTCATTGGCGAGAGCGGAAGCGGAAAGACCACCATGCTGAAAGTTTTGCGAGGACTGTATGAACCGAAGAATGTTCGAGTAATCCTTGACGGCAAACCGCTCAAGCACGGACTAGACGCCATGAGCGCGCAGATTGCCCTAATCCCGCAGGATCCGGAGATTTTCGCTACGACTATTCGGGAAAACATTACGATGGGCGTGGAGCACAAGGCTTCAACAATCACCAAGTACACGGACATGGCCAGGTTTACGGATGTAGTCGAGCGTCTCCCCCACGGACTTGATTCCTCGATCGTCGAAAAAGGCGTGAACTTGAGCGGAGGCGAAAAACAACGCCTGGCGCTGGCTCGCGGATTACTCGCCTGTACTGACAAGTCGATTGTCTTGCTCGATGAGCCGACCAGCAGTGTCGATCTCCAAAACGAATCCGCCATTTACGAAAATATTTTTAAAGAATTTAAGAATAAGGCCATCATCTCCTCCGTTCACCGCTTGCACCTCCTTCACCTGTTTGACGTTATTTACTATTTTGACGAGGGACGAATCATCACATCGGGATCGCTCGACGAGCTAATGAGAAACTCGAAAAGATTCCAGACAATGTGGGAGAAGTATCAGGAGACGCAAAAAAATACATAAGCGTCCACCTCTAGACCCCCGCCCGGACGATCCGGTCGGACGGGCTTCCTCACGTCAGGGTCTAAGAACGCCAGGTCTGTCTAAGCTATCTCTTCAGCTTCTCACGAACAGACGCCACCAGTTCAGGAAATTCTTTCTGTTCTTTGGGATAGCCAAAATGCTGGCGGTCAGTGAACTCTGTGTATTCTGTGCCGAGCACCTCGTGAATATGCCTGGCCTCCGCAATCGGAATCAATGGGTCATCCGTTGAAGCAAACTGCACAATCCACCGCTGGTTCTTCTTGATTGCTTCCCAATCCCACGGGCGATCATAATACCCGCTCTCACGCTCCCCCGCATCACCAAGATCCGTATAACAGGCGCCAACCAGGACTGAGCCAAGGATTTCATTCTTCTCCGCGTACCGCATGGCCGCCACCGCCCCAGACGAATGGCCGATCAAAATCGTGTTCTCATCCGCACCGAGTTCGTCAAGAAACGGCAGCCACTCGCGCTCATGCGCCATGACGGGATCAGGAAACTCAACGTTCACCACCTCAAGGCCGAGCTTGGTCAGCTCGCGCTCAACATACGGGAACCAATGACTACTTGGTTTCGCGTTCCCGTTTCCGCGGATGATAATCGCTTGTTTGCCGAAGTCCATAGAGGTCTATTTGGTAGCAGGTTTGATCTTTTGTTCTCGAATAAAATTATCAATGTCTAGCATTGTGTACGGGATAGTTTTCGTTCTTGCTACATGCGTAAGATAGAGCCTCACCCCCGATGACAAATCAAGACCCATGGCCACAAAGGCCTTCCCGGCCTTCTCTTTGATTTTCCCATCAACCCGCACCTGAAGCATAGTATTCATATACCCGCAGTGTAGTACAAATGAAGTACAGCGTCTATACATACCCACAAATGAAAACGCCCCGTACAACTTAGTGTACGGAGGCGATCAAGATAAAGATGGGACGAATAACAAGTTCGTCTTCACTTCGCCCTAATTATCGAGTTCTTTGATGTCAGCTCTGTACCGCTCGGTGCGAGTCATTACCTGATCCCCGTAGAAACGGAATTGCGGATTGGTCGAACCGCTGAAGTAACGCATCGCCGAGTTCCACTCCCCTTGATCGGTGTTACTTGAGGCTCCGTCGGCAGTTAACTTTAGTGCAGCGGCTACGAAGGCATCACGGATGTCCCAGGGATCAGCGGGCTTGCCGGTGAGGGCAGAAATCTTGGCGTCGTAGCCTGTCCATGTAGACGGAATAAACTGCGCCGGGCCCATGGCCCCGCCCCAGCCAATCTGGTGGCCGGCTTTGTCATGCATGGGGCAGGAGATGGGCGTGCCCTCAGTGCTTCGGCCGAGCTGGTTCATGATCGAGACAAACGGCGCTTGGTCGCGCGTTGGTTTCATGACGACTTTCCAATTCTTCGAGGGAGGGTCGCCCGCTCGATTACACGTGCCAACGTTCGCGCCGAGAGAGGACTCTTGGCTGACAACGGCGAGCAGAAAAGCCGGCTCTATGCCGGTCACTTCATGCACCCAATCCGCAATCTTCACTGCTTGGCCAAAAGTGATGTGCGTATTGCCAGCGTCGAGCAGTTCATAGATACGATTGCGAATCAAAGCAGCCTGCGCCTTGTGATCGCCCAGCTCTGACTGATACACGGCCTCCTGGCCTTTGGTATTTGCGAGTAGTGTCTTTTGCTCGGCGGTATTCTCGACGAGCGCGGTTTGCTGTAAACCACGAACAGTTTGCAAATTTCTCGCTTCTTCTTGTTCAAGCGTAAACTCGGTCTCTTGTTTTTTGAGCTTCACCGAGGTCTCACGGGCCCGAGTAACTGCTCCGCCAATATCAGTGGTCAGCTGTTTGTACTGCTCGATGGTATTCAGCACGTCAAAAATGTTCTTGCTTGAAATAAACGAATACAAAAGTGATTGCTCGTCCGCGGAATTCATCTGCCGAATCAGCTCCCCCATCTGCTCGCGTAACGCCACCCTATGCTTCTCATTTGCCTGCATGGCAATCTGCGTATCCTGCAAGCGGTTTTCAACATCGTTGAGCGTTACCTCAGTTGACTGGATCTGCAACTGTAAAACGCTCTGCTGTTTCCCGAGCACCTTGATAATGTTCGCCAATGTCTTGGCCTGCCCCTGGACCTGCTTAATCTCCGCCTGGTCAGCCTTGATCTGTCTCTCGATTTCCTTCAGCTGTTGCTGGAGGGCTTGCGGGGTGTCCTCGGCGCGAACAATCGAGAATACTCGAAAAGCTAGCGCGAAACCAAGCGCGAGTAAACCAAATCGAACCATGGCCAGTTTCCCAATGTTCATTCCTCTATGATAGCAGAACGGTACAAAACCATGGCTACAGTTTACCAGAAATCAAAACGACCACAGGGTTGCGGTCGTCTTCTTCCTGTACGAGCACTTACTCGCCACCATTCGTGAGGGCCTTCAAAATGGAGTCGAGCTTGGTATTCATGATGCGGAGTTCAGCGCAAATCTCGCTCGAACCGCGGTCAGTGCTTCTGTCATTCGGATGCGGAGCTGGGCGATCAAAAGAGCGATCTGCGCCACGGTCTGAACCCCGGTCATCACGGAAAGAGCGCTTTTCGCCAAAGGACGCACGGTCGTCCTGGTTCTCATCCTTGCGGAAACAATCACTGCAGAAAACTGGCTTTCGGCCGTTAGGTTTAAATGGCACTTCACACTGCTTGTTACAGCCAGAACAAGTAGCCTCATGCATCTCGCGCGGAGCGCTATCACGGTCGCCAAAATCCTTACCAAAACTCTTTTTAGCTTTCCAATCACCCCCGCCTTTGTTGCCAAATCGCTTGTTAAACATACAAATTGCAATTTTTGAGATTCAATCCGCTGATATTAGCGGAAAAACAATTTAATTGCAAGTGCTGAGCCCGGCCAGGCGTCCGGCAGACCAAGAAGCTTGCAAATTGAACCCGCCCGTAAAGCCGTCCACGTTCATAATCTCACCCGCAAAAAAGAGTCCGGGACAGATCTTTGACTCCATGGTTTGCGGATTTATTTCGTCGAGCGAGACCCCACCGGCCGTCACAAACTCATCCCCCGCTCCACGTTGAATCACCGAGAGAGGGATGGCCTTGAGCCAGCTCAAGCATTTGTTTATTTCTTTTTTCGAGACCTGATTCACGCGCTTCGTTTTGGAGATTTCAAGTAACTCGATAGCAATGTCAGCCAGGGATCTTGGAACCAAGAGCGCGAGTACGTTGTCAAACTGCTTGTTGAGCTTGTCGAGCGCTAGCCCATTGAACCGCGCCCGCAGAGCATCGAGAGACTCGTCGGGAAATAGATCAATGGTGATTTCGAGCGGTTCGTCAGCGTCGTATTTCTCGAACGCGACCAGCGAAGACAGCGCGAACACGGCCGGCCCGCTCACGCCTTTATGCGTAAAGAGAAATGGCCCGGTGAAGTACGGGCGCCCCTCTCGCCGAGCAGTGATCGTGGCCCGCTCAAAAGACAAACCGGAAATTTTCGCCGGCCAAGTTTCTTTCGTAAAGAAGGCGTTCAAGCTCGGCGCAAGCGGGGTGATCGTATGGCCAAGGGATGAAGCGAACGCGTAGCCGTCGCCGGTCGAGCCAGTCGCTCTGTACGCTTGCCCGCCCGTTGTGAGCACGAGCTTGTCCGCCATGATCGGCGCCATTTGGTCTTTGGTGTTGATCACGAACCCGTTCCCACGTTTTTCTACAGAAGTAACCGAGCGCTTGAGCATGACGTGAATTTTCGGGTTCACGAACAGCTTTTCAAATACCTCTACAATGTCTTTGCCGTTGTCCGAGACAGGGAATACTCGAAGGTCAGCCTGAGTTTTGAGCGGAACGCCGTGAGCTTCAAACCAATCATAAACAGCCTGCGGAGGAAAGGCGTACATAGCCGAGGTGAGAAATTTGCCCCCGCGCGGGTACTTGGTCAGCACGGTTTTTACGTCGAGTATGCCGGTGGTCACGTTACATCGCCCCCCGCCAGAAATAATCACCTTCTTGCCCAGCCCATCATTACGGTCAAGCAAAAAGACCTCAGCCGAGGGATCACACTCGTGAACCGCGGAAGCACACATCATCCCCGCCGCTCCCCCGCCAATAATTGCTACGCGCATATTGCGCCTATGCTAGCAGAAATATACTCTATGATCAAAATTCCACGGATCTCCATGCTATCATTATCTTGTCTATGGGAATTTTTTCATATTTACGGCAATTCCGCCTTGGCGAATACACCGTTATTGATACGGCGCTGTCATTTGTTGCCGTGTACTTTCTTGCCCCGCTCTTTTCAAAGGGCTGCCGAAAACTTGGCGCTGAGGTTCCAAGATCAAGCTGGCTCTTCTTTGTCCTGCCCGTGAGTATCCTAGTTCACCTCCTCGTTCGCGTTGACACTCCCCTTGCCCGAAATTTCATTGACCCTCACGGCCACGTCATTGTCAAAATCGTCATCATCGCACTCGTCATCCTTGGCGCAAAAGACATTCGAATACAAAAAAAGCGGAAATAAATTCCACTTCTTTTCTTTTAAATTGTCGAGGTCGCCCGGAATGACGCTTGTGGTCAGTGACTGCGCGTGGCGCTCAAGATAAGGCCGAATATTCTGCGTTCGCCGGAAATTGATGGGCGCATGTATTTATTTTACCGCCTGCTCAATTACTGTCCAAAGGTCATTACGATTTTTGTCCGAGTCGATTGAATGCTCGAGTAATGTTAGACCTGGGTATTTTGTTTCGAGCGACTGTTCAAGTCTCATTTTCTCAGATGCGTTCAGCCTATCCATTTTGTTGAGGACAAGGATAAACGGGAGCTGTTTGTACTTAAGCCATTCAAGCATCAAGCCATCAATGTCCGTTGGCGGAATACTCGCATCAATAATCAAGAGAACGAGTTTGAGCTCAGGCGTTCTCTCCAAATAGTCCTGAATCATGTCTGCAAACACCTCGCGTTGCTCGAGTGATTTCTTTGCATAGCCGTAGCCCGGCAAATCAACAAGATAAAATTTCTTGTCGATGTCATACAGATTCATGGTCTGCGTCCGTCCCGGTTTCGAACTGACCCTGGCCAAATCCTTCCTGTGCGTCAAATGATTGATCATGGAGGATTTTCCTACATTTGACCGTCCAACCATGGCCACATGAGGACGATTGTCCTTTGGAAGATCAGACAAGCTCACGGTGCTGGAATGATATTTGGCGATCATATGGAAGAAGGTCATTCGAACTAAACCTACTCAAGAATTTCAAGGTTGCTCAGTTTTGAGCGAATACCATCAAGGTCTGGCTTGGATATGGCGTTCCCCCGCAGATCAAGACGGCGCAAATTCGCAAGATTGCCAAGTTCGTTCGGCAGTCCCGTAAGCTGGTTGTTTGAAAAATCGAGTTCTTCCAGCTTGGAAAGCTGTCCAATTTCTGACGGAACGCCGGTCATCTTATTTCCGCTCGCGTTCAGAATTCGCAAATTCTTTAGCTGGCCAATTTGCGAAGGCAATGCGCCAGTTAAATTATTTCTTGAAAGGTTAAGCTCAGTGAGATCTGTTCGATCAAAAATATTTGATGGAACTTTGTCCAGCCCCGACCCGCTCAAATCCATTTTTGTTGATAGCAGTCCCGATTCCTCGGCATTTTTTACTATAGACGCCACGTTCATGCTGGAACAGCCCGCGCCAAGCAAAAATATCCCCGATACCGCAACCAAAACAAAAAATACTTTCATATACGCGAAGGTACCATATGCACAGTCTTCTGCATACGTTTGCCCAACAAAAAACCACCACGCTGGTGATGGCATTTTGACAGGCGGTGTTCCGACGAACACCGCAGACGCGCGAATGATTCGCACGTCACGAACGGGGCTACACCTTCGCTTGCGCGCTCATGATGGTCTTGTCAGCCCACGCCAACCAGGCTTTGGTATCCGTGAAGTCTGGACCCACGAACTCTTCGTGTTCCCGAATGGCGATGTTGTACAGAAGCATTCCCCACGCTTCCTGGAGATCAGGATCCTCCTGCCAGTCCGGCGTGCGCAGATGAGCCACGATGGCCGGAAGCGCAATGCGTCCGAGCGACGTGAGCTCATCCCCCGCCTCTGACTCTCGCACGCGCCGGGACACGTGATGCACACCGCGCTCGATGTCGCGCTCGAAAATTTCGCACAACCGCCCGATCTCTTCACCCGCAAAACGCGTAGAACCCATGGCTTGCCTCCTGGTAGCACGAATATACTAGCAGAACGAATAAAAGAAAAAAGGCCCCACAACAAAAAACCCCAGCCGGAGCTGAGATTTGAGCGGAATGGTTCCGCTGGCGCCCGAACTGCGCTACGGGATGACGGCTACGAAGAAGGCCTCGTGTTTCTTTCGAGAAACAGGAAAAACCTTGTCCGGCCGGCAGTCAAAGAAGTTTAGCCGGGGCTGAAAACCCAGGAAGGGTTCATACTCCACCGCCAAGTCAATGGGACCGCTGACAGTTTCAGCTTGCGCCATGGTGATGAGGCTCTTGTTCACCCGCCCCACATCACGAATGATCGGCAGTTGCGAAATGACAAGAAGTTCACGAATCGTGGGCCACCGCCAGCCCTGCTCCGTCCAGTACGCCTGAATCTCACCCGTCGTGTGCAGGTCCACGGATTCGGCCGGGATCAAACGGAAGGAAATTACCGCCGGACCGATAAGCTGATGGATCGTTGGTTTGTCAGGATCTGATCTGAGAACCAGCTGGTCCCACTCCCCCGGGCGCATCAGCTCTGACCACTTGTAGGGCAGTGAGTCCCCAGGGTCTTCAGAGGACCTTGACCACGGGTCATCCATGTAGAGGTCCGGAACCAAATCAGTCACCATACGAACGTTATCCACGTCCACGGTCAGCGGTTTCCCGCCGGCCTGGGCGGGCGCGGACAATAACGAAAGTGCCAGCATTTGCAGGAACATTTACCACCTCCAGGTACGCCTTTGTACCAGAATTTCCAGCAAAAGTCAAAGGGAAGTTATTCATCACCGGTCGATGCCGATACAACGCCATCCTCATGAGGAACGGCTCGACTAACAATTTTCACCAAAAGAATCATGACACATTGAAAAAGAATAGAGAGAAGAAGTCCATATCGCATCGTAAAGGCCGCTGACACTGTGAAAAGTCCAATGAAGACAAACAGTCCAGATACTCGGCCAGCATTCAACGCAAACTCACGATCCATAAGATAACGATACCGTTTTGCAAGTCCCGCGCCAGGCTCCCCATCAATCGTCTCATACATGACTGCTGCCAGTGAGGCCCAACGAAACGAAACAACAAGCGCGTTGAGTCCATGGAAGATCAACGCACCAATCGTTGAAAAGAGCACTGCAAAAACTGTCTTGCCCGCGCCGGTCACGAGCGTCCACATTCCCACAATACGCGCATGATCCTTGTGTTTTACTTTCTTGCCGGCAATGTACATACCGAGCATTGAAAGAATCGCGGCAACGGATTGTACCGTGCCAACAGAATCTTCTTTTCCAAGAAACAGAAGTAAAATAACAAGCGGAATCACGCGCTCAAATCCATCGGTAAAACCGTTCACATAATCAAGCAAGCGCATTTTCTGCCAACGTGAGCTACGCTTCTCAATAAACAACTTCTTAAGTGGCTCGAAGGCGTGATGAATGCGACTCACGCACCACCCGGCAACTGCAAGGAGAAAAAATCCCACCACTGCCGTCACTTCATACGCGGATTGCGCCGCATACAGACCGGTGTGTTCACCGAACACCAAAAACCAACCGATGAGTACCGGCGCGAGAACGGATGAGGCGAGACCAAACGTCGATTCAAGGCTGATGTATTTGAACCGCTGTACCGAGTTCGTGAGTGCCGACGTCAACAGGTTTCGATTGCCCCAATAAAATCCTCCGGCAGATCCAAGTGCAAATCCGAATAACGGAGCAAAAATCGCTGCGTTCACGCCCGCAGAAACAAGGAGCACCGGAACGACACCCTGTAGAAGACACCCTGCGAGAAATAATGTTGTTGGGCGAAACCGTTGAAGACCAAAGCCATTCAACAAAAACCCGAAACACAAACCCGCGTACTGCCCGATCCCGAAGACCGCCAGCGTTACGGGGCTGTGGGACTGTCGCCACAAATACGTATTCGAAAAAACTGTAATCATTGGCTGGGCCAGCCCAAAAAGCGCTGACGACAAAAGCAACTGCCGTTGATCCGCTGACAGCCCCTGAAGATAGTGGAGTTCTTTGTTGATTACGGCCCTAAGGCGTAAAAACATACACCACCAGTCTAACAGGTTGGATTTATTTGAGAAAGTGACGTAACCTGTTGCACATTATGAGGCCAACTTCCCATCTCAAGCTCCTCGCGCCGGCGGGGAGTTACGAATCACTGCACGCGGCTATTTCGGCTGGCGCTCATGCCATCTATTTCGGCGTGACGCAGTTGAACATGCGGGCCGTGGCGGCGGCCAATTTTACGCTCGATGACCTGACAGAGATCGCGCGTATTTGCCATGAGGCGGGCATTGAAGCGCACCTCACCATGAATACTATTTTGTACGAGCATGACCAGGTGCTCATGAAGAAGATTCTAGATACAGCAAAAGCGAACAACATTGACGCCATTATTGCAAACGACATTTCGGCCATTCTTTACGCGCGCAAGATTGGCCTGAACGTTCACATCTCCACCATGCAGTCCATCTCAAACTATGACTCCGTAGCTTACTTTGCGCAGTTTGCGGATGTCATCGTCCTGGCTCGCGAGGTCACTATTCCGATGATGAAGCGCATTCACGAGCAAATTGTCGAGCATCATCTCTGCGGACCAAAAGGCGAGCTCATTCAACTCGAAGTCTTCGCCCATGGCGCGCTCTGCATTGCCGTTAGCGGACAGTGCTTCATGTCATTATTCAACGAGAATTCGAGCGCTTGCCGAGGCGCCTGCAGACAAGAGTGCCGACGCGAGTATCAGATCATCGACAAAGATACGGGGGTCGAGATGACCCTTCGAAACAATTACGTGATGAGTCCCGCTGACCTTTGTACGATCGACATTCTCGATGAACTCGTTGACGCTGGCGTGACGGTCTTGAAGTTTGAGGGTCGAGGTCGGCCACCAGAATACGTCGATACCGTAATTTCGACGTACAAGGAAGCCTTGGCAGCGATCGAGGATGGGACATACTCGAAAGACAAATTCCCTGGCTGGCTCAAAAAACTTGGCGAGGTCTACAATCGAAAATTCAGCAGCGGCTATTACCTTGGGAGAAAAGGCGGGTTCTGGACAGAGACGAGCAGTAACCAAGCAACGGAAGAGCGCGTTTTTGTCGGTAAGGTGTTGAAATATTACCCGAAGATCAAGGTCGCCGAAGTCATTCTCGAAGCAAGCGATCTCAAGAAGAACGACAAAATCATCATCACCGGCAAAACAACCGGGCTCGTTCGAGCGACAGTGATCGAAATGCGCGACGAACAACAACAGCCGATTGAAAAAGCCGACAAGCAAATCATTACCTTGCCAATCGAATCTGTGGTTCGCACCAATGACAAGCTCTACAAACTTATTGGTCGAGCAGACTTTAGTTAGTATGAAATTCTTCACCATTACCCACGAGCGCGCGCCATGCATCGGCTGTGGCTCATGCGAATATGAGGCTCCGCAAACTTGGGGACTGAATCCGGCTGACGGCTTGTCGAGATTGAAAAATGGCGTCGAACATGGCAAATACACCACCGTTGAAATAGACGAGATGGACCTGCCCGCCAACCAGCGAGCGTGTGAGAATTGCCCTATGCGAATTATTTCAATACGACCCGCTCCTTCTCAGACTTCGTCATCTTCTTGATCTCCGCCTCCCGTTTTCTTGCTGAAGTTGAGGTCTTCATCTGCTTCGAGTAAACCAAAACCACGGGCCCGAAGGACCGCGTGTATTTGGCGCCTTGGCCGGCGTTATGCGCCTTCACTCGAGCGTTGACATCTGTCGTAATGCCCGTGTAGAGACTACCGTTTTTACAACGAACAAGGTAGAGAAACCAGGGAGGCATACGCCACAGCGCCTGGCCCGCGCTACAACCCCGTAACGGACTTTGCTTCTACGGTTGAAGTCTGGCCGTCAGCCTTGGTAATAGATTTCACGAGTCCGACGCCTTTCACCCACCATTCCGTGGACGTTGCCTTTGACGCCGGAATAGCAAAGCCGGATGAGGTCTTTGAGGTAGTTTCGCGCGTGAGTTCAACTTTGATTGCCTTGTACGTTCCCGCCGGCACGGTTACGGATTCTTCCGCAATTGCCTTGCTATTTTCTTTTGTGGTGAGCGTGATTGAACCCAGCCCGGCCGCGGCCCCGCCTGTCATATCCATTTGCACAGTTTCCGAATTATTCCAGGTTGTACCCGCAGAAACATTCGCCGGCATGTATGTCCCCTCTGAAGAGAGAACCGTAGTCTTGAACTGCGCTCCCTCTATGGCCGAGCTCAGGTTTGATGATCCTTTAAGCGCCACGGAACCGCTGGAACAATCCGCGGTCATTTCTGCTGAGGCCCCGCCCGGAAGCTCCGCCCGAAGCGTTGCCTCTGTTCCTTTTACGCTCACGGTTCTGAGCGTGTAATCAGAATCTCCAACCGCACCCGTTGACGGGCTCACGCTATAAGCAATCGCCATTCCCTCCTTAAACGGATAGTACGGATTTCCGCACGCATCTGCCGTGCTTGTCTTGGGCGCGCATCCCGCACCCGCAAGAGCTATTGTCGAAACCATTCCCAAAACCGAGAGCACATAGTTCAAGCGCATACGAAAGAATATAAATACTTTCCCTTATTATACTCCGCTAGATCCTTCGTTCCCTTAAAAGGTGATGCCTAAGGTACCCCTGTTTTGATTGTAAACGGAAAACGTCAGGCTAAGGGTATATCCAACCTTCATCATGGTGAGCATGCCCTTTCCTGAGTCATAGGTTGTATAGCCAATCGCCTCAAGAGACTTTTGGACTTCATCAACATCAGCTTGAGTCACCAAACGGCCAAAGGTGTAGTCGAGCGAATATCCCCCCATATTGTCCCGCAGTTTCACTTGGCTCGCGAATACATCATTTAAAATTGGCATCAGGTCATCATGGACTGCCTGGCTTTTTGCATTAGTCGGTTCAATCGCGACCACCCCATCATAGGTAATTTGCGCCTGGGTTTTTGGTTCAGCACCGGCCGTTGTCGGGACTCCGGCCAAGGGTGCGCCTGTGTCAGGAACGACTAATGAGACAACCGGAACAATCAAATCTCCAACCGTAATTGCGTGCGCTGGCACGGCTGGCGTTGGCGTCTCATCAACCTGAAACACGAAATCATCAATCGCAACCGCCAAGTTTGTAGTAATGACATATGGGCTCACATCAGCGCTCGTAAACGCCGAATAATCGGCAATCCAACCGCCTCCGCCCGAAGCATTTCCATTCACGTCCAATTTAATGAGAAGCGCGTCCTGGTAATACACGTTTTGCCCAAACTGGACGGTGGCAACATCCGGAGAAATGTAATATCCGCCAATGACCACACCGCCATCCGCAGTTGGTTGTAAATCAAGCGGAGCAATATAATCTTCCGAAGCGATTGTTTTTGACCAATACAGATTGAAATCTTCATCGACCTGCAAAAGAAAAGCGCCGGACGTCAAATAAACGGACAGATATTTTGTTGGATCGCTTAAATACTCGTCTAATTTTTCGCCCTCAAGATAGCTATTGAGCATAATCACATAATGTCCGTCCGCGGTTTTTGCACCAGAAAGCTGATTTTCCTTTTTTTCCATCCCGCTTTCCAGGCTCTTGACCCACAGTAAATTGCCAGATTTATCAAATTTTGCCGCCGCCAGCATCACCTTGGTTGAGGGAATATAGGTGGTATAGCTCCCTTGCGTGATCAACGAGTAGAAGAATCCAAAGGTGATATACCCGCCATCTGACGTAGTTTCAACATCCTGAAAATCACCAGCAGAAATGTGCATATCCGTATAGCCGATGATGGGTATTCCGTCAGCATTCACCGTAACATTGGCATACGACTGAGGAATAGCCTCTAAACTTTTCGACCATTGAACGTTTAAATTCTTATCCGTTTTTGCTAGCGTTGAAACCGTTGAATGCAAATATCCAGCGTTGTCCGGCGTTTCAGCCTGACCAATCATAATGAACCCATCGGGCGTCTCACGAATGATGAACGGATCAGTATAAAGCGCGCTCTTCATGAAGCTTGTCTTCTTCACCCATTGGCGCACGCCGGCTGAATCATACTTCACCAGCACGTAATGCTTGTTCGCATCAACCGGCTCTGAACAATTGCAAAGTTCATCAACCATAAGCGAAACAACGATTCCGTGATCACTCGTTTCAAACACTTGGCTGACCGCATCCGTGCCGTAGTCTCCAATCATCTTTGTCCAGAGGTGCTTGCCATTGGCGTCGAGTTTTGTGATGTACACGTCGTCCCAATTTTCTTTCTTTTCAACGTACGCGTCGTCCGTAAAGCCGATCAAGTTGCCAACCGCCACCACTCCGCCGTCAAATGTTTCAATGATCTCCTGCCCATCCTCTGACCCGTAAGGCGTGGCCATGGGGTCAGTCGTATACTCAAATGATTGGAAAAGCTTTGACCAAATAATGTCTCCGCTTGAATTAGTTTTTGCCAAAAATCCTTCGGGTGGAAAGAAGGGGTTCAAATCATCGGTTTGGCCATTCATGAGATACCCGCCATCGCCTGTTTGTGAAACTCCGCCGGCGTACGTAGTAACGTCAACACGATAAGCGCCCATGAACGTTGTGCTTTGACCCGAGGCAGAGCCTGATGAAGACGCACCGCTTGAGATTGGAATCACGGCTAAGTCTTTATCAGTAATTCCTAGCCCAAGACTGCGCATCAGATTATACGCGTCTGAGGCAGTGCCCATGTAATAACGTTTCAAATTAGTTGGGTTAATATACCAAGCCTCTCCATGCTGTTCTACTTGCAGAAGAATTCTCCCGCTTAAACGCGAGGCAATTGGGGAATAGCGATCTGCCTCAGTTGAGGTTGGAATAGTGGCTAAGTCCTTATCAGTAATCCCCAATCCTAGACTACGCATCAGATTGTACGCATCTGAAGCAGTCCCCATGTAGTAGCGTTGTTCATCTGCCGGATAGATGTACCATGCCTCCCCATGCTGTTCGACCTGCAAGAGAATTCGTCCACTCAGTCGGTTCCCAAACGTCTGAGCAAACGCCGGCCTAATAATAAAAAGGCTCAGTACTAACACGGCCAACGCCCAATATGCCTTCTTCATGCGCATACGAAAGAATATAAAAACTTGCCACTATCATACTCCCGTGCTACTTTTCTCCCTTGTCCCGACCTTCGTCGGCAAGAAAAAGGAGACGCCATGCCTGACATCACGGACGCCGAGCTCGTAGCCCTCAAGCACGAGCTCGCGGAGGCGCTGAGCCGGATCAGCGACCTGGAGCACGCCCTCGTCCTAGACGTACAGGAGGCTATCGAGCACTCCTTGATCATCCAGGACGAAGTCGCTCCGAACGAACTGGATGACCGGCGACACGCCACGCTCATGAAGATCCAACACTACCTGGTCTGGGTGGTCATTCACCGCAGTTTCCGGGGCGGGGAGAAGGCCATCAGCCGGCTCAACGACAACCTACGCAAGTTCGGCGCACCAAAGGTGGTCATGGCCAGGATCAAGGTGCTCGACTCCTTCATCCGCCAATGCGGACCAGGGGTACAGGCCCAGATCAACCTGTACATCAAGGACCACATCTAGGAAAACGTCTACCGACCACTCCCCAGGCCCAACGGCCGTCCATGGGGGTGGTCGTTGTGCTTTGCACGGCTAGACAACCCAAGAAAATGCTGATAATCTCGCGTGTCTTTCCTCCGGGATCGACCTCTCTCCCCTTCCCCAAAAAGGAGTGTGTCAGATGAAAATTTCCCAACTCAAGGTTCACATCGGTGATCACCAGATCATCATCCCCAGCTGTTCCGACGAAGATCCTGAGATCGCCAGGCTGCTGAAGATGGCAACAACAGCGAACGCCGTGATCAGTATCGAGGTTCCGCAGAACCTTGAAACGGCCGGCCTCATCGGATGCCTCGTCTACGGGAAACCAAAGGAAGAGCGTGTCCCAGGTACTCCGGCTACGTCCGGCATGATCGAGGTTCTCTCGAGGCGACTCGACACTCTCGAGCTCATGGTTCGAACGCAGACCGCTCTCCGACACGCCAACTTGATCTACGTCTGGCAAATCGCCGAAAAAACCAATCACGATGTCTCCAGACTCAAGGACATCGGACGCAGGTCGGTCGCTATGATCAAAGAGCTCTTCAAGGAGCTCGGAGTCGAGCTCGGCCAGGACTTGAGCGCGATCAAACAACATCTGCCCCAAGTCAGCCCCGCCTGAGGTACCGGGGTTCACGCCCGTGCCGTCCACAAGAAAGCCGTTCATCGAGGTTCGCCTCGACGCAACAGCTCATCTTGATGGGCGGCTTTTGTTTTCATTCGCACTTGCCTTCGCCTTGAGTAACGATTGTACAAAAGGACTAACGGCCTTGTCTGTCCGATGAATACAGCCAATCCAACAGCACGGCCGGTGCCTCCCTTCTTTGAGCTGAGATACTATTCGCTCGACATGCCCCTGCCTAGTCTCTTATTTTTTGACGAATGTCACCCAGCAAATCCATTCATTGCGCGCCAAAGGCGTAAGATTCTCCCACTCAGCCCGCGCCATCTTATCCGAAGCTAGCGCCTTTCCTGAGTCTGGCGGGAGGTGATGAACTACCCCGCAGAAATTTTTTTAGGAAGCATATCATTGCCCCTTCTTTAGCTCGCCGGCAGATTCATATTCCTCCGGTATTGGTTGTTTCCATTTATCCATATTCTTCTTTTTTATATCAGCCCATGTACATCAATATCTACCAACTGTGCCCCAACTCGCTCAGCACCAGCCAAACGCGGACATCGCCAATATTCGGCAATCTATCCTGAACAAAATGCCGCACCGTATTGCAGATAGCATCTTGACGAAGAACCCTGTCAGGAAACGCGTGGGCATGGATTTCAAGCTCCAGAGCACCAATCATCTGGCCCGCCACACTAATACACCGCACGCTAATTTCTTTAGCCGAAAGCGGAAGCTCATTACTCGTGAGTTCTTTGGCCAGGAGGTTTTTTTAGATCATCAATAATCCCGATCAGCTCTTCTTGCGTGTTAACGTAGGTGTAGATATTGACTGTGGGCATACAAGTAAGTCCTGATCATCGCTACCACATAAAACCTCGCTAGTGCCATCACAACCCCCAGTCTCAAGACGCTTGGAGCATGCTTAAGAAATCAGCGTTAGTCAACCCCCACATAACACCCCCCCCAACGTTACTTCTGAGGTGGTTGTTGGCTCCGGGGGGTGGAGGCTATCATAATTTACGTTCTAAATATGCGATCACTAATTCCCCCAGGGATACTCATAGTTCATCTGAAGCCACTGTCTCATATGCTCGTGACTGGATTGCAAATCAGATAAATCCGACTCATGAGCACTAACAATTGATTGAATACTCGTTATGTTCGAATCTTGATCATTAAATTGTAGCTCAAGATTAGAAACCCGATCCTCAAGAGCAGAGATCTTGGACTCTAGGTCCATCACTCTAGATGTCATGATGTCTGTTTGATCAATCGCCTGCTGCGTGGTCGATGATTCGGTAGAGGCGCACCCAGCACCAGTCATCAACAATACTGTACAAATAAAGAATCTATTGTTCATAGCAGTTTGGGAAAATAATGTTCACAAACCAGACCTTGGGTCACGATAGAAAGCCTTCAGTGATTCTTTTACCTCCAAGCTACCACTCATAAGGTTCCCGCGCCATTTTGTAACAACGTTATAATTGCCCAGCAACGTACACCGCTAACACTGAAATAATAATAGCGTACACTAAATCTATCCAAAAAAATCTGAGAATATTAAATAAATTCATGCCATGATAATAAACGCTCGCGAGATTATGCATCGTTTGATGACCATCACTCAAATGTTTCTTACCGATGACGAGGACTTGCGCATTCACTTCGTTACTAGGAAAGGCATGCATTCCGATACACAAAGCCAAGTACAGAAAAATACCGCTAGACACGTCCTGAAAATTACCGACACCGGCGATAAACGCAAAAATAAAACAGAGCATCGAACTAATAACAAATGGACCCGCAATTACCGTGGCTGCTTGTTGAAAATTAGTCGGCAATTTTTTTGTATTGGGAGTTCCCTGTAAATGGGCGGATCTGGAAAACGCAAGATACAATAACTCATAGGTCAAAACGCCAGGAAACGTTATCATCGTTAATAACTGCCCAGGGATAAGGAACATAGATTCAAATGGTAATTGATAATATCCACAGTATGGTTCTAACGGGAAAAACTAGCAACCCTGTTCTCCGACCTAGGTGGCTATGCCGTTATCGGAAAAATTGCCGAAATGATGCCCGGCATAGACGTATACACGTGTACAAAATATATTTTCAAGAAGGACACACGAAAAAAAACGCGCGATCTACTCGACAAGCTAAAGTCCGAGTTGGCTCTCAATGAGAGGCGCGTGATCTTAAAATCAAAATGCATCTACCGCACCATCCTTATGTACGAGATTGGCGACGAAGAGCCTCCACAGCAAGAGAGATGGCATCTGAGTTAGGTACTTTAGTTTCCCATTCCTGCCAGAAATTCCGTGTTTGGCTCAACGGTTCGATCATGGGCAGCTTGAGCTTCAATCTAGCAGGCAACAAAATCGCATCGCCCAGCAATAATGCTTCTCCGGTATCGAGTAGTGGTAATCCATCAAGGATGCCTGCCATGGAGTCGGGAACCAGTCGACGAACCACATTTTG
This sequence comes from Patescibacteria group bacterium, assembly GCA_041660165.1. Lineage (GTDB taxonomy): Bacteria > Patescibacteriota > Patescibacteriia > UBA9934 > UBA9934 > JAGORL01. The sequence continues at coordinate 91,255 of JBAZWW010000001.1, read as the reverse complement.
ATCTTGATCATTTGTAAGTCTTAAAACAAGAAAATTGTTGCACTGACTGAGAATAGTTCGGCTGACATCGGATGGGCGCTGACTAACTACGAGCAGCGAAACTCCGTACTTGCGACCCTCCTTAGAAATGCGTTCGAAACAATAGAGCGCCTGCTTCTCGACGGCGTCTGCATCATCTTTAACTGGTAAATAAAGATGCGCTTCGTCACAAACAAAGACAAAGGGCGTACGCTTGTCAGGATCCATCCAAAACTGGACATCATAAAGAAGTCTTGCGAAGATAGCGGTGACTACCGGAAGCACGTCTGGTGGTACTTCCGAAAAATCGACAATTTTTATGCCGTGCTTATCTTTGCCTGGAGTCAGGAGTTGTAAAATTTGCGTCGCAAGCCAGTCATACTCAAGAGCCGCGCTCGGTGGCTTGAACATAAACCCATACCTCCGATCAGCTGACTTCGTTTCCAGTCGAGAAATAAAACGAGTCAATTTACCTTCCCAGTCACCTTTTACCTCTTTTCCGCTAACGCCGGTCCCCTTAGCGGTATCATCGTGCTGTAATTTCTGCAGTAGATCTGGAAGATTATATGGGATTGGGGAATCAACGGTAAACGTAGCTTGTACACTAGGCTTACTCGCAACAGCCGCTCCCTTAAGATCCCTCACATGCTGAGTAAATCGAGAAGCCTGGTTGGGGGCATTCTGATCACTGCGATCAAGAATCATGGACAGCATCTCGTCGCGATTTAAGAGCCAATATGGAAGAAAGATCGTGTTGGGTTTTGGTAAATCCAAATCTCCTGGACCAGCTATTTTAAAAGCGGTAGCGATCGCAGTCCTCGGAGTCCCGTTTGTCTGCACCGGCGGATTAGCCAATGATGCATACTCTCCATGCATGTCAAAAACGATAATGTTCGGATACTTGCGTGCATTAGCACGCTCTAAAATTAGTGATACTGCATAGCTCTTACCGGAACCGGTACTACCGAGGATAGCCGCATGACGCTGAAAAAACTTGTCTCCGTTCGCAATAGCCGTAGCGGAACTATCTAACACGAAGTGGCCGAGCTCAAGTCGTTGCTCCGGCCCCAGGTCCTTTCCCAGCAAACCCATGAACAGCTGAAGATTCTGCCCCTCGATCAAAAAACAATGGCGATCAATCTGTGGAAATGAATCGGCACCACGCTTAAACCGATTACGAACTGCTCCATCAACCGTACGATAGGTCCCGAGCAATACAACACGAATAGCGTCATCCGGAACTACTTCGACTGAAAGCACGGTGGGGGTCATAGAATCAGGCTGAGCCGTCTGTTCACGAAGCTGGCGAGTCACCCGTTCTGTCATGCCGATTAGAAACTCTTGAGCCGTGCTGCCTTGAATTGCGACAAGGCTACCGACAGCTGCACGAGGCAAGAGTGTCGCATTATCCACCGCAATAAGCACTCGACTGGTATCAACCCCCACCACCTTGCCGAGCTGACTTACATCTTCAAAACTCAAACTTGTAATGTCAGTCATACTATAGAAGTTCTTTAGTTAAAACGCCTAAATCCCATAGATCGTCACCAGGGTGTTCGAAGTGGGTATCCTTCGTTGTAACAGAAACACCTGTACCCGTGTTTAATTTAGAGAGTGCTACACAACGCAGCGCCTCCTTTGCCAGCTTTTGAATTTTAGGGTTTTCAGAGCGGCTTAAGATCAATGTCGGTAGGCCATCATTAATTTTTTTAATCAGGTGAGTCTGCAGATGATCGTCATTAAAACCATAGCCTACTACAAATAGTTTCGCCGCTTTATCAATATAGGAATTTGCCAAATCTCTGTGTTTATCGAATGGTGCTTCGTACCCGGCCTTATACTTGTTGGTTCCGGGGGTGATTATCAGTCTTTCCACACCCACCAGATCAAAACCACACCGCCTCGCAGAATCCCCTGATCTGTACCAATCAAAACTACCGTGCGGCTTAAGAACGACGGCTCGCGGGTAATGCTCAAGGAAAGGTGTTTTTCCACGAGTTGCTATTCTTTTGCTTGATCCCATGAGGCTGCGCTCATGATCAAATGTACCTGCGTAATTTCCAACCGCTGCTGTATCAACATGGAATCCCTCCATCTCACAGGCAATCTCGATCAACCGATCATAATTTGTCGTTAGAATGGGTAATCCTTCCGTCGGCTTGAGAATCTTAGAAAGAAACTTGCTCAAACGGAGTGTCGTGTCGCCCCTGAACATAGCGCTCATGATCTTGCGTTCTATCGGCATCAACAGCTCGCAGGTCTTTCGAACAATCCACGCTTCCAAAGTCGAAGACGGAGCATGTCTTAGCAGAGCCGCTTCAAGTCCTTCTCCCGTATCAAGCACTGTTTTTATGTTTAACCAGGCCGCCTTATCAGCACCGGTCAGCTCAATCGCTTGTTCTGAAAGGTATGTAGCAAGGGCAGGCATATCAGGAATTCCCTCGGCCGCGGATAGCCCTGAGCCCAATACCAAAACCAACCCATCGGTGAAATGGCCCTGAATGAACTTTACGAGCTCGTCGTAGGTCATGTTTGTTTTTCGAACATTTCGTTGAGCATAAATGGTATAGCATGATAAATGAAAATATGAAAAGCCAGCGGATTGCTTGGCTTGTTGTTGATCAGGCACATGGACATCCCACACACCCGCTAATGACTCAGGTGGTGGGACTCGGCTTCGGCTCTCGGCTCAACACCGCTCCCCACGACAATCCACCATCTCGCGGTTCTATCTGGTAACGAAACACCACACCGCCGTTCTCGCCCTAACGTACGCCAAAGTATTTGCTTGCTCTCCTGCCCGTAAATTAAAAATATGACACCAAGATGTCATATTTTTATGGCTCCCCAGAGTACCTGTTTTCTGAACTATCAACAATTTATCAAGCAGTTAAGTTTAGTGCAGAAAGACTCAAGGCGATCGAAGTCAGGGATTTCGCAATTTGTAACTAGCCGATACCTGCCCAACGACCTCCCTGATGGTCTGGCTATTACAGACCGTTGCCAGACCAACTACCTGGGAAGAGGCAAGTTTTTCACTAGGGAGCGAAACCTCCTTCAACTCCGAAAGAACGTTAAAGTTAGTCGAAATAATCCCGATGCATTTAGGCGCTGCACCCATTGCTAGCTTCCCTAAAGCTAGGTTTGGTTTTAACAAATCAAGAAATACAGGGCTACCGCTTGAGCCCTCGTACACAGATGCATCAATAATAAATTCAGGTTTGCCATTAAAAGGAATATTCGGATGTGATGCAGTGATTCCTGACCTGACGATGGGCAAATAATTCTTCTTATCGTAAATACGTAACGGATATCCTACAAAGAAAATGTCCTGGTGAACGTCGAGAAGTTCATCGGAACTATCTAGTAATGAGTCTTCACCAACACACCTTATATAAATTCGCTCTTGAAACTCCTTAACGCTTTCAGTTATGTCGATGCACGCAACATCAGCCGTATCATGGTGCCAGACATCATCATAGCGCAGCTGAACTGTTATTACATTATCTAAAATCGGTAGATTATTCTGTTGCGCGTGGAAATCAATACTGATCGCCCTGCATTTGTTTAACACGTGTTTATTTGATACTAGCAAGATCTTTTGCTGGCCCCCACCTGGTGCAAGGTCCAATAAATATAAGAAGCCAGTTCCGTGTCCAAATGGTTGCATCTTTACATCAAGCATCCTGATAAGAACTGTCGAAAACAACAATTGCTCTGTGAAGCTTTTCGGATCCATATGACGAAAACAATGAGGCTACCCGATGATACTTTTGGGTTTGCAGATTAATGACACCACCTCAATACGGTCATTCTTGTACTGATTCTTCAGTATTGTGTCAAAACGAAGATCCTCTGATTTGAGGAGAAACACCAAATAGATACCTCGATGTGAGGCCGTACCATCGAGATATTGGAGAAGCTTTTTTCTATACTGCAAACGTTTGCCACCGTTTGTTATCTCAGGATTGTCCGAGAGTTTTACCTCAATCAGAATGGGGCCTATGAAACCGTAGTAGACGAGAAAATCGGTGCGCTTATCATCGAGCAACTGCGATTCTCGTTGAACCTGGATCTCTTCCTTGCGTAATCCAGCTTCAAGTAAGCAATTAGTTAGCTGTGTCTTTATTGTTTTCTGAATTAGATCCTCGGCCTTTGGATAAGTTCTAATCAAATGATATGCGCCCTCGCTCTCTACCCATGATCTGATCTTATCATTGCACGCCCCCATGATGATCCTAAATAGATCGTCGGATGTACTCACCACAAGATATGAACTTGTCTTAAAGTAATTATATTGCTTTATGCAATCCGCGATATTGTTTGGTTTCCCTATAAATATTGCATACTCTCTCTTGAGATTCTGATAGGTATATAGAAACCAATTGATACCTGACTGCTCCTTATTTCGTTCAATAAGCTCCTCGATATCATGTAATGATTCGTAGCTTTTAGCTTGCTTTAGATTCCTAAAATATTCAATGCTGATAGACCAAAGATACGAAGCGTAATCATGATATTCCTCACTCTTCCCATGTACTTCCAAAGCCCTCTCTATTAGGTCAAGAAATAACTTCCGATATGCCGAACCTTTTAGCGCATATAATGGTTTTGCGAAATTCTTATCCATCAACTCCCCCTCCAATTTTCCAACTGCATGGACTCCTTTTACCCTTTTAAACGGCTCAGCTTTCTCAATAAGCTTTTCAATCCTCCAGTTAACTGCATCGGAAACTGAATACTTTTCTATCAGATGAGCATTTGCAGAATCTCGCAACAATATCTCCGCGGGTTTACGACTGTTCCTATACTTATTGAATATTAACCGAGCATATAGCTTGGTCTCTCCATCTAATCCAACGATTGTATTGAATGCCGCACAACGATCGAAGCTCGAAACTTTCTCAGAATTTACGAATGACTTTAGAATCATTACAGCTTCCGATAACTGATGAACCTGAACGAATTCAATAAGGCTACTGGGCATGAATTCTCGCAAATCATCGGCTCTATTTTTATAAATCTTTAGTAATAGCACGATCTCATCCTTAGTCGGCCGCTTCACCAAGTGAAATATCGCCTTCAGGTGTTCACTGTATGAAAACGGTATATAGTTGACTATGTGTTGTCTCAGGTGAGAAACATTTACGTTCAGATCTGCAGCCACACTGAGAGCATCGCCGAATACATGGATGAACTGGTTTGTCGTGTACTGTGACGAACCCTCGGCTCTATTTGTAATAGTCAACTTTTGTGTCCCTGGATCAAAAACCTGCAATGCATCAATAACAAGATATATTAGCCGTTCTTTTTCTTCAGTGGAAATGTATTTTTCAATAATATTCTCTTGCCCTCGATAGTACTGGAATAAATCAAGGGAATATTTCTTCTGTTCTGGTTCAAGTTTGTATTTAAATAATTGATACACGTCTCGCTCCCTCTTCGCATCGATATGCGTCGTCTTCACCTGCGATTTATCTGATGACGTGAACTCATCATTCATGCATTTTCGTCCCTCAGCCTCTATACCCTTTGCGACATCAGTTTGGGCAGAAGCCGCTATGTAGACTGTATTAAACGCGATCCATCTATGCTTAGACATCTGCTCGGAAAACTCCTTCACGTCATCGGCCTTCAGCAAGGCTGCAAATATGCTAGGTAGGGCGTGCAAAAAATCGGTGTCCTTGTACGTTGCTATTAGTTCAAAAATAAAGCCTGGTGATTTCTTGTCTATCAAAACTGCCAGACCAAGAACAAATTTAGAATGTTGGGCATCAAAATACGTGCTGTCAGAAAAAAATCTGTTAAATAATTTCTTAAGCTTTACAAGTAGATGTTCATCGGTGACTTTTTCGAGGTTCTTAAGGATCTTTTCTGTGTCTCTCACGTGAATACTTTCGTGATCCAAAAATTCCACCAATAATTTTTCGTTTGTAATCAACGAATCTACCACATTGTTAATTGCGGGTTTATCAGTAATTCTTGGTAAAAGTAATCTGGCAGAAATATTACCCATCTCTATCCCTCTCAGAATACAATTGATGGCATCACTAGTTAGCGAATCGGAATCTTCAATTGCGTATATAAGGCCAGAGATAATCGTGTCCTCCTTGGTGGCAAAAATAATATCAGCCAACCTGGTTGAAAAAAGCGTCGGATTCTTAAAGGCTCCCAGAGCAGTGATTGAGAATCTTAACAGCACCTCGTTCTGATAGGGTGAACCGATTGTGTCGATAATTCGTTGTTGCCAAACTCCCGACTGCTTCACGCTCAACAAGCCCCTCTCGGAGATGTATCCTATCAATAATAAAACGTTCGCTTTTATAACCTCACCAAAAGTTTCATCATTATTCTTTGAAGAGAATAATGAGTCGAGAAATTTGTGCTGGGTACTATCGAAGTACCAACTAAGGTTTCTCGCAACATTGTGATCGATCCAATGACCGTTATCGCAATAATTGGTTAGTATACTTTGGAAGATCTTCCCTTTGGCAAGGATCGTAAGCTTATCTACCCCAGTGATGGGCAATAACGCGTGGTAGTTCTCGAGGCTGGATTTTTTGGCAATATATTTAATTATGTCTGGTAACAACGAAATATCCTCTTCCAGTAAGAAAGACAGCGTATTAATCCATGATGGGTGTATCTCGTGTAACTCTTTTATTACCATCAAATCGAAAACTACTTGGTCGGTCTTTCCGAGCCTGCAAATCTCCTTTGCGGCCAAATATTCCTGAAACTCGGTGTTAACAAATTCAACGGTTTCAGGGTTTTCCTTAAGTAAGGATCTTTCATAAAGAATCTCGATCGGAACCTGGTTCAAAAAACTAATACTGAGATTGGACTGAACATCATCAAAAAATTCCATCAACTCATTTTTACTGATTTGGCTTGTTTGATAGATTTCCATTACTAAGGCCAATTTCTCAAGAACCTTCTTAATAATCGCGTTTTTATTCAAATCTACCTTTTCCTGTTCGTTCCTCAAATTCTCATCAATAAAAAAATCAAATAGCCTACCTCGAGTAATACCAATAAGCGCCTCAGCTCCTTCCTTTTTTACGAATCTTGCTAACATACCAAGATAACGAGGTACACGGAGAATCGGCAGCCGATTTCTGAAGTTCATCTTCTCTAAAACAATTTCAACCGTTTCCTCAGCGATTCCCTCGGCCACCAAATAAGAACGAATTTGATCTGAGTTAAAACAGAGCAGACTAAAAAACTCCAGAGATTGATCCGCAAAAAGATGTTGCCATTTTGCCAGATAATTCTTACGACAAGTCAGGATGATGGTTGCCTTATCGTACTTTGCGATAAAGCGCTTAATTTCATCTACCGTTTCAGAAAAATACTCCTGTCTAACCTCATCAAGGGCATCTAAACAAAAAATTACCTCTCTTGAATTTTTGGCTCTAAATTTGCTTGTTTGGAAAATGGGTTTACGAGAAAAGTCGTCAATCGCTCCCTGCGATGTGTAAACTTCCTCGTTATCTTTAATTAAAGCGCACAATGACTTGTTTGTAATTGTTTTGAGATCGATATAAATGCAGGATTCATTTGCCTTTTGGCTCTTCTCAATAATCTGCAGCAATACACTCGATTTTCCATATCCAGGCTCACTAATCAAAAAAGCTCTCTGTGACCGAAGAACCGTGTCGATACCATCGCTATCCTCGTCAAAAAAACCTGGATCCTCGGGGGAGTCGAGAAGATCCTTTAGTGATTCGCAACGTTTGATGCGTGGCTCTAAGAACATAGATTCATCTGATACTCTCACATTTCGGAAATTACAAAAAGGCCACATCCGAGATATGGCCTTCTGTTGGTTAAGTCTGATACTCGACCGCCTGTTCACGCCACCGACAAGAGCCGTGTGCCCCTGTATTGCCCCACGTTCGATTATGGAGTGGTGGTGGAATGAGTTTGGGGCATCAGTTAGGTTCAGTCGATCAAACAACCGTCAATAAGAATATTTGTAAGAACATTATCCTTAACCCTGCCAGTCAGAGTGACCGAGTCGCCAATGCTGACCTCAGCCACCTTCGCCATCGATGAATCGTCCAACATGCACTGAATTCCCTTAAAACCATACTGATCACCCTTCAACACAATGTACGCTTTCCCAAGAATATCCCTGCCGATACTTGAAATTACGCCAGTGAGTTTCACCAAATGACCGTTATATTTTTGCTCAGCGGCTATATTGTTAGTCGTATAATCCTGATAAAATTTCACAGCACTCGTGGTCGCTACTACTTTCTCTGGCTCAGGGGCGGGTGTTGGCTTGTCAACGTTTATCGTGTCAGAACCTGTCCCAGAAGAAACCACAACGGGAGATGGGGTCGTTGTCGATTCTGGCAAAAATGGTCCCACGATCATAACGAATGCTAAAAATGCCAACAACCAAAACCACCAACGCCTATATATCGGTTTCTTGATCGTTTCTTTGGCTGCATCCTTGTCCATACGTAGATGATATGGGTAATTAGTTAATTAATCTCCAGGTAACTGTCCGAGTATCAAAAAAGGACAGCCACCTATCTACCCACTGTTTTCGGTCAGCACAAGGCTGTCCGATTGTGGAGGCAGCTGCCCATCTCTATCCGCAATCGGTTAGAAAAAGACAACGCCTTGTGCGGCGAAAACAGTAGGTAGATGGCAAAAACGATACCATGAGCCAGCAATTTTGCAAATTCTTGCTCGATCGAGCCATTACTTGATAAAACGGCTAACACTGGGGAAATACAAAATCGGTTATTCGGTTATAGTTAAATATATCAGCTAGGTTATTAGGTTAATTCGCTCGGCAATACCGAAATCCACCTCCACTGATTCACACGTTCGCGCTATGTATAAATACGATTATACGGAGATTTTCTTCTCCGAACGTGACGAACAAATCCTCAACTCGCTCTATTGTGGCGACGCGCTAAAAAAACGAGGGGCGGAAATCTTTCAGCTACTCCTACTCAAAAAGGATTTCAAATTATTCGTTGCCCGAATCCGTAAACAGATGGGCATCTCTGGAAATACGCCCGAAACCCATGACATCTACCATTTATCGGATGAGTCAATGAGATATCTAAAAGAGGGCTATATTGCAGACGGTAACCTGTACCCCGCCAGATTTTCCATCGGCGAACAACTTGATGACGAGGTATATGAATATGTTAAACATATCGTTCCCTTGGTAATTACCGACCCCGAAGACAAAACGCGTGGCACGCTCAGAATCTACGAGGATATTTTCAGTATGACAAGCGCCAGAATCATTGCTACCGAATACATCATAATGTCCAATATATTCATGCTCGGGTGTGAGGTTGGTAGCGTTCATTACGACGAACACCCACAGAAAATAGAACGAAAGATCAGGTTTGAATTTATGGCTGGTACAAGTAAAGCCGAAGTGCTAGATTACATAAATAATAATTGGAAATCCGTAAAAATAATACAAAGAAAAATACTGGATACCCAATCGACTAAGAGAAAGAAAGCTTATACTCGATTCCCTGAGGATGTAAGAATATATAACGCATACATTAAAAACAGAGCTACACCGCCTTCCCAAAGATCGAGTTCGAGCGGTTACCTCGAACTAAGTACAGCTAATGATCTAAAAGCAGACGGAATTTCAGTAGAAAGTGGAGCGATTTCTTCAATTGTAAACCGAATGAAACGAAAAATCGTTTTCGCAAATAGACCCCCCTCCTTTATTTAGAATATTCACATTCTTCACCACTAGGCATCCTTCGGGATGCTTTTTGGTTTTATAGAAAGTATCTCTCGTTCAACTGTCTGACGTATCGGAGAAGACGTTAAACCCAGACGATACCCTCATTCATTGTTTCGTGGTCACGAACCACGCCCGAAGCTGAAGAACTGACAGAGATGTCATCCCAGTGTGCTCGGGTTCTACCCCGTGACCACGAACCGTTAAACCTTCCAAGAAGACTCCCCCGTAACCCGAGGGAGAGAAAAAGTTATGTCTAACTTCAAAAAACGGGGAACTCTCAAAATGACGTCCTGTCCGTGGTGCTACCAAAGCTACATCGGCTTCTACGCAATCAAACGAGCAGTGCAGTTCTTCTGTGCACGCAAACCATCATGCGGCTATAGGGCATGGATACCTAAAAAGATGCTTTCGATTGATGAACGCAGAAAGATCTACGGAACGAAGTAAATAATTTGTGATTGAACCCCAAGAGTCCCAACCCCACAACCAAACATTCTCCGAGAATGAGATCGGCGGGTTCTTGGCGTTCTCAGCGATCCTTGAGCGTATTCATAGGCGTTTAGAGTTCGAGGGCTATGAATTTGAAGGTATGACCGTCACTCCTCCAAAGATTACGAAAAGTGCAGTATCGTCTAACTTGAACCCACTATGAAAGAATCCGATCACAGTCAGGAATACCTCGTCTACACTCGCAAAAGTACAGACGAAGCCAATAACCAAAAAAACTCACTCGACTATCAGGAGGGAGCCAATTTGAGTCACGCTAAATCGCTCGGATTGCCTGTCGTAAAAGGATCAATCGACGGTTACTACACGGACGGGATCATCCGAGAAAAACATTCGGCATATAAAACAGCAGGAATAGATTTTAATACGAAAGGACAAATCGTCTTCGATATAGGCAGGCCAAAATTCCTGAGATTGATGCAGGATCTCAAGCAATCCAAATTCAAGGGGGTGATCGTCCTATGTTGGGATAGACTCAGCCGAAACGAACAGGATGCAATGGTCATCAAACGAATGATTGATGATTCGCGTGTTGATATTCGGTTTGTACAGGCACAGTATGAACAAACAGCGGCAGGTGCCTTACACCGCGATATTGATGGAACATTTTCTGAACACTTTTCGCGAGATATCAGCCAGAAAACACGTGCGGGCTTAGAAAAGATTAGAGCGAAAGGATATTGTTCGTACGTTTCCCCTATCGGTTATTTAGACAATGGGTCGGATAACAAGGTACTCGATCCCGATCGCGCTCCAACTGTAAAACGGATATTTGAACTATACGCGACTGGTGAGTGGAGCTTTAGCCAACTCGCAAAATGGGCAAATAAACAAGGACTCACAACCAAACCGATTCGACCAAAACGTACTAAAGAAGAAATTCTCTCTGGGAACGATAACTTTGCTCCAAAAATATCGCGCCCCGTAAATACTAAATCCATTGAAAATATACTGAATAATCCGTTCTATATTGGTAAGTTGAAAAATCGAGGAAGCGTGATTAATGGCATCCACCCCGTCCTCGTTGAAGCTGGTCTCTTTTATAAGGTTCAGGCCGCGCTAGCACAACGTGCCACTGGCGTCCATTACCCCGATAAATTATTCGTAACCTACCGTGGGGTCATCAAGTGTTCGTGCGGTCGATCCTACTCCCCCTACGAACAGAAGGGTCAGCTCTATTTTCGCGCAAAGTGCAAAGAGGGTTGCACGAATCCGAATCCAAACCTGAGCAATGAGAAGGTACATGAGTATATCGGGGGCCTACTGGGGAAGATTGCATTCTCAGACGAAGAGTTATCCGAGATCGAGGCCAAAACGCGCACAGGGCTCAATAAGGTCGCTGACGAGCGCGACAAGAAACGCCATGAACTCCAAAGACATGTCGATCGGATCTATGCAGATCTCGACTATTTGAAAAACGAGAAGATCACGCTCCTCCGCACTAAAGCTATCAGTCCCGAGGATTACGCGACAGATGTAACGCGCCTAGAAAACGAGTACCGTGAGGTTCAGGCTTCTTTGGGGGAGATTCACCAATCTGAACACGAAATGCTCAAATACATCCTAACCTTTTCCGAACTCGTTAAAAGGGCGGGTTTGTACTACAAATACGCGCTAGACATAGAAAAGCATCAGATCATCGCCCAGGTGTTTACCGAACTCCGTTTTTCTAACAATGAATTCTCGTTTATCGCAAAAGACGGCTATTCTGCCCTCTTTTCAAGGCACGACAAAAAGAAAACACACCTTGCAACGCAAGATGTGCATTCTGGCTCGGGGGGTGGGGCTCGAACCCACGACCCAGGGATTAACAGTCCCTTGCTCTGCCACTGAGCTACCCCCGAACATATCTTTGTCCTGAAGTAGCGAAGTGGCCATGTGCCACTGTTTATCCGCCGTAGCTCGTAATCGAGCGAAGGCGGAAGCTACCCCCGAACAATACGGAACATCCTTCAAACCGGGGGTACTTTATCAAATAGGCTTTTGAATGGCAAGGCGGGAATGCCCGTGCTACGATCAGGGATATGAAGACGCTTTTCATTATCCCGGGGTTTACGCAACTACCTGAGAGAACGGGATACCAAAGACTTAAAACCCATTTTCAACAAAAGGGGTACCGGGTTGTGGTTGTTCCCATCAAATGGAATAGGCGCGTGATGAGCGACTACGTGGCGGAATTTGAACAACAGTACAAGAAGTACAAAACAGAAAACAACACCGTATTAGGCTTTTCTTTTGGCGCAATGATCGCGTTTATATCCGCACCGGCGCTGAAACCGAACCGGCTTATTCTTTGTTCATTGAGCCCCTATTTTTCTGAAGACCTCAACACGCTAAAACCTTGGTGGAAAACAATTTTAGGGACTAGGCGTATGCAAGACTTTAAGCAGTTCAGAGCGCTTCAGATCGCCAAACAAATAAGCGCGCCAGCAACCTTCTTCTATGGATCAGTGGAGGCTAAACTCTTCCCCGCCATCAAACCTCGCATTGAATCTATTGCCAAGCATTTGCCGAAAAGCAAAATCATTATCGTACAAAATGCCCCGCATGCCATCAGCCACACCGAATATCAAAAAGCAATATGCGAGAATATTCATTAACTCGCGAGCGGAGATTATTCGGACTTCTGGCGTTGTTCAGCCTTGTTTCCGGCTTACTCATTTTCCTCTTCTTTCACGGCGGATTTCTACGCAACTACGGTGGCGATATTGTGGCGATTACTTTCCTCTACTCGCTCGCCGTACTCATACTTCGCCCAAAACCCGTTTTAACAGCCGTTGGAGTATTCACGCTAGCTCTAAGCATTGAATTCCTCCAAGCATTTCTCTCGCTCCCCCATTCGACATTCTCAACGTTGGTGCTTGGCGGTACGTTTGACCCGTTGGATATTCTCGTTTATCTTGGTTCAACGTCGGTAATGGGAGTTTTCAACCTCTTGTTTTCTAAGCACTCTGCGTCCTATGACAAATAAATTGTTCCTCACTAAATTTCTGATGGGATGTCTCTTGGGACTGGCTAGCCTTATCCTACTGTCGCCGCTTGAATTTATCGCCTACCAATTCCTTGGTCCAAATGGACAGCCGGACTCATTAGTAAATAGGGAGCCAATCGATTGGGGCAAGGGCGATTACTGGACTCCTCAGGAACCGTACGTTTGTAGCGGAAGACACTCCCAGCTCCATTGTTCGTATAGCGAGTACCGCTCGCAAACACTCATTTTGTCAGTCTTCGCTCCTGTTATGTTTGTCATAGTACCGGCCATCGCCCTGGTAGGAACGGCCGACGGATCTGAGGAGGCCATGCAAAGTCTTGCCACATTGGCGCCTTTGATCGCTGTCGCTACTGGATGGGTCCTATTTTGCGGGCTACTGAACATTCCCCTTAACTTAGGAGGAAAACATCGTGGGTCTTACAAGCATTCAGCGTAAAATGTTTACGCAACCGACTGAATCTCAATCCTTGCCTCCGCATTCCCAATGTACTTTTCATATACGTCGCCAATGCTGTGACCAAGGAGGGCGGCGCCGAGGGGAGAGCCACGGGAGATTCGGCCTTTGCCTGGCGCGGATTCGGTAGAGCCAAGGATAGTGACGGTCATGGGCGAACCATTGAGAAGCAAGGTGACGGTTGAACCCACGTGGACTTTGCCGTCGAGTAAGCCGGATTCAATCACCACGGCGGTGTTTATTTTGTCTTTCAAGTTTTCAATTTTTCCGTCCATGGAACGGAGCGCAGTCTTGGCTACGTAGTACCCAAAGTTTTCTGACAAGTCCCCCATTTCTGCCAGCCGTTGAACTTCAGCTAGTGCCAGAGGACGTTCAATTTTCACGAGGCGTTCAACTGTCCGTTTCATGCTGTCGAGCGTTTCTTGCGTCACAAATCTATCCGGCGGTTCGGTTTTTTTCAGTGTTTCAGATCGACGTATCGGTACTCGCATAGAAAATCAGGTTTCAGCCCATCCCATCCTGAACGACAGTGAAGGATCCGACCCTCACCGGTGAAAGTCGGACCCTTCGCATAGCTCAGGGTGGAGACATTAGAATGATACACGAATTCCCGTCAGCTCAACGCCGGACTTAGAAACAGTGAAGGCAGAGGTCAGTCCATGCTGGGGAGCATGCTCAGCAACTGAGGATTCAAGAAAAACCGCGTTACGCTCGTCTGTGTCCTCGGCAAGCTTTGACGCAACGTTCACGGGCGAGCCGGCAATTTGTTCTTTGCCGTGGCCAAGGTCAAAGATGAGAACGTCGCCAGCTACGACGCCTACGTTCGCAGTAAGCTCATTCTCGCGCGCTGTTTCATGGAGAGCGAGGGCCAAATCAACTGCCTCGGCCGGTTTTTCGAGGGTCACGATCATCAAACTGCCGTTCATGTTAATGAGGTTACAGTCATAGCGCTTGAGCACATTATTCATAAGCGAGTTAGTCGAGACTCCCTTAGTGAGCGTGTTCAAAAGCAATTCTTCGGGCGCATGAAATACTCGAAGAAGAACAACGGTTCGAGCTTGGAGACGAGCACGTTCAAGTTCAGCGACCGATTCCTTATTCGTGAGATCGAGCATCTGAAGCTCGTCAAAAAACTTGGCATCAAACGGCGCGGGGTAACGATTGTTTGTACCATGTTTGATCGGCGAGTCACCAGGCGAGCGCTTGAGGATGTCATAGCCCGCGCGCTCATTATCAACCGTGAATGATTCGCCAATTATTCCTTTAACGGCCTTTGACACCATCACCTCCCCCGCCTTAGACTCTTCCTCAGTGGCATGCTCAACATCATCCGCATCAGCGCCATACAATCCCCCGCCAATTTCATACACCACGCCAACATGAATACCAAGGCCGACTTTCACTAAACATTTCGAGGCCTCGTTTTGAACGGCGAGCATCTGACGAACAACGTGCTCAACAGGAACGCTCGACGGGTAAAACATCTGCGTGTTGTCAGCGATCCAAATGCCCACTGCCTGCCCGCCAATGGCCGTGCCAAGCGCGTGAATAATTTCCTTCGGCTGACTAACCAGCTTCATCACCTCGATCAAAGATTTACCGAGCGCTAATTTCGACAGTCCCGCCGAGTCAGATGACACAAATGTTCCCCGCCGTTCAAAAGAGGCGAGTATCCTGGCGTGCGCCTCAGCACTGCCGTCACTCTGAATCCAGTCTTCGATTATTCCCACGGGTATCTCCCCCGCAATATCCTGCGAGAGGTCAGCAAACGCTGGCAAAAATGGTTTGGGCATATCCCCGACACTTTATCACAAATAGAAAAAGGGCGGCACACGCGGTGCCGCCCTTCCGAATCGGGATTACGCTCCCGAATGTGTCACCTGATGGCCGTCGTCCGCTGGCTCCCTAGAAGGGCCACTTGATGTTACAGCCCTCGCGAATGTCCGTGTAGCCGTTCCACACGGGCGTGGTGGGAATCCACGCGTGCGCGAGCGTGGCACTGTTCGCCAGGGCCATAGTATCCCCGGTCACGCTACAGCCGTTGCGACCACCTTCCGCGCTCCAGTGGTCCTGGCCGTTGCGGTCCTTGAGATAGACCGAGAACAGGACCGTGGCGCCATCCGCCACACAGGACTCGTCCGTGAACGTGGCCGTGCCTCCGCGCCTGGTCACGTGGAACCGCGCCACGTTGGTCCAGCTGCCAGCGGGGAACTCGTTCACGCCTCCGCCAGTCACGCTACCGTACACGTCGAGGATGTTCGGGCCCTCGATCGCGCTCCCGACCTGGAACGTGCCGGTGTACCTCCGCTGGCCCGTGGGGCAGATCCCCTGGGGAGGCGGGGGATTGTTCGAGCACGTGAGACCGTTGTCCACGAGCCCGTCGCAGTTGTTGTCCAGGGCATCGCAGACCTCGACCTTGCCAGGGTAACTCAACGCGTGCGCGTCGTCGCAGTCGGTCTTGTCCGACACGAAGCCCGTGGGGGCCGTGCATCCGACGGCGGTCACGGAACCGTTCCCGTAACCGTCCTTGTCCGTATCTGCGTACCACGTGGTGCCCGTGGCGTTCTCGTCCACCTTGCCGTCGCAGTTGTCGTCGACGCTGTTACACGTCTCCGTCGCGTTGGGGTGAACCGTATCGTTCTTGTCGTTGCAGTCCACGGTGGTGGCCACCGCTTCCTGCGTATCCACGCAGTCCATGTCCGACGAGTCGATCGTGGAAGTGGTGTCCTTCCGGTAATCGTCGTCGTCCACGTCCCGCCAGCAGACCTCCTTGCCGTCGCAGTTCTGGTCGATCCCGTCGGCCGGGATCTCCATCGCGCCGGGGTGAATGTTTTTGTCGATTTCGGCGCAGTCCGTTGCCGGAGTCGCGGCCGAGGCCTCGAACTTGTCGAGACAGTCCACATCGGTATTGCTGTCGTACGTATCGTTCGGGCTTCCGATGAACCGGAAGCCGTCCTGGTCGATGTCGAGGTAGCAGACCTCTTTCCCATCACAGTTCTGGTCCTTCTGGTCGCCGATCACCTCCGTGACGTTCGGGTTGATGGTGGGGTCGTTGTCATCGCAGTCCGTGGTCGGGACCCCGATTCCGGCCTCGCGCGTATCCACGCAGTCGAGGTCGTTGGAGTTGTAGAGCTGTCCCGAGGTGTCACGGAACTTATCGCTATCGTTGTCGAGGAAGCAGACCTCGAACCCGCTGCAGTCCTGGTCCACGCCGTCGCCCACCACTTCCGTGGCGCCGGGGTGAGCCGTCTTGTCGTTGTCGTTGCAGTCGGTGCTGTCCACCACGTACCCGGGCGTGGCCACGGTGACCACCACGGACTTGTCGCCGTAGGTGTCCCCGTCCTTGTCCGCGTAGTACGTGCCGGTCGTGACCGTATCCTTCGTGACGGGGTTGCAGTCGTTGTCGACCTCGTCGCCGATGACCTCGATCGCGCCCGGATGGACAGGGTTCAAGTCGTCGCGACAGTCGTCGCACGACGCCACGTACCCGGCCTGCGCCGTAGTGCGCGTTCCGTAGAGCTCGTCGCCCACGCCGTCGTTGTCGAAGTCCCGGCAGAACTTGCCCGGGTTGTCCGACGTACCGTCGTCGCAGTCGTCGTCGAGGCCGTTGCCCTGGACTTCGACCTTGCCGGGATTGCGGAGCACGTTCGCGTCGTCGCAGTCCAGACCGTTCGTGACGTCGCCAGCTACCGCGATGGTGTGAGCCGTGACGGGATTGCCGTAGCTGTCCTTGTCCGCGTCCGTGAAGTAGAACGCGTTACAGCCCAACCCCTCGTCCGCGGTGCCGTTGCAGTTGTTGTCGAGGGCGTCGCAGACTTCCGTCCCGCCGGGGTGCGCAGACGCGTGAGCGTCGTCACAGTCCACGCCGTTCTGGTTGTTCACGTAGTTCGCGGGTTGGGCGCACGAGTTCACGATGTCCGTGGCAGAACCGAAGCTGTCCGCGTCCTTGTCCGCGTGGAAATCGGTGTACCCCAGGGCGTTGTCGATGATATCATCGCAACCATCATCCTTACCGTTGCACGTCTCAGGTGCGAACGGGTAGATGCCCGCCTGCGTGTCATCACAGTCGCCACCCTGCGTGGACGCCGGGGCTTCCCCCGCATCCAGGCAGTCCAAATCCTCGCTGTGCATGACGCCGAGCGTGGAGGCGTAGTTGTCGCCGTCCAGATTCGACTTACAGTCCATGACGGACGTAATCGAGCTGTCGTCCACCAAGCCGTCGCAGTCGTCGTCGATCTTGTTCGCGATCTCGACGGCGCCCGGAAACACGGCAGGGTTTTCATCATTGCAGTCGCCGGTGGACGTGCTGAGGTGCGGAACGACTGCCAGCGGGTCCAGGCACCACTGGATCGGCCCGCCCACACCGTCGCGGTCGAGGTCCTGTCCGGCCAACAACCGCTGCTCATTCGCACACGTACGCATTTCGGCTTCGTTGTTGATCCGGGTTGCCCCGGACGGGAGGCCGTCCTTCGTTCCACACGCCGCGAGGAGCACGAAGCTCATCGTTGCGAAGCGCATTACCGCCTTGAAAACCGAACTGGTATCCATTATTGCCTCCGTGGCGGGGAATCCGCCGGCAAACTCTATCGTCACTGTCATCACTGCACTCAAGTCGCACCGTCCAATCATCCCCGTGAGGGAGAGGACGGACCCGGGATCCTACTTAAATCGCTAAGGTTTGTCAAAAAACGGGGTGATGAGGACGGATAATCCTGACTAAAGGCTTATTACTTGGCTTACTTTGGCTAAAAAAGTACACATCTATTCGTTGACAGTTCCCAGACTCTCCTCTATACTTCCGCCACTTATGGAATTCCGCAACATCGCTATCATTGCCCACGTTGACCACGGTAAGACCACTTTAGTGGATGCCATGCTCAAACAGTCTGGCACGTTTAATGACCGTGACATTATTCAGGATTGCGTCATGGATTCTAACGAACTCGAACGCGAGCGCGGGATTACCATTTACGCCAAGAACACGGCTATTGTGGTTGACGGGGTCAAAATCAACATTGTTGATACCCCGGGACACGCAGACTTTGGCAGTGAAGTTGAGCGAGTACTCCGCATGGTGGACTCTGTTCTTCTACTTGTTGATGCGTACGAGGGCCCAATGCCTCAAACGAAGTTCGTCCTGCGCAAGTCGCTCGCCCTTGGCCTCAAACCGATTGTGGTGATCAACAAGATTGACAAGCCGACCGCTCGCCCTGATTGGGTGTTGAACCAGATCTTTGATCTGTTCGTTGAGCTCGGAGCCACGGATGCACAACTCGACTTCAAGCACATCTACTCTATTGGCAAGCAAGGCATCGCCAAGCTGGAGCTGACGGATGAGAGCAAGGACCTCCGTCCGCTCTTTGACCTCATTTTGAAAACCGTTCCGCCCGCAAAAAGTGAAACGGAAAAACCCATGCGCATGCAGGTGGCGAACCTGAAATACGACAACTACGTTGGTCGTATTGCTGTTGGTCGTATTGTGGAAGGCATTGTGAAGATGAACTCCACTGTAACCGTGATCAAACAAGACGGCACGCGCTACACCGGAAAAATTACCAAACTGTACACCCACCAGGGGCTCACCAAGGTTGAGGTGAATGAAGCCGTGTCAGGAGACATTGTGCAGGTGGCTGGTTTCCCGGACATTTATGTAGGCGAAACGATTGCCGAGTCACCGGAGGCGGAAGCCTTGCCAACCCTGGCGATTGACGGCCCGACGCTGACCATGAACTTCATGCCGAACTCTTCCCCGTTTGCGGGACGCGAGGGTTCGCTCGTAACGTCACGTCAAATCCGCGAACGTCTTGAGCGCGAGCTGGAGATCAACGTGGGACTGCATGTTGACTTCCCAGACAGCGATGGTGAGTTCCGCGTGTCCGGCCGTGGCGAAATGCACCTGGCTATTTTGATCGAGCAGATGCGCCGTGAAGGATTTGAGCTTCAGGTTTCCCAGCCACAGGTTATTTTGAAAACCGAAAACGGTGTCAAAATGGAACCAATGGAATCTGTAGTGATTGATGTCCCCGACGAATTCTCCGGAGCAATCATTGAAAAACTTGGCAAGCGCAAGGGCGAGATGACAAACATGATGAGCGAAAACGGCTCGACCAGACTTGAATACACCATGCCTACCCGCGGTATCTTGGGCTTCCGAACGGAATTCATGACCAGCACCAAGGGTCAGGGAACGTTCTCTCATATCTTCTCCGGCTATGCCCCGCATAAGGGCGAAATCAGCCGTCGTGTTGCCGGCTCTATCATTTCCGGTGATATGGGCAAGACCACGCCCTACGCCTTGGCCATGATCCAAGAGCGCGGGGCGATGTTCGTGGCTCCGGGCACAGAAATTTATGAGGGCATGGTCATTGGCGAAAGCGCTAAGGAAACCATGACCGTGAACGCCGTGAAGGAAAAGCAACTGACGAACATGCGCGCTTCTTCCGCTGATCACATTGTGGTCATCACGCCAGCCATTGACATGAACCTTGAACGCGCCCTCGAGTACATCGACAACGACGAATACGTGGAAGTCACCCCGCAAAACGTCCGCATGCGCAAGAAGTACCTGAACGAAAACGACCGCAAGCGCGCAGACCGGGCCAAGCCAAACGATGTTTAAGAGACAAAGAAAACCGCCTAAACTGGCGGTTTTTCTGTTGGCATCTATCGCTACCTGTCACAATTCATTCTGTTCGTGTATACTCGATTCAAAGGTTCCACCTTGCTGACACGAGCCCCCGGGCTCTTCCTGAAAGGGATAGGCTGGGTGGTCATTTATTTTCATAGAACTCCGTTACTCCGGATTCAAAAATTTCGAACATACTCTGTACATACGGACGTATCACGAACAACGGACGAGGCTCGTTTCTTGTCATGTTTACATAGATCGCCCACCCGCAGTAATCGGCAATCTGACAATTGATGTCTGAACAGGCTTGATGAAAATAAATACGGAACGGTTTAGCGAACGTATTCTTCAGATACTGTTTCAAACTCTTTAGGATATAACCTTGTTTCGTCGAGTTAAATATCGATCCGAGTACAATCACAATCTGATCGATCTGTTCGTGCTCGCGATAACGCTGAAAAATATATTTGAGCAGAGTTTGAGAAATCAATTTATAAAAGATCTCTGGTGGATAAAGAGCGGGATTCGCCTTATTCTTCTGCGCTATGACCGAATCGATCGACAAACGTCCGATACGCTCAATGTGTCCAAACATGATGTTGCGAACTCGCTGGGAGTCCTCTGTGGCATGAAACTCCTCCCCGCATAAACCCTCTTTTAACAGCTCATATTTCGCATCGAGAAATTGTTCACGGCAAAAGGATGGCTCCGTTGTTGAAACAGCGGTCAAAACAAAAAATTTCGTACCCTTCGGGCTAAAATCAAAATTTCCCGACTCATCAATAAAAATATACAGGGTCTGATTCACATCTTGAGAAAAGTCGTACTTAAACGGTTTTCCGCCCCTTCGCTAAACAGACACCACCGAGCGCAAAAGCAACAAAAGAAAACACCAAGGATGCAATTAACCGCATCGCCCCATTGTTTACATATTGCCCGCTGTACACGCGGTCCGGATGCTCATCATCCACCATGATTTCTACGCCGTGGCCGGGGAGAGGCGCAGAGGCGCGAGCACTGCCGGAAAGTTTCTCTTCAAACTGTTTTCCAAAATACACGTAGTCCACGTAATACGTTTTGAAACCCGGAATACCCGCTGACTTCACAGCATTAGGACGCTGGCCGTCAATGGCGTACGTACCAACATCCGCGTGACCCACGCGCGCAAGACGAATGTTTTGCGCCAGGAAACTCAAGGCAATAATGCCAAACAGTATTCCCGCTCCAATCAAGACCGCACCGCATTCACGCGAATATTTCATGGAACACATACCAAGAACGTTAAAGAATACTTTAACAAACCTCCTCAACATTTTTAATCAAGCCACGCACTACGTCAAGAGGCATGCCCATGAAACCGGCCTGCGTGCCTGTCATCATGGCTATGTGTTTTCTGGCCAGCGGATGCTCCGTCATGATGGCGCCAGCGCAGTGCATGGTGTCCGGCGCCTCAAGCAATTCGGGAATGACCTCCGCAAAACCTGCGTCATAGGAAATGCTTTCGCGATGAACCGTTTGTACGCGCTTGCCTGTGGCAGTGTTCACCACCACAATGCCGTTCGCCACCTCAAGGGGGTGCGTGATATACGATTTCAAAAATCTCTCCGCCTCTTCCCTGCTCTCCGCCTTTTCCCGAATTTTACCCTCGCACAAAACAACTTGATCCGAAGTAATGAGAATCGCCGGCTCTTTAATCTTTGCGAGGAGCGCATCAGCTTTAGCATTCGCAACGGCGAGTACGAGCTGATCGGGATCCGCAAACCGAATGGCCTTCTCATCAATTTCCGGCTTCATCACCTCAAACACAATCCCCGCCTCCCGTAAAACCTGCTGGCGATATTTGGAGCTTGAGCCGAGGATTAATTTCATATGGATCGTTGCTCTCGGGAGTATTACTGACTGGCTCGGCCGGCTCTAGTCGGTCTAACCTATTACTGAAAATACGATGGAGGCGACCTCCTGGGAGCCTTTATTCCGAGCGGGCGTCAGCAATACTCCCTCGAGCCTAACCATTAGTAGTCTCTCAACTTCTGAATAATTTCTTTCTGTTGGATTTTTTCGAGGGCTTTGGCTTCAATTTGGCGGATGCGCTCGCGGGTAACGTCAAACTCTCGGCCCACTTCCTCGAGTGTGTGGGAGACGCCATCCTCAAGGCCGAAACGCATTTCCAGTATTTTCTGTTCGCGCGGAGTGAGATCACGCATCGCTTCAAGCACGTAGTCGCGCAGGAGCTGGCGGGCAGCGGCTTTGTCCGGGGCAATGTTTTTGACATCGACAACGAAATCACCGAGCGTGGAATCGTCATCATCATCGCCGACTGAGGTGTCAAGCGAAACAGTTTCCTGCGAAATTTTCTGAATGTGCTGAACCTTTTCCAAGGCCATGCCCATTTCCGCGGCTAATTCTTCAAGCAACGGTTCGCGTCCAAGGTCTTGAATCAAACGGCGCTCAACCTGCTTGTAACGGTTGATCGTCTCCACCATGTGGACCGGAATACGGATGGTTCGTGACTGGTCGGCCAGAGCTCTGGTAATTGCTTGGCGGATCCACCACGTGGCATACGTTGAAAACTTGTAGCCTTTCCGGTACTCGAACTTTTTTACGGCTCGGAAAAGTCCGACGTTTCCTTCCTGAATAAGATCAAGCAAGGACAATTGCTTGCCCACAAATTTCTTGGCAATTGAAACCACAAGACGAAGGTTGGCTTCGATAAGCCGACGCTCAGCTTCCTTCTCATTGCGTTCTTTTCTCTTGGCTAGCGCAACTTCTTCTTCCGCATTCAACAAGGGAATCTTACCGATCTCCCGCAAATACATCTGGATGCTGTCCTGCGTCAGTTCAGCAGACAGAACGCTATCGTTCTTTTTGTCCACGGTCATGCGCAGTTTCTCATACACGTCATCGCGAGACTTTCCGCCACCGAGCAGTCCGCCCTGCATCTCAATAAAGTGCAGACCCTTCTTCTCAAGTCTTTCGAGAAACTCCTCGAATAGTTCAAGGTGATCCTCAACATAGTTAAAGGCGAAAGACACTTCGCTTTCCGTCACAAAACCGCGCGTCATTCCGCGTTCAATCAAGCGGTTCATGGTTTCTTCTGACGGCGGAGGACTTTTCTTATCAACAACCAAATGGACAGGCGGTTTATTTGCCTGCACAGGCTTGGTTTGTTTGACCGGTTTCTTTGTGAGAACCTTTCCGGCGGAACCGGATCCGGCTTTGCCGGATTTTGCGGGTTTAACGGGTTTGCTCGAGGGTTGACGCACGGGTCGACCCCTACCTGACATTGATTTCTTCGCCATAAAAACGCCGCGGGAGAAGAGGCCTAAACCTCTTTGTCCTGTAGCAGATGGTTATATTCGTCCATGAGGGAAGAAAGCAGAACGTGATCACCAGCAATTTCTGCCTGGCGAATCTTTGATTCTAAGTCTTTTCTCCGCTCTTGCTGACGTTCCCTTGTAAAGAGAATTAAGTGACGATCAACTTCTGCACGCACGTCCTTTGGCGACAGACGGGCCAGCATCTCGTCAATTCTGAGAGCAAGGGCATCAACCACGGAAATAAATCGTGGCGAGCCTTGCCCATCGAGATGGGCGCGTAGTCGTAAAAATAGCGATTGCTGTGGGGCGGTGCTTGGTTGCGTTTGACCGGCATTGTAAACCACTCCGAGTTCCCTGTAAAGCGTTTTCCACGGATCCTCCAAAACGTCGAGTGGCACCCGTTTCAAAACCTCGCCGGCAGCCTTTTCGTACTTGAGGGCAACACCTAAAAGAAAGGCGGAGGCTCTTGTTCGCTGGGTCTCTGGGGAGGCGGATTCTGAGGGGGCGATTGGGGCAATACGAGCATCGCCCGTACGGCGAAGGGGAACGGATGAATTCGACGCTCCAATTTTTTTCGGCAAAACAATTTTCGTCATCATGGTCCGCAAGATATCCACGCTGACGTGCGTGGCGTCAGCAAGCCTGAGCAAATACAAATGCCGTTCGTCTTCGCGGACAAGTTTGGCAACTTCGGGCAAAAGTTCGTCAACCAGCTTTCGCCTAGCTTCCATGCTCGAGTCTGTTTTCTCATCAAACGAACGCAAAGTCTTTTCGAAATAGTACTCGACTATTTCCGTCGAGTGAACGGCGATCTTTCTCCAGAGCTCGGGATCCTTCTGGACCACATCGTCCGGATCCTTCCCCGCTCCCGAAGGGATCACAATGCATCGCAAGGACACGTCGAGGGACGGATCCTTCGTCTGCAGTTCCAGTGCCAGCGCAAAGACTCGCTTGGCCGCTGCAAATCCGGCAGCGTCATCGTCAAGGCAAAAAACGAGCCGTTTGGTGTAACGGAAAAGTGTGCGTAATTGCGCCTCGGTCAGAGCGGTTCCCGAGCTTGCCACAACGTTCTCAACACCCGCCGAATGCGAAGCGATGACGTCAAGGTTGCCCTCGACAACAATCACCTCCCCCGCTTTCCGAATCCCGCTCTTGCCGAGATGCAAACCATAAAGCACCGCTCCCTTATGATAGATCGGTGTCTCTGGCGAGTTAATGTACTTCGCTTCCTCATCCCCCGCTCCCGGCAGAATTCGAGCAGTGAACCCGACCACATGCCCGTTGGGATCACAGAGCGGGACCATGATGCGATTTCTGAATCTATCGATCACTCCGCTCCCGCTTTTGCGCTTCAAGCACAAACCGCTCTCTACGAGCAACTCCTCGCTATACCCCTTCTTCTTCAAATGGAGGGCGAGCGAATCCCAATCATCCGGTGAAGCGCCGAGACGGAATTTCAGGACCATGGCATCGCTCAACTTTCGTTTGGCAATGTACTCGCGGGCTGAGACCGAGCGAGGCCACTCGTGCAAAACAATTTCGTAAAACTTGGCCGCGGCTTCATGAATCTCAAGCAGAACGTCCGCCCTATTCCCTCCGGGCGTTGGTTTGTATTCGGGCAGTTCAACACCCGCCCGCTTGGCGAGCATTTTTAAGGCCTCGACAAAATTCAGTCCTTCCATCTCCATGACAAAAGAAAAAACATCTCCTCCCTTATCGCATCCAAAGCACTTAAAAATCTGCCGTTCCCTCGACACATGAAAGCTTGGCGTGCGCTCCGAATGAAACGGGCACAAACCCTTAAAAGCGCCCGAACCCGCGGGCTTGAGCGTCACATACTCGGCAATAACTTCCGCAACATCGAGCTTTTGCTTTATTTCCTCTTTGGGGTCCATGTGAGCATGGTGGGGTCAATGGTCAAAATGGTCAATATGGTCATTTACTCTCCAGCATCATCATGCTAGTGTATTCGCACCCGAGGTGGCTATGCGGACTGCCACTTGCAAGTCCCCTCTTGGGACAGGGTTAAGGGCCGTCGTGAGTTGCCGAGGCCACGTCCAACGTGGCGGGGCACTAGAGTCGACACCGAAGCCTGCGCGTAAAACGCCCGGCCGCCAACACTCACGCCCGTGGTTGAGCGAGTAAGACCAAGGGCAGTTTTGCCCATCAATCACATAGGGAATCCCTACGGGGAGTATCCCGAAATCATCGTCGAGTCGTCCCGCGGTTCTCGCGCCCGGGACGATTCATTTTATTTTCAAAATTATTCTCCGCCGAACAATCTGGCAAAAAAGCCTTTCTCGGGTTTCTCAGCGGGCGGAGCAAAAACATTTGAACCGAGAACAGCGGGTCTTGCGGAAATCATCTCTGCCGTTAACGCCTTGTTCCGATGAGCCCGGACCTCCTCTTTTTTAGCACGCTCCCCCTGTTCGCGCCGTTTCGCATTGCGAAGAGCATCTTCAAGCCTCTTTGAAGGAAGAGGCATCATCTTGATGCCCTGTTTTTCTGAGACGTTAAAGTCCTCCTCTCGACTTTTAAAATATTTATTGATCAGCATCGTGATTTCCTTAGCAGACATAGCGGACAATTGTTCATCGGAAACTTCCGTAAACTCCGATTTCAAATCAGCGCCACGCGCCGGCATTTCTCTAGCCAATTCCGCCAAACGCACAACACTCTCTCGACCGCTCGACGATTCAATACGAACACCACTTCTATCCCTTACCGCTTCTTTCAACATAATGCTGGTATCGTTACTAGTTATTCTCTCCCGAACAATCTGGCAAAAAAGCCTTTCTCAGGTTTCTCTATAGGCGTGGCCGAACGAATGGGTTCTACGTTCAGAGGATTTGGCATGATCTTTGGCGTCCCCGCTTTGAGATTTGCTTTCAGCGCAGTTGCCTGGCGCTCATCATGCGAACGCTGTTCCGCTCGGCGGTCTTGTTCCTGTTTCACCCGCGGTACATACATCATGAATGACCGCTGATGCAATTCCTCCCCCGGCTTTGGCTTGTGGGCTTCAGAATAAAATGCCACGAATTTCTCATTCATCTCCGCTAACTGTCTACTGCTCATGTGGCTGAGCTCATCATCAGAAAGTAATTCCATGGCGGTGTTGAATTGCTGGAGCGTCTCCGCATCTGCAAACCCGGGGTTAGCCTCTTCAAGCGCTTTCAGCATGGCCTTCTCAGTATGTTCAGGTTTTCTTTGTATCTCAAACATTTGTCTTTTTGGTCCCTTACCTCCAAACGAATCCCTATCCATGGTGCTCATACCTTTACCGCAGCCTTAGCGGTCTTTGCTGTCCGCGCTTCTTTCTTAATGCGTTGATACCTACCGGTTAAAAAAGCAGAACTAATGATATGGCCTTCAAAGGCCTTTTCCACAATGGGCCGAGGCGCGCCGTTTGCAACGTCAAGAATGGTATCCAACGCATAAACAGCGAAACGATACTCATGCTCGCCGTAACCCGGGCAGGGACCGCCGTAGCCGACTTCAGAAAAATCCGTTTCTCCCTCCCGCGCGCCGGCGGGCAGGCTGTCTTCTTTCATCACCCGCGTATCCGGCGACATGTTCCAGACAGACCAGTGAAGCCAGTTGCCGGCTGGCGAATCTGGGTCATCAACCATGAGCACTAAACTCTTCGCAACCGCCGGAACCGCATCAATGCGAAGTTCGGGATTCACATCATCACCGTCGCACGTATATTGGGATGGGATCCTATCACCGTTCTTAAAAGCGGGAGAAGAAATGCGCATACGTCTCGCATGATAGTTTGTGTGCGTAGCAAGCGACAAGACGATTCATGCACATGTGCACATGAATCTTGACGTTACGGTTTTCCGTTGCATGTGTCCGCTGACCATAATCCGCGCCTAGCTGTTTGCGCCTCTCTTTGCGCTGTTCGATAAACAGTTTGATACGTATAGGGCGCGTCATACGTGTATTCGTGCGCGTAACCATCCTTAATCATCTGCAGTCCGACATCAAGTCCAGCCTGCGAGTATGCATAACGAAGCCACCGGCCGTATTTGTCCTCCCCCGCCTGTGATGAATCCGTTTCTAGTCGAACATACGGCGCGTTCAACAGCTCCTTCATGTGCGCACTTGCCTCCAAGCCAAAACATTCAACGGCTTTGCGAGGGTCCACGCTTTCTGGCGAGTTGATACCGATAATTCGAACCTTATGCTTCTCGCTCCCAACGGCGACCTCAATGGTGTCTCCGTCAACAACTCGATTCAAAGCAACGAAACCCTCTGGCACGACCAATGGAGCTACGGCTGAATCTCGATTATCTGTAGAGGCGCTCGTGATTGGGACGGTTGGCTGTTGGCTGGCCTGCCAAGCGCCAAGAACAATGACGAGCAAACTGATAATCGCGCCAACTAATTTCTTTTGTTCTGATTTGGTCACATTAGGCTTTCCAACCGTGCTTTTTCAGATCAAAGAAGGCCACTGAGGAAAATAGGAGTACGCCGATGACTGCCGGCACGCCGAGTCCTCGGATTACTGCTTCAACGCTGGCGACCGCGATAATGAGCATGAGCACGCCAACAAGCTTTTCGCTCCGCAGTTCATTCGGAAAAAGAAAACCGGCGAGCGATCCCGTGAACAGCCAGCCGATCACGTCACTCGACGGCACACCAAAATATAGCCCGCCGTTTCTGAAAGACCAAAGCCCCTTGGCTACGGCCACGGGTTCGACCACGAGTGCAACCGCCGTCATGACAATCGCCACCGCCATCATCCACGGTACGCCCCTTGGAACCGCCAAACGGTTGACGACAGCGCTCGACGCTAAATAGAGAACCGGGAAACCAAGAATGAAAACGAGCGGGACGCCAGACACGATCGGCTGGACGTTCTGGCCATACCAGAAGTAGCCGTAGGGAAAGCCGGTTCTGACCGCCACGGCATCAAGCACAAAGGTGAATAAGAGGAGACCGAGCGCTAGCAAAACCGTTTTTTTGGACAAGTGCATATAGGGCTATCATAGCAAGCCCTCCCCCTTTACGGAATGCGGGAAAAAGCGCTACTGTCTGGCGCCACCACAGGAGTTCCCATGCCCGAACAGGCGTCTCACGGCCTCCGCCGTCAAGACCTGGCCAGCGGGGCCCTGAACGGTGTC
This sequence comes from Patescibacteria group bacterium, assembly GCA_041660165.1. Taxonomy (GTDB): domain Bacteria; phylum Patescibacteriota; class Patescibacteriia; order UBA9934; family UBA9934; genus JAGORL01. Next base: position 62,471 of record JBAZWW010000001.1, on the reverse strand, counting down.
CTGGCCTTGCCCGCCATGCTGGCCAAGAATCTGCTTATCATAGAAGAGCTAAGCGCTCCGGCCATCTGGCACTCGCTCAAGATAAGCCTTCCGCTAGCCACGGCCCAGTTCATCCTTGGCCTCTACTACTTGAAGGTGGTCGAGGCGAGAATAGAAGGACGGTACAAAGGGTACTGGCCACGGCTTATCCTCATCAGCCTCTTCTACGCGGTGTACCACACCATAGCCTTCGTGCTGGTGTGCGCGCTCCAGGGAGATAGTGATCTCATCAGCACGTACGGCGTCCTAGTGACGTTCCTCTCCTCGCTCTGCTTCGCTGAACCAGTGAAGCGCTTGGCCAGACACTTTAGAACAAAGGACGAGTACAACGATTCGTAGGCCGGCGGAGTAATCTGCCGGCTTTCCGCGTTTAGATGACTTCTTTTGACGCGAACGCTTTCATCTGCTACGCTTTTCCCGCATTTTGCCATTACGGCCTCATCGTCTAACGGTTAGGACGGCACCCTCTCACGGTGTAGATCCGGGTTCGATTCCCGGTGAGGTCACCAGGCCGTCGAACGGCCTAAAGCCAATTCGACAGAACCAAACAACACTCTCAGTACTAACTGGGAGTTTTGTTATAGAAGGCCTGGGGCCCGTTTGACGGGCAGCATCTTTCATCATGTTTGTACCACCAGCCACGTCGGACGTGGCTGGTCTCCACATCAGACGAAACGGTGCTACACTTTCAAATATGTATTATGTTTATGTTCTCTTTTGCGCGGATCAAAATTTGTACATCGGCTATTCAGAGAACCTAAAACAGAGAATCGAAACACACCAAGCCGGTGGCGCAAAATCTACAAAACATCGCCGTCCAGTTGAACTCATTTATTATGAGTGCTACCGAAACAAAAAGGATGCAAAAGCTCGAGAGATATATCTGAAAAGCGGAGCCGGACATAAACAGATGAAAAAGCAACACCAACACGAGTTTCATAAAATTGACTACAAACACAAACACTAAAAAAGGCCTTGTCGTGATTGACGAATGGCCTGTTTTGTGGTATCTTTCAACGTCGTATCTCGACCGAGTAGCAACGTAGAATTGCTCTCGACTGTCCTAGGAGGACACCATGATCACGTGGTTTCAGAACTTGCTTGTCTCGTACAACCACACCAGCGGACACAAATCGTGGTGGGCCGTCTACACCGTCGGCATGTTGCTGATCGGATGCTGGGTAGCCGCCGTCCTTCCGTGGGTCGACCTGTTCACCGGTAGCATGGTGGGAATCGGTCAGTTCGGTGGGCACGTTCCCAACGTCACACTAGTCGCCTACGGCTACGAGATCCCCGGTCAGGTCGCCGACTACTACTACTTCGCCATCTTCTTCGGCATCGCCGTGGCGAAAATCGGCCTCATCCTCGTACAGGTGGGCGGAAGCTTTGCGAGGGGCTACAAGTACTGGTACACGCCAGGGCTTGGGACCCTCGGCTGTGGCTGGACGACCCCCTAATCTCGCGCACTAGCGCGGCCGCGTACCTCAACGTTAAATCGTTGCAGAGAGCGTAGCCCGTTGGTGCGCTCTTTGTTTTCAACATGAAACGACCGCCTTGCGAGCGGTTGTTTTCAGCCAACCACTTCAACCATGAAGTGGTTTGTTGTTGTCGATGCACAGAAAATGAACTAGTCTACATATAAGCAACCAAGCTCTATGAACCGCCCCAAAACAACCCTCTTCATGCTCATGTCGATCGACGGTAAAATCTCTACCGGTGATACGGATGCCATGGATTTTGACCACGATCTAAAACTGATATCTGGCGTGAAAGATGGGCTTCAACAGTATTACGATCTGGAACAGCAGACCGATCTTGTCTCCCTCAATACAGGACGTGTCATGGCAAAAATTGGTGTCAATGATCGGACGGAACCACCAAGTAAAATTCCAGTGAGTTTCGTGATCGTAGACAATGAGCCACATCTCACCGCACAGGGCGTTGAATACCTCTCCAAGTGGGTGACGACGCTTTACCTTATAACGACAAACCCGGCTCATCCCGCGGTTAGTTCGAATCATGAAAATGTCATCGTCCTGCCATACGAAGGTGCTGTTAATTTCCCCGATCTCTTGAAGAAGTTATACCAGAAATACAACACTGATCGAATAACCGTGCAGTCGGGAGGCACATTGAACGCCACGCTTTTACGAAGTGGCTTAATCGACCACCTCTCTCTCGTGATCGCACCGCTCTTAGTCGGTGGCAAAGCAACCCCGACTCTTGTAGATGGCGAGTCACTTCACGCACTCGACGATCTCAAATATCTAAAGACAGCGAAACTTGTAAGCGCTACGCCGTTGAAGAATTCATATCTCCACCTTCGATACGACGTAATTCGTGTGTAAGGAAAAACATCAAGAAACCACTTCAGCCATGAAGTGGTTTTTTGTAATGATGATTTAACAAAATGACCATATTTTTACGCGTTTTAAGACATCCTACGTTGACGAAATGCAAATTTTCTGATATTTTGGTTGGTCGAACGGCGCCACATTCGGTGCCATTCGTTCACCCTTTTAGGGAGGTTTCATGCGTTCCTTCACCCTGTTGTTTCTCCTTTCGCTCGTGGCCTGTGAGGGCGAGACGCCGAAGGTGGCCTCTGCGCCCGCGAGCAACATGCCCGCGGTCACGGTTGCCACCCCGTCCGCGCCGGCTACGTCCGCCGAGGCTTGTACACTTCGCGGGGTCTCACCCAACATCCGCGGTAACATGTCCAACGTCTGTGGAAACGCAGGCAGTATCTACGGAGACGTGACTAACATCACGGGCGACGTCAGCAACCTCAGCGGGAATGTCACGAACATCACGGGCGACGTCAGTGATCTCAAAGGCAGTGTTGAATACCTGCGGGGCAACGTGACGAATATCTCGGGCGATGCGAGCAATATCTACGGCGATGCGACGGACATCACGGGCGACGTCAGCAACATCAAAGGCGTCGCTACGGATATCGCGGGCGACGTCAGCGATCTCAAAGGCAGAATTGATTACCTGCGGGGCAACGTGACTAACATCTCTGGCAACGCGGGTACTATTTACGGAGACGTGACTAACATCACGGGCGACGTCAGCAATCTCACCGGCAACGTCACGGACGTCATGGGCGACGTCAAGGACCTCAGTGGCGACGTCAGCAACCTGCGGGGCAACGTGACGAACATCTCAGGCTTCGTGACGGGCATCTACGGTGACGCGACGGACATTACGGGCGACGTCAGCAACATCAAAGGCGTCGCTACGGATATCACGGGCAACGTCAGCGACCTCAGTGGCGACATCAGCAACCTGCGGGGCGACGTGACGAACATCTCAGGCTTCGTGACGGGTATCTACGGTGATGCGACGAACATCACGGGTAACGTCACCTACATCAATGGCAACGTCACGGACATCACGGGCGACGTCAGTCGCCTTGAAGGTAACATCAACAACCTCACGGGAGACGTGTCCAACCTCAGTCATTAGCTCGCGCACTAGCGCGGCCACGTGTCCTCAACGTTTAATCGTTGCAGAGAGCGTAGCCCGTTGGTGCGCTCTTTGTTTTGCTTTACTTTAGAAACTTTTTGTGTCGTAATTGGCCGGCCCAATCACGGGCGTATCCTTGGTTCCAAGACGGTATCCAGGCTCAGCCTCGGCCCACTGGCCAAAGCAAAGAGCGGAACGTGGCGGGTATCAAAGGGAGAGGTGAGAGATGAATAGGAATGATTGGAATCAGCTCAGCTGGCTGGCTCAGCAATTCGCCAGCGCAGAAGTGACGGAGAAGGAAATCTCCGCCATCGGGCAAGCGCCTGACGGCCCGATCCTGCCGGCGCACACCGTCTCCGTGAATGCGGTGTCGGACACGTGGCTTGATTGGTCGCTTGTGGGCGTTCATAATAACGAGCCGGTCACTCAGTACACGAAGTCAGCGGGCGACGGGAACATCTCGATCTGTTGCTCATACTTCGACAAGAGGAGCTACGGCCGTAGCACCATCATCCGACCGCTCGTGAACGTAATTGCGACCGTGCCCGACCATGAAATCGACCGCAACACGGTTCAGTACGTTGGTCATGATCATCACCGCCCGTATTACTGGTGGCAGAATACGGGCAAGACTGCGCAACGAACGGATGAGCGAACTCTGATCGCCTACGACCAGCCCGTACTCATGGGTAAGGAACTGCGCGCCTTCTTCATCAACGAGGAAGGATGCGTGATCTGTGACGAATCGGCGTGGGATGGGCATCGCAACGTGAACCGCGTGTTCGCCTTCGATCCATCAACTAAAAAAAGTACCGTGCTGTGCTCCGACTGCACCCACAATCAGCTCGTGCAGACCAAAATCGGACTCGTGGGAGTCCTTGAAAGCAAGTCCGGGGCGATGCACGTCATCGAGGAGGGTGAGAGCAGGTATTACAACGTCCGCTCCTTTGATCATGTCGCGTTCAACACTGTCCATAAGGTTGACGAGCCGATCATGATGCTCACCCAGTTGGGCAGCTCCGTCCGACAACACGAGGGGCGCGGAAGGCTTGGTCCTGAGTTCACTCTGCCACGTCGCTATAGCCTTGGGCACATCTACACCACCTTCAAACATGGTGGAAAGGCCCGGCAGTTCATTGAGGTGAAACGGCCACACGGCAAGGTAAGCGTAGTGGTCAGTAGCCAGATCAACTGCAAAGAAGAAGATCTCCTCCCCGGAGCGTTTGACGCCGTCACCGCGCCCCACGAGGACAATGGAGATTGGTACTACTGGGCGCAGAGCGGGCGGTTCCTGCTCAAGCTCAAGATCCCGGCTCCGTAACCCGCACGTTCCGAAGAAATCAGAAATCGTGCACGCCTGGTCCCCGCGGATCAGGCGTTTTTGCACAAAAGTGTATATTTCATTTTCTAAACATGTATGAGACGATGCTTCCATCAAATATTCTATGAACATTCTTATCTTCGGAGATAGCATTGCCTACGGCGCTTGGGATAGAGAGGGCGGATGGATTTCGCGGCTACGAAAATTTGTTGATAATAAGATTATTTCTACGCCCGAAGATGAAAATTACTATCATTACATCTATAATCTTGGCATTTCGGGAGATACTTCTACAAGTGTGCTCGACCGTTTCCAGGCGGAAGTGGATGCTCGCCTTCTAAAGGAAAAAGACTGCGCCGTGGTTTTTGCAATTGGTACAAATGACAGCCAATTTATTTTTGCTACCCAAGAAAACAAAACACCACAAGAAAAATTTACTGCAAACATTTCAACATTGATTACCAAGGCAAGGAAATATACAGACAAAATTATCTTTGTGGGGCTATCACCCGTTGATGATGCAAAGGTGAATCCCATCCCATGGTCACCAGAGAAGGCTTATATCAATGAACACGTAACTAAGTTCGATGCCTTGATTCAAGGGGTTTGCAAAGACGAGAGCATCTCCTTCGTTGACGTTCTTCCTGTTCTTTCATCCGGAGACTTCACGCATCTCTTGAAAGACGGCGTGCATCCCAATGATGCAGGACACGCAATGCTTTTTGAAGCCGTCCGTGAGGCTTTAGTGAGCGCCGGTTGGATTTAGCTTTCGGTTCAACAAAAACCACTTCAGCCATGAAGAGGTTTTTTGTTTTGGCAAATAAAACGCCCCGACGTCTGTTCCAGACAATCGGGGCATCAGAACGAGAGACACGCAGGCTCAGGGTTCGTTACGGTCCGTATCGACCGCGGTCTCGCTGACGGGAATCAAACCCTTAACCTTCGCCTCTTCTTCGTGAATCCAGGTGGAATTAACCCACTGGGACTTTGGAGCATCGGGTCCGCTCCCACGAATACGCCTGTAGTGACCACGGCGCGAATGTGGTCGCACCGTTTTGCCCGACGGTTCGGTGGGGTCATTCCGAGTTCGTTCGCCGGTCGCAAACTGAGCTCGAGAGCCAACTTCAAACAGCTGAGCGCCGTCCGCGATACTTTCCGCTTGCTGCTCCCCCGTCTTCGGAGAGCCGTAGTGCCCGCCAACCGAGCGCACACCTCTCGCGATGAGGTTGCAGAAGGCGTAGATGAAAGAGCTGCTCTCAATCTGATCCTGGCAGTCGTGCATTTCGGCGTAGTAGGCCTTATCCATGAGATAGTACGGAAGGCTCATCATCTCAATGGCCTTTCGAGCTTCCTCCGCTAACCTTTCCGCGCCAGCATTATGCTGTGCATACAACTGTTCTACTGACGGCAACGAAATCTTGTACTTCTTCATGTCTCTGCGTACCTTGCGGGGCAACATCCCACGAATCCTCGCTCGAGCGTTACGAATATCTTCGCTTATATCCTCGCACAGGCCCATAATCTCCTTCTCGGGGAGCGGGATATATTCCGCGAGGCGCGCCGGAAGCCATTGGATCAGTGTGGAGGAGCGACCTTCCCGCGTCACGTTAACCACAAGCACCGTATCGTACGTTTCATTGCTCGGCGCCCACTTCAGTGGCGTCTCGAACGAAACAGCGAATGACTCGAATGGCCAGGGAAACTTTTCCCAGGTGGCCGGAGGCGGTCGATGCTCTCCCCGAAGAAGCTCGTCCAGCGTTTCCGTCGATACTCGGAAGATGCGCTTCGATGACTCCACCCAGCCGTAAAGCATCACCGGCAGCATCCTCATGGCCAACAACGAAGGACGGTTCCCTTCGTAGATATATTCATTGCTCCAACCCGCACCGCACGTCAACGCGTCGCGAAGTCCGAGATACTTGAGCGGTCCCTTGGGATTGAACTTCCTGTCAGCTTGCAGGTCTGCCAACATGACAAGGTAGCGCTCGAGCGCGCACACGTCTTCCCAGTACGTCAACGCCTGATTGATACGCTCTGCGGACATTGGTCCTCCAGAAGGTGAAAGGGTTGAAAACTCACGAAAGAGCTTTGTCGCGAGGCGACAGAAAAGAATACATTCCAACCTATCGTTAGTCAATAATCTAGCGTTTTCATAACATAAAACGAAAACACCGTCCGGAGCGGGAAAGCTCAACGGACGGCGAAGGGAAGGTTCTGACAGCACTCAGTGTTTTTCACGGAGAACGCGATGAACCTGGGGGGCCCGGCCGCGGACTGCGTGACGGAGGATTCCGCACAGAGATACTGTCAGAACCAAGCGAGACAACGGATGGGAGGTATTCCAGGCTCAATCTCCACGAGACCGCTCCGCCGGCTGTCGAACCGACGGATAATGGAGGAGACGCAAGTACTCATGGGCGAGCACGGAACACAACGGGCAAGATATTAACACGCCCGGCTTGCACTGTCCAATGAAAACATGACAATATATGTCCTGTCACTTTTCATCATAAACGCCTATGTGTGGCATTATCGGCTTTGTTGGGAGTGAGGATAGTGTCAACTATTTGATTGACGGCCTGTCAATATTGGAGAACCGGGGCTATGACTCGGCCGGCATAGCTACGATTGGACCAGATAAAAAACTCTACGTTTCAAAGTTTGCCAGCCGTGGGACATCTGACGCTATAACCACGCTCAAGGAACACGCCGGCGCACATGCCGGACATACCATTGGCATAGGCCACACGCGCTGGGCCACGCACGGCGGGAAAACGGACGCCAACGCGCATCCCCACGTGGATGCCAAAAACCGCGTGGCCGTAGTTCATAACGGCGTGATTGAAAATTACCAGGATCTCAGAAGCGACCTCCAGTCTCATGGCGTTCACTTCACTTCGGAAACGGACACGGAAGTCGTTGCCCAACTCATCGGCAAATTCCTCGACGACGGGCTGAAACTGCCGGAGGCCGTCAAATCAACCCTGCAAAAACTGGAAGGCACCTGGGGTATAGGCGTCCTCTCCCCGCTTTTACCGGATACGATTATCACCGCCAGAAACGGCAGTCCGATTGTCATTGGCCTAGCTCCCGGCAAAGCGTTCATTGCGTCTGAACCCGCCGCCTTTGGCATGGCTACGCGCGATTTTATTTCGCTCCAAAACGGTGAGATGGCTTTTGTGCGAGCGGACGGTTCAGGCCTCGACCTGACCAGAATTGAAAAAGCGCCGGATGACATTATTTCCGCCTCCCCCGCGCCGTTTCCGCACTGGACGATCAAAGAAATACTCGAACAACCAGAAGCGGTAAAACGGACGCTCAACCACGGTGCTCGCATCAAGAACGATACCAGCGTGAAACTTGGCGGACTTGAGTCTCGATCCGAAGAATTACTCTCGATCAAACATCTCGTCATCGCTGCTTGCGGGACGAGTTATCACGCGGGGCTCTATGGCGCACTCGCGATGCGAGCCATGAAATCATTCGATACCGTTCAGGTCGTCGATGCTTCCGAACTCACGCCACATCACTTTCCCTCGCAGGGAGCCGGCCTCCTTGTCATCTCGCAATCGGGCGAGACGAAAGATGTTCATCGTGCAGTGATGATAGCCGAGAATGCCGGAATCCCGTCGTTTTCGATCGTGAACGCCGTTGGCTCACTCATTGCCCGCTCGACCAAATGCGGAGTGTATCTGAATGCCGGGCGCGAGCATGCGGTTGCTTCAACGAAAGCCTTTGTCACGCAGGTGACTGCCCTCGAACTTGTAGCTATCTGGTTTGCGGACAAGCGCGATATGGAGGTAAACCGACGCCGGACGTTAATCGAGGACTTGCGCCGACTGCCGACGAATATTCAAATGGCCTTCTCCGTCAGAGCGCAGTGCCAAGCCATTGCCAGCACGCTCATGAAAGCAGATCACATGTTTGTCCTTGGCAAAGGCGTGGGCGAGCCCATTGCGCGGGAGGGAGCGCTCAAAATAAAAGAAATTGCTTACCTGCATGCTGAGGGTTACCCAGGCGGAGCGCTCAAGCATGGACCGTTTGCGCTGATCACCGAGGGAACGCCGGTCATCCTGCTCATTCTGAATGACAAGCATTCCGGCCTCATGAAAACGGCGGGCGAAGAAGTTCGCGCTCGCGGGGCTAGGAACATCATCATCACCGATACCCCCGCGTTCACTAAAGGCATTGCAGACCCAAACGATGTCATTGTCATTCCACCCGACGGAGTACTAACTGGCCTGCTCGCCACCGTTCCGCTCCAATTTATTGCCTATGAACTGGCTGTCCTGAAAGGCATTAACCCGGACAAGCCAAGGAACCTGGCGAAAGCGGTGACGGTGGACTAGGCCCTCACCTTGGCCTCTCCCAGGATGGGAGAGGAATTCGTGCCCTCACCTTGGCCTCTCCCTGGTAGGGAGAGGAATTCGCAACTGACGGAAATTGGAAACCCCGTACAGTAAAGACTGTACGGGGTTCGCAGAGACGAAGACGGGACGTGAGTCCCAAGTCACAAGAAAAAGGTGGTCCTGCCGGGTTGATGACGCACTCGCGCCCGGCCGTAGGCAAACCGTAACAATTCGCAGCCTGCTGGCCTCGCCCCTGCCAACAAAGCCCTCCGCTCCCCCGCTAAGGAACGCTGTACGGCTCGCTTTCCTGCCTGCGGAATTGGCGCAAACACAGCACCAACCACAGCAAGACCGTGGGCAAGTATACACGCAAAATTTGGCCAAGTCAACCTCTTATTCCAACCAAGCTTTTTCTTGACGGACAAGCAACTCAGGCGCCTTCAAAGGTTCTGCCATAATATCCTTCACCGCACGTTCCATCCGCATGGACTGAGAGCCCTTAAGCAAAACCACATCGCCTTTTTCAATCGTTTTATCTAAATAGCGTCCGGCTTCAATGGAGGTGTTAAAACGCTCAACCTTATCCCTAGGCATACCGGCGAGTACAGCTTCTTCTGCGGCGAGCGCCATGTTTGGGCCAACAGCAATGAACAGGTCGCAGGCGCGGGAGGCGTGACGACCGAGTGCTCGATGCTCTGATTCTGTTCGAGGTCCGAGTTCGGCCATATCGCCGAGGACAGCGATGCGCCGGTCGCGCTCCTCTCCTGGCGTAAAGCGTAACAAGGCATCAAGTGCCGAGCGCATGGAAGCAGGCGCCGCGTTGTACGTATCATCAAGTACCAGCGCCCCCTTAATACCAGGGATAGGGTTTAATCGGCCTGGGACGGGACGCAAATATTTTTCGAGGGCTCTCACGGCATCAGACAATGGAACGCCAGCACGCCCAGCAACGGCGATACCCGCGAGTGCGGAGGACAACGCGGACGGCGAGAGACAGTTGGTCAACGCAATATCTATCGAGTCGTTTTTTGTTCTAACCGTAGCATGGAGTATCGAAAAAACTTCACCGGGATCAAAACTCTCCTCAAGCTTTGTTTCGATCCTCACATTCTCGGCACGAACGTCCCCCGTTTCAATACCGTACGTCATCACCTCAGCATTCGGGTAGCGGGCGGTGAGCATCTTCACCACGTCATCATTGGCGTTTAGGAGAACGAGCCCGCCGTTTTGCACATAATCGCCAAGCGAGGCCTTCTCATCGATCAAAGATTCGATGCTCGGATAATTCGCCAAGTGCACGGGCGAGACGGCCGTGATGACCGCAATCTTCGGCACGGCAACTGATGCAAGATACGCAATGTCCCCTGGCTTATCCGCGCCGTATTCAAGCGCCAGATATTCCGGCATGTCTTTCATGCTCACCGCGCGCTTCCAGAGCTTCAGCCATTCCCACGCATCACGCCCTGGGCTCTTTTCACCGAGAATAGCTAACGGCAAACCGAATTCATTATTGTAATTTTTCTCTGGCGAGCGGACGCGATATCTTGCCTCAAGCGCGATCGTAATAGCGTTCCTAGTCGAGGTCTTGCCCACTGATCCCGTGACCGCAATCACGGTCGGGTGAAATTTGGCGAGTTTGCGCTTGGCTACATTCGCAATGATTTTCTGGACGAGCTTTTTCATAATGTTTTTCCTTCCCGCCCTACCCCTCGTCGCCTCGGGGTGGGTTAAGTTCTACTCGACAACACAGTAAGCATACTATAAATCCCTTCGAAACCCATAGCCGCCACCTCTAGACCCCCGCCCGGACGATCCGGTCGGACGGGCTTCCTCACGTCAGGGTCTAACCCACTCGATAACCCACATCCTATCTCTCAGGCGCTACTCCGTAGTATTTCAAGAGGAAACTGGCGATATCGTGGAAAACTGGAGCGGCGGTGACCTCAGCAAAAAGCACGTCCTTGGGCTCTTCAATTTTGACGACCATGACAAAACGGGGATCTTTCACTGGAGCATAGCCGGCAAAGGAACCGTTGAAGGCCGTTTCCGAGTATTTACCGCGGTCATCCGCCACCTGGGCGGTGCCCGTTTTACCGGCTACATAATAGCCCGCTACGCCGGCTTTTTTACCGTGGCCGTACTCAACCACAGACACCATCATAGCCCCGATGGTGGTGGCCGTCTTTTCTGAAACCACTTGGCGAACCACCTCTGGCAAAATTTTGTCCACGGTGCCATCCGGATATCTGAGCTCGTCTACGATGTGGGGCTTCATATACTCGCCCCCATTGGCTAACGCAGAATAGGCTGACGCGATTTGAATCGGCGTCATAGTCACACCCTGGCCAAAAGCAGCGGTGGCGGAATACACCTCAGCGGAATTATTGAGCGAAGCTACCGTGCCAGAAGCCTCGCTTTTTAATTCAACGCCCGTGAGCGCGCCAAAACCAAAACGCTCGAAATATTCCTTTAGGGCCGGCGAACCCATGTGCCGTTCAACCCACACCATGCCGGTGTTAATAGATTCTTCTAGCACTTCAATCATAGAAACCGTGCCGAAAATTTTATCATTCGCGTTATGGATAGTGATGTCGTCAACTTTAACAGTGCCGGAATCCGTAAACGTACTCTCTGGTTTTACTGCCCCAATATCAAGCGCGGCCGCCATGGTGAGAGGCTTGATGATAGATCCTGGCTCATACGCAGTATAAATGGACGGATTGTTATAGACGGAAAAATCCGTTTCCTTATTATAAGTTGCCGGCTGAAAGGTAGGGACCCCGCACATGGCCAGAATTCTCCCTGTCTTTGGCTCCATGATGACCACGCTCCCGCCCTTGGCAGAATATTTGTCTACCGCTGTCTGCAAAATCTCGCACGTCTTCACCTCAAGCGTTCGGTCAATGGTCAAAACGACATCGCCTCCGTCAATGGCGGGGGTAAATTGTTTCTTGCCAAATCCTTGCGAGTAGAGCGAACCAAGTTGTCCGGCAAGGAAATCCTGGAAATACCCTTCAATCCCATAAAATCCTTTAGCCGTGCCCGCATCATCTTTTCCCAAGAATCCAATAACGTGGCCGTCAAAACCGTCCTCCGGATATGCTCTGCCATCCTCCAGCTCATAGGAAATGGCCGGATCATTCAGACCTTTGATCAGCTCAAGCTGTTCCTCAGAAACTCCGCGCGCCACAGGCTCTGACGGATCATCCTTCTTGGACAGCCTGGCAATGAGACGAGCAATCAAGTTTGGATGATCAGTTAGCTCTTGCTCAAACATGCTTGAAACGTCCACCTCAGGCTGAACTAGCGGTTCCTCAAGCGGGACATCATCCTGCGGAATCACGACAGGCAGTTCAATCACTTTTCTGGCCACAAGCACCGCGCGCTTCATGTCATTCGCTTCCGTGAAGCGTTTTCCGGCCTCAAGATTTTTGATGAGCATCAAGGAGTCAAACTCATCTTGGCCGTCAAAATTCAAAATTTTCGCAATGGCTTTGCCAAGCTGTTCCGGATCCTTCACTAACCGCGGATCAGCTAGCACAAATCCTCTCTGCGTGACGGTGGCTACGGGATATTCCGTTGGATCTCCATAATCGCGCACGAGAATTTTTCCCCGGCGCGGATTCAGCGCTTCATAGAGAGAATTTTTTCCGTCAGAAACCGCGTGCCAATAGCCTGCCTGATAAATCTGCAGATAGGCCAAACGGAAACCAATGACGCCGGCAAACACCAAAAAGAAAAGCCGAACGAACCAGAGTCGCGAGGCTTTCTTTCCGATTTTTTTGACCATAGCCCGCCCCTTTAGGCCATTTGCAAATCCTCCTCCGTCAGCTTCACGCCAAAGGCTCCGGACTTTTCACCAGTGGATTCCTCTTCCATGATGCGGATGATCTCGCCATCAGCGGAAGCGTACTCCTTAAATGAAACCACTTTTCCGCCCTCCTCCTGACTCATAGTGGCTACGCCCTCATAGGAGAATTCGTAATCCTCTCCACCGTGAACCACGATGTCATCCTCCGGCTCCAATTCCTCATCAATGTCTTCAAAAAGGATGATTTCCTCCCCTTCCGGATCCAATGACAGCCAAACGCTGTCCCGGCTGGTGATCCAATACACCTTTTCTCCCGTCTCCAATGAAACGGCTTCAACCTTACGGGGCTTGAATGTCTTATCACGAATAACGATAGGTTCGTCATTTTGCAAGGCCGAAAGCGCTTTGGTAATTTCCATATATTTAAGATCTCGAATAAAAACAAAAAGAGATAACGGCCTGATTATACCCATCATCTCTTCTTGGCAAACTTCTTTTCCACACCCTAGCCAAACCCCTACTGGCAAACGGCGCATTCCTCCGTGGAAACATCCCGCTTTTGGGACTGGATCGCAATGCTATCTGCCTGGATGGGCGAGGCTGAACGAATGTAGTACAGGCTCTTCACGCCCAGCTTCCAGGCCATCATATGAACCTCATTGAGGTATTTTCCGCTGATGGGGGTCTGGAAGAAGAGGTTCAGGGACTGCGCCTGATCAATGTACTTCTGACGGGCCGCGGCTTGCTCGACAATCTCCCGCATGTTCATTTCATAGGCGGTCCGGAAAACGGCCTTTTCTTCCGGGGTCAAGCAATCCAGATTTATCACACTTCCCTTCTCCGCCACCACAATCTTCCAGGTGTCTGCAGTATTCTTACCCTTGGTCTCTAGCAAATGTTCGAGGTGCTTGTTCTTTACGAGGAAACTGCCGGACAACGTTTTCTGCAGATAGGCGTTGCCGGCGATCGGTTCGACGCATGGACTAGCCTCGCCACAAAGGAACGCAGTCGAAGCAGTCGGCTGGATACTCGTCACATAACTATTCCGGCGAGTTCCCCCGTCAAGCGGAAGCCCGCGCTCACGGCCAAGGCGTTCAGAAGCCAGGTTCGAGTATTTCTGCAGATTTGCGAAAATCTCCACATTGATGCCCCTAGCCATAACGCTTTCAAATGGTACCCCGCGCAACATGAGATAGCTGTGATAGCCCATGACGCCCAGTCCGACCGAGCGTTCGTGTCTGACGGAATTGATAGCCTTCTTAAACTCAACCGGGTCAGCCATCTCACAGAACGTTTCCAAATTGTTGTCGAGCGCTTTCACGCAAGCGTACGCAATGTCTTCCCACTGGTCCTTCCACTCTTCATATTTTTCGAGGTTCAAACTGCCCAAACAACACACAGCCGTTCTCGTTTCGTCAGTCGGCAAGACTATTTCCGTACACAGGTTGCTCTGGCGAACGAGCAAACCCTTATCAACGTGATGCGGAGGACGAGCGGCGTTCACGGTATCAATGAAGAGCAAGTACGGCTCCCCCGTTTCTGCGCGCATGGAAAGAATCTTTCGCCACATGGTCATGGCGTCCAGCTCTTTAGAGACTGTCTTGAAGTGCGGGTCAATGAGCTTATACGTTGTTCCCGCCTCAACCGCCTTCATGAACTCGTCCGTAATCACAATCCCGTTATTGATGTTCAAGCACCGGCGATCCTGATCTCCTCCCGGCTTGCGCATCTCAAGGAAGTCCTCAATGTCAGGGTGGTCAATGCGCAAATACGCGGCCGCCGCGCCCCGGCGCATACTATTGCGAGAGATGGCGATGGTTTCTGAATCCATGATCTTGAGAAACGGAATCACGCCGGAAGAACGCAGACCGCTGGCTTTGAGCGGAGCATTCTGACCGCGCAACTGGGACCAGTCAGTGCCGATGCCTCCGCCGTATTTCGACAGAAAAGCATTCTCGCGATAGATATCGAAAATACCCTCAAGCGTATCCGGTACGGTGTTCAAAAAACAAGAAATAGGCAAACCTTTCTTTGTCCCAATGTTCATGAGCGTGGGCGTAGCTGAAATAAACCAGCCCTTGCTCAGAATGTCATAGAGCTTCTGTGCATGTTCCCTGTCCCCACGGGCCATACCCGTAGCCACACGCGCATAGAACGTCTGCGGATTCTCAACAATCTTGTCCTCGGCATTTCTCAAGAGATAGCGATCTCTCAAAACCTCGAGACCGAAATACGTCGTGCTCGAATTTCTAGAATGATTGATCGCGATTCCATCCTGGATAGAACGATCCGCCGTGTAGTGCGGACTGTCAGAGCTGTGCGTGTTCTTTGTCTGTTCCATGATTTCTGCAAGCAACAAATCCCGCGCCGAACCAAGGTCGTTTGCAGAGAGAGCATCAATGACTGAGGCGTAGTTCATAATTATGTCCAATCTTCTAAGACCGCACCTTTAGAATATTCCGTCGCCCTATTCTCAAAGAAGTTTGTGTGTTCTTTGGCGTTAATCATCGTATCCAGCCATTCAAGCGGATTTATCACATTGTAAATGGCGTCGAGGCCAAGGTCATTCAACCGGCGGTCGGCAATGTAGCGAATGTACTGTTTCACATCTTCCGGCTTGAGCCCGGCCACAGCACCCAGGTCAAAACAGGTGTCGATAAAGTTATCTTCGAGCTTGACCATGTCATCACACGCACTGACGAGCCGTTTGCGGAAAGCGTCTGTCCAAAGATAACGATTTTCGGCGATCAAATCCCGGAACATGTGGCAGACGCCTTTGCTGTGCAAGCTTTCATCTCGAATACTCCAGGTGACAATCTGGCCCACGCCCTTCATCTTGCCCATGCGCGGGAAGTTCATAAGGATGGCAAAGGATGAGAAAAGGCTCACGCCTTCCATGAACCCACCAAAGACTGCCAGGTTCGTAGCGAGCTCTTCTACGTTATGCACGTCAAACTGCTGAATGTAGTCGTACTTGGCCTTCATTGAGGCAAACTCAAGAAACGCTGAATACTCTTTTTCTGGAAGGCCGAGGGAGTCATTCAAGTACGAGTAGGCCCACACATGAACGCTTTCCATGGCGGCAAAAGCAGAGAGCATCATCTTGATTTCTGGCTTTGGAAAAGCTGGAATCAGGCGCTGGTTGTAATTATTGTTTACTTCAATGTCTCCTTGAGTGAAGAAACGAAGAATTTGGATGATGAGGTTTGATTCTTCTTTTGTAAGCCGAAAACGATAGTCAGCAATATCGCTTTCCATGGGCACTTCTGTAGGAAGCCAGTGCGCCTGGTTCTGTTTTTGGAAATATTCGTAGTACTGCGGGTATTCAAATGGCCGGTACACCTTTCTGGGTGTCAGAAGCGTAGACGTTTTTCCAGCTTGAGGCGTGACAAAGGTCTGGAGCGAGGTCTGATACATAGCGAGGGAAGCCATAAAGAGAAAAAGACGGCAGAGGAGGGAGAGGAGGTAGAGGATTGAATAAATTCTTTAAAGAATATTCCAACCTCTCCTTCCTCACTCGACGGAGCTCTTAATGATGAAAAAAGACCCTAACGGGGTCCATTTACTATGGATTCCCCCACTGACGACCGTACACAACATGTTGTGGACTGCCCAATCAGTATACCACTACCCGTAGTGTTGGTCAGTCTCTTGGGGATAAGGCCCAAACCCCGCGAAGATGAGCGCCGAGGCGCGCGTTGCGTCGTGAAAAGTAAGTTCAACGGGAGCCTGCGATCACGTTTGGGATAGGCGCGGATGGTTCGTTAAGGACGTGCTTGCCGTCAGTGATGGAGAGGCCCGTTGAGGGACCGCCATCCAGATTGCCGGCCAAGATGAAGTGTTCGGGCTGTTGTGAAAGCCACTGAGCGGACTCGAACAAAGACAAGGGGGCTTTCTCGGTAACAATGAGAAAAATATTTCCGCGGGGATCCTGAGCCAGCATGGTGCGGGAGGCCAGACTGCCGGAGTCAGACTTTACGAGCACTTGGCCGTCAGCGAGAAGTGTAGGAAATGAGAGAAAGGCATTCATCGGAGCTTCAGTCGTTGGCGAGCTGGGCAAGTAACCGAGCCTCAATTTCCCCTCGACAATTTGCACAAGAAACGAGTAGCTAGCCGTATCAGCTTGTTCCTTCACGCTCGGCCAAGGAGTAATGCTCGGAGAAGCTGGCAGAGCGTAGTAACCCGTTGGTTCATTCGCCCCATTAAAATATGCAGAGTTGAAAACAATATCCGCACCCAAATTTTCACGCCAGGACTGGACGCTTTTCGGACTCGTTGAATCGAGGACGTTCTCAAACGTATATCCGCCCGCCGTGAGGTTTATGAGATCAAACGCTACTTTCCGATCATTGATCGCCGTTACTCGCCGTTCTACGCCATCGGGCAACCTTGATCGCAATAGCAACACCGCGCCGACAAATGAAGCCAAGAAAGCAAGAGCGATAATGAAGAAACAAGCCTTCCGCATACATTATGCTTTCATTTTTCTGTAAACAGAGTGGTCATCAACTCGGAGAAGCTCAGCTACACCCTTACTTGAAAACCAAAACAATACCCGATATCGGTGATCTACGGAAAATGCCCAAACATCCTGATAATTTCCGGAAAGCTTGTGAGTCTTAAGCGTACGAGCGAACGGATCTTCGATAAAAATATTTAGTCGTTCTTTTGTTAAAAGTTGCAATGGTCGCTGGAGCTTCTTATAGTCTCGATCGAATTCTGTCGTTGAGTCGAGGACAAGAGTCATATTACTTGTCGAGATCATTAACAGACTTTAGTCGACGAACCCTGCCGGCCTTACTAGAAGCCATAGCCTCCTTCACCTGTTTTTCAGTAAATGGTACGTCCCACGGATAGTCATCAACTACCAGCGCGTTATATGTTTCAACATCCAGCAAGACCGCTTCGGGCACACTGTTATTGATGAGGACAATAGCGTCCTTCGTCCGTTTCGCATCATCAATAACCGCTCGATAGTTGCGCTGAAGGTCTCTAACAGAATAGGTAATGGCTACGGGGTTCATATACTGACATAATATTCTATGTCTAATTGACCGTCAAGACTAGAGACCCAACGTCATGTTGACGGTGGTCAATGGCTTTACTTCGGAGAAGTCAATGGGGATGGCCTGACGCTCGCCCTGACGGTTATCGAATAATAGATAGCCGTTCTTTCGGCCAAACTCATACACTTCCTTAGTCACTTTTACGTCCTGCAGACAATACTCGCGAATGGCCTCAATATTACCCTCCTTCCACCAGGCCACCGCCTGCAAACCGTGCGCGCTCTTTTCGATGCCAACCGTTGCCTGGCCAACGGCGTCAAGCTTGATGCGGTAGCCGAGCGCTTTGTTGATATGGGCGAGCATGTCGAGCTGGGGCAGATTCAGCAAATTTCCCGTGTAGTAATTATTGAGGACCGGCATGTCAAAGCCTATAGAGTTGTAGCCAATGATCCGGCCAGACCTCTCAAGCCGAGCGAACAATTTCGGAAGATCTGGTTCGAGGAACGACTCGTACGTATCGGTTTCATAAAAATAAACGCCGACGAGAGAAACTTTCAGTTTATCCGTAAAATAACCGCCCACTTCGTCAAAGGTATTCTGCGTTTCAATGTCCAAGACGACTTCGTTGTTCATAGCGTTTACAGGGTAGCATAGAGAACCAACAGGTGTCAGGTTATCTCCACTCTGAGCGAGAGCGAAGAGCCCGACCTTCCCGGCGTCTCGCAGGGAAAGTCGGATCCCTCGGGCGTAGCCCTACGGGCGAGCCTTCGCATGGCTCAGGATGGGATTAGAAACAAATGTATCCGATGGCAGCCGAAAAAACGTTCATCGAAACGGCCGCAAGGGCAGCGAGGACTCGACGATCCCTAAAAATAACGGCAAAAACGAGACCCTCGAACACCGCGACCCCGAACTCGGCCATGAACCAATTTACCTGATGATAAAAAATCAACTGCCACACAATGGGATGCGAAATCATGTTGACGCCGAGAACCACAAAAGCCACCCGCCGCCAGTCTTCTTTCCGCAGAAAA
This sequence comes from Patescibacteria group bacterium, assembly GCA_041660165.1. Taxonomy (GTDB): domain Bacteria; phylum Patescibacteriota; class Patescibacteriia; order UBA9934; family UBA9934; genus JAGORL01. The sequence continues at coordinate 43,443 of JBAZWW010000001.1, read as the reverse complement.
AGCAAAGCAACGGGTAGCTCAACAATGATCGTTAAGATGAGGAACTTTATTTCTTCCATGTCTTAATGGCCAGAGCTAGGATGATGGCTCCCATGCAAACGATGACAATCCAGATGAGTGCAAAAGGAGACATGGCTACCGCCGGCGAAGCAACTATGACTCGGCCGTTATTGCCGTTATCAAAGGGCGCTGGTAGTGCGGGAACGCCGGCTATGATCTGATCGGTGCTGATGGAAGCTTTGCTTAAATTCGGACCGCTGATGAGCACCCCGGTTTTATCGAGCCTGGACTCGCTCACAAAATGAACCGTGAAAGCCGTGTCCGTCAAACTATCAATGTGATAAACGTAGGCAATGTAATTGGTGTGGTTTGAATCTGGCAGTGAGCCGTTCATTAGCGTTTCCTTAGACATGTCCGCGCCCTGACCGGTTACAACGGCTTTAATAAAATATTGCTGATTCTCAGGAAGGATGTCCCACAAATCACCGTGTTCCTGGCCAGGATCATCTTGATGAAAGATTTTTGCTTGATTGCTCTGTTTAACAGCAATAAACGGCGTCCCCTCGGAAGACGGATGACCAGTGCCAAGAGCCTGCTCAGGCGTGGGCGCTACTGCATCACTCGCTAGTACAAGCGATGGCCCAAATCGCCAATTTTCACTCACGTACACGTCATACCTTGGGTAATCGGCCAGATTATCAAACATGGCGTGCGTAGACCACTCATGCGTGCCGGGGTCCGGAGCGATGTCCGCCTGGGCGGCGAGAGGGGCGAAGGACAAGGCAAGAAGAAAGGCCGAGAGAAGATATTTCATATGAGAAAGACCTGAGTGAGTTATGAATTATGAGTTATGAGAAGCATAACATGGGGGGGGTAATAGACCATCTTATCCCCACTTCGCCAGAGAAAGTCGGATCCCTCGCATGGCTCGGGATGGGAGCTACTCATACCATTTCGTGAGCGGGGTCTCTGCGTAGACGTAGACCTTCCATTTTTCAATGGGGTATTTTTTCAAAATCTTTCGAGCGATGAGGCCGTCCACTGAATACCTGCCGGGACCGGAAAACATGAGAAGGGAGGCGATACCGACCAAAAGAATCTGCGCCTGAAGATCATGCGTGAAAGCAAAAGGGATGCGCTCAAACATAATCGCAAAAAACATTTCAACCAAAATGGCCATGCCAACAAACCGCGTCATCACGCCAGGAACGGCCATGGCCCCGCCAATAATTTCGACCACAGAAAAAACGACAATAAATAAGATCTGCCATTCATGAGGCAGTTGCGCAATGAGCGAATCACGGTTGTGCCTAACGAACGTGAAGCGCGAGATGCCCTCAAGAACCAACATGACGCCAAAAACGATGCGCACGGGGATCATGCCCCAAGCCGGACGCGTACGAGTGATGGTCAGCCAGAACTTAGCGCTTTGTTCTTTAAGTTTTTGCAATTTTTCTTCCTCTATTTTCATTTTCATATTATTCCCGCGCCAACGCGATAATTTCCGAATACGTTGGATAGGCGCGGATAGCAGACTGGACAGCGCTAAACGGTATCCCGGAACGCATAGCCAAAGCAAGCTCTTGCATGACCTCCCCCGCGCGTTCGCCGAGCATGTGCGCACCGAGAATAAGATCGGTTTTTTGGTCGAGGATAACCTTGAACAAGCCCTCGCGCTTGCCATCAACGGCGGAACGGCCGAGATAACGCATGGGTGCTTTCAGAACACGAATCGAAAATCCGGCGTCAATCGCTTCTTTGGCGGTCAGGCCCACGCTCGCGAGTTCCGGGTCAATGAAGGTGACGCGAGGTACGACCAAAAGATCCGTGGCCAGCTGGGATTTTCTATCGAGTACTCGGCCAGCGTTCCAACCTGCAATGTAGCCTTCGTAATGGGCGGTATGCGTAAAGAGGAACCTTGACGAAACATCACCGGCTAAAAAGATATGCCGAGCATTGGTGTGAAGCATGTTGTTCACGGCAATCCGTCCTTTGGCATCAGTTTTGATGCCCGCAGTAACGAGCGCGAGCCCGACCGTGTTGGGACGCTTGCCCACAGCCAAGGCTAGTTCGGCCACTTTCAGCTTTGCCCGAGGGCGCCGGCCGGTTTGATAAGTGATGACCACAGACTTCCCCTCTTCTTTGACGTTCAGCGTTTTTGTATTGGCAAGGACCGTGACGCCGAGCGCTTTCAGTTGAGCTTCCGCAATAATCGCTAGCTCCTCATCTTCTCGGGACAGAATATGCGCGCCCGCTTGAATGAGGTACGTTTTGACGCCTAGCTGGCCAAAGAACGTAGCGAATTCGCAACCAACGGGGCCGGCGCCAATTATCGCAATCGAGCTGGGCAATTTTTGCAGATCGACCAAATGCTCGTACGTCAAATAATCCACCTTATTGAGGCCTGGAATGTCAGGAATCACGTCAACAGAGCCAGTAGCAATGACAAAAGCGGAGGCCGTTATGACCCGCGAACCAGCACGCAGAGTGTGCGCATCCTCAAAGGCCGAGGTTCCGCGAATAAGCTCAACGCCTTTTTGCTGAAGCATTTTTTCCAGCCTTTTACCGCCAACGATGGTAGAGACAACCGCGTCCTTCCGCTTCATGACAGCCTGGAGATCAATCGAGATTCCGCTGGCCCGAATGCCCATGAGCGCGGAGTCTTTCCGCATGGCGTGATACAGCTTCGAGGCCGAGAGCAGAGCTTTCGTTGGTACACAGGCGCGTCTGGGACACTCGCCCCCAAGATCACGGTTTTCAATCACCGCAATCCGCCGGGCGCCAGCTTCCTTGGCGCCCTCCACGGCCGCTAAGCCAGCCGAGCCTCCGCCAATAATGATCACCTCAAAGTCGTAGGTCATAACGGCTGGGAGCGAAAGATCCGACGCGCCTCATTTAAGAGCCGGGCATCGCCCATTTTCTCTAAATAATACCACCATTCCACGCCCCACAGGTATGCCTCATGGAAGCCGGTTCGGCGAGCAAAGGCAACGTGATCCCGCAGGCGCTCCTTGGGAAAAGCCTGATACGCTTTCTCTAGATCCGTTGGTATCACCCCGCCGTCAAACCACGGCTCAGCCTGCAATTCGGAAATGATGACGGTCTTCACCCATGGCAAAACGAGCAGACGCTGAATGCCGTACCAGCTAGGCGGATGCGGATAGACCACGGGGCCAATGGCGCTATTCCAAACTACACGGTAGAGGCTAACGCCAAGGACATCGGCAGAATGGGCAAGATCAAGCCAGGCTTCTTGTTCACCGCTGACCGTGAGTTGAACGGGATGGCTTGGATCGCTCGACCGCACCGTATCAATCTCCTGGTTCAACAGCGCGAGGTCAGGAGAAGGACACTTGCCAAAAGGAAACAGCGGTTCGTTCTCTACCTGATAACGGTACAGCGCGGGGCTGTCCTGATAACGGTTGACGACAAGTTTCAAGAACGCATTCAAGTCATCGCTATATTTTGGCGTTCCCTGCTCGGCCAACGCCCAAACGGGGATATGACACTCCGGCCAACGCGGAACTTTCTGGCCAAGCACAAGCGTAATGTTCACACCGCGCTTGGACGCCTCGGCCATAAAATAATCCAGGTCATCCCAGTACAACCAATCAGGAGCACTCTGTACTTCGTTCCAATACACTGGCAGGCGAACGTACTTTACTTGCAAATCGTCGAGCATCCTGGAGAAGGTTTCACGCTCGTTCAGTCCAAGATAGCGAGCCTGCGGAGGCGAGTAGGTAACGCCAAAAACCACGGGATGCGGAAGAACAAAAACTTCCGCCACAATGTAGACGGAAGTTGAAAAGAGAAGGAGAAAGACAGCTCCCCCAAGCAGGACGCGAAGTGGTGTGCGCTTATGCTTGAACATTAAATTTCTTCACGCTTCTCCCGGACAAAGGCCAGCCAGCCTTCAATGAATTGAATGGCTACCTTAAGCGGGGCTTCAATGATGAAGTCAAAGAAGTAGATGAAGACGTTGATTTTGGAAACCTTTACGCTCAACCAGGCGCCCACGCGAACAATCGGCAGGAGAAGCGTGTCAAAAATCGTGCCAAAAAGACCGGACCTGGAATCCGAAGCGACGATGTCTCTGGTTGAGGTTCGAATGCGAATCGCAAAGAAAGTCACGAGCGAAATGAAGAACAGGAAGAGCGCCACGGATAGCAAATGGAAACCGCCGGCATGCAACCCATAACCAATCGCGCCATAGACGGCCAAAAAGAGAACGCCATAAATCGTATCAAAAACTACCTGGCGCCTGCCCCTTGTTTCCCGCCGAACACGAATATGGAGGGCGGGGTGATCAGCACCCACGGACAGCGCGCGAATAGCACTCTTATAATCTTCGGCATTCTGCTTTTGCGGAATCTTCACCGTGAGCGAAAGGACCGCCAAGAATGCGGGGTGGAAAAGAATGTTAATGAACAGCGGATAGAGCGGAGCTTTGCCCTGGAAGAAAAGCGCGTCATACGGAACCTCAAGCAAGAGCGCCAAAAACATTTTAGTGATGACCAGGAAGATGATGGCACGAACGACCGTTCGGCGAAGACGAACCCTGAATTCTTTTGTACGAAGATCAAGGGCCTCAGCTACAGCATGGTCAAGCGTCTCAGGATCCTCATATGTCTCCTCTTTAGCGCCTTTCAAGACATCACCGAGCACGCGAATAATGCCGGCGCGACGGCGCAGGAGCCTGGTCAATCGCTCCGTCAGCGGATGATGGATATGGCCTTCAATGGCCGACACCACTGTAGAAAGACTACCAGCAATTTCTGCTACCAGCGGATCATCAGCCGTTGTCTCCTTCCAGGTTGGATAATAAAGCGTAAATAATCGAAAACGCAGAGTGGCCGGCGTTGATTTCAGGAGTGCTCGATGAACAGCTACGTAAAAACGCAAATCCCTATCTTCCTCGGAAATAGCCAGCGTAGGATCCCATTCCGTGCGCGTCTTCATCTCCTCATACATGAAACTGGCCAGCGCCTCATCCACATTTGGCGGTTGGAGCGTATATTCGATCTCGGTAGCGAGAACATCGAGGACAAAGTGAAAAAGAAAATCCTGCTCAGGTCCTGATGCCTCGGCCGCTTTCAGCAGGGGCTCATACTTAGCGAGGACCGGAGCAATCCGTTGCACAAACGTAACCGGCACTACTTTATTCGGCAAATACTTGGCCCACACTAGCTCCCGCAACAAATTGCCGGCCGTGCTTTCAAGCGTGGAGTGCGTGCCCACGAACCGTTTCAAAATGCGCAAGATAGCGTTCCGGCGCAGGAGATGCTCTTCCTGGTATTCAAGCGAATTACGAATCTTTTCATAAAGACTCGCCGCCGTGGAAGCCGGGGCGCTGACCTCAATAAATTCCGTGCTGGCCGAAGCGCCAAAAGGCAGTTCCGGTACAAGGTGCTGGGCCAGTCGTTTCAGCCGTTCGGGCATAGCTTAGAAGAAGTTCCGTTCAGAAGACTTGGAGACAATAGCGTACGCCTCTTCCGCGGTATCCACAATCTTGACTAAATCCATGTCCGCCCGATCAATGGCGTCCATCTTGGCATACATCTCGTCCTTCATCCAGCCCCACAGACCACCCCAATGGGCCTTGCCAACCAACACTACCGGCACTTTTTCAGACTTGCCCGTTTGGATCAAGGTCAAGATTTCGAATAACTCATCCATAGTGCCAAAGCCCCCGGGGAAAAACACGTAGGCCTGGGCCGAAGCCGCCAGCATCACTTTACGCGTAAAGAAATAATAAAAAGCGCGCGAGTGAGTGACGTAAGGATTAATCCGTTGTTCGCGAGGAAGCTGGATGTTCAAGCCGACAGACATAGCGCCAACTTCAAACGCGCCCTTGTTCGCTCCCTCCATGATGCCCGGGCCTCCGCCCGTGACCACAGTAAATCCGCCTTTACCGAGTAGTCGGCCAAGCTTTACCGCTTCTTCATACCATCTATGACCGACGGGAATCCTGGTACTGCCAAAGATAGAGACCTCTCGCTTGGTGGTAGAAAGGAATTGAAACCCTTCCACAAACTCCGCCATAATCCGAAAAATCCGCCAAGTGATATCACTCATCTTGGGCGGTCTGTTTCCAGCCAGGCACATCACTTTCTCCTCCTCTGTCAGCGGAATGCGCGCGGTGGCGTCCCCATTCTGCGTAGAGCTTCCCGTCTTGGACGAGAATATATTCATACGCCGAAATTATAACACAAAAACACCCCCTACCGCTTCTGCAAAACACCACGAGCATCAAGGACTATCCCCTCGCGCACCCGCGTACGGAGTTCAGACAATGTATAGGACAAAAACTCTGGCCATTCGGTGAGGAGAGCCAGCGCATCCGCGCCCTTGAGCGAGGATTCGGCGTCAACCGCCACCTCAACCTGCGGAAACTGCACCCGGATCTTAAAGCCGACCTTCGGATCACAAGTGACGACGGTTGCCCCCTCGCGCAATAGGCGATCAATAAAATACAAAGCCGGTGATTCACGCGTGTCATCAGTGCCTGGTTTGTATGACACGCCCCAGAGCACAATCCGTTTTCCGCGCACACTGCCGAGCGCGCCCGCGAATGCTTCATACATGCGCACGCGCTGGCCCACGTTCACGCGGTCAACTTCGGGGATTATCTGAAAACGATAGCCAGCTTCTTTGCCGGCGGCTACCAGCGCCCGCACGTCTTTTGGCAAACAGCTTCCGCCGTAGCCAATGCCGGGGCGCAGAAACTTCGGACCGATTCGGCTGTCCAGGCCCATGCCCTTGGCAATGTCCTGTGCCGAAGCACCGACGAGTTCTGCGTAGTTGGCGATTTCGTTGATAAAGCTTACTTTGGTGGCGAGGAAGGCATTCGCGGCGTACTTTGTCAGCTCGCTCGTGGGAATATTCGTTGATAACAACGGTACGCCATTGGCCAGGAGTGGCGCGTACAACTCTTTCAAGGCAGACTCCCCCCCTTCGCTTTCCGAACCGATGATAATTCGCTCAGGCTCAAGCGAGTCTCTGATGGCCGTTCCCTCAGCCAAGAATTCCGGGTTTGAGCCGATACAGAAAGCCACCGAAGATCCCCGAACCCGCAATTCTTCCGAAATCATTTCTTGGCAAAACTTGCCGGTGCCCGGCGGAACCGTTGATCGGACAACGAACACGCTCGACCGTTCAATGCCTCGGCCAAAATCACGGGCGACTTCAAACACGGCGGAGAGATCAGCCGCCCCGTTCGGAAGCGGAGGGGTGCCGACTGAGCAGAGGACAATGTCAGCGTCCGCCATAGTGCCTGGCTCCGCTTTAACAACCCGTACTTTACCCGAGGCAATTCCGGCTTGAAAAAGTTCATCAAGCCCGGGCTCAAAAAACGGCAAATCGCCCCTAGCTAGGGCGATGATCCTCTCTTCACGATTGTCCGTCAGAACAACCTCGTGTCCAAAATGGGCAAGCGTAGCCGCGGAAATAATTCCTACCCAGCCAGCGCCAACGACCGTCACTTTCATACGCAATTTTCTAAAACTTCGCTTCAGCCATTTTTGTGCCTTGCACCTTATCTGTCTTGCTCTCTTTCGGGCCCTTCATGATGACGAGCGTCCGATACGTTTCAGGGAGAGAGATACCATTTTGCGGGCCAGCCGTAAAGTCCATGACCCAACTGCCGTCTGCGCGGGGCGTGAGCGCCCCTACCCGCTTCACATCCGCTAAACCATCCTTCAAAAGCCAAACCGCGTAGGATTCTGTACCGGCATCAAGACCGGGCAGGTACGCCAGGAGGTGAAAATCCGTACTTTGCGTACCCGGCATCCTATTCACCGCCCCCGTGGTCTGCCCATCAAAGGCAGAGACAAGGTTGGCGCGCGAAGGGGTCAATTCAGCGGCGGACACTGGTTCAGGAGCGATGGCATTTTTTACTTCAGCAGATTTCGCCACAATTTCTGCGGTCGTGCCAGCATGCGAACGGAACCAATTCATTGAGCCATAAAAAACACCAGCGCCAACGGCGAGAAAGAGCGACAGTGAGACAAGTCTCGGCAGGAATGAGTGGGATCGTCTACGGCGAGTGTGCCGATAAACGTGTTGGGTCATACAACTGCCTGAAGGATGGCGTGCCTAATATACTCTGCAGGGTTCTCCTCCAAGATGCTAGGTAGTATACACTGTTTTTTTGGCGTTTTCACGGAATCAGCCAGGGCCTGTGCAGCGGCTAATTTCATCTTCGAGGTCAGACGACGAACTCGGCCATCCAGGAGACCCCGGAAAAGCCCCGGATAGACCAAAACATTGTTCACTTGATTGGGATAGTCCGAGCGTCCGGTGGCAATCACCTCAGCTCCACCGGCCAGCGCTTCTTCCGGCATAATTTCTGGCGTGGGATTGGCGAGGGCGAAAATAATTGCTCGAGAATTCATTGACGCAACCATGTCGCGGGTAACGAGGCCGGGCCGGCTGACGCCGATGAACACATCCGCTCCGGCGAGTGCTTGAGCGAGCGTTCCGCGCTTATCATTCGGATTGATGATTTTGGCGAGGCGATCCTTTTCGGAGTTCATCTTTTCACGGCCGAGCGCGATGATGCCGACAGAATCGAGCAGGTCAATGCTCTTCGCGCCAGCGTCAATGAGCAAGCCGGTGATGGCAATCCCAGCAGCGCCAGCACCGTTCACCACGATCCGAACACTCGACAAATCTTTGCCAACAACTTTTAGGGCGTTATACAAACCGGCAACTACCACGATCGCGGTGCAGTGCTGATCATCATGCATGACGGGGATGTCGAGCTCCTCGGTCAACCGGCGCTCGATCTCAAAGCAGGCGGGAGCGGCGATGTCTTCAAGGTGGATTCCGCCAAAGGTAGGCGCGATCATCTTCACCGCCTGCACAATATCGTTGACGTCCTTAGAGGCAAGAACAATCGGCACGCCGTCGATACCGGAATACTTCTTATAGAGAACGGCCTTGCCCTCCATGACCGGCAAACCGGCCATCGGACCAATGTCGCCCAAACCAAGGACCGAGGTGCCATCGCTCACGACCGCCACGGAGTTTCCTTTCATGGTCAGTTCGTAAGCGAGTTCGGGATTGGCGGCAATTGCCCGGCATGGCTCGGCCACTCCAGGTGTGTACGCAATGGACAGGTCATCAACAGTTTCCAGGGGCATTTTTGAGGCAATCTCCCATTTTCCTCTCTTTTCTTTATGCGCCAAAAGTGAAAGCTGGTTGTAGTCCTTTTTAATTTCCATAGTGCGAATAGTTTACACCTGATAGAATAAATGCCAACCGCTTATGGGTACTAAAAAACAGATCCTCAAATTTCTTGCTGTAGGAGCAAGTTCCGCCCTGCTCGACATCGGTTTGCTCGTACTCTTAAAAGAAGTGGCGCATGTTCGAGCGTTTCTGGCGGTAGCCATGAACCAGGTGGTGGTCATGGCCTACAACTTCCTTCTAAATAAGTACTGGTCGTTCGAGTCGAAGTCGGCGCATGCGAAACAGCTCGGCCGTTATCTCGTGCTCGTTGGGGGCAACTATTTAGCGTCAATCGCGCTCATGTATGCCCTTCACGAAGTACTCGGTATTCATTATGTAGTTGTTCGAGTATCAAGCATCGGTCTCCTCATGTGCGTGAATTTCCTCTTTTACAAGCATTGGGTGTACAAAGAAAACTAATATGGATTTTTTTGATGTCCAGATGTATCTCATTATCAAGATTTTGCTCCTGGTGTTTATAGGCGCAAGCATTTTTCTGCTCCATAAAAGGTTGCATCCGGCATACTTTCTCGTACTCGTCGGCGTTATTTCCTCGGCCTCATATTACTTCCTGGTTAACAACCTGGCGCTCACTTTTTGGGGCTTGCAGGGCGATGAACTGACCATTGCGGCCATGTACAACACGTTTGCCCACGTTAGCCTGTTTTCGGATTTCAATTATCACCTTTTACCTCCATTTTATCCGCCTGCTTTCTTTTGGATCTTTGGTTTGGTTGGTCGAGCCATGGACTGGAACGGCGTCATGATTTCCAAGTTCGCTTCGACTATTTCACTGCTCGTCTTCCCTATCGGTCTGTATTACTCGCAAAAATATTTTACGAAAGGGTTGAGCGAAGAGCCAAAAGTACTCGGCAAAGTTTTTACGCTTCTCTCGCCACTCTTGCTCATTGCTGTACTCGACAAAGATTTATTCTTCGGCAAGCCCTACGAGGTGATTACGGGGGCGATTGCGATTTTCTGGTATGCGAGCATGGCCATTAGGATCTCGACAGGCAAATGGTCGAACAAATTGACGATTGTCTACGGCGTGATTGCGGGCCTCATTTTCATGACGTATTATCTGTGGCTCATCTTTGCCACCATGGCCCTGTTCTTCATGGGAATTTTCGAGGAAAAAGGAAAACGAGTCGCGTACTTTATGTCACTCGTTAAGACGGCAGGCGTGGCCATCCTTGTCAGTACGCCGTTTCTTGTCCCGCTCACTGTGAGCTACGCCAGGCACGGTATGGAAAACTGGCAAACCGCCTACTTTACGCCGGACGGTTTAAACCTGTGGATGCCCATGTTTCAGCTAACGAGTATTAACTGCCTAGTGTTGCTCTTCGGCCTGGCCGTTCTTATCTATTATAGAAACGAGACGTTCATCAAACAGTTGCTTTATCTGTTTGTCATGGCCTTTTTGTGGTGGGGTTTGGCCATGGCTCATCTGCTCATTCTAAAGACTCCCTTTCAAGAATTCCGCGGGTTCTATCTGCTCGCACCGGGAATCCTGGCCATCTCGGCGGGGTACGGGATCGAAAGATTGTGGCACCATTTCAAACTCGGCGAGTACGAGAGACGCAATATCGCGTTCACTTTGGCTGTCATTGGCATCTTGTACTTTGCCTCGCAGTCAATCTTTGGCTTTTTTATTGACGACCCGCATATCAAAGCGCAACGAGCTATCTCGCGAGAAGCGGGCCAGCAGATGAAGGAGCTGGTGGCGTATCTTGAGAGCGCACCAGGATCGAGCTCAAGACTAACGCTTCACACCGTTCCGCAGGTACTAGCTTTCGTGCCACTCGACGGCCTCATCTATTTTAACGAGCACAACAACCACCCGGCCTCAATCTTCACCGAGCGGATGACGTATGTGCAATCGCTCGCGGACTCGAAAACCTCGGACGAGCTCTACAACAAGGTGAAGAATTGCCCCTACGGAAAACTTGACCAGTTTATTTTCTATGGCGATCGAGAAAACTACTATCTCATTTTTCACGTCAATAAAATTATTGATGGGATTGAGGAAATAACTGTGCCGATTAGTAAGAAGTTATTCACGCCCGACCATTTCACCAAGACGTACGATAAAGATGGATATTCGGTGCTAATTCTGAAAGAGTAAAGTGAGCTTTTAATATAAAGGGGAAATGGGAAAGGGAAAGGAAAATGAGAAAGAAATGTGAAGAAAAAAAACAGATTATATAAGTATCTAATATAATAAGAGTCTTGTATATATTTAATGAAGTGAGGGCTTGTGAGGTTTCAGCCAGGAAGTACGGCCTTCGTCCTTGTAGTCTATTTCGAATGCCCAACACTCGCGCTCCTTTTTGGAAAGTGGGATGAGCTCGAAAATTGGTTCGTTTTTCCTGAGAATGATAATGCGTCTTTTATTATCAAGAGCATCTTGAGTGACCTTTGCCATGTTCTGACGAAATTCTTTGATGCCAATAAAGAGAGTGTCCATAGTATAAGAACCTGATTCTTTTATTATGAGAAGGGTTTCAGTGCGGTGCGAAAGGGGGAACCATATGCTCATTATGACCCCTCAGAGTTGGTGTACCGCAAGTGTACACCTGGAGGACCGTTTGCAGAAAATCAAATCTTTATCTCAAGGCCACTAAAAGCGTTAGTTCCGTTCTATTCTCAACTCATCGAGGCGCCCCGCGGGGTTTAACACAGCTCAACGGTTTACAGTCGAGAATTTGCCGATGACAGCGAGATACTCCCCAGACCGAACAGCCCAATGCAACCACCTCTAGACCCTTCGCCTACGCTCAGGGTCTGACTCGCCCTCTCCTTTAGAAGGATCTCCTCCTCTCCTCCCCTTTTAAAAGACTCACTTCTCCTCTTAAAGGTCTTCGATATTCCTCAAAAAACTAGCTGGCATTTGCTTGGGATTCGTTGGTTCGCCGGAGGCATCGAGGACAATCGTTGGCTCGTCATCGTAGGGATTATGCTGTTTGCGATAGGCGGGAACTCTGGAAGCGCTGGAGTAGGCAGACCAAGCAGGCATTGAGGTTCGGAGACGGACTTCCTCTATAAGCTCCCTTGGAATCTCATCCAGGAATTGCGACGGCTGACGAATCTCGATGTTCTCGAATCCAGTCGTTACCGGATAGGTGAAGTACAGCCGTTGACGAGCGCGAGTGGCCGCCACGTAAAACAGCCGGCGTTCTTCGGCCAGGCCGTTCGCCTCCGCATAAGCACGCGAGTGCGGGAAGGCGCCCTCGGCCAGATGAATAATAAAGACGTTGTCCCACTCAAGTCCCTTTGCTTGATGGATCGTCGAGAGAATGAGCTTGTCCTCATTCTGTTCAGTGCGTCTCCCCGTCTGCTCGGGATCTTCGAGCCTGACGCCAAAGTCGCCGGTCAGAGTTACAGCATCGAGGAAGTCGCCGAGCTTGTCATACTGTTCAGCGAACAGGGCGAATTGTTCGAGATCCTCGATTCGTTCGCGCGCATTCGGATACTCGGCCTCAAGATATTTTTTATAAGAATCACTCGCTGAAAACGCGCGCAGAGTATGCGCTGGCGATCCAGCCACCAGCATGGCGCCGAGTATTTCGACGGTATTGCGCCAGCCTTGCGCAGCTTTGGCGCCAAGCGCCGGGTAACTCGCGATTGCACTCTGTGCATCTTCCGAGACGCCAGCAAAGTTAGCCGTCTTGTTCGCAGTGGCAAGTCCCATGCCCGGCTGGATTTGCAAGGCCCGCATCCAGGCCATCCCATCTTTTACATTTCTAAGAATCCGCAAATGGGCAATGGCATCCTTCACGTGCGCGCGCTCGAAAAATTTCAGCCCGCCTCGATACTCATACGGAATGTTGTTGCGCATGAGTTCAAACTCAAGCGCCTGCGAGTGAAAGGCGGCTCGAAACAACACCGCAATCTTTCCGAGCTTCACGTCCTCATCCATTAACTGCAGAATTTGTTGCATGACGTACTGCGCCTCTTGCCGTTCATCACTCGCCGGCACCATCAGTGGCTTATCGCCCGAAGGAACAACCGCCTGCAGGTCTTTCGAGAACTGTTCAGTGTTGTTTTTAATGACGGCATTCGCGACCGCAAGGATCTCTGGCGTCGAGCGATAGTTCACCACTAGCCTGAACACCTGCGCTCCCTCGTAGTGTTTTGGAAAGTCGAGAATGTTCTTGATCTCGGCCGCTCGAAAAGAGTAAATGCTCTGCGCGTCATCTCCAACTACTAAAAGGTTCCGGTTCACGCCCGACAGTAAATCCACCAGCTCAGCCTGGATCACGTTCGTGTCCTGAAACTCGTCCACGAGCACGTACGCAAATTTATTGCCGAGTTTCTGCCGTAAATCATCATCGCTTTTTAAGAGCTCGAGCAATTTCACAAGGAGATCATCGAAGTCCATCGCCTTCTGTTGCACCTTCGCAGTTCCGTACGCCGAAAGAACAGCCACAATATCGTCTTGCCAGATCTCGATGGCCGGATGACGCGACTGCAGTACCTCGGCGATGCTCAATCTTGCGTTGATCGCGTACGAACCGACTGATCGCACCACCGAAGCGGACGGGAATCGCTCGCCGGTAACAGCAATCTTTCGCTCCTTGATGCACAGTTTCATCAGATCATTCGCGTCCTCTTCATCGAGAATCGAAAAGTCCCGGCCAAAGGGCGTTCTGTCTCCGTACATGCGCAGAAGCCTGTTAGAGATACTGTGGAATGTTCCTGTCCACAAGCCCTGCGGAAATGTTTTGAGCAAGGCCTCAACGCGCGTCAGCATCTCCCGCGCGGCCTTGTTCGTAAAGGTTAAAAGAAGAATTCGATCCGGCGGAACGCCATGCTCAAGCAACCAGGCTACTCGATAAGTAACAGTCCGAGTCTTGCCAGAACCAGCACCCGCGAGCACCAAACACGGCCCATCGCCATTCTCAACAACCGCATACTGCTCGTCATTCAACTCGCCCTTATAATCAATCTTTGGTGCCGATCCCGGAGTTGGCGTAAGGACAAATTCGCGCATAGTTAGGCCAAGGTTAACACAGATAAAAAGACGGAGCCATGAGGCCCCGTCTTTTTATCTCTGAAGAAATTATCGGCTAAGCGAGATAGGGGCATTCTCCGGATCACAAGCACCGGCCGTGAGCGTTCCGGAAGCATTTTTGATAAGATAGTAGTCTGTCTTTGTAGCGGCTCCGCTGGTGGGATCCATAGGAATGCTTCCCAGATATCCTGCCGTTTGAAGGGCCGTGAGGTCTACACAAGCCGCTGCCGTGGTCTGGGCGGTACAACCAGTATTACAGCCCGTTGCATCCGTACCAATCACGTATGCCGTGGCCGCGGTCATGGCTGTAACAGAAGCAATGTAGGTACCACCGCTGTCCACCTGGGATGTCTTCAGAGCGGCGATAATGTTCGTTACGTCGCTTGACCGGCGCGAATCACGAGCATCAGCAAAACGCTTGGCCGGGTTCAAAGCCACGAACACCGCCGCCGCGAGCACCACGATGATAGCAATAACAATCAACAACTCAATAAGCGTAAACCCTTTTATACTGCCTTTGTTACTTTTCATAAGAAAAAATATTTAATGTTAGCTGTAGTATAACCGAAACTTTCATATGAAGAGTGAAGGAACGGCCGGGCGGTGTATAACCCCATACACACCCACCCCCTGCAAGAACACGATCAATCAACTATCATAGCGGTCATATGGAACCCAAAAAACCGGCACCCCGAACAAAAAAAGAAATGCCCAGAGTACCAGAACCAAAAACCAAAGCCATGGAACCCAAGGGCCTCCCCACCAAAAAGGACGTTGAACTACTGATTGAGCGCGCCACCAAGGGTACGGCGTCTGACGCAGCCATCAAACTTTTTGAAACCGTCATGATCTTTGCGCACGCTGCCCGCGCCTCTGACGTTCACTTAGAACCCTGGAAAGATCACGCCATCATCCGCATCCGCATTGACGGCCTTCTTCATGACGTCTTCACGCTGGACATTGCACTTCACACCCAGCTCATTGCCCGCATCAAAATCCTCACCCGCATGCGCACGGATGAACACCACGGCCCGCAAGACGGCCGATTCAAATTCACTTCCCCGCTTGGCGATGTGGACGTCCGCGTTTCCATCCTGCCTGATGCTCTGGGCGAAAAGGGCGTGCTCCGCCTCCTCTCAAGCCAATCGCATCAGTTGACGCTGGAACAGCTTGGTTTTTCTACAGAAGACCTGGCACGCATCACGCGGGCTATTAGAAAACCCTGGGGCATGATTCTGGCAACCGGCCCGACGGGAAGCGGAAAAACCACGTCCATCTACGCCATTCTTGAAGTTTTAAACAACCGCGAAGTCAATATCGCCACCATTGAAGACCCCGTTGAATTTGAAATTGCCGGCGTGAATCAGAGCCAGGTAGACCATGTGGCAAAGTTAACCTTTGCCACCGGCCTGCGCGCACTCTTACGGCAAGACCCCGATATCATCATGGTGGGAGAAATTAGAGATCAAGAAACCGCAAAAATCGCCGTTAACGCCGCACTGACGGGCCACAAGCTTCTTTCCACCCTGCACACGAATAACTCAGCCACCAGCATTCCCCGCCTCATTGACATGGGCGTTGAACCATTTCTTATCTCCTCAACCTTCATCTGCGCTATTGCCCAACGGCTGATGCGCCGGGTCTGTGCGGAGTGCGTAACAACGGAGAAACTCACCATTGATGAGGCAAAAAAGATGCTTCATGAAAAAACCGTTGAGGCGCTTTTCAAAGATAACAAAGAGATAGAAATCGCCAAGGCAAAGGGTTGTGCAGTCTGTAATGACACCGGATACAAAGGACGCGTTGGCATTTATGAAGTCCTGGAAAATTCCCTCGGCATTCAGGGACTCATCAATAAACGGGCAACGAGCGATGAAATTGAAGCGCTGGCGCGTAAAGAAGGCATGACCACCATCATGGAAGATGGCGCGCGCAAGGTGCTCAACAAGGAAACCACGGTGGAAGAGCTTATTCGCGTCATGGAAGAATAGCGTATGGCTGAAAAACAGAAGCCAACCGTCAGCCTCTACACCAAATTGTCGGTTCAGCTTTCGCATACCGAACAATTATTGCTCACAAAATATCTAGCCGTCCTGCTCAACTCAGGGCTTCCGATTGATGACGCCATTGATATCCTTTCCAATCAGTCCAAGGGGTCGTTAAAAAAAATCCTGACCAGCCTGCGGGAATCCGTTCGCGCCGGGAAAACGCTGGCCGACGGCCTTGAAAAATTCCCTCACGTTTTCTCATCAACATTCATTAACCTCATCCGCGCCGGTGAAAATTCCGGAACACTCCAAGGAAATCTCCAACAACTGGCAGATCAGATGCAGAAAGAACATGACCTCCGCGTGAAAATCAGGAGCGCCATGATGTATCCATCCATTGTCTTCATGAGCGCCATTACTGTCTGTACAGGCATTGTGGTCTTCGTGCTCCCGAACATCACCGCGCTTTTTAAATCGCTCAATGTCCCCCTTCCGTGGACAACCAAGTTCCTTCTCTGGATAGCCTACGTTACCCAACATTACGGCATTCTCATCGCGCTTGGCGCCGTGTCCGCGGTCATCGTCTTCCTGCTCATCCGCAATCTTTCATTCGTAAAGCCCGTTACGCATTTTCTCACGCTTCGCATCCCTATCCTGGGAAAGATCGTCCGCAATACCAATCTTGCCCGCGTAACGCGCCTGCTTGGCACGCTCCTCAATACAGGCATGCCGCTCAATGAAGCTCTGCCCATTACTATTTCCGTACTAAAAAATCACTATTACAAAAAACTTTTTACCAAGATGCAGACCACCGTTTCTGAGGGACAAACCATTACCGTGGCCCTCACGGGCAACGATTATTTGATCCCGCCCATTGCGCTCCGGCTTATCCGCGTTGGGGAAGAAACAGGCACCCTTGGCGATATGCTCCTTTACCTGGCGAACTTCTATGAACAGGAAATTGACGAAGCCACAAAAAATGTAGCCACGCTCATTGAACCCGTCATGATTGTGGGCATCGGACTCATGGTGGCCATTCTTGCTTTTTCTATTATCACTCCCATCTACCAAGTAGTTGGCTCAATCTGATGTGAAAAATCAAAGCGGGTTCACCTTTATTGAAATCATCATTACCCTGGGAATCGTGGGGATCCTTTTCGCTGTTTCAGGCGTAGCGCTTAGCCGTCTTCAGCAGTCCATCACCTCGCGCGCCAGCGACAAAGAAGTTCTTGCTATCCTCTCAAATGCTTCACGCAAGGCGCGCCACGGTTCGCAAGGCAGTTCCTGGGGAGTCTTTATCCCGTATAATGAAACCACCCGCTCAACCGGCACCATCACCGTCTTCAGTGGCACCAGCTACGCGACCAGGACGGCTGTGAACGATCTTGTGTACTCAGTCAACACCGATATCCATTTCTCATCCGTCAATTTCAGCGGAACCGCGCCGGACGCGGTGAATGACCACGAGATTGTTTTCAACGCGCTCACCGGCGCCACCACGCAATACGGATCCCTTACGCTAGAATGGTATGGTTCCACCCGGATACTGAACGTGAGCGCTGATGGCATCGTGAGTCGGGAATGATCTATGCCCAACAAAAAAAACCATCTTGAGCGCGGATCGCTTCTGTTGGAAGCACTTATTGCGATTGGCGTGGCGGCGGCATTCATGTCCGCGCTTGTAGGTTTTTCAATTGTGGCAAGCAGAGGTAGCGATAGGGCCCAAGAAATTCAACAGGCGCTGTGGAACACTAATGAGGGCCTGGAAGCGCTCAAAACAATCTCCTTTGCCGGCCTAACAAATACGCTCACCGGCTCTCTTGCCTTTACCGCGCCTGCCTGGACGCTCGGCACAAACGGACCGCAAACCCTCCCTGACGGATCAACACGAATTGTCAAAATCGAATCTGTTTCTCGCGACGGTACGTGTACGATTGTTTCTTCAGGAGGGACAGTGGATCCTGACACGAAAAAAATTACCAGCGCCGTCAGCTGGCTCGACACCGCGGGGAGAAGCCACACTACAACAACAACCTCCCTCCGAACAAATTGGCTAGCGCCAACCGGCTCCTGTTTTGCCGCCCGCCAGGCAGGACAGGTAAGTTTTGCCGTGAATGCCGCGCAATATTATGGCGGGAAACAACTTCGACAATTGTATTTCACGAACACCGGAGGATCAACCGTTGTCATTGATAAAATCACTTTTACGTGGAGCAACGGATCGGAATTTGATCAATTATTCATTGATAACGTGAAGGTCTGGTCAACCTCGGGCCCCGGCACGCCCGTAGGCGTAGACGTCCACTCTGGCAGAGAACTCGACATCGTCAACTTCTCCATGGCGCCAGCGCAAACCTCGGAAATAACAAAAGGACAATTTGAAAGTCCAATGGCCGGAACAACCATGACCATCTCCGTGACCTTTGCGGACGGCTCCGTCTTTACTTCCGCTCCGTTCAATCCGCTTTAGTATGAATACCAAGGGTACGACACTGCTTGAAACCGTCCTCTACATAGGGATCTTCATGATCATTCTCCCAACGTATGTTTTGTTTCTTGTACAATTATGGCAAAGCCACGCCTCGCTTGATGCTCGTTCGCGCATGGAACAAACGGCCGCGATGGTATTCCTTGAACTCCAAAATTCTTTGACGGAGGCAGACGCCATCAATGTCAGCACCTCTGCCTTCGCGAATGATGACGGAGTGTTAAAATTCCTTGATGGCGCAGGCCAGCTGGTCACGATTGACCGCCCCGCCGTGCTCATCATTCTGCCTACGGCAAATCAAACCGTTCATCGGCTCAGAATGCAAAGAGGAACCGGAACCGCAGAATACCTGACAGATCCAGAAATTGATGTCACGCAGTGGCGCATAGAACCCGTCCGGGCTGGCACAACTCTCACGGGGCTTAGGGTGAGCTATGACACGGCTATGCTGAATCCTCTGGCTGGCGTGTATCGCCGTTCCGCCTTTACAGCCGATACCACCCTCTCTCTCTCCGGCCACACAACCGAAAATTAATATGATCGTCCGCTCTCCACGCGGTGTTGTTCTCCTCTATACCGTCCTCATCATGGGCTCCGTCAGCCTGCTGGCCTTTGCCATGGTGGCCAGAGGAAGCTTGGGCGGTTTTATTGATGCAAATGAGGAACTTAGCGCCCTTCAAGTCCGTTCCTCCGCCATGGGCTGTGCAGATGAGCTCATCATTCAACTGAAAAAAAGCAGCGACTACGCGCCCGCAACCATCCCCGTTGGAACCGCCGACTGCAATCTCACGGTGACTGCAAACGGAAATACACGGTCAGGCCTCATCACGCTAACGCAAAACAGCATTACCCGCGGAGTCCGCGTAGACACAACTGTAGCGCCCTTTGCCGTCACACAAATAACTGAAACGCTCCAATAATTTACTCCAGATACTTCTGCCTATTCACCCCGTGTTCTTCAAGCGTCCGGGCGTAGTGCACATTCCCGTCTTTATCAGTCAAAAAGTAATAGTACGCATTGCTCGCCGGATGGATGACAGCGCCGAGCGCGTTCAGTCCTGGATTGCTAATTGGCCCAGGAGGCAAGCCCCGGTTCTGGTAGGTGTTGTAGGGCGAGTCAATATTGCGGTCTGTCGAATTGATGGAAGGATCATCCCCGCCCGTCACATAATTAACCGTCGAGTCAGCCTGGAGCGCAATGCCGGCTGAAATACGCTTTAAGAAAATGTCTGCCACTTCTCTCATCTCCAAGGGCTTGCGGACTTCACGCTCGACAATAGAGGCCAGCGTGAGTACCTCGTGAAAGGACATATCTTTCGCGTCACCGGTGGGAGCGTCAATTTCATTCACCTTGGCTTCCATGGCGTCTAACATTTTTTTCACCACGTCGTCAGCGCTCGCGTTTGGATAGAAACGATAGGTGTCTGGAAACAGATAACCCTCAAGATCAACATTGTCGGGTTTCTTGGCTCGAACAACAAACGGATGGGCCTCAAAAGGCGAGTTCTGGCCGGTGGCCACAGCCCAATCACCCGCCGGAATGCCAAGCTTCATCTTCACGAGCGCCCCGATCTGCGCGAGCGTGTAGCCCTCCGGAATGGTAATTGAAACGTCAGACGTTGTAGCCGTGGTGAGGGACCAGAGGATTGAGGTATAGTTCGAGCGCGGATACAGCGTATGCGTACCCTGTTTGAGGTTGTCCGTGAGGCCGGCGAACTCCGCAGTGGCGCGAAACCAAAGAGGACTGGCTATCACGTGCTCAGCCTTAAGCCGTTCCGCAGTCACGTCAAAGGACTCGCCTTCCTTCACGACGAACGAAATCGGCTGGGTGTCCGCTTTTGGCTGTTGAAAAAAAATGCGATTCAGCTGGTTAATGCCCACCACGGCGCACAGCAAAAAAACAGCAAAAGCTACGGCCAGGACACGGATAAGCGTACGCATGATGTTCATAGAAGTAACCCGTACACTACCCCAAAGGCGAGGCCGAGGACAAACCCGATAAGCACATCCGCTAAATAATGCACACCGACCACGATTCGACCAATAGCAACTAGAACCTCGACAATCAAATAGATGACAGCCAAAGCCACCAACCAAATTAGATTTGGAAAATGCGTTGTCAAAAGCAACACCGTTGCCACAGCCGCTGAAATCGTCGCGTGTCCGCTCGGCAACGAATATGTTTTCCACCACATCTTGTAACCAGTTGTGGACTCGAACTTCGGCCGTTCGCGAGCTACGACTGCCTGCACGCCCAAAGTCAAAATCCAAGCTGAAAACGCCACCACCGGCACCGTCCACCAAACCAGCCAGCCAAGCGCGCTTAAAATTATCCAACTCGCAATATAGACATACATCAAATGCACCGCAAACACGTACCACATTTTATATTGCGGTTTTCCCCAAGCCTGAATACGCTCGCTAACCCTGACATCAAAGAAGTACTTCATTCTAATTTGGCTGTACAGCAAACGGACTCATGGCCGTGATAACCGTTGCTTCCTGTTTATTAATTACGTTCTTTTCTGTAAGTTTAACAACTACAGCATCAACTTTTTGATCTTCTTTTCGCAATGCCATTCCGGAGTCGCTTTCTTTGTCGAATAGTTTATCGTCGAGATATGACTTCGTGACCATACCCGTTCTCAATCCCCCAATATCAGCCTTCATTACCGCGATATCCTTTCCTTGTTCTGCCTGTATATTTTTAATGTCACGAATATCACCCTCTACCCGGGTGGCAAAATCACTAATCATTTCGGCTAAATCGTTTATTGTCATCTCATGATCCATACATTTTCAGTATAACATCCCTCCCCAAAACCAAAAAGCCCCGCTGCTCTTAAGCAACGGGGCGATTTATAGTTATTTAATACAAAACGTTTCAGTAGCAATATCAGATTCAAGTGGAGTTCGATATACCGTCGCGATAACGCAGGAATCATTCTTCCAAGTAAAATCAAATCCTTTCGCCGTACCAAAGGAACCGTTACTAGAAGTTGTCGGAAGAGCAAAAGAGTAACCCTCGATTGTTCCAGGTGTTAGATTTTCAGACAACAAGCCAATCACCGTCTTTTCCCCCGTCAACAAGTCAAGCACCTCAAGAGTGTTACTCGGAGCATTTCCAGGCTTGGCATCTTGAGAATATGGAATGTACGCAATTTTTGTTTGATCAGGTGAAACTCGAACAGCCTGCTGATAAATAACCGAATCAAATGTCTCTAATGGCTGTCGCGGATCTCCTCCATTGACCAGATCAAATGCAGAAAGGTTAAAATACAGATCTTCACCGCCCTCTCCTGCGATATCAGCAAATATACGACCATCGTAACCTCGCTGAGGAACAATCAGTGTGCTCGCGACACTCGCCGATCCTAAATCAACAAGAGTGCTCTCTTTTCCTGTTTTTGGATCAAGAACCAAAATCTTTGATCCGTAGGGAGAAGATGGAGTTGATTTTTCAATGTATGCAATAGGCGGTGTCTGTACCTTGGCTCCAATAGTTGGAGCAAGCGAAGGCGCACCAACCTTCATCACAACAAACCCAAGCGTCACCGTCTCCAGAGCAAGCAGCGCCACGAGCATCGAAATGATGATCGCGTGCGTGCCGTTCTTGTGTCCCGTTGGCATTCCGGCCATATAGAAGAAGAAGAAGAAGAAGAAGAAGAAGAATTATTTGCGTTCAGTATACATGAGTTTCTTCACTAACTCTCGCGCCTCTTCTGGGGTCTCGATCTCTCCATTGTCGCGAGCTAGCTCAACCGCCTTCATCACTTCCCCGATCTTCGGTCCCTCGACTAGTCCGAATTCGGCGATTAGTTCAGCGCCGGTGATGAGCGGAGTTTTGGCAGCTATTTCGAGATCATTCTTCGAAACTGTCTGACGCATGAACGCCCCTGGTTCATATTCCCCTGTGTCACTCGCCAAGCCACGGCCACGAGTGTCGGCCTCGGTGACCGCGAGGAATACGTTAAGCGGGACACCGCCGAGGCGCTTGAGAAGTCGACGAACAGCGTTAGCGTACTGTTTTTCGTTCAGCTCGCCCTTTTGAAAGGAACGATACAGCGTGGTCGGCTTCAAGTGGTCTCTCGTAATCGCGCACACCTGATGAGTCAGGTCATCGCCAAAAGTGAATCTCGACAAAAGTGATTTCGAGGGCTCGACTCCCGCTTCCTCGTGGCCGAACGCGCGAAGTTTGCCCTCGACCATTTTTGTGACAAGCGGTTTGCCTAAATCGTGGCAGAGGGTGGAGAGAGGGATGAGAAGTGGGTTATGTGGTGGGTTATTGAGTGGGTTATTGAGTGGGTGTGAATCACGAGAAATTCCTACGGCCTCATCGAGTGCAAGCAGAGTATGAACCCAAACATCGCCTTCTGGATGCCAGTCGGGTTCCTGGGGAATGCTAACAAGCGCGGCCAGTTCGGGGTAGTAGTGATGGATAATGTCGAGTTCAAGCATGAGCGCAAGACCGAGAGAGGGGCGCTCGGCCTTTAATAACAGCTTGCGCCACTCTTCGGTCACTCGCTCCTTCGAAAGCTCGTCGAGCTCACCGTTCTGCACCATCTGCTTCATGAGCGCGAGCGTTTTCGGTTCGATCGCAAAATGCAAACGCGCCGAGAATTGCACTCCGCGGAAAACACGAAGGGGATCCTCGACAAACGTTCGCGGGTCAACCGCGCGAAGCACTCGCGCCGAGAGATCATTGCGCCCGTTAAACGGATCAATGACCTCGCCAGTGACTGCATCCATCGCAATAGCGTTCACCGTAAAGTCGCGACGGCGCAGGGCCTCAGTGACATTAAGCGCTGGATCACCGATGACCTCAAAGCCCTTATGGCCTTTGCCGGTTTTTGATTCTGTCCGTGGGATAGCTACGTCGAGCATCCGCCCCTCGGCGAGTGTCACCTTGTAAATGCCGAACGAGGCACCGACGGTATCAACCTGATCGAACAATTTTTCAAGCACAGATTTAAGCTCGCCGGACGATATTCCATAGACCTCCACATCAGCGTCCTTGGTAGGAACGCCGAGCAAGAAATCACGAACAACTCCGCCCACCAAAAGAGCGCGCGGAACTTTTCCGGCGAGCTTGGCGATTGCTTGGTCGAGGATTGGGTCATTCGTGGTCATGGAAGTACGTAATTTAATGCGATGTTGTCATCCTGAGCGAAGCGAAGGATCTGAATTGGCCGGCCAATACAGATCCCTCCTCACGTCGGGATGACAGACGTCAATCAGATTCTTCGCCCGTCGGACGGGCACAAAATAACTTAGAGAAGCGGCGTACCCGTCATCTCCGCCGGCTGGGGGATGCCAAGGATAGCGAGCATGGTTGGGGCAACGTCCGCGAGCATGCCCACGGGAGGCATGAGCGACAGATCACCGTTCGGGACGTCACCGGCAATACTTGACTTGCCCTCAAACTGTTTGCCGATGATGAAAAATGGAACAGGATTCGTGCTGTGTTCCTTATCCATACCGTGCGTCTGCAAGTTGAGCACTTCTTCAGCATTGCCGTGATCCGCGGTGATGAGGAGAACACCGTCATGCTTCAGAACGGCCTCGACAATTTTTCCCACGCATGTGTCTACAGCCTCTACCGCTTTAATGGTCGCCTCAAGATTGCCGGTGTGCCCAACCATGTCCGGACCCGCATAGTTTCCAATAATCACATCGTAGTTTCCGCGCTCAATTTCCGCGAGCAGTTTATCCGTCACCGCATACGCGCTCATTTCCGGAATCGTATCGTAACTGGCCACGTGGGGCGAAGGGACAAGGGCACGATCCTCATTCGGGAATGGCTCCTCGCGCGTGCCGTTCATGAAGAAAGTGACGTGCGCGTATTTTTCCGTCTCGGCGATATGTAATTGGACAAGTCCAGCCTTCGAAATGACCTCAGCCAGCGTATTTTCAATGACTATCGGCGGAAAGGCCACCTCCACCGGCAACCCTTTTTCGTACTCAGTCATGGTCACAAACGTAATGCCTTGAATATACTCGCGCGTAAATTTTTCAAAGGTGGGGAGCACGAAGGCTTTGACGATTTCGCGAGAACGGTCTGGACGAAAATTGAAACACAGAACCGCATCCCCGGGTTTCACCGTGGCCACCGGCTTGCCATTTTTCATCATGACCGTGGGCGGAAATTCCTCGTCATACACTTCTTTAGTATATGACTCCTGCAAACTGGCAAAAGGATCTTCCGAGGTGACATCGCCCTTGCCAAGCGCAATGGCGTTGTAGGCTTTTTCAATTCTGTCCCACCGATTATCGCGATCCATCGCAAAATATCGCCCGCTCATGCTTGCCAGCTGGCCCACGCCCAGCTCCTTCATTTTTGCATCGAGTGAGCGAATGAAATCGATCCCCGAATTATAAAGAGTATCTCTACCGTCGAGTATTGCGTGAACCGCCACGTTCTTCACCTTCTGCTCTTTGCACATTTTTAGTAGCGCGTAGCAATGGTCATCGTAAGCGTGCACCTTACCGCTACTCATAAGACCCATGATGTGAAGCGTCCCGCCGTTTGTTTTGACCGCATCAAGCGCCTTGGCCAGCGCCGGGTTTGTCACAAAAGAACCGTCTAAAACGGCGCGGTTAATCCTTGGCAAAGTCTGGTAATACACCCTACCAGCGCCAATCGCCAAGTGGCCTACTTCACTGTTTCCCATCTCACCCCATGAGAGACCAACTTCTTCGCTTGACGCCCGCAAAGTCATGACCGGATAACGGCTTGTCAACATGTCGAATGTGGGCTTTTTCGCTCTAGTAACCGCATTCCCTTCGGAATCCGGGGCTACGCCAAAACCATCAAGGACCAAAAGAATGGCCGGCCTGGGACGACTTCCCGGAATCGGAACTTGAGGCTCCATATAGGGAGCATTCTAGCACAAAAGTCGAAACCAGTTAATGTCTGTCATCTCGAGCGTAGCGAGAGATCTGACTGGCCGGCGAATTCAGATCCCTCCTCACGTCGGGATGACAAATTCTTTCAGGATGATGTTCATTTCCCAAGCGCCACTTCATTATTCGAAATCTTCACGTATTTCACCTGTTCCGGAGGAACCATGCCCAAAAATGCTTCGCGCTCGGAAATACTTGAGAGCGAACGCAGGCGGTCAACTTCAGTTAATAAACGGTCTTCATCGCGCACCAGCTCCCGCCGGTGGCTTTCCAGATCGCGGATGGTGTACGCCTTCATTGAGGCGGAATTCATTTGAAAGACATACAAAACGCCGAACACCGCGGACAAGGCGATGCTCAGAACTTGCACTGTTTTTTTCCCTCCTTCTTTCATATGATTCTCGCCGTATGGACGAGGCTTGCCTCGTCCTCATACGCCGTCCTCCCTAATGGGCGATGCAAGCATCGCCCCTACGTCTTGATGGCAATGCGCAATTTTGCACTTCTCGATCTGGGGTTCTCATTTGCCTCTTCATCCGACGGGATGATTGGCTTTTTCGTTGTTGCTGTTAACCTCGAACTCTCCTTGAAATAATTCTTCACCATTCTGTCCTCGAGTGAGTGGAACGTGATGACAGCAATGCGTCCGCCGGGCGATAGGATCGATTCCGCTGCCTCGAGCCCCTTCTTCAGCTCACCGAGTTCGTCATTCACCGCTATGCGGAGCGCTTGAAAAGTGCGAGTCGCTGGATGAGTCTTGCCTCGCCGAGGAATAACAGCCTCGATGGTTTGCGCAAGGTCAAGCGTGGTCTTGAACTTCTCATCCTTTCGGCGATCGGTAATGGCTTTGGCAATCTGCCGAGCAAATGGCTCCTCGCCATAGACCCTGAGCATTTCTGCGATATCTTCTCGCGACGCGCTGTTCACAATGTCCGCGGCGGTCTCGCCCGCCGACGTGTCATACCGCATGTCTAGCGGGCCTTCCTTCATGAACGAGAAACCTCGTTCGGGATCATCCACGTGCATGGACGAGAAGCCCAGGTCAAGCAACACCGCATCCGCCTGTTCCGCGTGCGCCCGCATGTTTGCGAACGAATCGTGGACGTAGACCACTCGATCGGACGAACCCTTCATGCCTTCGCAGGCAATCTTGAGATTTCGCTCATCACGATCAAAGCCGATCAGTCTCCCGTCAGGTGCAGTGGCCCGCAACATGAGCGTGGCGTGCCCGCCTCCGCCGAGCGTGCCGTCAATGACGGTCTCGCCGGGCTTGAGCGCTAGCCCTTCAAGGACTTCTTTTGCGAGGACGGGTATATGCATATTAAAGTCCTCCGAGTTGTTCTGCGATCTGGCTTGAATCCGCTTCCGCCTTTTTAGCGTAGGCGTTCCAGGCGTCCTCATTCCACACTTCCATACGGTTCTGAATGCCGACAATCACGGCGTTCTTCTTGAGCCCAGCGAATGTTCGCAGATACTCAGGAAGTACAAAACGACCATGACTGTCCAATTCGACTTCCATAGCGCCCGCCAGCATGAAACGGGCAAAGGCGCGAGAGTTTGCTTGCCCCAGGGGCAAACCGGCAATTTTCTCTGCCAGTTTTCCCCACTCTTCCAAGGGGAGCAAGAATAATGAAGTGTCTAGGCCCCGCGTCACCACCGCTCCCTGCGCTAAGGCCCCGCGAAACTTCACCGGAACGGTGGCCCGTCCCTTGTCGTCTATGGTGATGTGGTATTCGCCGATGAACATAGCAGTCAGCCTATCGAAAATCAGCGCACGACCCCACTTCGTGCTTGGCTGGATGATACCATCCCACTTTTGCCCACTCAATGCCACTTGGCCCCACTTGGGGATAAGAACAGGGGTCGAGACATGGCTCGACCCCTACTCCGCCCGCCCCGATCACCCGCCGTAAGGGTCGATCCGTGTATCGACCCTTTACGAGATTACTCAAATATGCTATAAAAATAGCCGCTTTTCTCCCCGAAAAGCGGAACCGCAACCCTGCTCCGCCCGGAGTCCGCAATGATCCACCGTCGCCACTCGAATGACCAATCGATCCAAATGACAGAGCCTGACCTCGGAAAGGCCCTGGTCTACGCGCTCAGCATCATCACGGCCCTTGTGATGGCCTCCGTCGTCATCTTCTCCATCAGCGCTGAGAAGGTGAACCGCGACATGAAACGGCTCCACGCCATTGGCCAGGCCAGCGTTCCGGCCATCCTTGACCGGCCCGAGCCCTCACCGAGCCTCTCTCAGGATGGGAGTGGCTCTCAGATCGGTTCCACTGTGGACTGCTCCGTCTTCACCGAAGCGGAACAGACCGAGTGCACGTTAGCAGGCTCGAACATGCGGTTCCCCGACGAATGTTGCTTCGGCGACTGATCGTTCGGGGCTAAAGTTCCTCGTACCACGTCTAACGTGGCCTACCCCCGGCGTCTAACGTCCGGGGGTTTCGCGTTTAAAAACAAAACCGGCCCTGAGGCCGGTCTTGTTTCCTACCCGCCCAATTCCTTGGCAATCTTTGCTTTGTTCAATTCGATCGCGGCTTGTCGTCGCCTGGAATACTCCTGCGCATTCGCATCATATCCTTCACGCACGCCAGCTATTGTTTTGGCATAGCCCGCTTCAATGGCGATATTTTCATTACCAGGTTCAGAGGCCATCTGCTCAAGTGCCGTCGCGGAATCACGTTCAAGACCGGCCTGATCAGCGGTTTCTGTGGCCTTCTCGGCTGCGAGGGTAGCCATTAACTCTAGGTTTTCTGAGACACCTTCAGAAGTTTTTTCCCACAGTGCAGTGGTCGCCAACATTTCTTCGGCAGTAGGAAGATGGCTAAATTTCATCTCCCCCTTGGGCTTTCCCGGCAACTGTTCATTCATAGAATACAATTATTGATTTCTTTAATAATAGATCCAATCACTCTTAAATGCGACCCCGCTTGGGGATACCGGATGTTCGCGCTCGCAGAACCCGGTGATACGAACCAGCGAAACGATGCGCCTCATCTCTCACTTTCTGCAATGTTTCTTTGAAAGCTTCAGCTACTCGTCGCAGATCAGAATTGGTTTGGTCGAACACGAGCCTATCCTGCTTGCGGTCAAAACCCTTCGCGATACCGATCACTGGCACCTTAATTTCAAGCTCGGCGAGCACTTCGCGCACGCGGTTCACCTGGCCTTCTCCCCCATCTATAACGAGCAAATCAGCGCGGGGCCAATCGTCGTGTGAGAATCTCCGGCGCATGATTTCTTCCATGGCGCGCACGTCATCGGATCCCTCGAAACTTTTAATGCGGAATTTCCTGTACTCGTCCTTGGCCGGCTTGCCGTTTTCAAAAACCGTCATGGCGGCCACGCTACTCGTCCCCGAAATGTGCGCTATGTCATACGCCTCGATCCGGCCGAGGGCGTTGATGTGGCCAGTGTCAATGTCTTGCAATGGCAACGTCGATGCCTCGTCTTCGCGAGTGATGAGCGCCACATCTTGAATATGCTCGAGTGCAAACAATTCATCCCGCAGTTTCGCTGCCAGCTCGAACTCCCCCTTTTTCGAGGCGGTCTCCATATCCTTTCTGATCGAGTTGATAATCCGCGTCTTCTTACCCTCGAAAAAATACATTAGATACTTAACTATTTTTTTATACGATTTCTTGTCGATAGCTCCAGTACAAACACCGGGGCACTTACCAAGCTGGGCATCAAAACACAGTCGCGCGCGCGGTTCCGGATGGTGCGCTCCCCCTCTTTCCAAGAGGGGGACAGGGGGAGTCGGTGGCTCACAGATGGACCATGGAATCCCTCGCCGTATCAGCTTGAGCGCCGTCTTCAATGATCGCCCGCTCACAAAGGGGCCATACACGGCGATAAATTTCCGCTTCGCTGAGGCTGAGAGCGTCCGCTCGAACGGTCGTATTCCAAGGCGCTCAAGATCAAGCCCGCGCATCAGCACTGGCCTGGGAAACTCGTCATTCGTGATACACAAATACAAAAAACTTTTATCGTCGAGCAACATCACGTTATACGGAGGCTCATGCGCCTTGATCTGGTTCGCTTCGAGTACGAGCGCCTCAATCACCGTTGGCGTCTGAATGTAATCAATCCGACGAATCTTTGAAACAAGCTCGCCTATCCGCGCATCATGCGCCTTGGTGAAGTACGAGCCCACGCGCTTTTTTAAACTCGTGGCCTTGCCCACGTACAACAGCTTGCCCTCGCCGTCATAATGAAAATACACTCCCGGCGCATCCGGAAGCTCGCCGTTCATTATTTTAACGTAGGCGGGGATCATGGCTTCTTTTATAGCAGTTCTGTTATGCTGTAGGCAATATGTACATCATGCTCTTCCCTCTCTTTGCGCTCGTTGGCCTTGTTGATACCGTATATTTGGTTTATAAACGCAGAAAATCTGAGGCACTCGTCTGTCCTCTTAAAGGCGACTGCTCCTTTGTCCTCAATAGCAAATATAACAAGTTTTTGGGAATTCACACGGATATTATTGGTTTGGCCTATTATCTTTGTATTGTGCTTGGCCTGCTCATCATGCTGGGCATAGGTGTCTTTTCCTACATCATCCCCTCTGGAACCATCACGATATCTGGATACGTCTTTTTCGGCATCATGCTTGGCATCATCGTGGCAACATTTTTGGCCTTCTTAATGACCCTCAGAATGCTCTATATTCAGTTCATCGTCATCAAGAAAATGTGCTTCTGGTGCCTGCTCTCCTCTCTCTGTATCATTGGCATGACCTGTATCATAGTTATCCCAAGCATTATCTCAGCTATCACGATTATCCTGCACCCAGGGCTTTTGATGATAAGCAACTAGCCCTTAAGATACTTCCGCAAATACTGCCCCGTGTAGCTCCTCGGCATGCGGGCAATATCCTCCGGCGTGCCAACGGCCACGATAGTACCGCCAATGTCTCCGCCTTCCGGGCCCATGTCGATCAACCAATCTGCAGTCTTAATCACGTCGAGGTTATGCTCGATGACCACCATGGTATTGCCTTTGTCAACTAACCGATGAAGGACTTCGAGTAGTTGCTTCACGTCGTCGAAATGTAAACCCGTCGTCGGTTCGTCGAGCAAGTACAAGGTCTTGCCGGTTTGCCGGCGGGCAAGTTCGGATGCGAGCTTCACGCGCTGGGCTTCACCGCCGGAAAGCGTCGTGGCGCTCTGACCGATTTTGATGTAGCTCAAGCCAACCTCATTCAAGGCTTTGAGCTTTGTGTCGACATCCGGAATGTCCTTGAAAAACTTGGCCCCTTCTTCAACGGTCATTTCAAGAACTTCTGAAATGTTCTTGTCCTTAAAAGTTACTTCGAGCGTTTCTCTATTGAACCGTTTGCCTTTGCAGACCTCGCATGTCACATACACGGTTGGCAAAAAGTGCATCTCAATCTCGATCATCCCGTGTCCCTCGCAGTGTTCGCACCGGCCACCAGGCACATTAAAACTAAATCGGCCCGGTTTGTACCCTCTGAAACGCGCTTCCTCTGTCGATGAGAACAAATCACGGATTGGTCCCCACGCGCCGGTATATGTGGCGGGGTTTGAACGAGGCGTGCGTCCGATCGCGCCTTGGTCGATCAAGATCGCTTTGTCGATGTACTCAACACCGAGCACGGCCTTGGCTTTTCCGGGTTCGCCCTTTCCGCCATAGAGCTTCTTCGAGATTGTCTGGTACATCACGTCATGCGCGAGGGTGGACTTACCCGAGCCAGAGACGCCCGTGACGCAAATAAATTTGCGCAACGGGAAATCAACGTCCACGTTCTTCAAATTATTTTCGGTCGCGCCCCGAACCTTAATAACGCCAGCGTCCTTTGATCGGCGCTCGCTCGGCACAGGGATTTTCAAGTCGCCTCGAAGGTAGCCAGCAGTTCTGGATTTCTTATCTTTGAAGATTTCCGGCGTCCCGCCGATGGCAACGATCTCTCCCCCGTGCACGCCCGCACCCGGACCGATTTCGACCATAAAGTCGCTCGCACGAATTGTATCCTCGTCATGCTCGACCACGAGCACGGTGTTTCCGAGGTCTCGAAGACCTTCGAGCGTCTTAATCAATCGCTCGTTGTCCCGCTGATGAAGACCAATGGTTGGCTCGTCGAGTACGTACATCGCCCCGACAAGTCTCGATCCGATCTGCGACGCCAATCTGATGCGTTGCGCCTCGCCTCCCGATAATGTTCCGGCTGTACGATTGAGCGTCAAATAATGAAGGCCGACGTCGAGCATGAAACTCAAACGATTCTCGATCTCCTTGAGAATGGTGCTGGCAATTTGCTTTTGACGTTCGGTGAAATCTATTTCGAGGAAAAAGGTGATGGCTGAATCAACGGACATGGCCGTTACGTCCACAATCGACTTGCCGGAAACGTAAACGTGAAGCGCCTCGTCTCGGAGTCTATTACCGTGACAAACCTCGCACACGTCCTCCGAGAATAATTCTTTCGTACCAAGACCCGAGCAGGCCGGGCAAGCACCGTATGGGCTGTTAAACGAAAAGAGCCGAGGCTCGATCTCAGGGAACGAAAAGCCATCGTCTGGGCAACTGAACTTGGTCGAGAGCAGTCTTTCGACGGTAGGCATCGAGACTTGCACTAGGTCTCCCCCGCGTTGCGTAGCTTGTTCGAGTGCATCCGCGAGGCGCTGGCGAGCGTCTTTCGAGACCTCGCCGGCAAGCATGGTGGCGGGGATCGTGTCGATCACTACCTCAATCGTATGCTGTTGGTAGCGCGAGAGCTCGATCTTTTCCGAAAGACGATGATACTTGCCGTCAATGCGAACTTTCGCGAAACCTGAATTGTAGAGATCGTATAGCAACTGGTAGTACTCGCCCTTTCGGCCACGAACAACGGGAGCGAGGATGATGACCTCCTTGCCCGCCTTTTCGCGTACGGGTTTGGCGACGCCAAACCCCTTCGTCAGATCACCGAGCACGATATCCACCATTTCATCAATGGACAGCTTCTCAATCTTCTTTCCGCAGATCGGACAGTGCGGTTCGCCTACGCGGGCATAGAGCACTCGAAGATAATCGTAAATTTCGGTAATCGTCGCAATCGTCGAGCGTGGGTTTCGGGAGTGCGCTTTTTGATCGATCGAAATGGCCGGCGAAAGTCCCTCAATCTCGTCCACGTCCGGCTTCTGCATGTTGCCCAAAAATTGCCGAGCGTACGCAGACAAGGATTCCACATATCGGCGCTGGCCTTCGGCAAAAATGGTATCGAAAGCCAAAGATGACTTACCGGAACCCGAAAGACCCGTGAAGCACACGAGTTTGTTGCGCGGGATCTCCAGTGAGATGTTCTTTAAGTTATGCTCACGCGCCCCTGTGATTTTTATGGTGTTTTGCATACAGTATGTGACGCACGGTTTTACGAAGGAGTGAACATGAGCCAAAAGCCAGGGGAAGAAACCCAGCAAGCCGGCAGCGGCGGGCTGAGCGGGGCCAAGATCGGCGGCCGGGTGAGGGAAGACTCCGTGGACGAGGTCATGCCTGATCGCCCGTCCCCCGGGACGGAGCCGGCCGAGCTGTCCATCTCCCGCTCCGGCGGAGTGGGCAATCCCATCTACGGAGACTACCGCGAGTGGACCGCGTGGGATCCCGGCACGGACAAGTGGTGGAAGCCGTACGTGGACGCCGAAGGGGAAACGGAACACCCTGAGACGATGTCCGACACCCGAGTCGGTGTTGTCCTTGCCGAATGCACGGATGAGGTCAAGCAATTCGTGGCGGGCATCATTCGGTGTACCGATCCGAAACTGCCGGCGGGGATACGGAGTGATGGGCCGGCCTTGAAGGCCTATCGCAAGCTCGTGATGGAGTACGACGAGGCCATAGCTCATCCGCTCCCCAAGGTGGTGGTGGAACTGCGCCAGCAGGCCATGCATGAGCCTGACGTGGTGGCCAGCAAGATGGCCCTCATCTGCATGTACCTGTACCCGCACTACCTGGAGTTCCTGAGGAAGCGCGCGCGCCTCATTCGCAGTTAGGCATCAGATCGTCTTACGAGTCCCCCGGCGCACGGCGCTGTGGGGACTCGTTTCGCTTTTACGCTTCTCTTCAAGCTCCTTTTCGAGTTCGACCAACTCGTCACGCAGAATGACGGCGGTCTCAAACATGAGATCCTCCGCTGCCCGTTTCATTTCTGCTTTTTTATCTTTGATCACTTCTTCAAGTTCTTCCGGGCTGGCTGTCAGCTCAATCTTCAATATTTTCCTCGTCCTTTCTTTGTCTATGCCGTCACCGCCCAGCATGGCGCGGATGTCGCCGATTTTCTTTTCGATGCTCTTAGGCGTGATGCCGTGGTCTTCGTTGTACTTCAACTGGATTTTTCTACGGCGATCAGTTTCGGCGAGTGCGCGATCGAGAGATCCCGTCATGTGATCGGCGTATAGGAGTACGAGTCCATTCACATTTCTGGCTGCGCGTCCGATTGTTTGAATGAGCGAGGTTTCTGAACGCAAGAATCCTTCTTTATCAGCGTCTAGAATACCGATCAGCGAAACTTCCGGCAGGTCGAGCCCCTCGCGCAACAGGTTCACGCCGACAAGAACGTCATATGTGCCTCTGCGCAGATCCGAGAGAATCGTGATACGTTCAAGCGTCTCAATATCCGAGTGCAGGTACGCTACCTTCAGGCCGTCCTCCTTCAAGTAGCCCGCCAAGTCCTCAGCCATCTTCTTGGTCAGCGTAGTAATCAGCGCCCGCTCCCCCGTGGCAACTCGTTCTTTAATCCTCGCCATAATGTCTTTCACCTGGCCAGGATATTCCCCCTCTTTCCAGGAGGGTGTCAGGACGGATGGGCGCTCCCCCTCTTTCCAAGAGGCTCGCCCGTAGGGTTGAGGGCTACGCCCGAGGGGGGCTACGGGGGAGTCAACGAATCGCGCTCCGGCCGTCACCGGCAGGATCAGGGTCTGTGGATCAACGAGCCCCGTTGGCCGAATGATCTGCTCGACGATGGAGTTCGATACCTGTCTCTCATAAGGCCCCGGCGTGGCCGAGACATAGACCGTCTGCCCGGTGCGCTCTATGAACTCGTCAAACTTGAGCGGGCGGTTGTCCTTAGCGCTCGGCAAGCGGAAGCCGTGATCGACCAATGTCTGCTTGCGCGCCTGGTCCCCCGCGTACATTCCGCCAATCTGCGGGAGCGTGACGTGGGACTCGTCAATAATCGTCAGGAAATCTTTCGGGAAATACGAGAGCAAACTGGATGGCGGTTCGCCTACTCGTCTGCCGTCAAAGTGTTTAGAATAATTTTCAATGCCGTTGCAGTAGCCAATGTTCTTAATCATTTCGAGATCATATTTCGTTCGGCGAGACAGACGTTCGTACTCGAGGATCTTACCTTCGCTGTCGAGTTCTTTTAGGCGCTCGGCCAGCTCATGCTCGATGGCTCGATACGCTCGATCTCGCTCGTCAACGGAGGACATGAAATGCTTGGCCGGGAAAATCCATGTATCTTTTAAGCGCTCGACAATTTCTCTCGTCACATGATCGAGTCTGAAAATCTCCGCAATCCTGGCGCCATCAAGCACGATGCGGAAAACGAT
Source organism: Patescibacteria group bacterium (assembly GCA_041660165.1). Classification (GTDB taxonomy): domain Bacteria; phylum Patescibacteriota; class Patescibacteriia; order UBA9934; family UBA9934; genus JAGORL01. The sequence goes on along the minus strand of JBAZWW010000001.1, from coordinate 8,262 downwards.
CTCCTCGTTGACTGGCATGATTTCGATCACGTCCCCGCGAGCTCTGAAGTGCCCGCGAGTTAGATCCGTGTTCGTCCGCATGAATTGCATGTCAATCAACCGGCGCAGAATATCCTCGCGGGGTACGAGTTCGCCCTCGACCAAATGCATCACCTCTTTTTGATACGCTTCCGGCGAACCCAAACCGTAAATGCAAGAAACCGAAGCAACGATGATGACGTCTCGGCGAGTAAGCAAAGCTGAAGTAGCCGCGTGACGCAAACGATCAATCTCTTCGTTGATCGTTGCTTCTTTTTCGATATACGTATCCGTCCTCGGCAAATACGCTTCCGGCTGGTAGTAGTCGTAGTAGCTGACGAAATACTCGACCGCATTATTCGGGAAAAACTCGCGGAACTCTTGGCACAGCTGAGCCGCGAGCGTTTTGTTATGCGCGATGACAAGCGTGGGGCGTTGGACGTTCTGAATGACGTTCGCCATGGTAAACGTTTTTCCGCTACCCGTAACACCAAGAAGAGTCTGTCTTTCAAGACCCTTCTTCAGTCCCTCGGTCAGTTGCTCGATAGCTTTTGGCTGGTCACCGGCGGGCTCGTATTCGGATTTGAGTTGAAAGTTCATAGCAATAGACAAAGGCCCCAAGAGCCATGGCTCTAGGGGTATGTTCGTATTTTGTACGGTTACAATAACATGCACTTTTTTTCGTGTCGAGGCTTATCCACATTGTCCAAATTTCCTTACAAAATGCGAACGGCCCCATCCAGCGTAGGAGGGGCCGTGTAGACGCGGACGGCGCTAGTACTCTTCCAGAGTGGGCGCCTCAGCGCTGGTCTCTATCAGATGAGTATTCACGTCCCGGGCGAACTTCGTGATACTCACCTCCACTTCCTGAGGGAGCGTAACGGGCGCGCCTTCGTTCGTCAGACGCGCATGACGCTGTACATCCGCCAGCAGTTGCTTAAAGCGATGGCTGAGAACGCGGGCGTTCTCCAAGCACGTTTCACGCTTGAGCTCATACAGCGTAGGCGAGCTGACCAGCGGGCGCTTCTTTAGCAAACGCTCGTGCAGGGCGTTGATTGCACAAGCCGTAGCCACGCACTCATTGCGCTGGCGGATCGCCTTGTCCAGAAGTACGTACGGCTTGACCGTGGACTGTCGTTCGAAGTAGCGCGCACTCCTGCGCTCCTCAATTCGGACCGTCAAAAACGCGACCGAAATCACTGACACTACCATGCAGCCGACAGTGAGGCCGTTAAGGTACGGGGGCGCAAACCAGGTTGCAGGCGCCAGCGCCAACAGAACGAGGTAAATAAAAAACGGCGAAAGGATAACCGCGGTCTCCCCAAGCGTTGAAGCCGGGTACTGCTCGCTAGCCATCTCCTTGGCCACCCGCAGGCACATGGTGAACGTCTGACCGCCGTCCTGGTCAATATCGAACTGACGAATCTCCTCGCCCTGCCACACAAACGACAGCGGGACTGCAGACTCGGACATGGGAACCTCCGAAAAACGCGGTCACCCTATCAGGGTTACCGCGTTTTTTCAAGCCAGCATTATTTTGCCGTTATGATTTTTCGACAATGTTCTCAATGACGTCCATGGCACCCGCCGGGACCTTTGACCGCCACGCCCGATCTTTCTTCTCAATCATTTTCCTGATGTCCGAACCAACAATACCAGGCACCGGTACAATTTTCTTGGTAGCGACTTTTTTCGCCTCGAAAATCTTTCGAACATTCTCATCCCCACTCCAGACCAACGGCTCGTCCGGATTCCCGGCGGAGTCAAGCACATGATGCGCCCAAGCCTCATCCGATTGCGTATCTTTCACAGACACAATCGTGGCGTCCATGATGTCTGCCGAGAGAAGCGCTGCGCTGATCATCTCGCGCCGTTCATCGAGTGAGAAAGGGTCCTCAGCGCTTTTCTTGTCAGCGGACTCGCAAATCACAATAATGGCGTTCTCGCACATTTTCATCATGCCTTGCACCACCATGAGGTGGCCATTGTGAAAAGGCTGAAACCGGCCGGGAAAAATACAGGTTTGCATAGCAAGTTATTTCTTAAAGGCTTCGTCAATTTGAGTCTGAAATTCTGGCTCAGGGTAATCTATACGCAGTCTAGCGATTAAATCTTCAACCAATCTTGCTCCAACGCGTTTCTGCTCCATCACCACTTCCTTGAGAACGATCGGAAAAATCTCCAGCTTGTGCAGGGCTTTCTTTTCATCTTCAATCCATTCAGTATCAGGCCGTAATTCATTTCTCAATTTTGAATCTGCGGACAATGCTTTCTCATACTCGGCAGATAACGCCTTGTATTCAGGACTAGTAGACCCCCCCTTTCGGGCCAAAAGATAGCGTTCAACATCAATACGCTCCACTTCCTCAGCCAGCTTTTTCAGCTCGTCCTTTCGGCTGGCAATCTCTGCCCGCCTGGCGTCCAGTATTTCCTTTCTCTCGGCTAAAGTCAGCTCAAGAACCCCTTGCGTTTCCCGATCACCGGCCAGCAGTTCCTTTCCCCGATGCAGTTGTTCGCTCATATATTTGGTTATGATCAGCTCATCAATTCTTGGAGCATCATGGGCGTCACGTCAAGGTCCGCGATTTCGTTCGTCCAGCTTCCGCCTGAGGCGATTTGTTCAAGGTGGGCTACGGAATGCGCGTCCATACCCATAAGCGTCAGGGCCAGGGTATCCGCAGATACGGGGTCCAGGCCGGCTATGACCGTCTCACCGGAAAGCATACCAGAAATGACCCCGGCGTGGCATGGGCGAGTAATGAATAACTCGGCCATCAAGCGCGAGCGCTCGGCCGGCGTTAACGCCCCCAGCCAGGAGCCTCTGTTCCAGCTTCGACCGGTCGAGGTCTCCCTTGGCGGGACAACCCATGTGCCGAGTGCCCAGTTCAATGTGGCTGGCGAGATGCCAATGTCCGGATGCGCCCGCCAGCCGGTGAGCGAGATGGCAAAAGGCGCCTCAACGGCCGTTTTAGCTCGACGAACAATGATCTCACTACCTTCGTCCCTCATGAATCGGCTCTCTATCGTCTCATCGAGAGTCAGATCGATCAAATGAAGGTCGCGATATTTCTCATCGAGATCTCGGTATTCGGACGCTCGAAAGAAATCGCGTGCGCCGAAGGTTGGGGCATCGCCAATGACAATCGGGGCGTTTGAGTACAGTCGCAGAATGTCGAGCACCCCGGCCAGGTCCTCAAAAAACAAATTCCCGGCTCCTTCAAGGTCAGGTTTGATAAAAAGGTATGACGAATCCTTGCACGCCTTCCATAATGGCGCGCCAAGGTCATCAACAGCTTTTCTCACAGTCTTCCGGCGGTCCTCCCCGCGCATAACGGCCACGTGAACCATAGTACGGGTATATTACCCCATTTTTGTCACTTTTTCTTCCCAAGTTCGTTATCCCTCTGTAGGCTGGTAACTATTGCACTGAAACGGCTATGGAACATCAATTCCTGGAACTTTACGATGACTATTACCCCAAGCTGTATGCGTATATTTTGATGCGCGTCCGGCACAAAGAACAGGCCGAAGATATTGTTCAGCAGACCTTTCTGAAGGCGCTCGAAAATGTTGCGAGCTTCAAACCAAGACAGGGAGCAACCTTCGGATCATGGGTTTTTCAGATTGCGAAAAACGAACTTATCGATCGTTCCAGGCAAAAAACCCGACTTGTCTTCTGCGATACGGAAATCCTTGATGCCGTCCCGGGGACGAGTTCGACAATCGAAGAACTCCTCCAAAAAGAATGTGATGCGGAACAAAAAGAGAAGTGGCTGAAGGTTCTGAGTTCGCTCGATCGGCTCGATGACGACGAACGCGAAGTCATCACGCTCAAATACCTGTCAGACCTCCCCTACAAAGAGATTGCAAAAACGATGAACAAGAAACCAAATACCTTAGCAGTCATCCTGAAGCGAGCATTAGAAAAAGTGCGTAAAGATCTCCACGTATGACGGAAGCAAAAGAAACCATGAAAGCGTTCGGCAAGGTTTTGCGATCAATCAACCCTAAACACCAAACTGCACTGCGCAGACTCCTCAGTCAGCGCCTTCCGCAGGAATCTACTCCTCGAAAAACGATCCCCTTCCGGCATCTCTTTTTCCTAGGCGCCTGGTCAATGACAGCTCTTCTCTTGGTTCTCATCACTCGGCCCAACTCGCCTTCGAATATCGTTACTCCAGCTATCTCCCAACCTCGCGAGTACGCAGAAGACACGCTCACGCTTACGGCGGGAGTGACGGGCGGTTCACCACTGGCTGACAAACTCGACCAAACGGCCTCCGCTATCTTTCCCGGTAACGGCGATGTCATCGTCAATTACGAAGACACGCAAGGATCAATGCTTGAGACGACAACCCGGCTCAACATCATGACCACAGAAAAAGACGCGCCAGCAAACATCATCATGCTGTTCAGCTCCCTTGGCGGTCATGTGAGCACCGTCGCCACCCGCACCGCAGGCTGGCAAACGATAACAGGGTTTGTCCCGTCAAAGAGCTACCCCACGCTGAAGGACAACGTACGTAATATGGTGCGGGGAAACAGGTACATGTCAGAAACACTCCAAGCGGATGATCTTATCCCGCAAGCGATCAACATAGAGAGCAACATAGCGGATGCAACCGCATCAATTGACGCGCTAAACAAACAACTGTTAGAAGCAAGAGACGAGGCGCTGAAAACATCGCTCAACAGACAGCTGACGAGTCTTGAGACGAAACTTGAAAGATACCACAAATCTCTCACCGCTCTTCATGACCGAGTTGATTTTATGACCGTTACGATTGGCATCAATGAAATCCCCGCATTCTGGAAAGTGAAAACAGCAGACGATCTCCAAAATCTTGTTGCCGGTTTTGAAGAGCCAAGCGTCTTCCAACAGTGCTGGATCAACGTCCTTACCGTTTTCTTCCGCCTTCTCCAAGTGCTCAGCGTTACCTTCTGGCTTTTCATTCCCCTTGGCATCTGGCTCCTTGCCCGCAAGCGCGAGCACCGAACCTGGCAAGAGCTCGAATAACGCAAAACAAAAATTTCCGGCTTGCACCGGGAATTTTTGTTTTGAGAGGGTGATCCTTGATTTTAAGCGTTCAAACAGGTATGATCTGGCAGGTTAAAAGAATTCATGCCCTCCGTTCGGGGGTCGTCTAATGGCAGGACAGCGGCCTTTGAAGCCGTGAATAATGGTTCGATCCCATTCCCCCGAACAGAGTGCGTGATTTTTTATTTCTGAGCTGATTAAATTTTCGAGTATTTTCTGAGCGCGGCGGCGGAACTTGCCATACCAAGGACCGCCAGGGCGCAGAACTGGAGAGCGAAGAGGGGTAAGCCGTTGTGCGTGTAGAAGCTGAGGAGATCAAGATTTACGCCCGTGAAGAAGATTCTGATGAACGGTTCCCAGATCTTCAGGAGGAAGAAGATGAGGCCGGCCATAAGGCCAGTTGCAACCGCGCTGAAGATGACGGCCTCAAGCAGAAACGGCGCGCTGATAAACCAGCCCTGTGCGCCCACCAGGCGCATGACGGCAATTTCATCGCGGTGAACATACACGGCCACGCGAACGGTGTTGTACACCATGAGAATAGCGATGACGGCGAAGAAAATCGCAAGTCCCGTTCCGCCGTTCCGCACCTTTGTGTTCAGATTTGTGAGCGAAGCCACCACGTCATCATAGTTTGTCTGCCCCGTTTCCTTAATGTGGGGCGAGAACTCCGGCGTGTTCACGGCCTGCAAAATAAACGGGAAGTCTTTGGGCGACTTAGCCGATACTCGGAGCGCGTCGCCGAGCGGATTCTCGCCTATCTCGTCAAGCGCTGCCAATACATCGGGATCGTTCGAGTGTCTGGCCTTGAAATCCTTGAGCGCGTCATCTGCAGGAATGAGGATGACTTCCTTCACGGGATCGAGACCCGTTAGATAACCGCGAATCGAGGATTCCATGGCCGGCGTGGTTCCGCTCTTCAGGTAGACATCCACGTGAACGCGATCCTCGACCGAGTGGATCGACGCAATAGCAATGACGTTCAAAATAATGACCGCGTTCACGGTGACGAGGGTCAGAAAACAGACGCTGGTTGTCACCACCGAGAGCCAAAAGTTGCGGGCTATTCCCTGGAAGGCAAAACGAATTGTTCGAAAAATCGACTGCATACTAAATATGGTATTTGCCGTGCTCAGCGTCTCCCGCAATTCTTCCGTCCTGAAGCGTGATCACTCGGCGGTGCAGAGCGTTTACAATGTCGCGATCGTGCGTGACGAGGACAACGGTGGTGCCGAACTCGTTGATCTTTTTGAGAAGCGACAAAATTTCCTGCGCAGTAACCGCATCGAGATTGCCGGTGGGCTCGTCGGCAAGCATGATCTTCGGCCGGTGCACGAGCGCTCGCGCAATGCTCACGCGCTGTTGCTCGCCCCCGGACAGCTGACGCGGGAAGCGGTTCAATTTCTCGCCCAAACCCACAATTTTCATAACTTGTGGAACGACTTCCCGAATTCTCGATCCCGGCGCCCCGGCAACTTGGAGCGCAAAAGCTACATTCTCGTAAGCCGTCATCTGGGGCAACAGCTTGAAATCCTGAAAAACAACGCCGATTTGCCGACGCAAATGCGGAACTTCTGAGTGATGAATCTTCGTAATGTCCCAATCGCCCACCTTCACCGTGCCCGATGTAGGTCTTTCCTCAGCAAACAACAACTTAGCCAGCGTGGACTTCCCGCTGCCGCTCGCCCCCACCACGCTCACAAACTCTCCCGGCCGAATATGAAGACTGACCCCGCTTAGGGCATGAATATCGGGCCTATACACCTTGGAGATATTTTCAAACGTAATCATGGAGACAGTATACCAAACTACCCAGGGGTGAATGAGCTACTCCGCGTGCAAATCAACTCGACGCCTCAAAATTGACCTATCAATAATCTCATCCCCGGTCATTGGCTCGCCCATCGTGAATTCCTCCATTAGCGTAGGGGGAATATCAATGACGTAATCCGCCCAATTGCTCCCGTAGAGATGCGCTGCTGTATCCTCATCTGGAATAGCGTGCAAAAGTTGCTCATCCCCGACTGCATAAACTCGTGGTGAGACCTGAGTCTTTACAAGAACAACGCCCGACTTTGGAAGCATGGGTGATCCAAGGGTAAGGAACGGAAGCGTGGCGTCCGTCACCCTCTGAACATTGTTGAATGTCGTTTGGTAGGTGAAGAACGTTTGCGCATCAAAGAACGGCCGGCGAATAAAGCCAGAGACGATCTGGTACACGGTAGAATAGAACGGAGACCTAATGAGATACCCCACCTCAACGGGAGAGATTAACTCCTGACTTTCATCAACTGGCGAAGGACCGTATACCGGAAGGGTTGGGGTTTCCACTTCTGGCTCCGAAGGGAGATATATAGAAAATATTCCGGAGACGTCAGAAACGACCTCAACTGCCAGATCAGTAGCCGTAACTTTAACAAGAGCCTCACTCGTATTGATCAACGGGATGTCCCAAGAATAACTACCCGCATTTCTCACGTTGCGTTCAATGACATTGTAGTCAACTCCACCGTTCGTTGAATAATAAAGGTTAACAAAATCCGTATTTGTGCCTTCTGCCGTCCAGGTAATAAGGTATGACTGACCGCCCAAAATGGCGTCCCCCTCCGTTGGGGTACTAATGGCTATACTTGGCGGATGGAGAACGTTCTGGGGCGAAGAATATCCGCTACTCCCAGCCGAATCATTGTCAGTAATATTCGCGACAACGGAGGCAACGGCAAGACCGCTGTAGAGCGGGTCAGCGGAGGAAGCTACGTGTGTGATGGTACCCGTGTGCGCCCCCTCAACCACCCGATCATTCTCTGCCGTCACGGTTATGGTACGCGGAGTATTCCAGTTGAGCGAGGTGAAAATAACGCTCGGGAAATCAACGGTCACCTGGACATCAGGCGTGAGCGAAACCGTGACATCTGCCACGGGCTCCGTCAGAAGAACAATCGTGTATGAATCCAACACGCCCCCCTCAGTTACATCCGTTGTTCCTCCGGATTCAGTTACGGTGACGCCCACCGTGTCATTGTCATCATTGATGATCGTCACGTCAGCCGGGTTGATAACGTTATAGACCAAATCGGCAGACGAAGCAGTCGCAAGAACAGCGTGATAAGTAATATCGCCATCGTCAACAAAGTCATTCACGCCGGTAACCGTGATCGTCTGCGGAGTAGCCCAATTCACACTCGTAAACGTCAGTGAGGAGGCAG